>NZ_JANAFB010000042.1 GCF_024199905.1 Rothia santali
GGGCCGACCTTCCGGCTGCCCGCCGCGGCCCGCCGCGCGCTGGGCGAGGGCCTGGCCGCCGCGCTGGAGTACGCGCACCTGCTGGTCCTGCACCCCCGCGACTCGGCGCCGCGCCACCTGGGCGAGCTGCTCGACACCGGGTGGGGCGAGGACGGCGTCGTGTCCCTGGCGCAGCTCATCTCGTTCCTGAGCTTCCAGATCCGCGCGGCCGAGAGCCTCGCGGCGCTGGGCGGTGACGACTCGTCATCGGGCGCGGCGGCGGGTGGCATCGACGACGCAGAGGCCCCCGCCGGGGCGGCCAGCGCGGGCGCCGCGCTGGGCTCCGGCACCGCCACCCTGGCGGGGTCCGCGGTCCCCACCGGCTCCGAGGCGCCGGCCGACGCTGAGACTCAGTCCGGCGCTGAGGCTCCGGTCGGCTCCCAGGCAACAGCCGGCTCCACCACGCTGGCCGGCTCCGAGACGCCGACCACGCTGCACGAGCGCGTCACCGAGTACCCCGACCTCAAGCGCCCGGACCGCTTCACCCGGGGCGGCCTCGGGTGGCTCCCCTGGATCGAACCCGTGGCGGAGGACGCGCTGACGGACCGCCAGCGCGAGGCCCTCGTGGAGCGCGCGCGCACCAAGAGCCCGTACTTCCGCCTGCTGGTCCGCGACCCCGACGCCCTCGAGGCCCGCACCCTCACGGACTTCGACATCTTCTACAACGTCGACGGCGGCCTCTCCCGCGCCGAGCGCGAGGTCGCCGCGACCGTCGCCTCCCGCCTCAACGGCTGCCTGTTCTGCGCCTCGATCCACTCGCACCGCGCCGTGCAGGAGGACGCCTCCTACCTCGACGCCGTGCAGCGACTGCTCGACGACGGCGTCGAGGCCGAGCTGCGCCGCGGGACGGGTGACGAGTCGTCGCACCGGCCGGTCGACGAGTCGTCGGGCCGGTCCGAGGGCGAGTCGTCACCCCGCCTCGCCGACGAGTCGTCGTCGGGCACCGGGCTCCCCTCGGCCGAGGCGGGCGCGCGCTGGGACGCGATCGTGGCGGCGTCGGCCGCGTTGACCCGCACGCCGCAGGCCTTCTCTGCCGGGCACGTGGATCGCCTCCACCGGGCCGGCCTCGAGGACGGGGAGATCGTCGACATGATCAACGGCGCGGCCTTCTTCAACTGGGCCAACCGGCTGATGCTGTCGCTGGGCGAGCCGGAGCGCATCGGGGCCTGACGCGCCGGTCGCTCCCGACGCCGGGCCCGCTCCGGAGGGGGGTGGGCGCGGCCCTCCGGCCTCACCGCCCTCGCCGCTCCGGCGTTCGCGTCGGCCCCGGCACTGACGTCAGCCCCGGCGCTCACGTCAGCCCTAGCGCTCACGTCAGTCCGGCGCCCGGTTCAGCCCCGGCGCTCGTACGCCGAGACCAGCACCCTCTCGGCGCGCTGCAGGTAGGACTCGAGCAGACGCTGTGCCTTCGCGGCCTCCCCTGCCTCCAGGAGCTCCAGCAGAGAGCCGTTGAGCTCCAGGAACGGGGCGTGCAGGTACTCGGGGTCGTCGATCACGCCGAAGGCGAGGCGCAGCTCCGCGGAGAGCTCGGCGAAGACGCGGGTGAGCCGGGGGCTGTCGGCCAGTTGGATGATCCCGCGGTGGAACTCGATGTCGGCGCTGCCGACCCCGCGCCAGTCCCCGCCGAGCGCGGCCTCCCTGCCGCGCTCGACCGCGCGGCGCACCTGGGCGACCGCCGGGTGACCGGGAAAGGACCCGAGGATCGCCTGACCCTCGATGATGCGCCGGACCCGGTAGATGTCGAGGATCGAGGCGACCGTGGGCGTGGCCACGCTGGCGCCGCGGTACGGGGCGAGCACGACGAGCCCCACGTGGTCCAGCAGGCGGAAGCACTCGCGGAGGGTGTTGCGCGAGACCCCGAGCTGCTCGGAGATCTCGACCTCCCGGAGCACCTCCCCCGGGGCGAACTCCCCGTCGACGATCATCGTCCGGAGAGCCTCGACGGCCTGCGCCGTCCGGGAGGCCGCCCGCCCGGGCCCGGAACCCTGCGGCTCGCGGCTCGCGCCGGTGCTCTTGATGCTCATAGCCGTCCAGTCTAGCCAGTGCCGCGCCCGCGACCGCGTGCGCCGCCGAGTCGCCGCGGCGCGCGCCGAGCACCCGCCCCCCTGAGCCACCCGCATCCGACGCCGGCTCCTCCCGGGGCGCCGACTACCCCACTATCGCTCACCGGCCTGCTCTTGTTTGTTGAACGAAATGCCATTATCGTTCAGTGAGTCAGCTCACTCCCCGACCCCGCCGAGGCCCGACGGAAGGACCACCCATGAGCGATCGCGAACCACCCGCCGGGGCCGTCCCATCGGCCACGCCCTCCGATGCCCCCGGCGCATCGGGCACGGCGTCGGGCCCGGCCGACTCCACCGCGCGGGCCACCTTCGTCAAGGCCCGGCGCGGCAGCCTCCTCGGCGCCATCTTCCTGATGGCCACCTCCGCGATCGGCCCCGGCTTCATCACCCAGACGGCGGTCTTCACCCAGGCGCTCGGGGCCGCCTTCGCGTTCGGGATCCTCGCCTCGATCGTCATCGACTTCGTGGTGCAGGCCAACATCTGGCGCATCGTCACGGTCAGCGGCAAGCGCGCCGCCGAGCTCGCCAACGCCGCCATCCCCTGCAGCGGGTACGTCCTCGCGGCGCTCGTCGTCTTCGGCGGCCTCGTCTTCAACATCGGCAACATCGCGGGCGCGGCGCTGGGGCTCAACGCGCTGCTGGGGCTCGATCCCAAGGTCGGAGGCGCCCTCAGCGCCCTGCTCGCGATCGCGATCTTCCTCGTCAGGCGCGCCGGGATGCTGATGGACCGCGCGCTGGTCGGGCTGGGGCTGCTCATGATCGTGCTCACGGCCGTCGTCGCGGTCCTGGCGGACCCGCCGGTGGGCGAGGCCCTACGGCAGACCGTCCTGCCGGACACGGTCGACTTCGCGATGATCACCACCATCGTCGGGGGCACCGTGGGCGGGTACATCACCTACGCCGGCGCCCACAAGCTGCTCGACGCCGGCGTCTCGGGGCCGGAGCACGTCCGGGAGGTCACCCGCTCCGCGTTCTTCGGGATCGGGGTGACCGGCGTCATGCGCTTCGTCCTCTTCCTGGCGTTCCTGGGCGTCGTCGCGAGCGGGGTGACCCTCGACGTCGCCGGCAACCCCGCCGGCGACGCGTTCGCCGCGGCGGCCGGTGAGCTGGGCATGCGCCTGTTCGGCCTGGTCCTCTGGGCGGCCGGCATCTCGAGCGTGATCGGCGCGGCCTTCACCTCGGTCTCGTTCACGTCGGTGTTCTCGGCCCGGATCGAGGGCCGGGTGCGCAACTGGACCACGGTCGGCTTCATCGCGGTGGGCACCGTCTCCTACCTGGCGCTGGGCACCGCCCCGGCCGCGCTGCTGGTCTTCGCCGGCGGCTTCAACGGCCTGATCCTCCCGATCGGGTTCACCGTGTTCATGTACGTGGCCTGGTTCCGGCGCGACCTGCTGAACGGGTACCGGGTGCCGCTCTGGCTGAGGGTGGCCGGGGTCCTCGTCACCGTGATGAGCTGGTACATGGGTGCGGTCTCCTTCACCGCCATCTTCGACTTCCTCGCCGCGTAGCCGGCGCTCGACCCACCGGAAAGGCTGCCACCATGCAGATCGACCTCAACAGCGACCTCGGCGAGCACTTCGGCCAGTGGCGCCTGGGCGACGACGAGACCATGCTCTCCGTGGTCACCAGCGCCAACGTGGCCTGCGGCTTCCACGCGGGCGACCCCCGGTCCCTGCTCGCCACGCTCCGGTCCGCGGCGCGCGAGGGGGTGCGGGTGGGCGCCCACGTGGCCTACCCGGACCTCGTCGGCTTCGGCCGGCGGCCCATGGGCGTCTCCCAGGACGAGCTCACCGCGGACGTGATCTACCAGATCGGCGCGCTCCAGGCGCTGGCCCGGGCCGCCGGGACCCGCGTCTCCTACGTCAAGCCGCACGGCGCCCTCTACAACACCATCGCCCACGACGAGCAGCAGGCCGACGCCGTGATCGCAGCGCTGCGGGCCGTGGATCCGGAGCTGCCGCTCGTGTGCCTCGCCGGCTCGCAGCTCGTGGGGCAGGCGCGCGCGGCCGGGCTCCGCGCGGTCCCGGAGGCCTTCGCCGACCGCGCCTACGAGCCGGACGGCAGCCTGGTCTCCCGCCGGGAGGAGGGCGCCACGCTGCACGAGCCCGACGTCGTCGCCGGGCGCATGCTCCGCCTGGTCGAGGAGGGCGTCCTCGCGGACCGCCACGGGAACGACGTCGCGGTCGAGGCCGAGTCGATCTGCGTGCACGGCGACAGCGAGGGCGCCGTGCGGATGGCGCTGGCCGTCCGCGACCGCCTGGTGGGCGGCGGCGTCGGGCTCGCCTCCTTCGTGGGCGCGCAATGACGGGCACGACGCCGGAGGCCCCGGGCCCGCGGATCGCCCCGCCCCGCGTGCGCCCGGCCGGCGACGCCGCCGTGATCCTCGACTGCGGCGACCTGGACCGCGCGCTCGCCGTGCACGGGCGCTGCTCGCGGCCGCGGCGGGGAGCTCGACGTTCTCGACGTCGTCCCCGCCGCCGAGACCGTGCTGGTGCGCGGCCGCGCGGCCCGCTCCCCGGGCGTTCGCGGCCCGCCTCGAGGCGCTGCTCTCCGGGCCCGGGACGGCCGGCCCCCGCGCCGGGGCCCCCGAGACCGTGATCCCCGTCCGCTACGACGGCGAGGACCTCGCCGAGGTCGCCGCGCTGACCGGCCTGAGCCCCGAGGAGGTGGTGGCCCGCCACGTCGCGCCGCGGTACACGGTCGCCTTCACCGGCTTCGCGCCGGGCTTCGCGTACCTCTCCGGCGGGGACACCGCGCTGACGGTGCCCCGCCGCTCGACGCCGCGCCCCCGCATCCCGGCCGGCTCCGTGGGGCTCGCCGGTGCGTTCTCCGGCGTGTACCCGCGGGAGAGCCCCGGCGGCTGGCAGCTGATCGGCCGCACGGGCCACCGCATGTGGGACCTGGGACGGGAGCAGCCCGCGGCCCTGCTGCCGGGTGCCGCGGTGCGGTTCGAGGCCGTGCGCGAGGCGGTCGAGGTCGACGACGCCGGGGCGGGGGCCGCGGCGCAGGACCGCACGCAGACCGAGGCGCAGAGCCAGGACCGGACCGAGGCGCGGGACAACACGCAGACCGGCACGCAGGACCGGAACCGCGCCCCAACACAGACCGCCCAGGAGAGCGCGGACCCCGGAGCGACCCCGGTCCTCGAGATCCTCGACCCCGGCCTGCAGACCCTTATCCAGGACGCCGGGCGGCCCGGCCTGACCGCCCTGGGCGTGAGCGCCTCCGGGGCCGCGGACCGCGGCGCGCTGGCGCGGGCGAACCGCCTGGCCGGCAACCCCGAGGATGCGGCCGCGCTGGAGCTGGGCTTCGGGGCGTTCGAGGCGCGCGGCGTCGGCCCCGGCGCCTCGGTGCTCGCGCTGGCCGGAGCGCCCCGGGAGGGCCGGATCACCGGGCCCTTCGGGACCCGGCGCGCCCCGGCCGGCCGGGCCTTCCGCCTCGACCCCGGCGAGCTCCTGCGCCTCGAGGCCCCCGCCCGCGGGCTGCGGACGGTGCTGGCGGTGCGCGGCGGCGTCGCGGCGGGGCGGACGCTCGGCAGCCGCTCGGCCGACACGCTCGCCGGTCTCGGCCCCGCCCCGCTGGCCGAGGGCGACGTCGTGCGCGCGGGCGCCCCGGGCCGCGCGCCGGTGGGCCTGCCCGAACCGGACCCGGCCGAGCTGCCCGCGCCCGGCGAGGAGGCCCGCCTGCGGGTCGTGCCCGGGCCGCGCGAGGAGTGGTTCGGCGCGGAGGGCCTCCGCGCCCTATGGGAGACCGCCTGGGAGGTGACCCCGCGCAGCGACCGCGTGGGCGTGCGCCTCGCCGGGGACCCGCTGACCCGGACGCCCGAGCACCGCGAGCGCGAGCTGCCCAGCGAGGGCCTCGCCACGGGCGCGATCCAGGTCCCGGCCGACGGCCAGCCCGTCCTCTTCCTCGCCGACCGCCCGCTGACCGGCGGCTACCCGGTGATCGGGGTGGTCTGCGAGGCCGACCTCGGGCTCGCCGCGCAGCTGCCGCCCGGGGCGCGGGTGCGCTTCGAGCCCCTCGCGCCCGCGGAGCAGGACGGCGCCGCGTCGGGCGTCACCGACCCGCCCGCACCGACCACCCAGACACCCACCCCATGAGCCCGTCACCATTCACAGGGAGCGATCCGATGCAGCTGACCACCGTCCTCATCGCCAACCGCGGCGAGATCGCGGTCCGCGTGATCCGCGCCGCGCACGAGGCGGGCCTGCGCGCCGTCGCGGTCTACGCGGACGCCGACGCCGAGGCCCTCCACGTGCGCCTGGCCGACGAGGCCTACGCCCTGCGGGGCACCACGCCGGCCGAGACCTACCTCGACCAGGCCAAGATCCTCGACGCCGCGGCCCGCTCCGGCGCCGACGCCGTCCACCCCGGCTACGGCTTCCTCTCCGAGAGCGCGAGCTTCGCCCGGGCGGTCGCCGAGGCCGGCCTCGTCTGGGTCGGCCCCGACCCGGAGACCATCGAGCTCCTCGGCGACAAGGCGAGTGCGCGGACGCTGGCCCACGACGTGGGGGCCCCGCTCGCCCCGGGCACCAACGAGCCCGTCGCGGACGCCGAGGAGGTCCTCGCCTTCGCCGACCGGCACGGCCTGCCGGTGGCCATCAAGGCCGTGCACGGCGGCGGCGGCCGCGGCATGCGCGTGGTGCACGAGCGCGAGCGCGTCGCCGAGGCCTTCGAGTCGGCCGTGCGCGAGGCGGAGACGGCCTTCGGGCGCGGCGACTGCCTGGTCGAGCGCTTCCTGGAGCGCCCGCGCCACCTCGAGGCGCAGGTGCTGGGCGACCGGCACGGCCGCATCGCGGTGCTCGGCACCCGTGACTGCTCGCTGCAGCGGAGGAACCAGAAGCTCGTGGAGGAGGCGCCCGCGCCGTTCCTGGACGAGGAGCTGCGCGAGCGGATCCACCGGGCCGCGGCCGACATCTGCGGCGCCGCGCACTACGTCGGGGCGGGCACCGTGGAGTTCCTGCTCGGCGAGGACGGCACGCTCACCTTCCTGGAGGTGAACACGCGCCTGCAGGTCGAGCACCCGGTCACCGAGGAGGTCACCGGCGTCGACCTCGTGCAGGAGCAGTTCCGGGTCGCCGCGGGCGAGCCCATGGGCGTGCCCGATGAGATCCCGAGCTTCGGCCACGCGATCGAGTTCCGCATCAACGCCGAGGACCCCGCCCTGGGCTACCTGCCGACGCCGGGCACCCTGGAGGTCTTCGACGCCCCGAGCGGCCCCGGGGTGCGCCTCGACGCCGGCTTCCGCGCGGGCCAGACCGTCCCCGGGACCTTCGACTCGCTGATCGCCAAGCTCGTGGTGTGGGGCCGGGACCGGGAGCAGGCCCTCGCGCGGTCCCGCCAGGCGCTCGCGGAGTTCGAGGTCCGCGGCGTGGCGACCGTGCTGCCCTTCGCCCGCTACGTCGTGACCGACGAGGCGTTCACCGCGCCGGAGGGCCGGTTCGGCGTGCACACGCGGTGGATCGAGGAGGAGTGCGCGGCCGACTTCGCCGCGCATCCGGCCGTCCCCGCCCCGGAGGAGCCGCGGCTCACGCGCCTGCCCCTCGAGATCGACGGGCGCCGCACCACGATCGGCCTTCCCGAGGCGCTGCTCGCGCATCTGGGGGCGGGCGGCGGGAGCGCGGGCGGCGCGGGTGCCGGTGATCAGGCCGCGGGCGCCGGGCCGGACGGCACCGGATCGGACGGCACCGGACCCGGTGACCGGGACGCAGCGGGCGCCTCCGCGTCCGGCGGCGCGGATCCCGACGCCGGGGCCGTCACCGCCCCCTTCGCCGGCACCCTGAGCGCCTGGAAGGCGGAGGACGGCGCGGCGGTCTCGGAGGGCCAGACGGTCGCGGTCCTGGAGGCGATGAAGATGGAGGTCCCGGTGAAGGCGCACCGCTCCGGGACGCTGCGTCGCGCCGTCGGGGCGGGCGAGCAGGTCGCGGGCGGATCGCCCCTCGGCACGATCGAGGCGGCCTGACGTGGACGGGCCCGACGCCGTGGCGCGGGGTGACGCCGTGACGCGCAGCGGCACCGCCGCCACCGAGAGCGTGATCCCTCCCGACCCGCGGCAGCTCGAGCAGGCCCGAGCGGCCCGGAGCTCCTACCGCGGCGGCCTCGTCGAGCCGACCAGCGGCGTCGCCCCCGGGCTCGTGCAGGCGAACCTCATCGCGGTCCCCGCCGACTGGGCCTACGACGTGCTGCTCTACGCCCAGCGCAACCCCCGGGCGTGCCCGGTGCTCGAGGTGCTCGACGCCGGGTCCGTCGCCTCCCGCATGGCCCCCGGCTCGGACCTGCGCACCGACCTCCCCGCGTACCGGATCTGGCGCGACGGCGAGCTGGCCGGGGAGACGGCCGACGCGTCGTCGGCGTGGGAGGAGCACCCGGACCTCGTCTCGTTCCTGATCGGCTGCAGCTTCACCTTCGAGGCCGGGCTGGCCGAGGCCGGCATCCCGATCCGCCACCAGGAGCTGGGCCGCAACGTCCCGATGTACCGGACGGCGCGCGCCTGCGCCCCCGCCGGCCGCCTGAGCGGCGACCTGGTGGTGTCCATGCGGCCGATCCCGGCGGGGCGGGTCGCCGACGCGGTGCGCATCTCGGGCCGGTACCCGGCAGTGCACGGGGCGCCCGTGCACGTGGGCGACCCGGCCGGGCTGGGGATCGCGGACCTCGGCGCCCCCGACTTCGGCGACGCCCCCGAAATCCGGGACGGCGAGGTCCCGGTCTTCTGGGCCTGCGGCGTCACCCCGCAGGCCGCGATCGTGGCCTCGCGGCCGCCCTTCGCCCTCACCCACGCGCCGGGGCACATGTTCGTCACCGACGTGCCGGACGCGAACTACCTGGCGTAGCGCGGGCGGACGACGAGCGACGAGTCGTCCGCCCGAGCGGCCGGCGAGCGACGAGTCGCCACCAGAGCGGCCGGCGTCGTCCGCGACCACGGTGGGCCCCTCCGAAACTGCCCCTCCCCTCCCCCTGGTGGTGCGGGACACCTGGATCTACCATTCTCACCAGGGGATCCACATTTTCTCGGCGAAGGGTCGATCATGTCCGCACCAGCCGCATCGGCACCCGTGAACTCGCATCGCAGGGCGCTCAAGGGCGGGGCCGCCGCGCTCGTCGGCACCTCCATCGAGTGGTACGACTTCTACGTCTACGCCACCGCCGCCGCGATTGTGTTCCCGCACGTGTTCTTCCCGGCCGACCTCGACCCGGCCGTCGCCACGCTGGCCTCCTTCGGCACCTACGCCGTCGCCTTCTTCATGCGCCCGCTGGGCGGGATCATCTTCGGCCACGTCGGCGACAAGCTGGGCCGCAAGCCCGCCCTCACCATCACGCTGCTGCTCATGGGGGTCGCGACGACGCTGGTCGGCGTGCTCCCGAGCTACGCCGCCATCGGCATCTGGGCGCCCATCCTGCTCATCGTGTGCCGCATGGCGCAGGGCCTGGCGGTCGGCGGCGAGTGGGGCGGGGCGAGCCTGATGTCGGTCGAGAGCGCGCCCCCGAAGTGGAAGAGCTTCTACGGCGGCTTCACCCAGGTCGGCAACCCGCTCGGGGCGCTGATGGCCTCCGGGATGTTCTGGATCCTGGCGTCCATGGGCGACGACGTCCTGCTCTCCTGGGGCTGGCGCGTGCCGTTCCTGTTCAGCGTCGTGCTCATCGCGGTGGGGTTCTGGGTGCGCTACCGCGTCGAGGAGACCCCGGTCTTCGAGCAGCGGGTCGAGGGGCAGGAGCAGTCGACGCCGATCCTCTACGCGCTGCGGAACAACTGGCTGCCGATCCTCATGGGCATGTGCATCGTCGCGATGTCCTCCGGCGGCTACGTCGTCGCCACGACCTTCGTCCAGAACTACGCGGACAGCCCCGAGATTGGCCTCGACCCGGCGATCATCCTGGGCGCGATGACCGTCGCCTCCTTCGTCGAGGCGATCGTGACGCTGCCCATCGCCTACCTCGGCGACAAGGTGGGGCTGAAGCTCGTCATGTACCTCGGCTCCGTGCTGTCGTTCGTGTGCATCATCCCGCTGGTGCTCTCCATCCAGAACCGGAGTGTGGCCCTGATCTGGGTGTTCGTCATCGTCATCCGCATCACGCTGAGCGGCGCGTGGGGGCCGCTCTCGGCGCTGATGGCGCAGATGTTCCGCCCGCAGTCGCGCTACACCTCGATGTCGCTGTCCTACGGCGTCGGCGCCGCGGTCTGGGGCGGGCTCTCGCCCGCGATCGCCTCGTCGCTGCTGATCGCCTTCGGCGGGAACTTCTGGTCCGTCGTCGCGTTCTTCGGGCTGCTCACGGTGGTCGCCCTGGTCGGCATCCGGTTCGCGCCGCGGCACTCCGACGCCGCCCCGGTCACCCAGTCCTTCGACCCGCGCCTGGACACCACGGCCGTGGACGTCCAGGGGAGGCGGAAGCGGCGCTGAGGGACGACGCCGGGCGGTGGCCTGGCCCGGGGAAGGACCGGCGCGGGCGAGACTAGCGCGCGGCGGAGGCCGGGAGCTCCGGCAGGGGGCGCTCGCTCTGCGCGAGGCGGGTCATCCGCCGCACCACGGGCCTGAACGCGGCGGACAGCAGCACCTTGTCCGCCAGACCCCGGAGCCGGAGGCCCGTGCGGGTGCGGGGGTAGGCGAAGCGGATCAGACCCTTCGGCAGGCTCTGGACCTGGTCCACGAGCGGCCGCATCCACTCCTCGAAGGACTCGAAGGCGGGGCCGAGGTCGGCCGGGAGGGGCGCAGGCACGACGTCGTCGGCCGGATCCGCCACGGTCTCCGGCTTCACCGCGGTATTCGACTCCGTGCCCGAGGCGGCCTGTGCCCCTGCCCCGGTCTCCTTCCCCGCGCCTGAGGCGGACTGGACCTCCGAGGCGGCCCGCGTCTCCGAGGCGGCCTCGGCCTCCGCGGCGGCCCGCGCCAACGACGCCGCGAGCACGTATCCGCCGGTCAGGGCCAGGGAGGCACCCGCGCCGCCCATCGGGGTCACGCACCACGCGGCGTCGCCCAGCAGGACCGTCCGGCCGCGGTGCCAGCGCGGCATGCGGATCTGGGTCAGGTGGTCGATGTAGACGTCGTCGGAGGCCTCGAAGCCGGCCAGGACGCGCTCGCTCTCCCAGCCGGCACCGGCGTAGCGCTCGCGCAGGCGGGCCAGGGCCTCGGGCAGCTCGAGCTCGGCGGTGTCCCGGTCGTCGGTGAAGGAGAGGATCGCGCGCGTCGTGCCGTACGGGTCCGGGCGGAGGTGGATCTGGCGGCCGCCGACGGCGTTGTGCCAGCGCCACCGGTCGTCGTCGGCGGGGGTGCGGGGGATGGTCCCGAAGGCCATCGTGACGCCGAGGTCGCGGGCGTCCACCGCGTCGCCGAGGAGGTGGTCCCGGGTCCGCGAGCGGACGCCCTCGGCGACGACCAGCAGGTCCGCGCGCAGGGTCCGCCCCGCGTCCGTGGTCAGGGCGAGGGGGCGATCCGCGCCGTCCGCTGACGAGTCGTCAAACGGCTCGGGGTGACTTCTCGACGACTCGTCACCACGCATCGCGGCGGGTCGAGTCGACGAGTCGTCGATCTCCTCGATCGTCTCGCCGTAGATCGTCTCCACGCCCTCGGGCAGGGCATCGAGGATCACGCGAGCCAGGTCCCCGCGCAGGACCTCGAGCTCGGCCGTGGCCCCGTCCGTCCCCTCGGAGGGCAGCTCGGCGGTGACGCGGCCCTCCGCATCCACGAGGACGGTGCCCGTCTCGGTGGTGTTCCGGGCCTTGACGGCGTCGAACAGTCCCATGCGCTCGAGCACCTCGCGGGCGACGCCGCGGACGTCCACGTTCTGGCCACCGTCGCGGAACTCGGGCGCCCGCTCGACGACGGTCACCCGCCATCCGGTGCGGGCGAGCCACCAGGCCGCGGAAAGGCCAGCGATGCTGGCCCCGGAGATCACTGCGTGAGGTCTGGGCATGGGGACTCCTGACGAGGGGGGCTTCTTCCCCGCGGGATGCGGTTCGGTTAAGCTTTACAGTAAAGCTACTTCACAGCAAAGGTAAAGAGGCATGGACGACGTCGACCCCCTGGCCACGACCTGGTCCACCGAGGAGGTGGAGGTCATGCTCGGGCTCCGCGACTGGGTGGTGACCTCCGAGGAGCTCAACCGGCACCTCGGCGCGTGGATGCGGCTGCCGGCCTCGGACGCGAACGCGCTGGGCCAGATCGTGTGGGCGGAGGAGGGCGAGGAGCCGCTCTCCCCGAGCGTGCTGGCGCGCCGCATCGGGATGACCTCGGGCGCCACCACGGCGCTGATCGACCGGCTCGAGGCGGCCGGGCACGTGCGGCGCCACCGCGAGGGGGCCGACCGGCGCCGGGTCACCCTGCGGGCCACCGAGGGGGCGCGGCGGGAGAGCAGGCGCTTCCTGGCCTTCTCCGGCAAGGAGATCGCGACGGCGCTGCGCGGGACCGACCCCGCCGAGGCGCGGACCGTGGTGGCCTTCCTGGCGCGGATGACGACGGCGGCCGCGGCGGCGAACGAGCGGCTGCGCGGTGAGCCCGCGGCGGGGGCGAACGGGCGGGCGCAGGACCGGCCCGCGGCGGGGCATCACCGACGGCGAAGCCGAAGGACAAGCCGCACCCGCCCCTCGTAGGCTCGAAGGAATCCTCGACCGACGCACCAGGAGCACCGATGCCGACGACCCCCCCCCGCCGCACCCCGCCCCACTGAGACGGCGACGGCCGTGCCCTCCCCCGGTGCCGTCGCGCCCTCCCCCGGAGCCACCGCACCCTCCCCCGCGGTTACCGCACCCTCTCCTCGGGCCGCCACACCCTCCCCCCGGCCCCCGGGCCGCACCCTGATCGTCGGCTGCGGTCGGGTGGGCACGCGCCTGGGCGAGCTGCTGGTCCAGGCCGGGGGCGACGTCGTCGGCCTCCGCCGCACCCCGCCCCAGGAGCCCGGCGCCTTCCCCGTGCTGCCGGCCGAACTCCGGAACCCCCTGCCGGAGGAGCTGCCACGGGCGGACGCCCTGGTGATCGCCCTGACCCCCAGCGGCCTCGCGGAGCTCGAGGCCGAGGACGGCTACCGCGCCGCCCTGGAGCACCTCGCGGCCGCCCTGCCGCACCCGCCGGAGAGCGCGATCTTCGTCTCCTCCACCCGCGTCTTCGAGGGGTGGACCGACGCGCGGGCCGTCACCGAGGCCGACGAACCCGCCCCCGCCTCACCCCGGGCCAGGTCCCTGCTGCGCGGGGAGGCGCTGGCGGTCGAGCTGTTCGGCGCGCAGGTGGTGCGCCCGGCGGGCATCTACGGCCCCGGCCGGGACATGCTGCTGCGCAAGGTGCTCGACGCCGCCCCGGTGGACCACGCCCGGCGCACCAACCGCATCCACGAGGTCGACCTGGCGGCCCTCCTCCAGGCGATGCTCGGCGACCCCGCCGCGCCGCGCCTGGTCCACGCCGTCGACCGCGCCCCCGGCCGGCCGCTGGGCGAGGTGGTCGCCTACCTCGCGGACCGACTGGGCCTCCCGACGCCGCCGCACGCGGACCCCGAGCGCGGCGGCGGCAGCGAGTACGACGGCGCCCGGGCGCTCGCCCTGCTCGGCGCGCTGCGGTACCCGACGTTCCGGGAGGGGTACGCGGAGATCGTCGACGGACGGTGAGGGACAGGGCCCAGGAGACGCCGAGCGCTCCGATCCAGTTCGCGCCGGCACCGCAGACAGGACCAGCACGACGACGGCCCCGACTAGCGTCGCCAGCACGACAAGCGCGTTGACGTTCCCGCGGTCGCAGTCAGGTTCTGTTTTTGAATTGGCCAATCCCTGAGCACCAGAACCTCGAGTCGCACGAGGGCCTGAGAGAGCTTGAAAAGTGTCCGAAAACTAGCGTTTTTGCTGACCGCACAGAAACCCACCTTGCGACCCTAGTTTGTGAACACGTAGGACGGATCGCGGCGCGGGCGGCCCTGTTTCGGGATTGACGCGCCCCATTCCTGCACCGTCTCTTCGGTGTAGCCCCTCTCGTTGCCGACCTGCACATCGGCGATCAGCGGGTGCTTCTACAGGCGCTTGTAGAAGATGAATTCGGAGATCCCCAGGAGGGTGTAGGCCTCCCGGTTGGAGAGATACCGCTGCGTCTGCTTGGGCTCGGTCATACTCGATCCCCCTTTGGGGTGTTCGTCGAGGTGTTCAGTGTTTCGATCTTGTCGGGGCAAAAACCGGACCAGTGCTCGGTCTCGGTGACCACGACCGGACTCCGGAGATAGCCCAGCTCCTTGATCCGCTCCAGTGCGGCGTCGCCTTCGGTGAGGTCGACGACGTCGTAGGTGATGTCGTGGGAGTCCAGGGCGCAGAAGGTCGCGGCGCACTGCACGCATGCGGGCTTGGTATAGAAGGTCAGCTCTGACGTGGCGGGTCTCCTCGGTCGGTGACCGGGAGGGGCGAGGGTTTGCCGCTGCCCCTCCCGGTGAAGTCTGGCGGGGCCGGGAATTGCTATTCGGTGTCGATGCGCTCGGTCTTCTCCCCCAGCGGCATCCGGCAGCCGGAGCGCCGCCAGCAGGTGTGCGCGAGGTCCCCGTCGGGCCACTGTGAGATCTCCACGAAAGCGATCACTAGGTGGTGCTGATGAATGAACGTGTCCTCGCAGTACTGCAACGCGCGTTCTTGGACGATGCAGGTCATCGCGGGTTCGACGTGCCCGGCATCAGTGATGGGGTCTCTTGAGCCCTATGCACGTGATTCATTTTTATCTTCTGATAGCGACTGATCATGATCGCGAAAATGAGTCGGGCAATATTTCACCTCTTGTTGGGTACCCATCGGTATACTCCGCGAGTGTCAGCGCTCACTACCACGTGGAGGACGCCATGAGGATCAGAACGAGAGTGACATCGGGACTGGCGGCGATGGCACTGGCCGCCGGGACGCTGCTGGTAGCCACCCCAGCACAAGCGGCTTCGACGGAGGGAATGCTCTTTTCGCACCCCACCAACTGTGAACGCGGCACCGCGGCCGAGGTGCGGCACCGCATTGACTCCGGATACAAGGTCAAAATCAACGAGCGCTGCACCTATCACAAAATCGGTTCCGGCAGTCCTTACTGGTACTCCATGATCACTTACTGGAGGTAAATCGTCAGGGCTGTGAACCGGGCCGGTCGATCATCACCGAGATGCGTCAGGGGTGGGCAGAGTATCTGCCCACCCCTATTTTGTGTGAGCTGTCGTCGTGATGTTCGCCCCCTACGAGCGACTGTCGTCGCGTCGAGGCCGGCCACGGGCAGCGATCGCGGCAGGCGAGATCCCGGCATGAGGGCGCCTTGCCGCTAATGATCAGGTGGCCTACCTGCCCCCTCGTGGCCGGGAGCCCCAGAGCGTTCTAGCGGCGGGACTGAGGGATCAGTGCAGATGCGAGTGGAGGTGCGCCCACCAGCTCAGACTGGGATGATGCCGGTTACATTTGGCGGTGTGGGTACGGGTCCAGCGATGCGCACCGCGAGGTTCTGGGTCAAGACATGCGTGCCGACTCAGCCGGCGCACAGTCACCCGTCTTGCTGGTGGCAGTAGAACAACGCGGTGGGCTGCTCGATGGTCTCCCGGTCGTAGGCGGGAAGCTTCTCGTACTCGCTGGCATCCCACACCCTTCGACGGTGCGTCACACCGGTAGGGGCAAGACCCGCAGGGGTACCCGGCTGAGATCGAAGTCATCGAGGTCCTCCCTGCCCGTCAGGAGTTGCCTCCGACGCGGCGTCGATCACCCGGTCCAAGGCCGCAAGGGATGTTTTCAGGGCCGTGATCTGCTCTCGGATCCGCTCTCGCTCATGCGCGAGATCGAGTGCAAGCTGAGCGTCGGCAACTTCCGATGGGCCACCATCAATGTCTCGCGTGCAGGGCAAGAGGCGCTTGATGGTGGCACTGTGCATCCCCGCGGCGTACAACTCTTGGATGCGCCGAACCCGGTGCACCGCACCTTTACCGTACTCGCGCTGACCGCCTGGAGTACGTTCGGCGCTGAGAAGTCCCTGTTCCTCGTAGTAGCGCAGTGAGCGGGTGCTGACCCCGGCCTGCTGAGCTAATGCCCCGATGCGCACGATTCTCCCCCCAAGCTTGAACCTGACATTGATGTGAACTCCTATGATACGTCGAGGATTCACCGCCCATCAGGCGACGCCACCGACCAGACTAGAAGTGAGGACGATAAAAATGACCGACCCTGCCGCATCAACGTTGTTTCAGCCCTATCAACTGGGCTCGACCACGTTGCGCAATCGCGCCGTACTCTCACCCATGACTCGCGTCAGCGCGGAAGCCGACGGCACGGTCACCGAGCAAACCGCTGAGTACTATCGAATCTTCGCCGCGGGTGATTTCGGCACTATCATCACCGAGGGATCTTTCATCGACGCTGCCCACAGCCAGACGTACCTTCGCCAGGCTGGAATGGCCACCGAACGGCATGTGCAGGCCTGGCGGAGGGTAACTGCCGCCGTTCACCGCGAGGGTGCCAACATCATCGCTCAGCTACAGCACTCCGGCCCACAGGGACAAGGCAACGCACATGAGACAGGAGTGCTCGGCCCCTCTGCCATTCCAGCGCGTGGGGAACAGCTTGCGATGTACCGCGGGCAGGGCCCCTACCCCACCCCTATGCCGCTAGACGTTGACGGGCTAACCCGGGTGCGAGAAGCGTTCGTAGCATCTGCGCTGCGGGCCCAGCAGGCAGGCTTCGACGGAGTCGAGATTCACGGAGCAAACGGGTACCTACTCGATGCGTTCTTGACTGACTACCTCAACCATCGAGACGACAACTACGGCGGCAGTGCACAGAATCGGATCAGACTGTCCGCGGAGATCGCTCGTGCAGTTCGAACGGCCGTGGGCCCCGATTTCACGGTTGGCATTCGCATCTCCCAGGGCAAGGTCAGCGACCTGCATCACAAGTGGACCGGGGGAGTCGCAGAAGCCGCAACCATTTTCACAACCCTGGCCGAGACGGGGCTGGACTACCTTCACGTCACCGAGCACATTGCCACCGAGCCCGCATTCCCCGGACAGGACTCGCGGAGCCTGGCTCAGCTCGCACGCGAGTTCGCACCGAACCTGAGCATCATCGCCAACGGTTCTATCAACACATCCGAGCCAGCCCATACTTTGCTGGAAGAAGGGGCCGCGGATCTTGTCGCTATCGGTATGGCGGCCCTGTCGAATCGCGACTGGCCCCTCCGTGTCCTGCGTGAGCACCCGCTGGAGCCTGCCTTCTCACCGCGCAAATTTGGGGGCCTTGCCACCGTTCAAGATTGGGAGCTCGACGCTGATGCTCAACTGACGATCCAATAACTCACGAATACGGGTGGGGCAGAATCGGTGATTTTTGCCCCACCCTGCGCCGAGGGCCGACCGGGGGTCCCGGAGTGCGGATTAATGGTGCAAAAGTAGGTGCTAAATCCGCTGTAGCAAGACGTTACTCCCAGACGATGTTTTGCACGCGATCAGCCATGGCCAACAGACACATCCCACGCAGCCATCACAGGTCGTTCAACGCTCAGCATGGCAAGGGGTCAAAGGTGCGCGGGTTGCATGGCCGCCGTCGATGGCCCGGGCTGGACGGTTAAGGACACGGTTCCATATAGTCAACGTATGACTCTTGCTCTCGTCACAGGCGCATCCGCAGGTATCGGTTTTCAGCTCGCCAGCCAACTGGCCGAGCGTGGGTACGACATCGTGGGGGTCGGTGCGAGCGACCGCATCAACGATCTTGGCGACCGAATCGGCGGGGTCCAGGTTATTCCTGTACAGGCTGACCTAACCTCAGCTGAGGGTATCGAGCAGGTATGGCAGGCCGTTAGTCAGATTGGGCGTCCGCTCGATGTTGCGTGCTTGAACGCCGGGCGTAGTCTTGGCGGCGCTTTCCTCGACACTGACCTCGACGAAGAGCTGCAGATGCTCGCCTTGAACGTAACCGGGCAGGTACGCCTGGCCAAGCACGTCGTGCGACACATGGCCGGGCAGCAGGCGGGCAACATTCTTGTCACGACTTCCTGCTCGGCACTGACGCCGACGCCTTACGAGTCGATCTATGGTCCGACCCGGGCGTTTATGCTGTCCTTCGCCGAGGGACTGCGTGAGGAGATGAAGGAACACGGCGTCGGCGTCACCGCTCTGCTGCCCGGTGCGACCGCGACCGATTTCCACCACACCGCCGGCATGGGGAACACGAAGTTCGGGTCGAATGACTGGAAGAACGACCCGGCCCAGGTCGCCCGGCAAGGCCTCGATGCACTGTTCGCAGGCGAAGACCACGTTATCGGCGGAAATCAGGCCACTAAGGACGGTGCCGCCCGCAACCGAACCCTCAGTGACCCAGTCAAGGCCGCCGAGTTCGCACGCAGCAGCCGCCCCTCGAACTAGTTCCCGCCATCTGCGGGGCGGTGTTCAAGTCAAACCGTCCCGCACGTCATCGATCCCTCGATTCACACGCGCGGCCTCAACGCAAGCCCAGCCGGCTCAGAACTGCTGATCCGCGACAAGGTCTCGAACTTCTTCCTCTGGGTCTCCTGGTTCTCGATGCTGGACGCCGGGATCTCCGAAGGCGAAGTCGTGGTCGTTGACCGCGGCATCGGACCCCAACACGGCGATGTGGTCCTGGCGGCCATCGACGGCGGGTTCTCCATCAAACGCATGGTCTCCACCAAGACGAAACGCGCCCTCTCCCCCGCGAATCCAGGCTACGAGGATCTGCTGATCACCGAGGAGACCGATGTGGTCATCTGGGGTGTCATCACCCGGTGCGTGCACATGCTGCGCCCCTTCCACACCGGGCGCCGATGACCACAGGCGGCAGCCCCCCCTCGCTGGACCTTCCTGGTCGACGTCAACAGCTCCCACGCCTCCGCCGAGCGGATCCTGGATCCTTCTCTGGCGGGTCGGCCCATCGTCGTGCTGAGCAATAACGACGGCATGACGGTTGCCTGCTCGACGGAGGCGACGGGCCTGGGCTTCAAGAAAGTCATGGCCTGGTTCGAGATCAAATAGCTCACTGCCGGGCCGCGGTCCGCACCGGGCGGCCCGCCGTCACGACGCCCGCCGCGCCCCGCCCCCAGTTCGTTCCGGCACCGCAGACAAGGCCAGCACGACGACGGCCCCGGCAAGCATCGTCAGCACGACGAGCGCGTTGACGTTCCCACCGATGGTCGCAGACTCCCAGCGCAGCAGGTCGAACGGCCGGAAGCGGTAGGGAGCCCCGGTCAGTAACACGTCGACCGCCGGAGGAACCGCCGTGAAGAACGCCGCGCCCAGCACCAGAGCCACCGCTGCCCGCCGCAGCCGGCCCACGGGCAGGTAGCGCAGCACCAGCGTCACGGACCAGGCGATCCCCAGCACCATCGCCGCGACCGGCAACGCGAACACCCCGAACCATGCCCCCTGCCCCGTGGCGTCCAGGACGAGCCAGAGGAAGAGCAACAGCGCGACCGTGTCCGCCGCCAGGGCCAGGACCGCCGCGTGGCGCCGGAGCCCCGGCGTCCCGAAGGACCGCACGAGCAGCGGCCCCCACACCAGCACCGCGCCGAGCAGGACGCTCGCCATGGTGACGCGATAGAACCCGCCGCCGTAGAGGAGCTCGACGGCGCCCAGCATCGCCGCCAGCGAGACCAGCGCTCCCGCGAGCGCCGCCCATCCGCGCCGCCGCCGCACCAGCAGGGGCAGCGTCGTCAGCGAGAACGCCAGCGCCACCGCCCCCAGCACGATCCAGGACCAGGACAGGGTGTGCTGGACCGACAGGTTGACGACGAGGCAGGCGAGGAGGGTCGCCGCGTAGACCGCGGACGTGCCGATCAAGACGCCGGCCCTCCAGCGGCGGTGGCTGCGGGCCTGCCGCGCGTCGCGGCGCCCGCGCCGGTCCTCGCTGGCGGTGACGAGCTCACCCTCCGTGACCTGCAGCGCGCCGGCCAGCGAGCGCAGGGTGGCGATGTCGGGATAGGAGAGGCCGCGCTCCCACTTCGACACCGCGGACTCGGTGACGAAGATCCGGGCGGCGAGCTCTCTCTGGGTCAGCTGGGCGCGGCGTCGGGCGTCGGCCACGAAACGTCCGAAGTCCCCCTTGTGCATGTCGTTCATACCCAGCAGTTGACCACCGTTCCCGACCCCGGCCAAGCTTCTCGCCCTCGACCGTCAGGCCAGGCCGGGATTCCGCGGCCGGACCGGGCGGCCGGGTGGCCTCGGCAGGACATATGCCGCAGTGAGCATGCGGTCGACCGCCCGCGGGAACTTCTGACGACCTCCCAGTCAAGCACGCAGGCGCCGGGGCGGCACCCCTCTCAGCGCTCCACGAAGAAGCCGTCGTCCAGCGCCGGGCCGGCCTCGATCCGCCCCGAGCGCGCGAAGCGCCCCCAGATCCTGCGCAGCTCCTCCCCCGCGGCCCCGGCCCGGGCGACCTCCGCCTCGTCGCTGACCGGCAGCAGGGGCGAACCCCTCCAGGTCTCGTTGTCTGGACCGCCGAACAGCAGCGGCAGCTCGGCCATGTGGATGGCCGCCGTGGCCGGCGTCGGGGTCCAGGAGAAGCGGTAGTACGCACTCGACGCCGCCGCGGACCTCAGCGCCCGGGACAGCCTCCGCGAGGCGCCCGAGAAGATCCCGTAGGTGGTGGGGCGGACCAGCAGCAGGCGCACCCACCGCGCCCAGCGCGGGTCGTCGTAGATGCTCTTGATGCCAGGGATGGCGGGCAGGTACATGCCCGACTCGGCGTCGTTGGTCCCGATCAGCACGTCCCGGCCCCGCGCGCCGGTGAGGATCTTGGCGCGCTTGGTCCCGGGCCCGGCGAACGGCGCGGCGTCCCACTGGATGCCGAAGGGCATGAAGCCGGAGCCGTAGAGCCAGGCGGCCTTCTCGATCGCCTGCTGGTACTCGATCAGGGTGGGGGCCGCGTGGGCCGCCGCCTCGGCGTCGAGCTTGGCGGTGACCTTCGCCCGCAACCGTGCGCTCATGCCCCGGATGCCCAGGGGCGGGCTCTGGGCGATCACGCGGCGGAACAGCCCGTCCGCCGAAGGGGTGCCCATCAGGGACAGCGCCATGTCCCCGCCGGAGGACTGACCGAACAG
The DNA here is from genome assembly GCF_024199905.1 of Rothia santali. Taxonomy (GTDB): domain Bacteria; phylum Actinomycetota; class Actinomycetes; order Actinomycetales; family Micrococcaceae; genus Rothia; species Rothia santali. The sequence goes on from NZ_JANAFB010000042.1 coordinate 21,119, forward strand.
GGTCACGTTCTCGGGGTCCCCGCCGAAGGCGCCGATGTGCGCCTGGACCCAGCGCAGCGCCTCCAGCAGGTCCATGGCGCCGAGGTTCGGCAAGTGGTCCGCGCGGTGCCCGCCGAAGCCGAGATAGCCCAGCCGGTAGGTCGGCTTGACCACCACGACCCGCTGCTCCTCGACCAGCCAGCGCGGGTCGTAGACGGAGAACTCCGGGTTGGAGTTGGCGTTGCCGCCGCCGTGGATCCACACCATCACCGGAAGCCGCTCCCCCGGCCGGGCCGACTCGGGGGCCGTCACGGAGAGGTACTGGCACTGCGGGTCCTGGCCGATGTGCTCGGGGAACCCGCCGAGTAGGGTCTCGAGCATGACCGAGCTGGTCTGCGGGGAGGCCGGCGGGTGCTCGACCTGGAGCGTGGTGGTCTCGGGGCCGGGCTGGCGTGCGGCCGCTTCGGTACCAACCTGACGCGCGGCAGCCTCGGGGCCAATCCACGCGCTCGGCATGCCGTAGGGCTCGGCGGTCGCGTACCGGATGCCGGGGAAGCGCACGACGACGCCGTCCCGCTCCCCGCGCACCTCGCCCGCCGGAAGCTCGACGAGTCGTCCGGTCATGCATGCTCCTTCGCTCTGGCATCTTGGGATCCTCTGCCTCACGGCCCAGGGCTCGTCCGGCAGCGATGCCGGAGCCCACCGGGCGGCGGAGCGAAGTCCATCGTCGCACGACGGCGCCGCGGCCCGCGGCCCGTGACGCCGCGCCTCGCGCCCCCGTGGTGCCCCCACCGAGACGGGGCGGGTGCGACGTCATCTTTCCATCACCCCTCGTGAGGCATGGATAGCAAAGGTAAAATTCATGCTGAATCTCGCATATCACGCTGGACCGACCCCCTCCCCCGAGCAGCCTCTGTCAGGAGATGACAGCATGAAGAAGACGACGAGAATCATCGCCCTCATCATTCTGCTCGCGGCCTTAGCCCTCCTGATCTTCGCGCGGTGGACCCCGGCACTCATGTTCCTGCCCGTCGGCACGGTGATGCTGATGTGGGGCGGACGAATCTTCTCCCTCAGCCCGCCCCAGGGCAGGCGGGATCCCCGCCAACCGTACGAATAAGCCGTGTCCGCTTCGCGAAACGACCGTGCCTCACCGCTCCCAGAGGCGTGCCATCGTCTGAGACGCGCTCCGAAACGCATCCCACCCAGCCCACCACACCACCCCTATGATAAAAAGTGACCGCCGTCACTGACCGCGAGGGGCTGGACCCATGAGACCGCACACCGTTTACCGCGACGGCTTCTACCGGGACGCCTCCTGGGACTTCGCCGTCCGCTGCCTGCTGGGCCGGGCCAGCCGGGGCGGGAGCGAGCCCGGCGAGGTGCTCGCCACCGTGGCCCGCGTCGAGGAGGGTGACCACTCGGGCTGGTTCTCGGCATGGTCCGACCTCGGTAACCACCTCGCCGCCGTCGGCGACGCCGCGACCGCCCGCGGCCACCGCCCCGGCGCCGCGCGGGCCTTCCTCCGCTCCGCCAACTACCTCGCCACCGCCCTGGAGAGCGTGGACCACCTCCCCGACACGGACGCGCTGCTCCCCACCTTCCGCAGGCACCGGCTCGTGTGGGAGGCCTTCGTGGCCACGGGCCGCTGGAGCGTCGACGAGGTGGAGATCCCCTACGAAGGAACCCCGATGCCCGGCTGGCACTTCCACCCCGAGGACTCCCGCCCGCCGGCACCGACCCTCGTGGTCGTCAACGGCAGCGACGGCACCCTGAGCGGACTGTGGTGTGAGATCGCCGACGCCGCCCTGGAGCGCGGCTACGGCGTCCTCCTCTTCGACGGCCCCGGCCAGCAGTCGATGCTCTTCGAGCACGGGATCCCCTTCCGCCCCGACTGGGAGGCGGTGCTGACCCCGGTGATGGAGCACCTGCTGGCCCGCGACGACGTCGACCCCGAGCGCATCGCCCTGTACGGCATCAGCCAGGGCGGCTACTGGGCAACCCGGGCGCTGGCCTTCGAGCACCACTTCGCGGCGGCCGTGCTCGACGGCGGCGTGGTGGACGTGGCCGCGTCGTGGCGGAAGGAGATCCCGGCGCCGCTGCTGCGGCTCTACGACCGGGGCGAGCACGCGAAGTTCGAGCGCGCCATGGAGCTGGGCATGCGGACCCCGCGCGGGCGGCGGACCCGGGCGGTGTGGGACTTCCGGACGCGGCCCTACGGGACCAGCGGCTTCGCCGAGACGCTCGACGCCGTCTCCCGCTACCAGGTGCGCGACGTCGCCGGGCGGGTGAGCACCCCGGTCCTGATCGCCGACCCCGACCGCGAACAGTTCTTCCCGGGGCAGTCCGAGGAGCTCTCGGGGATGGTCGAGGGGTCCACGTTCGTGCCGTTCACGGAGGCCGAGGGGGCCTCCTTCCACTGCCAGCCGCTGGCCCGGGAGCTCACGGCCCAGCGCACCCTCGACTGGCTGGACGAGCGGCTCAGCCCGCGCCGGGCCCCCGCGAGGCCTCCCGCCGGGGCGCCCGGACAGCCTCCGCCAGCTCCGCCGCCACGCTCAGGGCGATGACGGCCGGGGCCTTGCCGGTGACCCCGGGGAGGCCGATGGGGCAGGCGATGCGCGCGATCGCGGCGTCGTCGTGCCCCTGCTCCCGGAGCATCTTGCGGAAGCGCACCCACTTGGCGGAGGAGCCGATCAGGCCGATGCTGCCCAGGTCCTCCCGCCGCAGGGCGGCATCGCACAGGACGAGATCTTCGGCGTGGTCGTGGGTCATGATCCGCACGTGGCTGCCCGCGGGGAGGTCCCGGAGGAACCCTTCCGGGGCGGGGGCGTGGTGCCCCCGGATCCGGGCCGGGCCCTCGAGGGCGTCCAGGGCGCGCACGGCGTCCACGGCCGCGGCCCGGCTGTCGACGAGCTCGACCGCCACCGGCAGCCGGTGCAGGGCCCGCGCCAGCTCGAGGCCGACGTGCCCGGCCCCAAAGACCGCGACCACCGGCATCGCCCGCAGGGGCTCCAGGAACGCAGCGACCTCGCCGCCGCAGCACTGCCGGCCGTAGCGGGTGCGGGCGTGCTCGTTGAGCGGGATCGTCACGGAACAGGGCTCGGACTCGCCGTCCTCGAGCATCCGGCGCGCCCGGTCCGTCAGGGTGGCCTCGAGGTTCCCGCCGCCCACGGTGTCCCACGCCCCGTCCCGGGACACGACCATCTTGGCCCCCGCCGCCCGCGGCGCGTGCCCGCGGACCGCGGTCAGGGTCACCAGGACGCACGCGGCGCCCTCGTCGTCCAGGCGCCGCAGGGCGTCCAACCACTCCATCAGGCCGTCTTCGCCTCCCGCGGGGGTGCGGCGGCGCGGGGGCCCCCGTCCCGGTGGGCCGCGAGCTGGACCGCCGCGCCCATCGTGAACATGCCGTGAGCGATGACGCCCGGCAGTCCGACGGCGCGGGCGAACCGCTCGTTCCAGTGGATGGGGTTGAAGTCCCCGCTGGCGCCGGCGTAGCGCAC
>NZ_JANAFB010000043.1 GCF_024199905.1 Rothia santali
GATGACCTCGCCGGTGGCGGGGTTCTCGACGTCGAAGGTCCCGCCGTCCGAGGCGTCCCTCCATTCACCGGCGATGAGCAGTCCCGTGGGGACCTTGGCCAGCAGCTGATCGACGTTGATCGCCATAACGATGTACCGTCCTTCTGGATGTGATAATAATAACAACTAAGCCTCTTGAAGTGGATCCGAGGCTGCGGAACTCAAATGGATGCTGACTAATTGAATGACTGTCATTTGTTGAGGTCGGCATCTTGCGACTCACTGTACATCGGCGACCACTGAGATGAGCGACGCGACTCGCTTGCACTGCAGGGTGACGAAAATTGTCCCGGTGAAATCCCCTCGAGGGTTGTGCGCGTCGATCCGGTTTTGTTAGATATTCAATCTAAGGTCTATATTCTTAAATCCACCTTTCCAAAGCTAAAACTTTTCAGGGCTGAAGCGAGTGGGTTCTGAATTTTGTTCATTGGTGTGCCGTGTTCCACGTTGGGGGTAGATTAAGATTGAGATCTACTGGTCGTTAATCTCCGTGTTGATGGGTCAGTCGCGCCAGTTGGTCTGGCTGTGGGTATTCTGTGTGCAGGCGTGACTGGTCCAGCGAAGGGAATCGCATTCTCGGCCCAGATGTCCAATGCCAGGTCATTCTTCATAGTCCCGATGGGTGTCCACAGTGTTGTCGAGGCGTGCTCTGAGAGATATAACATGCCAAGTATATGGTCGCCGCGGCAGACTGCGAACCGGTCCGGTGGGGTCAAGAGCTTGAGTGACCCCGGGCATCACAGTCCCAAATGACAGCAGCAGATCTACCGTAGTGCAGGTGTGGTGGGCGCCGCTTTCGAACACTTCGAGCGGGTGAATTGGCTGCTGGCGAGCCGGCGCAGCGGTGTATTTCTCGTCCAGATCGGCCGGGTATTCAGGCGCTCGTTAGCGGGTATTGGACCAGTAAGCGGGTCCCGTTTGTGCAGTGCGCGACGGCATCGATGCGCCATCTCAGAGTAGGTCCCCAGGGCCCGGCTCGATCGCGAAGATGCGAGAAGAGATCGGGAGGGGGCGAGAGATCGTCATCAGATTCAGATCGACTGCAGACGCGCGGAGAACGATTCCACGCTGTGATCACTGGGGTGAGGTGTGGAGTCGTATGCAACATGTTGCCGCTTCGGCTGCGGGGAGCGTCGGTCGACCCTTCCCACCTGGGGAGGACCGACCTGCCCGCTGTCATCTGACGCGCGGAGACGGAACGGGCGACGTCGCCGCCGCCTTCGATACGCTCTCTCGAGTCATCACGAGCTGCGTCGCCCCGCCCGTTCGCCGTTCGGCGAGCGCGTCGACGGCGGACAGGACGTCGGGCGCCCTCCATACCGCCGGGCCCCGGTGTTCGGCTTTGAAGGCGAGAATGCCCGTTTCCTGCAGCTCCTTGAGGTAGCGATACACGTTGGTCACCGAGACGCCTGCCGCCGCTGCCGCCATCTCCGCGGTGAAGGCAGGGCGCTCCAGGGCATAGGCCAGGATCTTCCCCTTGACGCTCCCTCTTCTGGGCCTGGCGGCGGAAGTCCATGCCTGGTCGATGGCGTCGAGGACCTCCAGCAGCTGTCGGCCGTTGGGCATCGCACGAAGCGAAGCCGTCGCGAACTGGGAGACGATCGGCGTCACGTCCCCTTTTCGGTAGCTGGTGAGCGCTGCGTGGTAGCCGGCGACGTCCGTCAGCAAACCCGCGGAGACCGGGACGGCGACGTTCGTGGTCAGCGTGCTGCGTCGAAGCATCGCCTGCGCCAGCGCCCGTCCGCTCCTGCCGTTGCCGTCGGTGAGGGTGAATCGTCTCGAACTGCGCGCGGGCGGTGGCCACGTGCACGAGAGGGGTGATGTCCGTTCTGGAGGCGTACATCGCAAGATCCTCCATCAGCGCAGGCACGCGGGAGAACCGCGGTGCTACGAAGCTGGCGCCGACGGGGCTCACCGTGCTCGCGCCGAACGTCGAGGACGTCTACCGCTGGTCCAGGGAGTGCGCGTATGACGCGGGACCCTCACCCTGCTGGAGGGCTCCGGGGGCGACGTGTGGTCTGCCATTCGCTCGGCGGGGTGAGCGGAGGCGTCGGGTTCAGGGGCGGAGGAAGAACTCGTTCCTCATCGACCCGATGCCTTCGATGGTGCTGACGACGGCGTCCCCCGGGCGGATGAAGCGCGGGGGACGCCGCGCCTGGCCGGCACCCGAAGGAGTGCCGGTCAGGATGACATCCCCGGGGAACAGCGTGATGACGCCGGACAGCCTCTCGATCAGCACGCCCCAGCCGGCGTCGGGCCGGGGCGGTGGATGCAAGATGGCCCCGGACATCCAGCTGTGCCCCGCGGTTCGCACCTCAGCAGCGCACGCAGCGTGTCTGAGTGCTCGATGAACCATCGGCGGCGCTCGTCAGTGAGTTCGTCCTAATCTACGGACACGTAAGCCGAGCGCATGCCTTGGCGTATCGAGCAGACGACCCCCCCCCCGGGGGGGGGGGGGGGGGGGGGGCAAGGTCTGGGCAGGGCCACGATGGCGCACACTAGGTAGTAGACCAACTCTGAGCACCTGATGTTCTCCATCGATAACGGTCGTCCTAGCAGGAAGCCGGCGAGGGGGATCCCATGCCCATGCCGGTAACACCGTGATGTCTAGTCACCGTGTCCGTGGAAACTGGAGAGTTAACAAAAAAATAAGGATCTACATGTAAGCCCTACAGCGGCGTGGTCGAAGTCTTCGGCGTAGCGTTCGAACATACGCAAGGTGATTAAGCGGATTCCTGAGGAGGATACGGCGATGCCCCTGTCTGATCGCTACTCGATTCTGTTCGAGCCGATTCGGCTCGGACCGAAGTGGGCGAAGAACCGATTCTGGCAAACCCCCCATGCCTCCGGATTTGGCAGCGACCACCCCAGCTCTCAGGCGAAATACCGCGAAACCAAAGCCGAAGGGGGTTGGGGTGTGGTCTTCACCGAAGCAACATCGATCGCCCCGGAGGTCGACAAATCCCCGGCACCGTTGGCGCGTCTCTGGGACGACGGTGACGTCCGCAACCTCCGATGTGTCGCCGAATCCATTCAGAAGCATGGTGCACTTGCCGGAATCGAACTGGAATACCACTCCTCCATCGGATACATGACGGAAGGAAGAGGATTGCTGGCCCGTGGCGTTGATCCAGTCCCCGGAGACTCAGCGTTGGCAGTGCCTTACGCTGGCAGCCTCGTGGAGCTGGAAGTCGAAGACATTGAAGAACTCAAGCAGCTGCATGTTGAATCGGCTCTTCGTGCCAAAGAGGCCGGATTCGATCTGATCACGTTGCATTGTGGTCACGCCGCATCGCTCCTTGCGCACTTCCTGATCCCCTACTACAACACTCGCACTGATGAATACGGCGGTAGCTTCGAAAACCGTATCCGGTTCACTCGTGAGACGCTTCATGCTGTGAGGGAAGCAGTCGGCAATGATGTAGCGGTCGGCATGAGGTTCGGTGTCGACACCCTCGATGCGCCTTTCGGTCTCGGGGATCGGGGCATCCGCCAGGACGGCGAGGCCCCTCAGTTCATCGAGGCAATGGACGATCTCGTGGACTATTGGGATCTTGTCATCGGGGGATTTGACTGGGCGCAGGACGCTCAGTCGTCGCGCACCGCGGCAGAGAACCACGAGGCAAAGTATGTGGCGCATCTTAAGTCCCACACGGCGAAGCCTGTGGTGAATGTCGGGCGGTTCAACAGCCCGGACACGATGGTCGACGTTATCAACTCAGGGCAGTGCGATATCATCGGGGCGGCGCGGGCCGCTATCTCAGACCCCTTTCTGCCTGAAAAGGTCAGGTCGGGCTCCATTGAGGATATTCGTGAGTGCATCGGTTGTAATATCTGCGTCTCGCGCGATATTGGAATGGGACGTATCCAATGCACCCAGAACGCCACCATCGGGGAGGAATTCCGGCGTGGTTGGAACCCTGAGCTGTTCATTCCGGCCGCCAATAAGGAGAATGATGTGCTCGTCATCGGCTCCGGACCGGCCGGCATGGAGTGTGCGATGGTCCTCGGTAAACGGGGCCTACGCAACGTCCACCTCGTCGACTCGGCGTCCGTCCTGGGCGGAAGCATCAATTGGGTGTCTAAGTTGCCGGGGCGCCATGAATGGCGCCGCCTCATAGAGTACCGCGAGCACCAGCTGAGTAAGTTGAAGAACGTCGAGGTCATTCTCAACGCCGAGTTCAATGCTGAGGAGGCGTTGGACTACGGCGCCGGGATCATCATCGCTGCGACGGGGTCGTACTATACTCATAATGCCATCGACCCCCACAGCCGAGAGCCTTTTGGCTTCGATACCGTATGTGCGGGCAAGGTCCTTACCCCAGAACAGATCCTTCGCGATGATGCATTTGTGGGTCGCCGAGTATTGGTCGTCGACGCTGATGGTTATTTTATGGGCCCGGGGCTCGCGGAGCTCTTGGCGAAGAACGATCACCAGGTAACTCTGGTCACCCGAGGCGAGCACATAGGAGAGTACCTGCGCTATACGCGTGAGTCGAGTGCAACGTTGCGGGATCTATACGCTCTGAATGTCGAGATGCTGACGCAGACAATGGCCCGTCCCAGCGCGTCTGGAGGTGTGCGACTTACGTCGCCGCTGGGTGAAGAGGTGCGGGAATTCGACAGCATTGTGCTCGTCGGTCCACGTGTACCCGAAGACGGTATCTACAAGGGCTTGCGTCGGACCCGAGATCTCTGGGCGGAGAACGAGATCAGCGCCGTCTACAGGATCGGTGACAGCGTTAGACCGCATCTCATCGCGGAGGCCATCTTTTCAGGGCATCGGCTAGCACGGGAGATCGACAACTCGAATCCGGCCCTGCCACTTCCGTTCATACGGGAACGTCGCATCATCGGGACCGAATCCGAGGAATTGGCCTTCGAGGCTGCTGCTTTATCGGTCAGGTCCTGAATTACTGTTTAGGCACTTAAGTTCACATCACTCACGGAGGTAGAGGAAGCATGTCAGAAGCAACTCGTCACGTGGTCATCACTGGTGCTGGAAGTGGAATCGGAGCAGCCGTCGCTGCGACTTTCACGGATCATGGCGACCACGTCCATTTGCTGGACATCTCCACGGATCGGCTTGACGAGGTCGTCAGTCAACTCCCCGAGGGATCCTCGACTACACACCAGGTCGACGTCACCGACTACGAAGCAGTCGGGGCAGTAATCTCCTCGGTCATTGCCCATGGACCCATTGACGTGTTCGTCGGTTGTGCGGGCGTCTTTGACGGGGTGGCAGGCGTGGAGAATACGAGCCGCGAACTCTGGAATCGCGTCATCGACATCAACTTGACCGGAACCTTCAACGTCATTAAGCCGGTCGCATCTCAGATGATCGAACAGAAGTCGGGCAGTATCGTGCTCATTGGTTCGATAGCGGGAACCCGAGCACTTCCCGATGGCCTGGCCTATGACGCATCGAAAGCAGGTCTGGAGGGTATGACACGCCGGCTCGCCGTCGACCTCGGCCAGTACGGGATCAACGCAAATCTTGTTGCCCCGGGAGTGGTGCGGACCGGCATCCGTGCCACTTCAGAAGAGATCCTCGGAGACCTTGTCCCCGATACGAATGTTGGCGTTGGAACTGACGCCGATCTTATGAAAAAGCTGATTCCGTTGCAGCGCGGTGGCGATCCGGCGGAGCTGGCAGCGACGGTCTTCTTCCTCGCCAGTTCAGGAGCAGGGTACATCAGCGGCGACGTCGTGCACGTGGACGGCGGATGGATCGCGGCGTGACCGTAAAGCAGATGAGAAAGAGAAGGAGCTGATCGCATGCCGCTGAGATTGCCGGACGGAAAACGCCTCGCCGTGTCATTGAGCCCGGACTTCGACGCGCAGAGCGTATGGATCGGAACCTTCCGTACGTCATCGCAGTCCTCGCTGTCACGTGGAGAATTTGGAGCTGAGGTAGGTGCCCCCAGGCTTCTCGACACGTTTGAGCGTTATGGGATAAAGACGACCTGGTGCGTCCCGACTCACACCATTCAGACATTTCCTGGAGCAGTGTCAGCGGTGCTCGGACATGGTCACGAAGTCGCCGCGCACGGGGTCTACCACGAGTACGTACCGAAGCTTGAGCTTGATGAGGAAAGACGCCTCATGGAGTTACAACTGACGCTGCATGAGCGGCTCCTGGGACTCCGTCCTCGCGGGTACCGTTCCCCCGCCCTCGACCATACTGATCACACGCTTGCCCTCCTCGATGAATTCGGACTCGAGTGGGATTCGTCGCTGATGGGACATGATTTCTATCCTTATCATCCGAGGTCTGTTACCTCAATCGATCTTGAACGAGGGAGCTCCTTCAGCGCTCCGGCGAAGCTCTTGGAGTTCCCGGTCTCATGGGGGCTGGACGACTTCCCGGAGCTTGAACTCATCAAGGGAAATGCCACTCAGCAGTCGAACGAAGTTCTGCTGAAGCGCTGGAAAGACGCTTTTGACTTCGCATATGATCGCTGCCCCGGCGGCATGATGACGTGGACACTCCATCCCCAGACCATAGGGCGATCTTATAACTTGCTGATGCTCGAGAGGTTCATTGAATATGTGATCGAGCATGAGGGAGTCTGGTTTCCGACCCTTTCGGAGGCCGCGGACGCCTGGACTGAATCAGAAGACTGACTTAGTAACGTTACCATCTACCACAAGGAGCGATCGTGCCCTCCACTCATATCACAGCGGGTCTCACCGAGGACCATCTCGCGTTGCGCGATGCCGTTAAGCAGTTCGTTGAAGAGCGAGTCATGCCCACTGCTAGCGAACGCGAGGCAAAGGACCAGTATCCGGATGACCTGATTCCTGAGCTGGCGGAGCTCGGTATGTTCGGTATCACCATCGAGGAGGAGTATGGCGGGTCTAACATCGACTACGTCGGTTATGGGATCATCTTCGAAGAACTAGCTCGCGGCTGGATGGGTCTGGCCAGCCTTGTGTATACCACGAGTTCGGGCGGTTATCTTATCAATGCCTTCGGCACCGACGAGCAGAAGCAACGGTTTCTGCCTGAGATGGCGGCAGGGAAGCGCATGAGCGGCATCGCCCTCACTGAACCTTCCGCAGGCAGCGATTTGAAGAATATCAAGCTCACTGCACGTAGGGACGGGGATAATTACATCCTCAATGGCACTAAGATCTTCATCACCCATGCTCGGCATGCCGATCCGTTGGTTACTCTGGCTAAGACGGACCCATCCGTCGTGCCGGCCCATCGAGGTGGAATTAGCCTAATGCTGATCGAACAGAATACCCCCGGTGTCAGCTACGGCAGCGACTACCAGAAGCTCGGGCACCGAGGACTCGAATTGTGCGAGGTCATCTTCGAGGACGCCGTTGTACCGGCCACCAACCTTCTGGGCGGTGAAGAGGGTAAGGGCTTCTACCAGATGATGAGTGCGCTCGATCGAGGCCGTATCTATATGGCGGCTGCGTCCACAGGCATGGCCCGAGCAGCTCTCACACATGCTGTAGATTACGCCAAGCAGCGAGAGGCTTTCGGAAAGTCTATCGCCAATCACCAGGCCATCCAGATGAAGATCGCTGACATGGCTACCAAGGTGGAGACTTCGCGACTCCTGTACATCAATGCCGCGCTCAATACGGAAGCGAATGGTAGGGCCAGTAGCGAGTCAAGTATGGCGAAGGTCTTCGCTTCCGAGGCGGGTATCGAGGTGGTATATGACGCGATGCGCATCCTCGGTGGGTACGGATATATTAAAGAATTCCCGATTGAACGATACCTCCGAGACTCGCTCCTCATGCCAATCGGCGAGGGTACCAACGAGATGCTTCGGACGATCGTGGCCCGTGAGGCGCTCAAGGAGACCTAGACCGTTCGTTCTACGAGTCCTCGCGGGGCGACACCCTTTGTGAGGCTCTGTATGAAATAAGCGATGGCGGCCAGTTAAACTGGCCGCCATCGCGTCATTGCATCAGATCAGAGGTCTCGCTTAAACATGACGAGCCACTGGCCTTCTTGACACACCTCGTCACGTTGGTTGAGCACCTTCACATCGAAAGTGACGACACCTCGATCGGGCTTGGAACTTGAGGGGCGGATCCCAGCTACAGTCTGGTCGACGCGGATCGTGTCACCGATGAGAACCGGTCCGACCATATTCCAGGTCATGCCGAGGAAGGCGATAGCGGTCTCGGATTTGATACCCAGGGTCGACTCCAGTCCGGTGGCGATAGCGAAGACCCCGGGGCCATGAAAGATGCGACCGCCGAACTGGGTCGTCTTGGCGTACTCCTCGTCGATGTGCAGAGGGTTGAAGTCGCCGGAGATTCCTGCGAAGGCCGTAACCTCACCGTCCGTGATCGTCCGTCGAGGGGTTACCCAGTTCTGACCCACGTAGAAATCATCAAGGAATAGTCCCGTGCCGTGGGCAGTTGAGGTTTCGGTATTGGCAGCCATTATGCTGACCTGCTTTCTTTCGTCTATTCAATACATCTATATTTTCGGCCGAGAGGCGTAGCAGTCGCATCGTATAGAAGACCAAAAACATTAGAAATTGCTGTAATCTGCACGAAGATTAACTAGGGTAATCGCCTGTAGAGCTGGGATGGAATGAAACTCCGAAAGGTTCGTCAGGTCGTGGCCCCGGAAAGCTGGATCGCCGTTCGGGGGCCCGCCGACCTGTCGTATTCTGATGATCCCCCCGGCGTCGAGAGCGACCAGGAGCCTCTTCTGAGACGCCAAGATCTAACGCGGTCAGTGCAAGGTGGAGTGAGGCGATCGCGGTAGGTTCATTGAGATCCAGCTGTAGAATTTCCTCGACCTTCGAAAGCCGGTACCTTAGGGAATTGTGATGGATTCCCAGGGATGCAGCAGCGGCTTTGGTGTTCTGCTTGTGCTCGAAGTACCGGCGCAACCCCAGCAGCACCGGCTCTCGTTCGATTAATGGGCTCAAGAAATCCTGAGCGAGCTCGGTCATCTTTTCAATCCCGATACTCGCGAAGAGTCGAGTTGCGAAATCGAACTGTTCAATGGCCATCTGCGATTTCGGCCGGGCCTGAGACCGCAAGGCGCGGATCGCCAGCCATGCATCTGCGTAGGACGCAGCTACCTCGCCGATATTATTTACATTGCGCCCGATGCCATATAGCGCCCTCTCCGCGTCCTCCTGAGGGATCCGGAGGAAACGCCGGATGCTATCTCCTTCGGCTTGGATAAGAAATGCAATTCCTTCATCCCGAAATGTTGAGAAAAATGGGATATCGAATTCTGATAAGCTCTCGATCAGATCTGCATGAAGTTCGCGAATGGTGTCTCTGCTGCTGCCATGAGCTCTAAGATTTACTGGGGTGGCCACAAGTACGCGCAGAGGATGGGAAAGAGATATATCTGCGGCGGCGAACTTGCTCGCGAGCTCCGGTGATTCTAGTTCCGGCCTGAAGGACAGGGCCTGTTCGAAAAGTGAGGTGCGAATGGCGGTTTCTTGGCTTCGAGCCTGGGAGGTCATGCGTAACGAGGTCTCGATGAGCGTGGCTGCGATGTGCGCGGCGGCTAACGAATCGGCACTTGGGAAATCAGTGCGTCGGGTGGCATTCACAAGCCATCCAGTGGGTTGCATGGAATCGTCTCCAGCATGCAGGCGTACCGCCAGTCCGTGCCACCCATCGATGGCAATCATCTGCGAGGGGGCAGTGGTTTGACGAATCTGTTCAAAGATCAAGCTCAACGGTACGGTTCCGGTATTCTCCAGGGCTCGTCCGTGAAGGTTCACGATGACGGCAACGGCCTGAGTGGTCTTGTGAAGGCGGTCGAGAATCGACTGAATCGGAGTTTCGGTAGTCAACGACTGGCTGAATCGGCGTTGCATAGAAGTGAGGCGGCGCAATTCCGATTCTGAAGCGGGTCGGGTCGCGCGATCCACATGGACAATGATGTCGACTGCATCAGTGCCAGCCGGAGCGATGGCAACTAGATGACCTGACTCACCGAGTCGGGTCAGGGGTTCAACATCATCTTCAGGCCAGTTGATGAGTACCCATGCATGCGGGGCCATATCGGAGAGAGAGTCGCGAAGAGCGCTTGATGCCTCCGCTCCATGGTCGAGAATCAACAGACACGAACTCTCGGGAAAAGGTTCGTTGGGGTTCCATTGCCGACTTGTCAGAATCTCAGGGTCGAAGCATGGCCGTCCATCGTGGATCAACCGAACGCCGGGGCCGAAGACCGGCAGGAGGTCGGTGAACTTCACGGGGGAGTCGTTCAGCTCCACGGACATAACCTCCTCCTGTCGAATGCCGCGACTTCCATCCTCGCAACTGAAGCGATCGTGAGGGCTTGTGCAGATTACGAATCTACAGGAATATTATCGGGTATATGACGAAGATTCACCAGCGGAACGCGTCTTACCGTTGAGTCTGCAACCTGTTGCCGATGATGGGAGGGGCCGGAGTGGCCGAGAACGAGGATGTCTCTGAGGATCTGTACTGGCGTACGGGAGTCAGCGAGGTTGAGCCTGAGAACGTATCCATACGGGGGTACGATCTAGAGGATCTCATCGGCCTTCCGTTTGGGGCGATGGCTTTCCTGCTCATCAGGAGTCGTCTGCCAACACCGGCAGAGACCAAGGTTTTCGATGCCCTGCTCACGGGGGTCCTGGACTACGGTCTTCAGAAGCCAGGCACCGCCGCTGCTCGTTATGTCGTATCCAGTAACCCCAATATGCAGGCGGGGCTCGCAACTGCAGCTCTCGCCGCCGGTGACTTCAGTCTTGCGCCAGAGAACGCTGCGCGTTTCATCCAGGAACGCCACCGCGAGTTTATTGAAGCAGGAAGCGGAGACCTCGAAGCGTTTGCCCGCAGCGTTGTGGAGGATGCAGATCGAACGCGGTTGCGCATCCCTGGTTTCGGGCACCCAGTTTTCAAGGGCGTGGACCCCCGCGGAGCCAAGCTTAAGAAGATCGCCCAGGAAGCCGGTCTATGGGGAGAGCCAGCACGACTCTACGAGGCAATCCATGCGGAGTTCATCAAGAATCCGAAGAGGTCCCACTTTCCGATTAATGATGTCGGGATTCTCGCGGCTATCTCTATTGCCATCGGCCTTTCCCCTGAGGAGTCCACCGCCATGGCAATTATCGGTACTCTCCCGGGAGTGACTGCGCACATCTCAGAGGAGCTGAACGCACGCAAGCCCGTGCGCGTCATTCCCCCGAAGGATACATACACGAGCATCTCTCGGCGGGACGTAGTGGCGGACCTCAAGGACGCCGGGTGGGACTGCCCATAAGGCGGCTCGAGCTGCTGGTAGCGTTCTCATCGAACGTATGCGTCCATTACGAAGCTGTCCGATTCTCGGAGTGAGGAGACTGTCGAATGCGAGTGCGCACGGTTCTTGACAAAGCCGACATCGTCATCGTCGGCGCGGGGATCTCCGGAGTCACCACTGCATATGAACTCAGAAAACGCGGGTTCGACGTCATTATCGTTGAGCAGCGGTTCCCGGCGTACGGCGCCTCGGGACGCAACGCCGGTGCATTGTGGATACAGACCTGCAGCGCCGGCACAGAGCTCGACCTGGCTCTTGCCGGTCGCGATAAGTACTCCCAATACGTTGATGAGCTGGGGAACACCTTCGATTTTCGGCAGAATGGGGGGTTGTTCTTCTTCGAAACCGAAGGCCAGGGGCGGCTGCTTGAGAGCTATGTCAGAGACCGTCGGGCGGCGGGCCTTGAAGCCGAGATCATGGATCTCAACGCCGCGAAGGAGATGTCGCCTCTGCTGCCCGACACGGCCATCGGCGCGGTCTACTGCGCCGATGATGCGCAGGTGGATTCTCCACGCTTCGTCAAGGCCGTATCAGATGCCTGCGTGCGCATGGGTGTGCGTATGTATGAGAACACGTCTGTGCTGTCTACAATTCGCGATGGCGATTCAGTGATCGGCGTTCGTACGGTCCGAGGGGAGATCCACGCCTCTGGACTGGTTTGGGCAACAGGTGCATGGGCGGTGAATCTGGAGGCAGAGGGCATAGAGGTGCCCGTGACTACGGCACGTCAGGGGCAACTTGTTACGCAGCCCCTTGAGCCGACCCCCAGCCCGATCATGCGAGGCCCACGTGGGGTCCTTCGATGCACGGCCTTGACTTCTCTCTCCAATTATGAGGCTCGACTCTTTGAACATCATGATGGGAGCCAATCGCAGCCTGATGAGGGAAGACGTATCCGCTATGACGACACTATCACTCAGAACGGTGCCGGTTCCCTCTTCGTCGGTTCCAGTATCGACTCATACGGAGCGCTCAATCCACATATTGGACTCGCCGCGACGAATGCCATGGTGTCTATGACGCTAGATCGCTTTTCACGGTTCGCGAGTATTGGCATCACCGGTCTCTGGGCGGGCGTGAGCAGCTGGGCTGAGGACCAGCTCCCGATCATCGGGCGGGCCGATGGGGTCTATCTGAACGTTGGGCATTCCTACGGAGTGTCCAGTGGCCCGATTGGGGGTCAGATCATGGCGGATGCAATATCTGCCGAACCAAACAAGTTCTCTGACGAACTGAGGCCAGGGCGAGACGGTTCAGTGCGCTGAATACCTGACAACAGCGCGCAACTTGATTGCGAGGCAAGTGGAGCTGACGGGCGGGAGGTCCCACAGGTCGCTCAATTTGTTATTCTCACCAAATCTTCTCTCGTGATCGTCAAAATCACCAAAGCCAGATCAGCCACACCCCAATAGTCTCTATATAACAGCCTGGAATTCTAGACAGAGGCGGTGGTAAGAATGCCAGGTACGGTACAGAATGCAAGCCCATTTCTTGAAGCAGAAGATATTTGGGTCGAGTTCAACGGAAAGCCCGCTGTGAAGGGCATCTCCATGCGGGTTGATCGTGGCGAAGTGGTCGCTATCATCGGACCTAGTGGATCGGGTAAGAGCACCTTTCTAAGGTGTATCAATCACCTCCAAGCGCCTACTTCGGGAACCGTCAAAATCGACGGAATCTCCGTCCGAGAGGGCAAAGGAGGGCATCCGAAGTCCAAAGAGCTGACGCAGCTGCGCCGTCGCGTAGGGATGGTCTTCCAGCAGTTCAATCTGTTCCCAAACCTGACTGCCGTCGAGAACATCATGCTCGCGCAGGTTCAGGCATTGGGGCGCACTAAAAAAGATGCCCGAGGGCGGGCTTTGGCGCTGCTTGACCGAGTCGGGCTTGAGCACCGTGCCAATCATTACCCCGGTGAATGTTCGGGTGGTCAGCAGCAGCGTATCGCGATCGCCAGGGCACTGGCATTAGATCCGATGGTGCTGCTCTTCGACGAGCCGACGTCGGCATTGGATCCGGAGCTAGGCGCCGAAGTGCTTGGAGTCATGAAGGAGATGGCAAGTGAGGGGATGACGATGATCGTGGTTACCCATGAGATGAGCTTTGCCGAGGATGTTGCGGATCGCGTCGCTTTCATTGCCGATGGTGCAATTGTCGAACAGGGGAACCCTAAGGAGGTGCTGCGTAAGCCGCAGCATTCCCGCACGCAACGGTTTCTCAAAGCGGTCCTGGAGCGGTAATGGTTATCTTCGATATCTTTACCACGCTGCTTCAGGGTGTTAAGTACACCTTACTCGTTTCTTTCGCAGCTTTCTTCCTCGGCGCGCTCATCGCAGTTCCAGTCACCGCGGCCCGCAGATCTCGGTATGCCTTCGTTCGTGGTATCGGGACAGCTTATGTTGAGCTTCTAAGGGGCATCCCGCCTCTTCCCTGGCTATTTATCGTCTTCTTCGGGCTTCCTTCATTCGGCGTCATCCTACCCCCGATCCAATCCGGGATCCTTGTCTTTGGTTTGGTGGGTGGGGCTTATCTCACCGAGATCTATCGGTCCGGCTTCCGAGCTGTTCCCAATGGACAGGTCGAGGCGGGGGAGGCGCTCGGAGTCAGCCGATTCTACATATACGTAAAAATTCTCATTCCGCAGGCAGTGAGAACTATGTTGCCATTGGCCATCGCCTATCTTATTGGGTTGCTCAAGGATAGTGCGATCGTCTCCATAGTCGGCGTGCAGGACATATCTGCCCTCTCGCTTGTGGAGAATCGTTCGTCGAGTGATGGACTGCTGGTGTTCATCGTTGCGTCGGCGATGTATTTGATTCTGAGCGTGCCCATCGGCATCTTTGGCCGTTGGCTGGGGGTACGACTCACCGGTCGGAGGAAGAGAACGCCAGAACCTGCTACCGTAACAGAAGCGGTGATGATCCGATGAACGACGTCATGTCATATCTTCCGACCCTGCTGCGCGGGCTTGGAATGAGCTTCTTGTTGCTCCTCGCGCTTGTGGCGATCGGGACTCCGCTGGCTTTTCTACTCGCAGTGGCTCAACGGAGTCGATTCTCGGGCATTCGTTGGATCGCGATTGCTTTTATCGAGATTGCGCGTGGCATTCCATCACTAATCCTGCTCTACTTGGTGTACTTCGGTCTTCCATCAGTCAACCTCTCACTGTCGAGCTTCACCGCGGCGGCCATTGGTTTGGGTATCAACTACGCAGGTTACGTTAGTGAAACGGTCAAGTCGGGTCTTGATGCAGTGCCGAGAGGGCAGACTGAGGCGGCGGCTGCACTGGGCCTGGGGCGCGGAAATGTGACCCGTTTCGTGACCATCCCGCAGTCGGTACGCATCATCACACCTCCGTTCTTGAGTTGGATCATTGTGTACTTCCAGACCACGTCCATCGCATTCGCGATCGCGGTGCCGGAGTTGATGAGTGCGGCGTATTCCGTAGCCAACGCCAATTTCCAGTACCTGACTCTTTTCATCATCGCCGGGTTGCTCTATGCGATTATCTCAATTCCCGGATCTCAGCTCACCTCCGTCCTTGAACGTAAACGATCCAGGTAAATTCGTTCGATCCCTGCGAATATTTCAATGATCATTAGAGGAGATTCCCATGAAGAATAGACGCCGCCTGGCCTTCTCAGGGATATCGGTTTCGATTCTTGCGCTGCCAATGCTGGCTAGCTGTTCCGGGGGTGCTTCCACCGTGACAGCCGATTGCGTGCCTAAATACGGAGATTTCGATACTGTGATCTCTGGAAAGCTTTCCATGTCGACGTTCGATGGGATGCCGTACTTCGGGAAGTCTGGTGATGGCCAAGAGGGTATAGACGCGGACTTTCTGAATGAGTTCGCAGCCGACTCCTGTTTGGAACCGGAATGGTCTATCAGTCCTTCGGCCGCTGTTATTCAATCCGTTGCGTCTGGTCGTACTGATATCGCCGCTGGAGGTTTCTACGCGACCCCCGAGAGAGGAAAGATCGTGAACCTTTCAGCCCCTACCTACGTGGAGCTGCCCACCATCCTGTCGAAAGGCAGTCCGACCGCGGACGTCAACCAACTTCGCGGCAAGAAGGTAGGAACGGTCAGCGGATATACCTGGGTGGACGATCTCAAGACGGTGGCAGGAGATGTCAACGAATTTCAGTCAACCGACGCCGCGCTCTCAGACCTCGCAGAAGGCCGTATCGACTACGCTGTCCTCGGCAGCATCGACGCCCCCTATCTCGCTAAGACGAATGACCGCTTCTCGGGTATTGAATCGAACATCATGACACCGGATCCTGCAATCCAATCATCCGTGAACCCAATGCTTCCGAACTACCCACATAGTAAGGGCAACGACGCGCTGACAGATGCTCTGAACAAGGCGATCGCGAATGCTCACGAATCGGGCCGTTTCGCAGAAATTGTACAGAAGTATGGAGTTGACCCTGTCATCGTGGACGTTTCGAAGTATGAATAGCACCGACCATCCTAATGGCAGGTGGCGTCTAGTCGATGCCGCCCAGCATTTCGAGAATTCAAGTCTGCATCTGAGGAGGAGCAAGATCCATGAGACGATTCGGTGACTCGCAATGGTCCTATTTCCGGGAGTTCCTGGATGTTGCCGGCCGTCGCAGCGACGAACCCGCCTTGGTGGATGCATCACAACGGCTCACCTATGGCGATCTCGTGCGCGAGGTCGAGCGCCGCTCGGCAACGCTGCGCGAGGTCGGTCTGCGGCATGGGGACCGCGTCGCTCTGGTGGCTGACAACTCGGTCAACTACATCCTTACTGCATTTGCCATTTGGCTTGCGGACGGTGTGCTGGTGACGATCTATCCGTCAACGTCTGCCGCCGATCTTCGCGCGACGCTTGCGGACGCAGACCCCGTTCTGGCCCTCGGTGACGACGGGACACGTGAGTTGGTGGCCGGTGCAGCCCCCGATGGAGTGGCCACTGCATCGATTGACGGTGACTTCCGGCCCCCGCCGATTGCCGCTGAGGCGTCCAATGGACCTACGGGCCTGAGCGATGCTCTTCACATGATTTGCTATTCGTCAGGTACAACGTCCAGGCCGAAGGCGATCATGCTATCGGCGCGGTCGCTGTATAACGGCGCTCGTACCTATGCTGATGTGTGGGGCCTGGGAGTGGACGACGTCACGGTCGTGTGCCTGCCCATGGCATGGCTGTATGGTCTAAATACATCTGCCATGTCTACTCTTCTCGGGGGAGGTGTGGTCGTTGCGCTTCGTCGTTCGAAGCCGGAGATGCTCGCCGAAGCGATCCAGGCCCATCGCGTGACTTTTTTCCCCGCGGTCACAACGGTCTTGACCAAGTTCACTCGGTTCGTATCAGGAGATGAGCGGCGTTGGGATCTCTCGTCTCTGCGTCTTATCGTATCGGGGGGCGAACCGCGGAACGAACAGGCCTTCGAGCAGTTGCGCCAGCTTACCGGCATCCCCGTGCACGACACCTATTGTGCGTCTGAGCTATTCCCACTCATCACCTACGATCCGCGGAGGGATCCGGAGCCACGGCCCGGTGCCGCAGGGCGCCTGGTCCCTCGTTCGAATCTGCGAATAGTGGATGAACACGGCTCCGAAGTGAAAGACGGTGAGACTGGAGAGGCCCTCACCAACGGACCGGGTCTGATGCTCGGCTACTGGAACGATCCGGAGCTCACGGCTGTTTCGATGACGGATGACGGCTGGTACAAGACCAAGGATCTGGTCAGAAGAGATGTCGATGGATACGTATATGTTGTGGGTCGCCTTTCGGACATGATCATCCGCGGGGGGAGCAATATCTCGCCAGCAGAGATCGAGGCTGTCTTGCGTCGTCATCCGGATGTTCTCGATGTGGCGGTGGTTGGTCGTCCTGATCCGATGTATGGAGAGGAAGTCGTCTCCGTGATCCAGCCGGCTCCCGGTGCAAGCGCCACTTCTGAAGACCTGAAGACTTTCGCCGCCTCTCAATTGTCCGGATTCAAGGTGCCCACCGCATTCGCTCGTGTCTCGCACCTGCCTCAGAACAGCACTACCCACAAGGTCAGCCGCGCTGCGGTAAAGTCCATGCTCGAAAAAGGAGAAATCACGTGTTGAATCTTCGTGTTGCATGCGTTCAGTTCGAGCTCCGCAAGGAGCCGAGCGTGGAGGCATTCCTTACTCACGTCGACGATCTCGTCGGCGAGGCAGTTGAAAACGGTGCAGAACTGGTCGTCTTTCCGGAATTCGCCAGCACCGGTCTCCTCGGAGGGATCACCGACCACGAGGTCACCGGCGCCGATGTCGCGCAGGACTACTGGAACTTTCTAGCTCCACTGGCTGATCGGATCTCTGGCGGTCTTGCAGATATCGCCCGGGAACGCGGTGTCTTCGTGCTCGGCGGCAGCCATAACCGGATAGCCGCTGACGGCAGTTTGCGCAACACCGCCTATTTGGCGCATCCGGATGGCCGGATCGAGGCCCAGGATAAGATGCATTTGACTCCTCAGGAGCACGAGATGGGGACCGCGGGCGGAGATAAGATTCTGGTCACTCGTATCGGTCCTTTCACCGCGGGTGTGTTGATCTGCGCCGACATCCAGTTCCCGGAGCTGTCCCGCTACCTCGTAGCTCAGGGAGTAGACCTCATTCTGTGCCCCTCCCTCACTTGGAACCGGCGGGGGGTGCATCGGGTTCGCACAGGGTGTGAAGCTCGTGCCATTGAGAACCAGTGCTTTGTCGCGATGTCTCCCCTCATCGGCTCCAGTGGCCTTCCCCTCGATGCACCGATGTACGCGGTGGGTCAGGCCCTGATCACCACGCCCGTCGACCGTACGTTCGGGCTCAACGACGGTATGTTGGCTGCTGGCGATGGAAAGGGCGAGCTCATCGTCTATGCGGACCTCGATTGGGATCTGCTGATGGCGTCCCGTGAGACCCCGGAGGCGCCAGGGCTCAAATTGCAGCGGCCCGATCTGTATGCCTCTCTCCGCGGGGAGGGCTAGAGGATGAGTCAAATGGAGCATAGGGTGCGGTACCACGAGGTTGATCAGCAGGGGTTTCTCTTCAACGGGCGATACTTCGAGATCGCCGACGTTGCCCTCACGGAGTTCTTCAGGTCACTTGGCTGGACGTATCTACAGCTGAATGCAGCCGGCCTGGATCCATCCGTGGTACACGCTGAGGCAAACTTCTACGACTCAGTGGTGTTTGACGACGCCATCACGGTGGAAACGGCCTGCACCAAGGTGGGGAGGAGTAGCTTTCGGCTGACGACCAAGATGAGCCGCGACGGGGTGCGAGTGGCGCAGCTGGACATCGTCTACACGAACGTGGACGTGAAGGTCGGATTCGCGGTCCCTCTTCCTGAGAAGATCGTGACGGAGATGAAGAAGACCATGCCGCATGGAGCATTGCATGAGTCAATTGCGCGGGCAGGTTCCGCTAGTGGAGAGGAAGGCTGACTGAACGTGGCTGATAAGTACCTAATTGACGTCATCGCAGGAGACGGCATCGGTCTTGAGGTGATGCCACCAGCTATGGAGTGCATCGATCTGCTGGCCGCGCGGCATGGTTTCGATGTTACTTGGCGTGAGCGTGACTGGAATTCTGAACGCTATCTGCGTGACGGGGCGATGATGCCCTCCGATGGGATCGAGCAAATGGCCGATGGTGACGGCGTCTTCCTCGGTGCCGTGGGCTCTCCAGGCATTCCCGACGATGTCACCCTGTGGGGCCTCCTCATCCCTATCCGCCGAGAGTTCATGCAGTACATCAATCTGCGACCGACCAGGCTCCTCAACGGGTTGAGTGCGCGAGCGAGTGAAGCCGACTCTATCGACATTATGGTCGTGCGAGAGAATGTCGAAGGGGAATATTCGGAGATTGGTGGTCGTGTCTATCGGGGAAGACCTGATGAGCTCGCAATCCAGGAGGCGATTTTCACACGCCGCGGCGTCGAACGTGCAGCTCGGTTTGCCTTTGAGCTTGCAGTGCGACGAGGCGGGAGGCTCATCTCGGCGACCAAGTCGAATGGCATCATTCACTCGATGCCGTTTTGGGATGAGGTCGTCAACGACGTGGCCGAGGAGTATCCCAAGATCGAGGTTGAGTCGGTGTTGATCGATGCACTGGCTGCTCGCGGCGTCTTGCGCCCGGATAGTCTTGACGTGATAGTTGCCTCGAATCTCTTCGGGGATATACTTTCCGACCTGCTGTCGGCAGTGGCCGGCTCGATTGGTATCGCGCCCTCAGCGAACCTCAACCCGGAGCGGGAGTTCCCTTCGCTCTTCGAACCGGTACATGGGTCCGCTCCGGACATTGCCGGTCTAGGTGTTGCCAACCCTGTCGGACAGATGTGGGCTGGTGCGATGATGCTTGACCATCTTGGTCGGGGCGACGCAGCGCGTGAGCTGACCGATGCTTTCGAACGAGTCATCGCGGCAGGTCACACAACACGGGACCTGGGAGGAACTCTCGGCACACGGGAATTCTCCGACGCGGTGCTGGAACAGCTCAACAAAGGCTCTGAATTCACAATCAGCGAGAGGAGGCCAGCATGAAGATTGTCGTGCTTGCCAAGGAAGTCCCCGACACCGAAGGCACCCGAAGGCTTGACCCAATGACGGGCCTGCTCGATCGATCGGCTTCTGAACTGACGCTCGATGAGATCAACGAGCGGTCAGTCGTCCATGCCCTCCGATACCGTGAAGGCGGCAACGAGGTCGAGATCGTCGTGCTCTCAGTGGGTCACGACGCCGCAGAGGCCTCGATCCGCAAGCTTCTGGCGCTAGGAGCGGACTCGGCAGTCGTGGTCACCGATCCCAATCTGGCTAATGCCGACGCCGCCCGCACTAGCCAGGTGATCGCCGCCGCAGTGAAGAAACTCGGACCGGACCTGGTGATCTCTGGGAACCAGTCCACCGATGGCCGTGGCGGCGTGGTGCCGGGGATGGTCGCCGAATATCTCGGTTGGCCCGTCCTTCCCGCTTTGGACAAGCTGGAGATCAATGCCGAGGGTGTTGCCGGTGAAGCGCCTGTCGACGGTGAGCAGCTGAGCCTTAGCGCCGAGTTTCCTGCAGTGGTATCCGTCACAGAGTGGTCCGCTGAGGTCAGGTTTGCCAATTTCAAGGGGATCATGAAGGCGAAGAAGAAGCCGTTCGATGTATGGTCCTTGGCGGATCTTGAAGAGACGGAACCCCGTCAGGCTGCATGGGTCATGGTCTCCGCTACGGAGCGGCCGCGTCGCGAAGCCGGCCCGAAAATTATCGATGACGGCTCGGCGGCTACCCAGCTCATCGACTATCTCGCCGAGAAAAAGCTCCTCTGAACTACTTGCTAACCACCATCAATTCGAACGGAGAACCGAAGTGGTAAACGTACTCGCTTTCATCGAGACCACGCGTGAGGGACAGATCAAGGCGAACGCCGGCGGCGTTCTGGCTGCTGCGGCAGCGGTCGGTACTCCGAGCGCAGTCGTGATCGCCCGGTCTGGTGTCGATTCTTCAGCGCTTGTCGCAGATCTTGGTGCGCTTGGCGCATCGACCGTCTACGTGGCAGAGGGTGAGGGACTCACCCTTGACGTGGAGGCTGTCGATGCCCTCGCCGCAGCACAGTCTGCTCTGGCTCCCAGCGCGGTCATCCTCCCCAGCACAAGTGACTCCCGGACTGTTGCCGGACGGCTTGCAGTACGTCTGGGTGGGTCAGTCGCTGTCGATGCCACGGGCGTGCGATACGACGCCGAGGGCGAGGAGGTCATCGCCCAGAACGCTATCTTTGGTGGGGACTACATCACCGAGTGCACGGTCGATGGTGGCCCGCTGATCGTGACCCTCCGACTGGGATCCGTCGAAGGTCCCGGGCCAGCGGTTTCCGACCCCGACGTCGTCGAGCTGCAGGTCGAGCACTCCAAGACTCGAAGCGCTCGGGTGGATTCTGCGACGCCGATCACGGTGACTTCGGATCGGCCTAGCCTGGGGGAGGCCAACATCGTGGTTTCCGGCGGGCGGGGCGTCGGTTCGAAGGAGGATTTCTCCGTTGTCGAACAGCTGGCTGATGCGTTGGGCGCCGGCATCGGCGCTTCCCGAGCAGCCGTCGACGCCGGCTATGTCCCGCAGTCCTATCAGGTCGGTCAGACCGGTGTATCCGTTACCCCGCAGCTCTATATCGCACTCGGGATCTCGGGCGCGATCCAGCACCGCGCCGGGATGCAGACGGCCAAGACGATCGTGGCGATCAACAAGGATCCGGACGCTCCCATCTTCGAGGTCTCCGACTTCGGGATCGTAGGGGACCTGAAGCAGGTAGTCCCGCAGCTAGTCGAAGGTATCAAGACCCGCCGCACTGCATAGCCATTAGGACAAGGAGGAGTAGGAATGCCCGACGAGACCCCCCGTAAGCAGCGCATGGGGCGTGCGCAGGACATCGAGGCTGGAGCCATTCCGGATCGGGAACAGGCATCAGCTCGGCTCTCCCGAGCCTCCGACGGCTCGCAATTGGGAGGGGCTAAGCCGGATTCGGTCTCGGTGGGCTGGAAGACCCGCATGGGACAGGAGACGCCAACTGATCGGGTAGAGGAGACACCGGGTTCACCTCAGCGTATGGGTGCTGGCGGGTACACTGTTGCACCGGCGCGGACTCGGATGGGCGCTTCGCCAGCAACGCGATTGGATTCCGGAAGGGAGGGACGGACGGAAGCACCCCCCTCCTCGCGGACACGTATGGGTGCGGCCCCCCCGACGTCCACCGAGAGTGGAGATTCGCAGAAGATGCAGGCCGAGGCGCGGGCGCCCGGCGAAGCAGCGGGTAGAAATGACGAGCACACCCCGGCCAAGAAATCTGCTCGGGGCCCCTGGTCTCGCAGGCTGCTGTGGCTTGGCGTGCTGCTCGTCGTCGCCGTTGCGGTGGTGATCGTCGTACGGTGGCTGCGTACCTTCCCCGAGGTGCAGCAGTTTCTCGTTGACCACCCGGGTCACAGCGCGTTGCCTCAGAATGCCCCTGTGGGTCTGCCGGCGTGGCTGGGGTGGCAGCACTTCCTCAATATGTTCTTCATGGTCCTCATCGTACGAACCGGTCTGCAGATCCGTCTCGAGAAGAAAGCCCCCGCCTATTGGAAGCCGAAGGAGCGGTCCTTCTTCGCACCGAAGGGGGCTACGCCGAAGAAGGTCAGCCTCACTCAGTGGCTTCACCAGTGTCTGGATGCGCTCTGGATCCTCAACGGTACAGTATTCATCGTCCTGCTGTTCACAACTTCGCAATGGATGCGAATCGTTCCGACGAGTTGGGACATCTTTCCCAATGCCGTATCGGCCATGGTGCAGTACCTTTCTCTCGACTGGCCCACCGAGAACGGATGGGTCTATTACAACGCCTTGCAAGTGCTCTCGTACTTCGTCACGGTGTTTATCGCGGCACCCCTGGCAGTCGCGTCTGGAATCCGTCTTTCCACCTGGTGGCCAGATCAGAACGCTAGGCTTTCGAAGCTCTATCCCGTGGAGGTCGCGCGGGCGTTGCACTTCCCTGTGATGCTGTATTTCGTAGGGTTCATCGTCGTCCACGTTTTCTTGGTCTTCTTCACCGGAGCCCTCCGAAACCTCAACCACATGTACGCCTCTCGCGATGCGGGGGACTGGTGGGGGCTCGTGATCTTCGCCGGGTCGCTGGTGGTTCTCGTCGCGGCCTGGTTCCTGACTCAGCCACTTTTCATGAGGCCGCTTGCGGCGAAGACGGGGACGCTCACCAAGTAATTCGTCTGGGGCTAAGGCTGCTGGACAGAACGTGCCGCGGGCACAGAATATGAGGAACCAACGATGATTTACACGACTGACAGCGGGAACCATCCCTCGGGTGTCTCGGTGGGAGTCATCATGATGGACGCCAGGGTTCCATACCCACCGGGATCACCCAACAACGCGGAGACCTTTCCGTTCCCCGTCACCTACGAGTGCATCAATGAAGCGAACTACGATTCCCTCATCTACGTTCCGCGCTTCGATGAACTCCTGGATCGTTTCATCGAGGCGGGGCAGCGGTTGGTATCTCGCGGCGTCAAGGCGGTGGTTGGGAGCTGCGGCTTCATGGTGCTCTTCCAGCGAGAACTCTCCGAAGCCCTACCCGTGCCCGTGTTCTCCTCCAGTCTCCTGCAGATTCCCTTGATCGCGCAGACCATCTCGCCGGCTCGAAAGATCGGGATCGTCACATTCTCGGGGGATTCCCTGAGCGAGAATCATATGGGGATCGCGACCGGAAACCTGCCGATTGACTGCGTCGTGCACGGGCTCGAGAATCGACCTGCCTTCAGATCAGCTGTACACGAAGAGAGTGGGATCCTTGACTTCGATGCGGTCGAGTCGGATGTTGTCGCCGAGGCCCTAGACATGCAGGAGCGGAACCCGGATATCGGTTCGATTCTCCTTGAGTGCACCGATTTGCCGCCATATGCCGCTGCTGTCGCTCAGGCGACCAGCCTCCCCGTCTATGACGTGAACTCGCTGATCTTCTGGGCATATTCGGCTATCAAACCCCGAACGTACGGCCATCACGCAGCTTCGCCTTCACGATGATCGTATCTCTGGTGTTACCTATGCCAAGAACGGTGCTGAGCTGATCGCGCTCTTCAACCTTAAGCGATCTGAGACCTCGAATGATGGCATCACCGTGGGGAAGTCTTCACAGATTGGTGGGAGCTCGCAGCTGATTGTTCCCGTATGCCGGGGCTCAGTCTTGACCGCCATGGTCCCGCGTCGGTGGCTCGGGTCGCCCACGTCTACCATACATCCACGTCAGAAAGAAGCACCCCATGACCGAGATCACCTACCGCCTCCCCCAGGAGATCCGCCTGACCGGGCAGTTCCCCGGCCCCCGCTCGCAGGAGCTCGCCGAGCGCCGCGCCAAGGTCGTCCCGGGCGGCGTCGCCAGCTCGGTGCCGGTCT
>NZ_JANAFB010000044.1 GCF_024199905.1 Rothia santali
GGTCTGCGGCGGGCGGCTCAGCCCCGCGGCGCCTCCCCGGCCGGCCGCAGCTGCGGGTGCCGGGTCAGCAGCATCGCGCACAGCAGCGCCACGACCAGGCTCACCGCGGAGACCACGATCATCGAGGTGAACCCGCCCGAGGCCTGCATGAGGACGCCCGCGACGATCGGCCCGAGGGCGAAGCCGCCGCCGATCATCAGGTTCGCCGTGTTCATGACCTGCGGCCCGCCGCCCAGGGCCGACATGGCCGAGAGCAGGTACGGCAAGACGAAGGTCCAGCCGAACTTGAACAGGATCGCGGCCACCGCGAAGCGCACCAGGGCCGGGCCGCCCAGCAGCACCAGCACCGCCCCGGCCATCACCACGAACCCGCCGAGCAGGAAGGCCCGGCGCCGCGGGTTCTCGCCCAGCACGGTGGCCAGCAGCGCCGAGGCGATGCCCGCGGCCGTGGCGATCGACAGCACGATGCTCGTGGCGCCCGGGGAGTTCCCCGCCCCGATCGAGACCTGGCCCATGAAGGACCAGATGCCGCTCAGCCCCACGTAGAACAGCACGATGGACACCAGGCCGGCCGCGAACGGCAGGACCTGGGAGCGGTCGAGCCGCCGCACCTGGCCCGCGTCGACCGAGAGGTCGAAGCCGCGCAGCAGCGGGATGAAGAACAGGCAGGCCACGCTCAGGCCCGCGAGCGTCCAGTAGATCGCCGAGACGTCCGCGTTGGCGTAGATCGCCGGGAAGACCGCGAGGATCAGGGCGCCCATGGCCAGCTGGCAGACCACGAAGACGCCGAAGGCGCGCCCGGGGTTCGCGGACCGCGGGCCCAGGGCCAGCAGCACCACGGTGATGGATCCCGCCGCGAGGGAGGTGACGACGCGGACCACCAGCAGCGCCCCGAAGTCCGGGATGAACCCCGAGGCGACGTTGCCCGCGATGACGAGGACCGTGCACACCGTGACCGCGAGCCGCAGCGGGACCCGGGTCAGCCAGAAGTAGGCGGGGACGGTCGTGAGGCTGAAGGCGCCCAGCTCGCAGGAGAAGAGCAGGCCGACCTGGGCCGGTCCGAGCCCGTACTTGGTGATCAGTGGCAGCGCGATGACCGGCGCGACCAGCAGGACGGTGTAGAGCACCGAGGAGAACACCCCGGTGAACAGGTAGATCCGCCGGCTGGCGGAGTCGTGCCCGCCGCGGGTCTCGGCGCGGGGGGATTCGCCGAGCGTCATGACGCTGACCTTTCGTGGACGAGGCGGCCGGCGAACCACGTGGAGTCCACGGGCAGGTCGGTGAGGCGCTCCAGGTCCGCCGACCACGGGTCGACGGGGAGCGAGACGAGGTCCGCTGACTTGCCGAGGCCGAGGTCGCCCGCGACGTCGTCGACGCCGATCGCCCGGGCCGCGGCCACGGTGTAGGCGCGCAGGGCCTCGTCGCGGGTGATCGCCTGTTCGGGCCAGAGCGTGCCTGGGAAGGCCCCGCTCGGATCCCGGCGAGTGACCAGGCCGTACACTGCGGAGAAGACCTCCGGGGTGGTGCTCACCGGCCAGTCGGAGCCGCCGGCGATGGTCGCCCCGGCGTCGAGGAGGGAGCGGTTGGGCTGCATCCTGGTCGCCCGCTCGGCGGGCAGGACCGTGGCGATGGCCTCGGGGATGACGCCGGGGAACCACAGGGCCGGGGAGATGTCGGCGACGACGCCGGTCCGGGCGAACCGCGGGACGTCCCCGGCGGCGACGAACTGGCCGTGGGCGATCTGCCACCGCGCCCCGCGGTACCCCTCCGCGCAGAGGGCCTCGGCGGCGTCGAGCACCATGTGCACCGAGGCGTCGCCCGTGCAGTGGATCTTGGCCCCGATCCCGCGGCGGGCCGTGGTCCGCATCCACTCGGTGAGCTCCTCCTGGGTCATGGACGGCTCGCCGCGGGTCGTGTGGCCACACGGGTCCGGCAGGTAGGGCTCCAGGAAGGCGCCGGTGCGGGAGGGCGGGACGCCGTCGAGGAAGATCTTGATGAAGTCCGGGCGGTGGTGGCGGCTCGCGGTGCCCTCGCGCTCGGCGATGATCGCCTCGCCCAGCGGCTGGACGCCGAAGATGAAGTCGTTGGCCAGCATGCTCGTCACGACCCAGGCGTGCAGCCGCCCCTCGTCGTCGAGGTGCTTCAGCGCCCGCATCAGCTGGGCCGACGCCGCCGCGTCCTGGAACGCCGTGATCCCGTAGGAGTGCAGCATCCCGATCGCGCGCTCGCTGGACTCGGTGAGCCGCTCGGCCCACCTCGGCTCCTCGCGCTGGAAGGCCCGCTCGACCATCAGGCCACCGGCCTCGAGCAGGACGCCGTTGGGCTCGCCCGCGGTCCGCAGGATCTCGCCGCCCGGGGGGTTCGGCGTCGAGGCGTCGATGCCGGCCCGGCGCAGGGCCTCGGAGTTGGCGAAGCGGTTGTGCTTCGAGTCGTCGCGCAACATCAGCGGCCGCCCGGCGGTGACCTCGTCGAAGCGCTCGCGCACGCCCGGGGCCTGGAGCTGCTCGTGCAGCCCCGAGCCCCAGCTGCCGCCGATGATCCAGCCGCTCTCCCCGGAGCCCTCGATGTAGCGACCCAGGGCGGCGAGGATCTCGTCGAGGCTCGCGGTCGGGGCCGTCTGGAACTCGAAGAGGTCGATCTGCCCCGCGACCGCGTGGTGGTTGTGGACGTCGATGAGACCGGGCATCGCGAACGGCCCGAGGTCCACCACCTCGGCGCCGCCCTTCATCGCCTCGGCGCGCTCGCCGTGGGCGACGACGCGGCCGTCCTCGACGGCCAGGGCGCCGACGCGGCCGACGGCTGGGTCGAGGGTCTCGATCTGACCGGCGGTGAATACGGTGACGGGCATGCTCACTCCTTCGCGACGGGGCGTGTCGATTGCCACCAGTCTGGACGTGATGCGCGTCTC
This sequence comes from Rothia santali, assembly GCF_024199905.1. Taxonomy (GTDB): domain Bacteria; phylum Actinomycetota; class Actinomycetes; order Actinomycetales; family Micrococcaceae; genus Rothia; species Rothia santali. Next base: position 2,909 of record NZ_JANAFB010000044.1, read on the forward strand.
AGGGGTTGCCCCCGGGTGCGGGGTTCTTGTCGGACGGTGCGGTGCGGTCTCGGCCCCTCACCAGGGCGTCCCGCGGAGGTCGACGACGCCCCGCGGCCACTCGGCGACCCCGCGGGTCACCGGCAGGATCATGATCGGCGCCCCGGCGGGCACGTAGACCTGGCGCCCGGTGGCCCGGGAGAGCGACCGCTCGGCCGCCGCGATCCGGTGCCACCCCTCCGACTCGTAGAACGGGACGACGCCCTCCCGGCACCCGAGGTAGCCGAACTCGACCCGCGGCGTCTCCCGCATCGCGCGGTGGGTGTGCAGCAGCAGGATCCGCCCGATCCCGGTCCCGCGCGCGGCCTCGGTGATGAGCACCCCGCCGGTCCCGGCCACGTGGACGGTGCGGTGCCCGACCGCGATGGTGCGCTGCTGGAACCCCGCGTGGCCGAGCAGGTCGGCGTCGCGGTAGACCAGGACGTGCACGTCGGCCGGCGAGTAGCCGTAGGGTCGGTGCGGCGTCCAGGCGCCGTGGGTGTGGCGGTACTCCGCGTCGAAGAGCCGCCCGAGGTGGCTCAGGTGCGCCCGGGTGAGGAATCCGTGGTCGACGATCTCGACGTCGAGTCGCTCATGCTCCATGGGACCGTTCAGCTCCTCCGGCGGCGGCCGCGCCACCCGTGGCCGCCGCGCGTCCGGGGTTCGCCGCGCTCCCCGGGGTCCACCGCGCCGCCCGTAGCCACCGCTTCATCCGGGTCCGCCGCGCGTCCGGGGGCCGCGGCCAGGACGGACGCGTGGGGCCGGGCCCCCTTGGGCACCCGGTGCCCGACCTCGAGCACCTCGAGCCCGGCCGCCTCCACGAGGCGCGCGAGCCGCTCCCGGGGCCACCGGTAGGCCGTGGTTACGGCGTGGGGGAAGGGCTCGACGTCGTCCCCGTCGAAGAAGCCGAGCAGCAGCCGCCCGCCCGGGGCGAGCGCGTCGGCCAGCGTCTCCAGCGCGGCGGGCAGGTGCGGGGGCCGCAGGTGGATCAGCGAGTACCAGGCGAGGACGCCGCCGTACCGGCCGGGGGCCTCGGCGAGGGCCGCGACGTCGCCGAGCAGGAACTCCGCCTGGGGATGCGCCCGGCGGGCGATCTCGACGAACCTGGGCGAGGGGTCGTAGCCGAGGACGCGGTGGCCGCGCTCGGCGATGAAGCCCGCCCAGTGGCCGGGGCCGCAGCCGACGTCGCAGACCGGGCCCGCGACGTCGTCGGCGAAGCGGGCGATCAGGGCGCGGTCCTCGGGCGCCATGGCCTCGACGCTGCCCAGCAGGCCGGCGTACTCGTCGGCGCGGGCGGTGTAGGCGGCGGCGACGTCGGGGGTCGCGTCGGCGTGCGGGGCCGCATCGGCACGCGGCGCGGGTCGTGGGTGGCGACCGCCCTTGATCCGGGGGCCCTCGTCCGCGCGGCGGGTCCCCTCTGCCTGGCGGTTCCTCTCGGCGCGGCCGTTCTCCGCCGCGCGGCTCGCGTGGCGATCGCGCATCGCGCTCACCTCTCCTCCCCGTGCGCGGGATTCACCCGCTCCCCGGTGGGCCCCGGCGTCGGCCGGCCCGTCCCGCCGGGAGCGCCCGCCTCGTCGGCGACCGTCGCCCGGCCCCGTTCTCCGGCACCCGACGCTCGGCCCGGCCCTTCGGCACCCGGTGCTCGGCCCGGTCCTTCGGCGTCGGCCGCCCGGCCCGGCCCTCCGGCGCCCAGCAGCGGTAGCCGCACCGAGAACGCGGTGCGCCCGGGCCGCGAGGCCACCTCGATCCGGCCCCCGTGGTTCTCCACGATGGCCTTGACGATGGCCAGTCCCAGGCCGGTGGTCCCGGCCTCCCCCGAGCGGGCCCGGTCGGCCCGCGCGAAGCGGGAGAAGACCTCCGGCAGGAACCCGGGGTCGATGCCGGGGCCGTCGTCGGTCACGCTCAGCACCGCCTCGCGCTCGCCCGGCGCGAGCGTCAGGGCGGTGGTCACCAGCGTACCCTCGTCGGTGTGCTTGCGGGCGTTCGAGAGCAGGTTCAGCAGCACCCGCTGCAGCTGCCGCGGGTCGCCGCGGACGGTCACCGGCTCGTCCGGCAGCTCGAGCACCCAGCGGTGCTTCGGCGCCGCGACCTGCAGGTCCGTCACGTTCTCCACGACCAGCTCCGTCAGGTCCACCTCCTCCGCGGCCGGCCGGTGGTCCTCGTCCAGCCGCGCGAGCAGCAGCAGGTCCTCGACCAGGGCCGCCATCCGCTGGGCCTGGGTGTCGATCCGGCTGAGGGACACGACGCCGTCGTCGCTGAGCCGCTCGGTCCACCGCACCAGGTCCGAGTAGCCGCGGATCGCCGCGAGCGGGGTCCGCAGCTCGTGCGAGGCGTCCGCGACGAACTCCCGCACCCGGTCCTCCGAGCGCTGGCGGGCGGTCAGCGCGGCGTCGACGTTGCCGAGCATCCGGTTCAGGGCGTGCCCGACGGCGCCCACCTCGGTCCCGGGGCGCGCGTCCTCGGGCGCCACGCGGGACTCGGCCGGCAGCTGGCCCGAGCCCAGGTCCAGCCGCGAGACGCCGGTGGCCACCGCGGAGACCCGCTCGAGCGGCTTCATCGTCCGGCGGATCGCGACCGAGCCGAGGAGCCCCGCGAGCAGCAGCGCCGCCCCCGAGACCCCCGCGGTGATGAGCAGCAGCGAGGTCAGCGTCCGGTGGATCCCGGACAGGGGGAGGCCGGTGACCACGGTCGCGCCCGAGGCGTCGGTGTCCGCGACCACGAGGTAGTCCCCGGCCGAGAGGTCGATCTCCGAGGGGTCGGCGCCGGGCTCCAGGGCGGCGAGCTCGGACTCGTCGCCGGCCGTGAGGTCCACCGTGTCGCCGCTGGTGTCCAGGAGGCCGCCGACCACCAGCTCGCCGTCCGCGAAGCGCGCGTTCAGCGTCCCGGCGGCCTGCCCGGGCGCGTTCAGGGGGTTGGGCGCGTCGGAGCGCTCCCGCGCCTCGGGGCCGGGCCCGCGGAAGCTGGTGGCGCGGTCCGAGGCCTCGGTGAGCTGGGAGCGCAGCTGGGCGGTCAGGGAGGCGTTCGTCGCCGCGTAGCTCACGGCGCCGATCGCCAGGCAGGCGAGGCCCAGGAAGGCCAGCAGGATCGCGATGAGGCGGGTGCGCAGGCGCCAGCGGCCGGACCCGAACGCGCTGTGGCCGGCAGTGGGGCGCTCGGCGTCGATCATCAGGAGACGGGCTTGATGACGTAGCCGACCCCGCGCACGGTGTGGATCATCGGCTCCCGGCCGGCGTCGATCTTCTTGCGCAGGTAGGAGATGTAGAGCTCCACGATGTTGGCCTGCCCGCCGAAGTCGTAGTTCCACACGTTGTCCAGGATCTGCGCCTTGGAGACCACGCGGCGGGGGTTCTCCATGAGGTAGCGCAGCAGCTCGAACTGCGTGGCGGTCAGCTGGACCTCCTCCCCGTCCCGGGTGACCTCGCGGCTGCCCTGGTGCATCACCAGGTCGCCCACGACCAGCTCGTCCTCGTCCATCGCCGCGACGCCGGAGCGCTGGACCAGCCGGTGCAGCCGGATGATGACCTCCTCCATCGAGAAGGGCTTGGTCACGTAGTCGTCCGCGCCGGCGGCCAGGCCGCGGATCCGGTCGTCCACGGACTCCTTGGCGGTCAGGAACAGGCAGGGGACCCCCGGGGCGAAGCGGCGGATGCGGCTCAGCAGCTCGACGCCGTCGAACCCGGGCATCATGATGTCCAGGACCAGCACGTCGGGGCGGAACTCGCGGGCGGCGTCGAGCGCGCTGGGGCCGTCGCCGGCCTGGCGGACCTCCCAGCCGGTCATGCGCAGCCCGGCGCCGATCAGCTCGGCGAGCATGGCCTCGTCGTCGACGACGAGCGCGCGGATGCGGCTGCCGTCCGGGTGCTGCAGGGACGGCAGGCTCCTGGCGATCTCCGCGGCCGAGGCGGAAGAGTTCTGGCTCATGGTTCACACACTATTCGTCGAGTGGTCGATGGTCATCGCACGAACGGCCCGGGCGGGCCGGGGCGTTGCGGGTCGGACTGGGGCGGTGGGGGTCCGGCCGGGGTGGCGCGCAGCCGGCGTCTCACTGCCCGCCGCCGGGCATCCCGCCCGCGGGCGGCTCGCCGCCCCCGCCGCCCGGCATCCCGCCCATGGACGCCTGCTCGGGCTCGGTGCTGGTGTCGATCGGCACGTCGATGCTGACCGTGTACCCCGATGACGAGTCGCCGGTGACCGCCGCGAGCTGGAGGTCCCACCCGTCGGAGAACACGTTGTCCGACTCGAGGGAGCCCTGGGAGAGGTTGGTGGCCGAGTCGCCGTAGGCGGAGTCGGCGTAGACCTGCGCGCAGACCTCCTGCGGCAGGGCGATCTGCGAGGTCAGGATCGCGTTGGACGCGTCGGTGATCGAGGCGACGTCGGGGAAGACCTCGAAGTGGATGTGCGGCCACCGGCCCGAGTAGCAGCCGGGGAAGATCGAGGTGAAGGTGACCGTGCCGTCGTCGCCCACCACCTGGACGCCGCGGAGGTAGGTCTCCTCGGTCAGGCCGTCGGCGTACATGGAGTAGTTGCCCTCGGCGTCGCAGTGCCAGACGTAGACGGCGGCGCCGGTGAGCGGGCCGTCGTCGTTGACCATGTCCACGATGTTCATCCGGAGGGTCATCGCCGCGCCCGCGGCGGTGGCCCCGCCGTCGATGCTCGAGCGGATGTCGCTGCGCTCGACGCCGCTGATCTCCAGCACGTCCTCGCCGTTGGAGCCGTCGCCGGGGTAGGGGCCCGCGGTCTCCTGGGGCATCTCCTCGTCGTAGTCCTGGGTCGCGGTGGCGCTGGGGGAGGCGCTCGACGCCGAGGGGCTGGCCTCGGCGGTCGTGTCGGAGGAGGTCTCCTCCTGGGTCGAGCAGGCGGCCAGCAGCAGCGCCCCGGCCCCGGCGCCCGCGACGCCCAGGACCCGGCGCCGGTCCAGCAGCGTCCCGAGGTCGAAGCGCAGCCCCTGGTCCTCGACGTCCTCGTCCTGGCGGTCCAGGACGCGGCCCTCGAAGGTGCGCACGGGCTCCTCCGCCGCGGCGCGGGACCCGACGCCGCCGGAGCGGGATGCGGCACCGCCCGGAGGGGTCCCGGCGGGGTCGCCCGGGCGGGAACCCTCGGCGCGGCCCTCGCCATGCTCGGAGGCGGCCGGGAAGGGGCGCGGGCTGCGTCGGCGGGAGAAGAGGGGGCTCATGACGGGGTCCTTTCGGTCGGCGAGGAGGCGGCGGATGCGACCCGGCGGCCAGATGTGTCCGGGGCGGCGCGCCCGGCGTCGTTCACCGGGCGCTCGTCCGCCGCCTCCTCCTGACCCGACTCTAGGAACCCCTCTTAGCGCCCGTCCCTGCGGCGGCTATGACCCGGCTGTGAAAGGGGGCGCGATTCAGGACGACTGGTCCAACGCGTCGATCTGGCGGGCGACGAGTTGGCGAATGACCTCCGACTTGGGCCGTCCGCTCTCCCGGGCGACGCGGTCGACCGCCGCGTTCAGATCCTCCGAGACGCGGAGGTTCCACCGGGGCGAGGCACCCGTGACGGTGCTGGAGGTTCCCGCGAGCCTCGGGCGACCTCGGCGCATTATTTCGTCCGGATCGTCAGTTCCGATCGTCTCTCGGAACAGCGCGAGCGCCGCTCTTCGAGCTGCCTCGCCGGTGAGCCGGGGACCGGCGGGAGCGAGGTCGCCTGCTTCGGCATCGTCGGCCAGCTGTTCGTAGTAGCGCTCGCCAGGGATGGTCATGATGGGTCCTTCCTGTCTCTATCGCGTGGTACACCAGGATGGTGTCACTCGAGATCGAGGCGATCACTTCGACCAGTCGATCGGTTTGGGCGTGGGGCGGCCCTATGAACAGCATGGCGCGTCTTCCATGTCGGTCCGTGAACGGCTGAGTCTCGTGCGCATGGGTCATGGCGTAGATCGCGTCGGTGCCGTCGATGCCGTGCCGCGCGGCGCTCCGCGTGAATTCGATGGGCATTCCATTATTGTGCGACAGAAACAGAAAAGACAAGGCGGCCTCACCCTCCGGAATTCTCCTGGGTCATCAGAGTGGTTTTCCGTAGATGAGAATCCTTCGTGACCGCCCCCTTCGGCGTATGAGAGGGTGGTGCAAGCATCGAAAGGGAAAGATAGGCTAACCTAAGCAACGCGCCTGGTGGGGAGCGAATCCGCCGGGCCGCACCCGCCCCGACCACCCCAGGAGCCCCATGCCCGTCCGCGAGTTCACGGAGTCCACCGCCCAAGCCGCCGAGCAGGAGGCCGTCCTGCCCAACGGCTTCCCGCCCGAGGCCGCCCGGAGGTACCGGGAGCTCGGCCTGTGGACCGGGCAGACCCACTGGGGCATGGTCGAGGAGACCATCCGCCGGCACCCGGACCGGCTCGCGGTGTCCGACGCCGCCCGCCGCCTCACCTACGCCGAGCTCGGCGACGCCGTCCGCACCGCCTCCGCGCACCTGGCCGCCGCCGGGGTCCGGAAGGGGGAGCGCGTCGTCGTGCAGCTGCCCAACGCCGCGGTGTTCCTGGACGTGGTCCTGGCGCTCTTCCGGCTCGGTGCCGTCCCGGTCTTCGCGCTGCCGGCGCACGGCCGGCTCGAGGTCGGGCACTTCTGCCGGATCGCCGAGGCGACCCACTACGTCGGCGCGCGCTCGGCCGGGGCGGACGCGGCCGCCGTCGTCGAGGGGCTGCGCGAGGAGCACCCCGGCGTGCGGATCGTGACCGTTGACCACCGCGCGGCGGACCCGTGGGCGGTCGAGAAGGGCGCATCTGCTGGCGCCGCCCCGTCCGCCGACACCGCCCCGTCCGCCGCGCCCTCCGGGATCGCGGTGCCGGAAGGCGCTGCGGCGTCCCCCCTCGAGGTCCCGCCCGCGGCCGACGTCGACCCCGCTGCGCTCGCCTTCCTCCAGCTCTCCGGCGGCACCACCGGCGTCCCCAAGCTGATCCCGCGCACCCACGACGACTACCTCTACTCCGTCCGCCGCAGCGTCGAGCTGTGCGACGTCCGGCCCGGCGACGCGATGCTCGTCGCCCTCCCGTGCGCCCACAACTTCACGATGAGCTCGCCCGGCATCCTGGGCGCGCTCCAGGTGGGCGGCGCCGTCGTCATCGCCCCCGACCCGAGCCCCGCCACGTGCCTCCGCCTGATCGCCGAGCACGGCATCACCCAGGCGGCGCTGGTCCCGCCGCTGCTGCTCTCCTGGCTCAACGCCCCGGAGCGCACGCGGCACGACCTCTCCTCGCTGCGCACCCTGTGGATCGGCGGCGCCAAGCTGAGCGAGAGCGTCGCGCGCCGGGTCGGGCCGGAGCTCGGCTGCGTCCTGCAGCAGGTCTTCGGCATGGCCGAGGGACTGGTCAACTACACGCGGCTCGACGACGCCGTGGACACCGTCGTCGGGACCCAGGGCGCGCCGATGTCCGAGCACGACGAGGTGAGACTCGTCGACGATCACGACCGCCCCGTCCCCGACGGCGAGCCGGGCCACCTCCAGACCCGCGGCCCCTACACGATCCGCCGCTACTACCGCGCCCCGGAGCACGACGCCCGCTCCTTCACCGAGGACGGCTTCTACCGCACCGGCGACATCGTCCGGCTGACCCCGGGCGGGTACCTCGAGGTGGTCGGCCGCGCGAAGGACCAGATCAACCGCGGCGGCGAGAAGGTGGCCCCCGAGGCCGTGGAGAACCAGATCCTGGCGCACGACGCCGTCCACGACGTCTCCGTGGTGGGCGTGCCGGACGAGGTGCTCGGCGAGCGGATCTGCGCCTACGTGATCCTCCGGCCCGCGGCGCGGGAGCAGGCGCCGACGCTGCCGCAGCTGCGCGCCTTCCTGCGCGGGCGGGGCCTGGCCCGGTTCGCGATGCCGGACCTGCTCCGCGTCGTCGAGGAGTTCCCCCAGACGGGGGTGGGGAAGGTCAGCAAGAAGCACCAGCGCGGGGCGTAGGGGCGGGCCGACGCCGCCGACCCGTCAGGCCGGGAGGCCGTCCTCGCCGTAGTCAGGCGCCCAGCAGTCGGTCCCAGGCCGCCAAGCGCGGGTCGTCGGCCAGGTCGGCGTAGTCCACCGAGTGGCCCGCGTCCTGGATGCGGCCCATGAGGCCCATGAGGCGGACCGAGTCCAGCCCCTGGTCAGTGAGGTCGACGTCGGGGTCGACCTGTTCCGGGGCGACCTCCAGGGCCGCGGCGATCTCGGTGCGGAGCTCTTCGACGATCTTCTGCATGGGTGGGTCCTCGTTCCCTCGGGGAATGACGCCCAGAGGGCGCCACATGACTATGGTTACCCTAACCTAACTCTCAAAGCAGGTCGACCTACTCGGGATGCGGGCCCCACGTGAACGGCCCGCCCGGTCATCACCGGACGGGCCGCGTCATCCGCCGGATGCGCTGTGCTCGGGAACGCCGCCCCTCACACGAACCGCGGCACCACCTCGTCGATGAACAGCTGCAGCGACCGCTTCTTCTCCTCGTGCGAGAGCGAGTTGTCGGTCCAGAAGGCGTACTCGTCGTAGCCCATCCGCTCGTACTCGCAGATGCGGGCGGTGACCTCCTCCGGGGTGCCGATCATCGCGTTGCGGTGGATCGCCTCGGGGGCGAACTCGGGGCGCTCGGCGAAGCGCTCCTCCGGCGTCGGCTCCAGGAAGCCGTCGACCGGGGCCTTCTTCCCGAAGGCCCACGCGGAGAACGTCCGGTAGAACCGGTTGATGGCCTCCGCGGCGGGCCGCCAGCCCTCGGGCTCGTCGGCGGGGTGGACGAAGGTGTGGCGCAGGACCATGATCTCGGGCCGCGACTCGACCTCCGGGTGGGCGGCCACCGCGGCGTCGAACTTCTCCTTGAGGTCCCGGACCTCCTCGTCGCCCTTCATCAGGGGCGTGACCTGGACGTTGCAGCCGTGGGCGACGGCGAAGTCGTGCGTCTCGGGGCTGCGGGCCGCGACCCAGATCGGCGGGGTGCGGTGACTGGCCGGCTTGGGGACGCTGGTGGAGACGGGGAACTGCCACAGCTCGCCGTCGTGGGCGTAGTCGCCCTCCCAGAGCTTGCGGACCGCGGGCACCAGCTCGCGCAGGTACCGGCCGCCCTCCTCGCCGGGCATGCCGCCGCCCAGGCGGTCGAACTCGAACTGGTAGGCCCCGCGGGCGATCCCGATCTCGGCCCGCCCGCCGCTGATCACGTCCAGCAGCGCCGTCTCGCCCGCCGCGCGGATCGGGGTCCAGAACGGGGCGATGATGGTGCCGGCGCCCAGCCTGATCCGCGAGGTCTTCGCGGCCAGGTAGGCCAGCTGCGGCATCGGGCTGGGGGAGGCCGTGTACTCCATCGAGTGGTGCTCCCCGATCCATACGGTGCCGAAGCCGCCCTCCTCGGCGAGCTGCACCAGCTCCACCAGGTTCTTCCAGTGCTCCTCGTGGGTGAGCGACTCGTCCCAGCGCTCCATGTGGATGAATAGCGAGAAACGCATTGCTGTCCTCCTCGTTCTGCTCGGTGCGGGGACGACGTCGTCCCCGGCGGAATGCGTCAGTGGGTTCCGGGCCCGGCGGCGTCGCCCGCCCCCGCGGCCCGTTCGGCGATGGTCTGGTTGGTCCGGGACCAGTGGGCGTGCGGGACCTCCCGCACGATCACCGTGATGTTCTCCGGCGCGGCGCCCACGGTGGACTCCGCGACGCGGTGGACGCCGTCGATCAGCGCCCGCAGCTGCTCCGGGCTCCGGCCCTCGGCGATCGAGATGTCGATGAGCGGCACGTCCCTACCCCCTCATCACGAAGGGGTCGGCGACGGGGCCCTCGTCGGTGTTGATCCAGATGCTCTTGAGCCGCGTGTACTCCTGCATCGACTCCAGGCCGTGCTCGATCCCCACGCCCGACTGCTTGAACCCCTGCCGCGGCGACATCGGCGACATCGCCCGGTAGGTGTTGACCCACACGGTCCCGGCCTCGAGGCGCTGGGACATCCGCATCGCCCGCTGCAGGCTGGAGGTCCACACCCCGGCGGCCAGCCCGTAGTCGGTGTCGTTGGCCAGGCGCAGCACCTCGTCCTCGGTGTCGAAGGGCATGATCGCCGCGACCGGGCCGAAGATCTCCTCGCGGCAGATCCGCATCTCGTTGGTCGTCTCCGTGAGCACGGTCGGCTGCAGGAAGTAGCCCGGGAGGCCGACGTCGGGCCGCTGCCCGCCGTAGCGCACCGTGGCGCCCTCGGACTCGCCGATCTCGATGTAGGAGCGGACCTTCGCCAGCTGGTCCTCGAAGGCCAGCGGGCCCAGCTCGGTCGCGTCGTCGAGCGGGTCGCCGATCCGGATGGTCGAGGCCCGCTCCGAGACCCGCTCCAGCAGCTCGTCGTAGACGCTGCGGTGGGCGAAGACCCGGCTGCCGGCGATGCAGGTCTGCCCGGCGGCCGCGAAGATGCCCGCGACCACGCCCATGGCCGCGTTGGCCACGTTCGCGTCCTCGAAGACGATGTTGGGGCTCTTCCCGCCCAGCTCCAGCGTGCAGCCGATGAACCGGGAGGCCGCCTGGGAGGCGATCGCGGACCCGGTGCGCGTGGACCCGGTGAAGGAGATCTTCGCCAGCCGCGGGTCGGCCACCAGCGCCGCTCCGGCCTCGGCGCCGAGCCCGGTCACCACGTTGATCGCCCCGGCCGGGTAGCCCGCCTCGTCGGCCAGCTCCGCCAGGCGCAGCACGGTCCGCGAGGTGTACTCGCTGGGCTTGATGACCAGCGTGTTCCCCGCGGCCAGCGCCGGCGCCAGTTTGGAGACCGTGAGCGTCAGCGGCGAGTTCCAGGGCGTGATGGCCCCGACGACGCCGAGCGGCTCCCGCTGCGTGAAGTTCAGGACCTCGGGCGAGCTGGTCGGGATCTGGGCGCCCTGCACCTTGTCGGCCAGCCCGGCGTAGTAGTACAGGTACTCGGGCAGGTTCTTCAGCTGCCCCGTCATCTCCCGCAGGAGCTTGCCGTTGTCCAGGCTCTCCAGGTAGGCCAGCTCCTCGGCGTGCTCACCCACGAGGTCGCCCAGGCGGCGCAGCAGGTGCCCGCGCTGGGTCGGGGTCTTGCGCGACCACTCGGGGGAGTCGAAGACGCGCTGGGCGGCGTCGACGGCGGCGCGGACGTCGGCCTCGTCGCCGCGGGCCGCCTCGTAGAGGGTCTCCAGGGTCGCGGGGTTGGTGCTCGGGAACCAGGTCCCGTTCGCCGGCGCGCGGTGCTCGCCGCCGATGAAGTGATCGAGCCGTTCAGTCATGACGGGCTCCTTCCGCTTCGGTGATCAGTTCGGTGAGCTCCCCGACGAGCGCGTCCGGCGCCTCGACGGGGAGCATGTGGCGGACCCCGGGGACCACGCGGCGTCGCGCGCCCCCGATGGAGTCGGCCAGTCGGTCGGTCATCTCCGGCGTGGACCCGGGGTCCAGCTCACCGGTGATGGCCAGGGTCGGGGCGGTGATCCGGGGCAGCTCGGGGGCCACCTCCCGGTCGCCGACCGCGAAGACGGCGTAGGCGTGCAGGTAGGACTCGACGTCGTTGGCCAGCAGCACCTCGCGGGTGCGGTCCCGGCGCTCGCGGTTGCCGGCGACGTCGCCGGGGAACCAGCGGTCCACGGCGCGCTCCATGCTGGCGCGGAAGTCGGAGCGGGCCGTCTCCAGCCGCCCCCGCACGGCCTCCGCCTCCTCCGGGGTGCGCGAGCACACTGCGCTGACGCAGGTCAGGCTGAGCACGCGCTCCGGCGCGGCGGCCGCGATCCGCTGGGCGATCAGCGCGCCCAGCGAGAAGCCCACCAGGTGCACGGGTCCCTCGGGGAGGCGGCCCACGACGTCGTCGGCGAGGTCCTGCAGCGTGACCGGGGAGGTCAGCGGCGGCTGGGCGCCGTGCCCGGGCAGGTCCAGGGCGAGGACCTCGCGGCCGGTCAGCCGCTCCTCGACGTCGGCCCACACGGTCCGGTCGAGGCCGACGCCGTGGAGCAGCACCACCGGCGCCGGGCCGGATCCCGCGGTCGCCCCGGCGTCCCGATGCCCGCCGGAGCGAGGGCCCGGCGCCGCGGCACCGGGTCCCGCGGCGTCGTGCGCCTCCTCGCCCACCCGCTCGGCCACCGGGCTCACGCCTCGGTGGACAGCGGGGCCAGGCGCTGCTGCGGGCGCCCCTGGGCCGCGGCGGCCAGGGCCACCAGGATCTCGTCCGGGTGCGGGGCGTCGGCCACGCGGACCTCGAGCGTCTGGTGGTGGGAGCGGATGGTCGCGTCGGTGAAGTGCTTGAGCGGGATGTCGAACACGGCCCCGGCCGCGGCGCGCTTCTCGACCGCCGGCAGCAGCGTCGTGGCCTGCGCGGCGTCGCGGAAGTGGTTGCCGAACTTCAGCGTGTGGATCAGCGCCGAGCCGTGCTCGACCTCCCCGTCCAGCCCCACGATGGCCGCCTTGCCGTAGGCCTCCAGCTCGGTGCCCAGCGCCTCCATGACTCGCGGGGCCAGCTCGGCGCCCAGGTCCGAGGCCACGGCGTCGATGCCCTCGGTGAGGTCCTCGACGAAGCCCTGGCCCTTCCAGGGGTTCTCGATCACGGCGGCGACGACGACGACGCGCGCCGGCGGGTCCACGGGACGCCCGCCCTCGCTGGTGATCTCCTCGGTCAGGGTGGTGATCTTTCGGATGTTCACGGCAGGAGTCCCTCCAGGATCTCGGTGGTGATGGGTCGGTCGGTGCTGCGGTCGCCGATCCGCGGGAACGGGCGCGGCCCGTCGGAGGCGGCGGCGATCACGCAGATCTCGTCGGCGCGCGGGGCGTCCGGGAGGTGGACCTCCATGGTCTGGTAGTGCTTGCGCGACGTCGCGTGGGTCTTGTGCCACAGCGGCACGCGCAGGTCGGTGCCCGGCTCGGCGCGGCCGTCCGCGAAGCACAGCACGGAGGTGCCCTCCAGCAGCTCGCGGACGATGTTGCCGAAGTAGGGGGTGTGGATCAGCGCGCCGGCGTGCTCGAGCTCGCCGTCGAGCCCCACGAGCGCCGCCTTGCCGAACGCCTCGATGCGCCCGACGCCGCCCAGGGCCTCGACCAGCCGGTCGGAGAGGATCTTGCCCAGGAGGGGCGCGATCCGCTCGGTGGCCGGCCCGAGGTCGCTCTCGGGCCCTTCGCCGAGCCAGGGATTGCGCAGCACGGCGACGGCCGCGGCCTGGCGGAGGGGGCGCTCGAGCGTCCGTCCCGCCTCGCGGCGCAGCTCGTCCCGCACGGTGGTGATCCGGCGGACGCCGCAGCGGGTCGCCAGCTCCTCGAAGGCGGTGGGCGAGGGTGGGCTCTCTAGCTTCTGTTGCATGCAAGGAACGTACGACAGTTCTCAGTCCCGTGTCAACGATTCTCCAAAACCGCAAGAAATCAGGGGTTTCTAGGAATGGCGACGGATCTGTTGACGACTGCGTCACACTCGTCCTACTCTTACTGGCATGCAACAGCAGGCGAGTTTTAGTATTCAGGATCACACCAAGCGGGTCATCGTCGACGCGTGGAGCGCCGCCTGGGACCAGGGGCGCGTCGACGCCTTCGACGAGATCGTCACCGAGGACTACGAGCGCCGGAGCACCAACTCCGGCCAGTCCACGAGCATCGAGGGGGTCAAGAGCGAGATCCTCGACATCCGCTCGGCGTTCCCGGACCTCGAGACGGTCGTCGACCGCATCCTCATCGAGGGCGACGAGGCGGCGGTCTACTGGCACTCCACCGGCACCTTCACCGAGCCCCTCAACGGCGTGCCCCCGACCGGGTCCACCGTCTCGACCCACGGCTCCAACTTCATCACCCTGCGCGAGGGCAGGGTCGCGAGCGAGGAGGTCACCTGGGACGCCCGCGCGCTGCTGGCCGACCTCGGTCTGAAGTCGCTGTCCTCCGCCTTCGAGACCCACGACGTCTCGCCGGTGGTCGACAACCTCAGCGGCAACCCCTCCCGCGAGGCGCTGAAGGCCTTCAACCGCCAGTTCATCACCGGCGTCACCGTGGTCACCACCAAGGACGAGGAGGGCCGACCCCGCGGTCTGGCCGTGAACTCCTTCAACTCGGTCTCCCTCGACCCGCCCCTGGTCCTGGTGTGCGTCCAGAAGACGTCCTCGACCTACCCCGCGATGTTCCGGGCCAAGCACATCGGCATCAACATCGTGAGCCGGGACCAGCGGGAGACGCTGGGGGTCTTCGCCTCCAAGGCGCAGGACAAGTTCGACCAGGTCTCCTGGCACGAGGGCGAATTCGGCACCCCGCTGATCGACGGATCCTCGGCCTCGATCGAGGTGGAGGTGAAAGAGCGCTTCCAGGCCCTGACCCACACCGTGTTCATCGGACGCGTGCGATCCGCCGAGGCGGGGGAGGATTCGCCTATGATCTACCAGGCAGGGAAGTTCTACGACAGCCTCGGGTTGGAGCCCCTGGACTGAGCGCCGGGCCGTCCCGTGCCCGGGCGGTACCCGACCCGGGCCACCCGGCCCGCGGACGCCCTCCGCACGGGCCGCCCCGGCCCCCATCCCGCATCCGCCACAGGACCGCGCGCGACCCCCGCGCCGCGTCGGCCCCGCCACCGCCGACCGGCCGCGCCCGCCCCTGTAAGGGGCCCGCACGACCGCCGGTCCCATCCCTGGACGGGGAACCCGTCCGCGGCAGCGAGCCCGTCCCCTCGAGCCCGCTCCCGCACACACCAGCACTGCACCCCGAAGTGGAGCACGTCATGCCCGATTCACCCCGACCCTCCGACGGCGGGACCCCCCGCCGGGTCCCCGTCGGGACCGCCCCCGATTCGCTCGAGTCAGCGCAGCGGCGCTGGCGCGAGGAGCCCGAGCTGCTCGGCCACGGCATGGACGCCCCGCCGGCGGACCAGGCCGCCCAGCAGCGCGCCCACGCGCTGCGCCACCGCCCCGGCGCCGTGTTCTACGGATCCATCGTCCTGGTGACGGCGTTCATCGCCTGGGCCGCGCTCTCCCCCGACTCCCTCGGCAACTCCATGACCTCGGCCATGAACTGGGTCGCCGGCAGCGTCGGGTGGACCTACCTGCTCGTGACCCTCGGCTGCATCCTCCTGATGCTCTTCCTGGCCTTCAGCCGCTTCGGCGGGGTGCGGCTGGGCAGCGACGCCGACCGGCCCGAGTTCAGCACCTGGGCCTGGCTCGCCATGATCCTCTCGGCCGTGATGGGCATCGGGCTGATCAGCTACGGCGTCGCCGAGCCCATCAGCCACTTCGCGGCCCCGCCGCACGGTCTCGCGGAGCCCGGGACCTACGACGCCGCGGTGCGCGCCCTGCAGTTCTCCTACTTCGACTGGGGCCCGCACGCCTGGGCCGTGTTCGGCGTCTTCGGTCTGGCCATCGCGTACTCCACGCACCGCCGCGGCAACACCGGCCTGATCTCGCCCATGCTGCGCCCCATCCTCGGCAAGTCCATGGACGGCTGGCTGGGGCACCTGGTGGACATCCTCGCGGTGATCGCCACCCTGTTCGGCACGACGACGTCGCTGGGCCTGGGCGCCTCGCAGATCTCCGAGGGCATGAACCGGGTCTTCGGAGTCCCCAACGAGCTGTTCGTGCAGATCGCGATCATCGTCGGCATCACCGTGGTCTTCACGCTCTCGGCGCTCTCGGGCGTCAACCGCGGCATCAAGTTCATCAGTCAGATCACCGCGGTGCTCTCCGTGCTGCTGGCCCTCTACGTCCTGGTGGTCGGGCCGACCGGGTTCATCGGCAACCTGTTCTTCCGCTCCGTGGGCCAGTACCTCAGCGACTTCTTCATGGTCAGCCTCATCACCCCGGTCTCGGCCGAGGACGTGCAGTGGTACCAGTCCTGGACCTACTTCATGATGGCCTGGTGGCTCAGCTGGGGAGCCTTCGTCGGGGTGTTCCTGGCGAAGATCTCCCGCGGGCGCACCATCCGCGAGTTCGTCTTCGGCGTGATGGGCGTGCCGAGCCTGGTGTTCTTCATCTGGTTCACCATCTTCGGCGGCGCGGCGATGAAGTTCGACATGGACGGGGACGGCTCGATCGGCCGGGCCGCGCTGGAGGACGTCAACTCGGCCTTCTTCGAGACCCTCGGCAACATGCCGCTGGTGGGCCTGACCTCGGTGGTCGCGATCCTGCTGGTCGTGCTGTTCTTCGTCTCGGGCGCGGACGCCAACACGTTCGTGCTCAGCATGCTCACCTCCCGCGGGGCCCTGGAGCCCAGCCGCCTGGTCCTGACGATCTGGGGCGCCCTGACCGGCGTCAGCGCGATCTTCCTCTTCCTGGTCGGCGGGCTGGGGGCGCTGCAGCAGGCCGCGATGATCTCCGCGCTGCCGTTCACGGTCGTCGTCGCGCTGCTGGGCATCAGCCTGATCAAGTCCCTCAAGGACGACCAGGAGTACGACTTCACGCGCCCGGTCCGGCGCGCCGACCTCGACACCGGCGTCCTGCGGGTGCAGAAGAAGGCGCTGCGGATGGACTTCAAGAACCCGCCCACCAGCAGTCTGGACGTGAACAAGATCAAGCGCGGGGCGGCCGAGCGGCCGGAGGGCTGAGCAACCGGCACCGTGGCCGCCGCCGGGGGCCCGGCGGCGGCGCCGCTCCGGCGGGCCACCGCCCGGCCCTCGGCCGGGGCCCCACGGCCTTCCCGCAGCCGCCCGCCGGGGTCCCTCCGGCGGGCGGTTTCGCACACCCCGCCCCTCGCCAGCGACCTAGGATATCGACATGACCTCACTGGATCACCTGCCGCACCTCCAGACCGGGCCCGCTCTGCTCGACGCCCTGCGCCGCAAGGTGCTGAGCGACGACGTCGAGCTCGGCGTCCCGCTCTCCGAGGCGCAGCTCGCGCAGGAGTTCGACGTCAGCCGCACCCCCATCCGCGAGGCCCTGCGTCAGCTGCAGGCCGAGGGCCTGGTGGAGATCCGCTCCAAGGTGGGCACCTTCATCCGGGAGCCGGACCACCGGGAGATGGCGGAGCTGTTCCAGATCAAGGGCAGCCTCGAGGGCCTCGCCGCGGGGCTGCTGGCCCAGCGCGGCCCGGTCGCCGAGCTGGACGCGCTGCGGGCCAACATCGAGGACTCGGAGCGGGCGGCCGCGGCCGGCGACGCCGAGCTGTACTCGCGCCTGGTCCACGAGTTCCACTGGACGATCGTGCAGGGCGCGGACAACCGGAAGCTCGTGGAGCACTACTCCCGGCTGATGAACCAGCTCGCGTACCACCGCCTGGTCCGGACCTCGCTCAAGCAGAAGGGCCGGATCCGCGCCTCCACGGGCGAGCACGAGCGGGTCCTGGAGCGCATCCTGGACAAGGACGCCGCGCGCGCGGAGATGATCATGCGCCAGCACGTGGCCGCCTCGGCGTCGTCGACCATCCACGAGCTCGCGATGCAGGCCGAGTCCGGGAGCTGATGCCTCCCCGATAAACCGCCGGCGTTACCTAATTCGGTCCTAGCGCCCCCAATCTCCCCTGCGCGGTACTCATCCGCGCGCCTTCGGGTCCCTAGCCGCCTCCGGTGGCGGCACTCTCGATACGGCCCTTCGCATCCCGCGAGGGGCCGTATCCGAGCAGGGGCACGGCGGGAGGAGATCTCATGGCACATCGGCGGCGCACGCTCGCGTCTTCCCGGGGGCGGGGGAACGCCTGGGACGCCGTGTCCGGCGGGGGGAGGGCCCGGGGCGTCCGGTTCGGCCGGGGGACCGACCGGGACGTCCGGTCCGGGCGAGGAAGCGCCCGCGGATCCGGCCGTGTCCACGCCCACCGGCCCGGCGCCCGGCGGTCTGGCCGGCGTCGTGCGGCCGCCTCCGTGGCGGGCATCGGCCTGGCCCTGATCCTGCTCGTCACGACGCCGGGCACCACGGCGGGCTTCCAGGACCGCACCTACGCGCGGGCGGGCCTGACCACCGAGGGCATGCCGCCGGTCGGCCCGGTCGGCCGCGACCAGTCGGCGGGCTCCACGCTGTACGTGACCCGCGCCGGCGACCTCTACGTCAGCGGCATGCGCAACTCCGGCGACGGCAACGGCAGCGGCTCGATCCCCGCCCAGGCGGACCCCACCCGGGTCAACTTCCCCGCCGGCGTGCGGATCGTCGACGCCGGCGGCAGCTCCAACGACTTCTCCTTCTCCGCCTCCACCTCCTACATGGCCCTGGACGACGCCGGCGGCGTCTGGACCTGGGGCAGCCCGTACGGCGGCAAGTCCTTGATCGGCCGCGGGAACATCGGCCGGACCGAGTCGCTGCGGGCCGGCCAGGTCACGCGGACCGCGGACGGTGGCCGGCTCCCGCCGATCGTGGGGATCGACCGCTCCGAGAACCAGTTCCTCGCCCTCGACGCCGAGGGTACGCTTTGGTCCTGGGGCTACGACGGCGAGAACCTGCCCCGCAGCTCCTCGTCCTCCGACCGGCAGCTGCCGGCCCGCTCCAACACCACCACCACGACCCACGGCCGGGGCGACTGCGACGGCCCGGGCGTCAGGTGGCACTCCGTCTGGGGCGGCAACAACGCCTCGGCGGCGGTGGCCACCAACGGCCTGATCTACTCGTGGGGCTTCGACAACGACAACGGCGTCGCCAACGGCCGGGACAACCAGCGCTGCCCGATCCTCAACGAGTCCGCCAACCGGGCCCTGTTCGAGGCGTACCCGGACCTCTACCGCACGAACTCCGGCGCGGTCTACGACGAGGACGCCCGCGAGCTGACCGGCTCCTCGCCCCGGCGGACCGAGGCCCTGCGCAAGGAGCGGTACGAGCAGATCGTGCGGGACATGCAGGGTCGGACCCTCGAGGCCTGCGCGGACGTGGCCCGCCGTTCCGGGCCGGACGAGGGCCCCTGCCCGGTCCGCTCCTTCGGCTACAGCGCCCGGGCACCGCGCCTGCTGCTGCAGAACGGCGACCTCTACACCTGGCAGATCAGCACCGAGGACGACTTCGGCGGCCCGTTCCTGGGTCGGATCCCCTCGGCGAACGACCCCTCCAGCTGGTGGCAGGACGGCTCGCGCTTCAAGCCCACGGTGGCCCTGCGGGGCGTCGCCTCCGTCTCGCCGGGGGTGTCCTCCGTGACGGCCCTGACGAGGTCCGGCGAGGTCTACGGGTGGGGTCGCAACAACGTCTGCCAGGCCGTCGGGGCGGAGACGGCGGGCCGCGGGTCCTGCGTCGGAGGGGCCGGCAACGGGGACGGCGTCGTCGTCCTCCCGCGGCGGGTCGCGGGCCTGGAAGGAGCCAGGATCGAGACGCTGTCCGCCACGCAGTGCGCCACCTGGGCGTTCGACGCCGAGGGCCGCGTCTGGGCCTGGGGCGCGGGGACGGCCACCGGCGCGACGTGGCGCTACTGCTCGGTGAACGGCGCGTCCTGGGGGTACGCGTCCACCGGCTACAAGATCTACGACGCCGTCCGCGCCACCCCCTCACGCCCCTTCGGCGAACCCGTCACGGACGCCGGGACCCCCACGCTCCGGGTCCGCTGAGCAGGCCGGATCCGCGGCGGCCGGCCGGGATCCCACGCCCGGGCCGGAGGGCCCGCGGCGAGCGGGTCCGGGCCCACCGCTCCCGGCGGAACCTCCGGCCGGGGTGGCCCGGACGTCCCGGGCCAGCATCGAGACCCATCATCGAAAGGAACGCACCTTGACCGACCAACCCTACGCATCGCACCACCCCGCAGCTCCCGAGGCCGACGGCCCGGGGGAGGGCGCGGCCCCGGGCCCCGGCCTCTCCGCGGCGGAGCAGCCGCGCCGCCGGCGTCGGCGGACCGGCCGCAAGCGCGCGGTCCTCGCCTCCGGGACCCTCCTGGGCGTGGCCGCGCTGATCACCGGCGCCGCCTTCACCGACTACGGCCTGCTGAACCTCGGCGGGAGCGGCGGCTTCGGCGGCGCCGGGAACGGCTACGACCTCAAGTTCTCCCGCGGCCAGGAGTCGCGGGTGGACGCGGTGGCCTCGTGGGTCGAGGCAAACCCGGACGCGGAGAGCGTCGCCCCCATCGAGGGCGCGGACCGGCTCGTCCCCGGCGGCGCGCCGGTCTACGTCAACCTGCCCGTCCTCAACGCCTCCCCGACCTTCGACTCCTCCCTCGAGCTGACCTTCGAGGACGTCTCCGAGACGGCCTCGGAGCCCCAGCAGAGCAAGAACGCCGCCTACGCCCGGCTCCTGCGCATCGACGTCGCCCAGGTCGACGACGCCGCCGCCACGGCCGGCGCCTGGACCTCCACCGCCCTGTCCCTCGGCCAGGACGGCAAGACCCCGCGGCTCAACCTCAACGACCTCGCGCCCGAGGCGGGCAGCATCGTCGTCGCCCGGGTCTATCTGGTCGACGGCCCGACCCAGGGGGAGACCAACGCTGCGAACGGCGGCGGGGTCGAGGTCCAGGCGCGCTTCGACGGCTCCTCGCGGAGCTGACGGGGTGGGGTCCATGCTGCACGCCATCGCCGGCTCGCCGCGCCGCGTCGTCCTCGTGCTGACGCTGCTGGCGGCGCTCCTCGTGCCGGGCACGGCCGCGCTGGCGGCGTACCTCCAGAGCATCTCGGCCGAGGCGGAGTTGACGGGAGCGGTGGACGTCGCGCAGGGACCGGACCCGGCCGACCAGCACGCCGCGCCCGAGGACCGGCGGATCCTCGCCGCCCCCGCGGGCCCCCCGGGGGCGTGGGGCCCCCCCGGGAACCCCCCCCGGGGGCCCGCGCCCGGGGGGGTGCTGCCCCCGCCGAGGAAGCCCGCCTGCCCGCTGGTGAGCGCGACGTACAGCAGCCACGGGACGAACGCCAGGTTCATGATCATGATCCACGGCAGCGTCATGAAGTAGTGGATCTCCGCGAAGCCCGAGGC
>NZ_JANAFB010000045.1 GCF_024199905.1 Rothia santali
GGCCGCACGCGCGCAGGCCGGGGGCTTGGGAATCCTCCATCCGCTGTTGGAGGAGCCGGGGCTGACGGACATCTACGTGAACTCGCCCGCCGAGGTCTGGACGGACGGTGCCAAGGGCCCGCGCCGCCACGACATCGCCTTCGAGTCCGAGGAGGCGGTGCGGGAGCTGGCGACGCGTCTGATCACCGCCGCGGGACGGCGCCTGGACGCCGGGCATCCCTGCGCCGACGTGCAGACCGCCGCCGGGTACCGGGTCCACGCCGTCATCCCGCCCATCTCACCGGCCTCCACCTGCCTCTCGATCAGGCTGCAGCCCCGGGAGCTGCCCTCCTTCGAGACGCTCCGGGCGGCAGGGATGATGACGCCGCCCGTGGCGCGCGCCCTGCGCGGGATGATCTCGCGCCGCACCTCGTTCCTCATCAGCGGCTCCGCCGGCACGGGCAAGACGACGCTGCTCAACGCGCTGCTCGGGCTGTGCGGCCCGCGGGAGCGCCTGGTGATGATCGAGGACTCGGCGGAGCTGCGCCCGGAGCACCCGCACGCCGTCATGCTGCAGGCGCGGGAGTCCAATACCGAGGGCCGGGGCGCATTCGGGCTGGCCGACCTGATCCGGCAGGCGTTGAGGATGGGGCCGGACCGCCTCGTGGTGGGAGAGTGCCGCGGCGCGGAGATCAAGGAGCTCCTCCTGGCCATGAACACGGGGCACGAGGGCGGCGGCGGGACCTTGCACGCCAACTCGGCGGGGGCCGTGCCGGCGAGGATCGCGGCGCTGGGGGCGCTCGCCGGTCTCACCGCCGAGGCGGTGACCCTGCAGGCGGTCAGCGCGATCAGCGCCGTGATCCATCTCCAGCGCGGACCCAGTGGACGGTTCGTGCAGCAGATCGGGGTCCTCTCGCTGGGTCGGGCGGGCCTGGAGGTCGTCCCGGCCCTGACCGTCACGCCCGCGGGGGAGACCGTCTCCGGGCCCGCTGCGAAGGACCTCGACGAATCGACGAGCTCGCCCGAGGAGCGGGGCGAGGCCCATCCCGGAGCCGGGACCGGACGCAGGAGCGGGGCCGGTGCCGGCGCGGGCGCCGGAGTCCCCGCGTCGCCACGGGATGGCGGTGACGCATGACCATCGGGCTGCTCATCGTCGTGACCGGCGCCGCCGCCCTCGCGCTGGCCGCCCGGTCGGACCGGGGCACGCGGGCGGCCCGGGGACTGACCGGCGCGGACGACCGTCTGCGCGCCGGGCGAGGTCTGGATCTGCGCGCGGCAGCCGGCCGCCTCGTGGGCACCGGGGCCAGGACCCGGGACGCCCTGGACCTCTGGCCCGCCGCGGTGCACCGCATGGTCGCACTCCTTGAAGCCGGGGGCGACCCCGTGACGGTGTGGCGGGCCCTCGGCGCCTGGGCCGCCGAGGCCGACCAGCGCGTCCCCGGCTCCCCGTGGGACACCGCACCGGGACGAGACCTCAGGCGCATGGTGGACGCGGGCGTCCTGGCCGCGCGAGCCGGGCAGGGCACGGCCGACGCCCTGAGCGGAGTGCCCCTCAAGCATCCCGGGTCGGTGGAGGCCAGGAACATCCTCGCCGGATCGTGGCGGGTCTCGGGAATCACCGGCGCCCCGCTCGCCGAGGTCCTGACCCGCGTGGCCCGGGGCATCGAGGACGCGCTCGACGCCGCGGACGCGCGGGAGGCGGCCGTCGCCGGGCCGCGTTCCACGGGCCGGCTCCTGGCGGCGCTGCCACTTCTCGGCCTGATCCTGGGGACGCTCATGGGCACCGACCCCGTGGGAACGCTGCTGGGGACCGGCTGGGGCCGGGTCGCCCTTCTCGTGGGCCTGGCGCTGTCAGGCGCGGGGATGCTCTGGAGCAGGAGCCTCATCTGCGCAGCCGAGGGACGGGGAGGCTGACCGATGTGGATCGCACTGATGCTGCTCGGGCTGGGGCTGGGGCTCGTGGCAGCGGGGGAGAGGACCGCGCGCAGTGGTGGAGCCCCGGCGCGAGGCGGCGATAACCGGGGAGCGCGGCCCCTCCCGGGCCCGTTCCGCATGGAGCTGATCGGGGCCATGCTCGACGCGGGCCTCCCGGTTCCCCGCGCCCTGGCGGTGATCGGAGAGACGGAGGCCTCTCCACGCCTGGCGGAGTTCGCCGAGCGGCTCGAGCTCGGGCGGGGGCCTGGAAGCGGGTGGGGGCCCGCGGCCCCGGGCGACGTGCCCCGGACCGGGGCTCGCGAGGCGATGATCGCTGCGACTCCCTCTCACCGCCCTCAGCGCCGGCGTCTCCGGGACCGTCTGGTGCGCCGGCGCCCCGCGGAGGACCCCGAACTCGAACATCTCGGTCGGGTCCTGGCCTTCGCGGTGCGCACCGGCGCCCCGGCCGCCCGCATGCTGCGTGCCGAGGCGCTCGCCGTGCGACGCCGCACCCGGAGGGAGGCCGAGAAGCGGGCCTCGTCGCTGGGGGTCCGTTTGGTCCTGCCCCTGGGACTGTGCTCGCTCCCCGCGCTGATCTGCCTGGGGGTGCTGCCGGTGCTCATCGGGCTGTTCTCGTCTCTGACGTGAGACGACCCGAAGAACTTCCGGACCGCAGGGGTCCGGTCGACAAGAGAGAGGACGGTGCATCGTTATGAGGCGATCGCAACATCACGGGAAGAAGAATCCGGTCGGGGGCGCGACGTCGGCGGAACGGCTGCGGGGGCGCGCGCACTCGTGCCGCCCCGGCCGAACGGAGCGGTGGGCGCCGCAGGACGACGACCCGGAGCTGGGGGCCACCACGGCCGAGTACGGCATCGTCATGCTCGCCGCCGTGGGCTTCGCGGGTCTGCTCGTGGTGATCCTCCGCAGCGAGGAGGTGCGGGAGATGCTGCTGGGGGTCATCCGCACGGCGCTGTCGAGCGGGTGATGACGACGTCGGGTGAGGCGGCCGCCGCGTGCCGGTCGGCGGCCGCCGTCCCGCCGGCCGACCCGGGACGTCACGGTGAGCCCGAGTTGGGCGCGGCCACGGCAGAGTTCGCGGTCCTCCTTCCCTGCATCGTGCTGCTCCTGGCGGTGGTGCTGGGGGCGGGGGCCTGCGGCGCGGCGGCCGTGCGGGCCGAGGAGGCGGCCCGGCTCGGGGCCCGGGCGGCCGCGCGAGGGGACTCGCCGGAGACGGTCCACCGGGTGGCTCGGGAGGTCTCGGGGGAGCGGGCGGTCGTGACCGTGGAGGCGCGAGGAGGGCAGACCGTCGTCGAGGTGCGGTCCGCGGCTCCCGGCGTCATCGGGGCCTGGGGCGGGCTGGAGATCACCGCCGACGCCGTCGTCGAATCCGAGGCGGGGCCGGAGGCGGAAGGACGAGGACATCGGGAGGACAGGGGGGACCCGGGACCATGAACGGGACGCGAAGGGGGAGGGGCGCGCGGCCGACGTCGTCGCGGCGCACCGGACGAGCGGAAGGAGCGGATGCGGGCCCTGGGGGCGGTGGGGAGGATCATGCCGAGCGAGGCTCCTCGACCGCAGCCGTCGCCGGGATCGCCGCGGTGGCGGCGATCCTGCTGGGGGCGGTCGCGACCGTGGGTCACGTCGCGATGATGAACCAGCGCGCGGCCACGGCGGCCGACCTCGCGGCCCTGGCCGCCGCCGACGCCGCCCGGGGCTTGCGGGACGGGATCCCGTGCGAGGAGGCGGAGCGCACGGCCGCGTCCAACGGTGCGCGGATGACCGACTGCGCCGCCGCCCCGGGCATCGTGGGAGGCATGGACGTGCGCGTGAGCGTGGGCCTCGCCCCGGCGGTGGGATTCCTCGGCCCGGCACGCGGCCTCGCCCGGGCAGGACCACCGCCGGAGGGGGAGGAGGCCGGATGAACCGGGATCCAGGATCCGAGAGCCAGGATCCGAGACGCGGGGGCTGCGAGCCGGGGTCCGAGAGTCGGAGGGGCCGGGGAATGCGGCGGCCTCGGCCGCTCGGCGTCCCCGGCCCCCGAGGCGGGTCGTCAGGCCAGGAGGGAGAGCAGCAGCGCGAAGGCCAGGCCGAACACGCTGACCAGCGTCTGCACGGTCATGTGCGTCTTGGTGGCCTCCCCCAGGGTCATGCCGAAGGACTCCTTCACGAACCAGAAGCCCGCGTGGTTGACCCAGTTCAGCCCGATGGACCCGGACCCGATCGCGATCACGATCAGCGAGATGAACATGGACGACTCGTCGGTGACGAGCGGCGCCACGATGCCGGTGGCCGAGACGATGCCGACCGTGGCGGAACCGGTCGCGAAGGAGAGGATGATGCCGATCAGCCAGCCCAGCACGATGAGGTTCATGTGCAGGTGGGAGGTCGCCGAGACCATCGCGTCGCCGATGCCCGAGTCCTTGAGGACCTGGTTGAAGGCGCCGCCCCCGGCGATGATGAGGATGACGCCGGCGATCGACCCCAGGCTGCTGCCGAAGCTCGACCGGATCTGCTCCCCGTTCATGCGCGCGGCCATCCCGAGCGCGACGGCCGCGAACACCACGCCGATGATCATCGCGACCACCGGGTTGCCGATCGCCTCGGCGACGGCCTCGGCCGGCGACTCCGGGGCGATGATCACGACGACGGCGTGGACCAGCATGAGGACCACGGGCACCAGGACGCACACGAAGGCCATCCAGGTGGGCACCTGCCGCGCCTTCTTCTCCGTCTCGGCGCCAGCAGCACCCGGCCCGGAGGGCGACGCGCTGGAGGCGGCCGCACCGGAGCCCGAGCCGGCGCCGCGGTCCCCGCCGGTCCCCGGCGCCGACCCGGCGTCGTCCCCTGCGGAGTCCGCGCCCGCCGAGCGGGCGCCCGCGCCGGCGGTCTGCCGCACCGCGCCGGCGTCGTCGGCCTTCTCCGGCGAGGTGCCGGTGTACTGCTCGATGAGGGTGCTCGAGGGCTCGAGGCGCACGAGCGGGGCGATGAACTTCGCGTAGACCGGGCCCGCGAGGATCACGGTGGGCACGGCGCAGATCAGGCCGAGGAGGATGGTCAGCCCGACGTCGGCGCCCAGGCCGTCCACGGCGATGAGCGGCCCGGGGTGCGGGGGCACCATGCCGTGCAGGCAGGACAGCGCCGCGATCGCCGGGATGAGGATCCGCAGGTACCACATCTTGGGGCGGTCGTGGAGCTTCTCGAGCCGCACCGCGACCGAGTAGATGACGGGCATGAGCACGACGAGGCCGACCTCGAAGAACATGGGGATGCCGACGACGAAGGACACGGCGGTCATGATCCACGGGGCCGTCTTCGGCGAGCTGTGCTCGACCACGAGATCGGCGATGCGGCGCACCGCGCCGCTGTCGGCCAGCAGCCGGCCGAGCATCGCGCCCAGCGCCACGACGACGCCGGTCTCGCCGAGCGTGCCGCCGGCCCCGTCGATCAGGGTCTCGGGGATGTCGACGAGGTGCTCGCCCGCGGCCAGCGCGGTGAGCAGGGAGACGACGAGCAGCGCCAGGAAGGGGTGCAGCTTCGTCTTCCAGTTGATCAGGAAGATCAGGAGCGCAATCGAGGCGAAGAGGAGCCCGACCAGATAAACAGGGTTGCCAAACACGGCACATCCGCCTTTCTGAACCCGCGCGTCCCGACGGGGACGCGGCGCGCCGGGGCGCGTCCGGTCTCCACGCTGAGCCGGCGGATGATGATATGGACCGCCGTCACAATACTCTTAGCCTGGCTATTTTCCGAATCGCCCCGAGCGGCCGTCCCCCTCGCGGTCGGCGTCCGCGGTCTCGAGCAGACCCGTCAGCAGGCGGATCGCGCCGTCCTTGCTGAGCGGGTTGTTCTTGTTCCCGCATTTCGGCGACTGCACGCAGGAGGGGCAGCCGGCCTCGCACTCGCAGGCGCGGATGGCGGCGAGGGTCGCCTCGAGCCAGGCCCGGGCGACGTCGAAGCCCCGCTCCGCGAAGCCCGCGCCGCCGGGATAGCCGTCGTAGACGAAGATCGTGGGCAGCTCCGTGTCCACGTGCAGCGCCGTGGAGAGGCCGCCGATGTCCCACCGGTCGCACGTCGCGACCAGCGGCAGCAGGCCGATCGCGGCGTGCTCGGCCGCGTGCAGCGCGCCCGGGAAGTCGGGCTCGACGACGCCGTGCCGGGTCATCACGGTCGGCGGGATCGTCCACCACGCGGCCCGCGTGACGAGCTCCTGCGCCGGCAGCTCGAGCGGCTCCTCGTCGATGACCCGGTTGCTCGCGACCTCCTTGCGCTGGAAGGAGACCACCTGCGTCCGCACCCGCACCAGCCCGCGGTGCAGCGTGACCGGCCCCCAGTCGCGGGTGTCCTCGACCTCCAGCATGGTCACCTCGGTGATGTCCCGCGCCTGGGTGTAGTATGCGGGCTCGGCGGCGGTCACGACGACGGCGCGGCCCTCCTCGTCGAGCTCCTCGACGTGCCAGTTCGCCCCCTGGTGCACGTAGATCGCCCCGGGATGCGCCTGGGAGTGCGCCTGCCCCGACTCCATCGTGCCGATGATCCCGCCGGTCTCGCCGTCGATGATCTGCAGCCGGTGGCCCCCGCCGCCGCGGATGTCCACCAGCTCGGCGGCCGACTCCGGGTGGGTCCAGAACCATCCGGTGGGCCGGCGTCGCAGGTAGCCGTCCCGCTCCAGCCCCTCCAGGACGCCGGGCGCGGCCGGGCCGAACAGGCCCAGCTCCTCGGGTCGCAGGGGCCGTTCGGCGGCGGCGGAGCACAGGTGCGGGGCCAGGACGTAGGGGTTCTGCGGGTCGAAGACGGTGGCCTCGACCGACCGGTCGAAGACGTCCCCCGGGTGGTGCACGAGGTAGGTGTCCAGGGGGTCGTCGCTGGCCACGAAGACCGCCAGCGAGTCCTGCCCGGCCCTCCCGGCGCGCCCGATCTGCTGGTAGAACGAGGCGCGCGTGCCGGGCCACCCGGCGACCAGCACGGCGTCGAGCCCCGCGACGTCGATGCCCAGCTCCAGCGCCGGGGTCGAGGCGACGCCCAGCATCTCGCCCGAGCGGACCTGCCGCTCCAGCTCGCGGCGCTCCTCCGGGAGGTACCCGGAGCGGTAGGCGCACACGCGGTCCGCGACCTCGGGGGCGACGTCGTGCAGGTAGCTCTGCGCCTGGGCCGCCATCGTCTCCGCGCCGCGCCGGGACTTGATGAACGCGATCGTGCGGACGCGCTCCGCCACGAGGTCGGTGAGCATCTCCGCGGCCTCGGACAGGGCCGAGCGCCGCCGCGGCGCCCCGTTCTCACCCGGCCCGTTCCCGGCGCCGTTGGGCCCGACGCCGGTGGGTACCGGCGGCGCGGCGGGATCCGGCGCCGGCGGGCCGGCACGTCGTGGCTCCACCGGGCCGGCATGTCGCGGCTCCGCCGGGTCGTGCGCCCACGGGTCCGCGGGATCGTGCGTCCGCGGGACCGCCGGGTCGCCTGTCCGCGGGTCCGCGGACCCGGGGGTGGCGCGATCCGAGGGCCCGCCCCTGCCCCCGGCGGCCAGGCCGTCCCACCGCACGTGGTCCTCCAGGAGCGGCTCCCAGAGGAGCACGGTCACGGCTCCATGCGGCGAGTCGTCGGTCTCGAAGGCGCTCACCCGATCCCGCTCGGCGCCGAGCAGTCGGGCGAAGGAGGCGCCGGGGTCCGCGGAGGTCGCCGAGGCGCCGACGAAGACCGGTGCCGCGCCGTGCAGGGCGCACACCCGCCGCAGCCGGCGCATGATCATGGACACGTGGGCGCCGAAGACCCCGCGGTACCCGTGCGACTCGTCCACGATCACGTAGCGCAGCCGCCTCAGGAAGCGCGCCCACCGCGGGTGGTTGGGCAGGACGCCGGCGTGCAGCATGTCCGGATTGCACAGCACCAGGTTGGCGTGGTCGCGGATCCAGGCGCGCTGTCCGAGCTCGGTGTCGCCGTCGTAGGTCTCGGCCCGCAGCGAGGGGATGCCGAGCGCCCGCAGCGAGGACAGCTGGTCGGCGGCCAGCGCCTTCGTGGGGGAGAGGTAGAGGACCGTGGCCTCGCGGCTGTGGAGCCCGACGCCGGGGTCGAGGGCGCCGCGCACGATCGCGTCGAGGGCGGGCAGCTGATAGGCCATCGACTTCCCCGAGGCGGTGCCCGTGGCCAGGATGACGTGCCGCGTCGAGCTCGTGCGCACCGACCTGCCGGCCGCCCGCGCGGCCTGAACCTCCTCCCACGCCGCGGCCTGGGCGCGGTGGGCGGCGTCGGCGGCCTGCGCCTGGTGGCGGTACGGCTCGGGGACGCCGAGGGCGCGGAACGCGTCCACCACCTCCGGATGCGCCCACTCCGGCCAGGGCGCGGCCACGGCGTCGCGCTCCGGCAGCACCCGGGTGTGCACGACCTCCGGGGGGTTGGGCCCCCGGTTCAACGACGCCAGCAGGTGCTCACGATGATCCACCCCACCATTGTGGCACCGTCGCCCGGCCGCCCGGCCGCCCGGCCGCCCGGCCGCCTTACCGCCCCGCCCCGCCTCGAGCCGCCCCCGAGGCCGGCGCGCCCGCGTAGAATACCCGCCGTGGCTGTTTCCCGGATCCTCCTGTACTACACCTTCGCCCCCGTCGCCGACCCCGAGGCCGTGCGTCTGTGGCAGCGCGCCCTGTGCGAGGGGCTGGGCCTGCGCGGCCGCATCATCGTCTCGCCGCACGGCATCAACGGGACCGTGGGCGGGGAGGTCGGCGCGCTCAAGCAGTACGCGAAGGGCACGCGCGAGCACCCCGCCTTCGCGAACCTGGAGTTCAAGTGGTCCGACGGCGGCGCCGAGGACTTCCCCCGACTGTCGGTCAAGGCCCGCGAGGAGATCGTGGCCTTCGGGGCCGCGGGGGAGGTGCGGGTGGACGCGGGCGGCGTCGTCGGCGGCGGGGAGCACCTGAGCCCCGAGGGCGTGCACCGGCTGGTCGAGGAGCGCGGGGACGACGTCGTGTTCTTCGACGGCCGCAACGCCTTCGAGGCCCGGATCGGCCGGTTCCGCGACGCGGTGGTCCCGGAGGTCGAGACGACGCGCGACTTCGTGGCCGCGCTGGACTCGGGCCGCTACGACCACCTCAAGTCCCAGCCCGTGGTCACGTACTGCACCGGCGGCGTCCGCTGCGAGGTGCTCTCGGCGCTGATGCGCAACCGCGGCTTCGAGGAGGTCTACCAGCTCGACGGCGGGATCGTCCGCTACGGGGAGGCCTACGGGGACGCGGGGCTCTGGGAGGGCTCCCTCTACGTCTTCGACCAGCGGATGCACCTGGAGTTCACCCATCAGGCCCTGACGATCGGCCACTGCGAGCGCTGCGAGGCGCCCGCCCGGTCCTTCGTCAACTGCGCGGAGGGCTCGTGCCGCCGCCTGGTCCTGCTCTGCCCCGACTGCTCCGCGCCCGACGCCGTGTGCCCGGCCGGCTGCGCCGCTGCAGCCTGACCGGTCCCGAGCCGCACCGACGCCCCGGCGAGGTGTCCCGTCCCGAGCCGCCCCGGTGGCACGGACGTCAGTCCGACCCACCCCGGACACCCCCGCAGCCCGGCCTCAGACCGACCCGCCGGACCCCACGTCCACGGGGTACAGCGGATTGTGCCCGGCCGCGACCCGCTCGTCCTCGCGCACCGGACCCGGCGCGGTGGCCCCCGCCGCCTCGTCGAACGGCGAGCCCCCGAGCTCCTCGCGCCCATGCGGCTCGAGCCACCCGGAGACGTCCGGACCCACCGGCACGATCCCGGTCGGATTGATGTCCGTCTGCACGCCGTAGTAGTGCTGTTTGATCTGCTCGAAGTCCACCGTGTCCCCGAAGCCGGGGGTCCGGAACAGGTCCCTGGCGTACGCCCAGAGGTGCGGCATGGTGGCCAGCGGCTGGCGATTGCACTTGAAGTGCGAGTAGTACACGACGTCGAACCGGGTCAGGGTCGTGAACAGCCGCACGTCCGCCTCCGTGATGTGCTCGCCCATGAGGTAGCGCCGGTTGCCCAGGCGCTGCTCGAGCCAGTCCAGAGCGCGCCACAGCCGCTCGTACGCCTTCTCGTAGGCCTCCTGCGACCCCGCGAAGCCGCACCGGTACACCCCGTTGTTGACCTCGGTAAAGACCCTCTGCATGACCTCCCGCATCTCCTCCTCCCGATCCGCGGGCCACAGGTCCGGCGCCCCCTCCCGGTGGAGGGCGCGCCACTGCTTCGAGAGGTCCTCGGTGATCTGCGGGAAGTCGTTGGTCACGACGCCGCCGCTCGGCACGTCCACGACGGCCGGCACCGTGATGCCCCGAGGGTAGTCCGGGAAGCGCCGGAAGAAGGCCTCCTGCAGGCGCTCCACGCCCAGCACCGGGTCCCGCCCGCCCGGGTCCAGGTCGAAGGTCCAGGAGCGGGAGTCGTGGACCGGCCCGGGCAGGCCGAGGGAGAGCGCGTCCTCCAGCCCCAGCAGCCGGCGGACGATGATGGACCGGTTGGCCCACGGGCAGGCGCGCGCCGCGACCAGCCGGTACCTCCCGGCCTCGACCGGCCAGACCCCGTTCCCGGAGTCCTCGGCGCCGGGCTCCAGGCCCGTGTCCGCGAGAATCCGGTCCTCGATGTAGGTGGTGTCTCGGGTGAACTCGCCGGAGTTCTGGATGTACGCCCCGCGGGTCGAGAAGTCTGTGTCGTCGCTCATGCTCCTCATGGTGCCCGGCCCGGAGGGGGCTGTACAGGACCTCCCGGGGGTTGTGGATGACGCCCAGAGCTTAGACTGGTCTCCCGTGATGACTTCCCCCGCCTTCTCCCGCGTCCCCAAGGCCCCCCGCAGCGACGACGTCGAGGCCGTCGAGGCCCTCGCCCAGGCGCTGGCCGCCGTCGACTTCTCCGCCGACGCGATCGCGACGCTGCTCGGGCCGGGCCCGTCCGCGGCCCTGGAGCGGGACCACCTCGTCCCCGCCCGGCACCGCGTGCGCCGAGTGCTCGCCGGGGAGGTCGCCGTGCGGCCCGGTCAGCGCCGCCTCGCCGGGGCCGTGGACCTGTTCATGCTCGGCGGCGCCACGAGCCAGGAGGGGGCCGACGCCGTCCTGGGCCAGGGCGCCTTCGAGGCCCTCCGCGCGCTGAACCTCCTGGAGGAGGCCGCGGACGGCCGCTGGGTCGCCGCCGTGGACCTCAGCCCCCACGCCTCCGACGCCGGCGCCGAGCTGTGGGTCGCCTCCGACCTCGGGGCCCACCAGCGTCCCGGGGCCCTGAGGAGGGACCACGTGCTCGGGATCGGCCGGGCCTCCCTCACGCTCGCGCAGTTCACCGAGCGCCGCCCGGTCGGATCCGCGCTGGACCTGGGCACCGGCTGCGGCGTCCAGCTCTTCCACCTCCTGGCGCACGCCCGGCGGGTGACCGCGACCGACGTCTCGCTGCGCGCGCTCGCCTTCGCCCGCTTCAACCTCGTCCTGAACGCCGGGGCGCTGGGGCTCGACCCCGCCCGGCTCGAGGAGCGCGTCGAGCTGCTGGAGGGCAGCCTGCTCGAGCCCGTGGCCGGGCGGGAGTTCGACCTCGTGGTCTCCAACCCGCCGTTCGTCATCACCCCGCGGCGCGCCGGCGAGGCCGAGGGCGACCGCTACACCTACCGCGACGGCGGGCTCCCCGGGGACCAGCTGATCTCGGCCCTGCTGGAGGGCCTCCCGGGCGTCCTCGCCCCCGGAGGCCGGGCGCAGCTGCTCGGCAACTGGGAGATCCACGAGACGGGCCCGGACACCCAGGAGGAGTGGGACGTCCGCCCGCGCGGCTGGATCCCCGCGACCGCCGACGCCTGGGTCATCCAGCGCGAGGAGCTCACCCCCGAGGATTACGCCGAGACCTGGCTGCGCGACGCGAGCCAGCAGCGGGACCCGGAGGCCTTCGAGGCCGCCTCGCTGGACTACGCGGCCGACTTCGCCTCCCGGGGCGTGGCCGGCGTCGGCTTCGGCATGATCTGGCTGCGGCGCCCCGCGGAGGGGACGGTCCCCGGCGCCGCGAGCCTGCGCCGCTTCGAGGAGATCGGCCACCCGGTCCAGCAGCCGCTCGCGCCGGCCGTCACCGCCGCCGTCGAGGCGCACGATGCGCTCTCCCGGATGGACGACGCCGCCCTGCGCGCCGCGCACCTGACCGTGGCCGAGGACGTGACCGAGGAGCGGCACCAGCGCCCCGGGGCCGAGCACCCCGGGGTGATCCTGCTGCGGCAGGGCGCGGGCCTGCGCCGCACCGAGCTGCTCTCGACCGAGGCCGCCGGGTTCGTCTCGGCGTGCGACGGCGAGCTCTCGGCCGGCCAGATCCTCGACGCGCTGGGCGCCCTGCTCGGCTGGGAGGGGGAGGGGCCGGCGTCGGACCTGCTGCTTCACATCTGGCGGCTGGCCGAGCACGGCTTCCTGGAGCTCCCGGCCCGGTCCTAGACTCGGGGCATGACCTCAGCGAACCCGCATGACCTGCCCCAGCTCGACGAACGGCGCTGCTGGGAGCTGCTGCGCTCCCACCCCTACGGCCGGCTGGCCGTGGCGGCGGCCGGAGTCCTCGACGTCTTCCCTGTCAACCACGGCGTGCTGGGCGAGCGGCTGTACTTCCGCACCGCGGAGGGCGGCAAGCTCGCCGGGGTGGTGATCGGGCACGACGTCGCCTTCGAGGTCGACGAGGTGGTCAACGGCGTCGCCCGTTCGGTCGTCGTCCACGGCCGCGCCGAGGTGGTCGAAGACGCCGGGTCGATCGAGGGCCTGGACGCCGAGGGCGTCGAGAGCTACGCTCCCACCGTCAAGACGACGTGGGTCCGGATCGTCCCGGAGCGGGTCACCGGGCGCGAGTTCGAGGTCGGTCCGGAGCCCCCGCGCGGCTGACCCCGGGCCCCGGAGTCCGGGCGGCGGACGGGGTTTCGCGCCCCGAGGAATCGGACGCCGCGCAGCGGGGGCCGGAGCCGGCCCCGTGCCCCGCCCGAGCCGGGAGCCCCCGCCCGGGCGGCTCTCCGACGGCCGACCGGGACGATGATCGGCCCTCCCGCAACCTCCGCTATTGTGGGGGCGTATCAACCCGTGAAGTCTCAAGGAGTGACGTGCCAGCACAGGCCAAGGGCAAGACCACCGGCAAGAGCCTACTGATCGTGGAGTCCCCGTCGAAGGTGAAGACCATCGGCGGCTACCTCGGCGACGCCTACGTCGTCGAGTCCTCGATGGGCCACATCCGGGACCTGCCCCAGCCCAAGGAGCTGCCGGCCGAGCTCAAGAAGACCGCGGTGGGCAAGTTCGCCGTGGACATCGAGAACCACTTCGAGCCCTACTACGTGGTGAACCCGGACAAGAAGAAGAAGGTCACGGAGCTCAAGCGCCTCCTCAAGGAGTCCGACGCCCTGTACCTCGCCACGGATGGCGATCGCGAGGGCGAGGCCATCGCGTGGCACCTGCTCCAGGTGCTCAAGCCGACGGTGCCCGTCTACCGCGTCACCTTCCCCGAGATCACCCGCGAGGCGATCGAGCGCGGCTTCGAGAACCTGCGCGAGATCGACGACGACCTCGTCGACGCCCAGGAGACCCGCCGCGTCCTGGACCGCATCTACGGCTACGAGATCTCGCCCGTGCTGTGGCGCAAGATCTCCCAGGGCCTGTCCGCCGGCCGCGTGCAGTCGGTCGCGACCCGCCTGGTCGTGGAGCGCGAGCGGGAGCGCATGGCCTTCCGCTCGGCCGAGTACTGGGACCTCTCCGGGACCTTCGTCACCGGCGCGGAGGAGTCCTTCACCGCCAAGCTCTCCGCGCTCGACGGCGCCCGGGTCGCCTCGGGAAAGGACTTCGCCGACTCCGGCGAGCTCAAGGATTCGGCGCGCGCCAAGGTCGCGCATCTCGACGAGGAGACCGCCCGCGGCCTGGTCGCGGCCCTGGAGGGCTCCGAGTTCGCCGTCACCTCGGTCGAGACCAAGCCCTACACCCGCCGCCCGGCGGCCCCGTTCACCACCTCGACCCTGCAGCAGGAGGCGGCCCGCAAGCTGCGCTTCTCCTCCCGCTCCACGATGCAGGTGGCCCAGCGCCTCTACGAGTCCGGTTACATCACCTACATGCGAACCGACTCCGTGGCGCTGTCCGACCAGGCGATCAACGCCGCCCGGCAGCAGGCCCAGGAGCTCTACGGCGGCGACTTCGTCCCGGACAAGCCGCGCCTGTACGCCTCGAAGTCCAAGAACGCCCAGGAGGCCCACGAGGCGATCCGTCCCTCCGGGGACTCCTTCCGCACGCCCTCGGACGTGAAGTCGCGGCTGTCCGGGGACGAGTTCCGGCTCTACGAGCTGATCTGGAAGCGCACCGTCGCCTCTCAGATGGCCGACGCCAAGGGCCAGACCGCCTCGATCCGCCTGGCCGCCACGACCAGCGACGGCCGCACCGCCGAGTTCGGCGCCTCTGGCACGGTCATCACCTTCCGCGGCTTCCTGGCCGCCTACGAGGAGGGCCGCGACGCCTCCCGCGAGGACGAGAAGGACGGCAAGGACAAGCGCCTGCCCGAGCTGGCCGAGGGCGACGCCCTAACCGGCCGCGACGTCGAGGCCAACGGTCACGAGACCTCCCCGCCCCCGCGCTACACCGAGGCCTCGCTGGTTAAGACCATGGACGAGCTCGGCATCGGTCGCCCCTCGACCTACGCGGCCGTGATCTCCACGATCATGGACCGCGGCTACGTGGACAACCGCTCGGGCGCGCTGGTGCCCTCCTGGACCGCGTTCTCCGTGGTCCGGCTGCTGGAGGAGCACTTCTCCGAGTACGTGGACTACGAGTTCACCGCCGAGATGGAGGAGGACCTCGACCGGATCTCCCGCGGCGAGGAGAACAAGGAGCGCTGGCTCTCCTCCTTCTACTTCGGCAGCGACTCCCGGCACGGGCTCAAGCCCATCGTCGAGGACCTCGGGGAGATCGACGCGCGCGCCGTGAACTCCGTGGCGATCGCCGACGGGATCACCCTGCGCGTGGGCCGCTTCGGCCCCTACCTCGAGACCGAGGGCGCGGTGGACGAGGAGACCGGCGAGATCGGCGATCCGATCCGCGCGAACATCCCCGAGGGCCTGGCCCCGGACGAGCTCACCGCGGAGAAGGCCCGCGAGCTGATCGAGCAGGGCAAGGCCGACGGCCGCGAGCTGGGCGAGGACCCGGAGACCGGCCGCACGATCGTGGCCAAGGACGGCCGCTTCGGCCCCTACGTCACCGAGATCATCCCGGAGCCCACCGAGGAGGAGCTGGCCAACCGGCCGGTCGAGTACTACAAGAACGGCAAGCCCAAGCCGCCCAAGAAGCCGGTCAAGGCCAAGCCGCGCACGGCGTCGCTGTTCAAGTCCATGTCGCTGCAGACGGTCACGCTGGAGGACGCGCTGCGGCTGATGTCGCTGCCGCGCGTCGTCGGGCAGGACGCGGAGGGCACGGACATCACGGTCCAGAACGGCCGGTTCGGGCCGTACCTGAAGAAGGGCACCGACTCCCGCTCGCTGACCTCCGAGGACCAGATCTTCTCGATCACCCTTCAGGAGGCCCTGGACATCTACGCCCAGCCCAAGCAGCGCGGCCGTGCCGCGGCCAAGCCGCCGCTGGCCGAGCTGGGCAAGGACCCGAGCAACGACAAGCCGATCGTGGTCAAGGACGGCCGCTTCGGCCCGTACGTGACCGACGGGGAGACCAACGTGACGGTCCCGCGCTCGGAGACCGTGGAGTCGATGACGCACGCCCGCGCCGTCGAGCTGCTCGCCGAGAAGCGCGCCAAGGGGCCCGCCAAGAAGGGCGGGGCCAAGACGGCGGCGAAGAAGCCGGCCGCCAAGAAGGCGCCGGCGAAGAAGGCGACGACGGCCAAGAAGGCCCCGGCGAAGACCTCGGCGGCGAAGAGCTCGACGACGAGGAGCTCGACGGCGAAGGGCGCCGCCGCGAAGAAGGCGCCCGCGAAGAAGACCGCGGCTGCCTCGGCGTCGGGCTCGAAGAGCGGGAGCTGACCATGCGCCTGTCGGTCCTCGACGTCGGGTCCAACACCGTGCACCTGCTGCTGCTGGACGTGCATCCCGGGTCCCGGCCGGAGCCGTACGCCTCGCACAAGTTCCCGCTCCAGCTGGTGCGCTACCTCGACGCGGAGAACAACATCAGCGACGAGGGCCGGGACGAGCTGACCCGCTTCGTCGCCGAGGCCCGGGACTTCGCGGCGGACCACGACGCCGAGGACATCCTCGCCTTCGCGACCTCCGCGATCCGGGAGGCCGACAACGGCGCGGCGGTGCTCGAGCACGTCCAGACCCGCACCGGCGTCACCCTGACGGAGATCTCCGGCGACCAGGAGGCCGCGATCACCTACTTCGCGGTGCGCCGCTGGCAGGGCTGGGGCGCGGGCACGATCCTCGACCTCGATATCGGGGGCGGCTCCTTCGAGATGGCGCTCGGCAAGGACGCGCTGCCCGACATCGCCGTCTCGGTCCCCCTCGGGGCCGGCCGGCTGACGCGGCAGTTCATCCAGAACGGGGTGCCCAAGCCCAAGGAGGTCAAGGCGCTGCGCAAGCACGTCAAGAAGCTCCTCAAGCCGGCCGTGGCGCGCGTGCGGGAGGCCGGGACCCCGGACATGGTGGTCGGGACCTCCAAGACCTTCCGCTCGCTCGCGCGGATCTGCGGGGCGGCGCCGTACGCGGCCGGGCCCTACGTCAAGCGCGAGTTCCACCTCCAGGACCTGCGCCTGTGGACCCGCCGGATGGAGGCGATGACGCCGAAGGACCGCTCGGACCTGCCCGGGGTCTCCAGCCGGCGCGCCCGGCAGATCCTGGCCGGCGGCATCGTCGCCGAGACGGCCCTGGACCTCTACGGGATCGAGACCATGCGCGCCGTCCCGTGGGCGCTGCGCGAGGGCCTGATCCTGCGCCGCATGGACCGCCTGAACTCTCAGGGGTCGGCCGCGCTGATCGACCCCAAGACCCTTTCCTCTACGCTTTAGGACTTCCCCCGTGGACCCAGAACCCAGCAGACTCCCCGACCCGGAGCGCAAGCGCCCGGTGGCGCTCTCCTCCTCGTCGGTCTACCCCCTCAAGATCGCGGACACCTTCGCCATCGCCGAGGACCTGGGGTACGACGCCGTGGAGGTCATGATCACCGGCGACCCGCTCTCCCGGGACCCGGACGAGCTGCTGGACTACGTGCAGTACTACCAGCTGCCGATCACCGCCATCCACGCCCCGACCCTGCTGCTGACCCAGCACGTGTGGGGGGATGCGTGGAACAAGATCCACCTGGCGGCCAAGATGGTCAAGCGCGTGGGGGCCGACGTCATGGTGGCCCACCCGCCCTTCGCCTGGCAGCGCCGCTACGCCAAGGGGTTCCCCGAGGGCGTCCGGCGGGTCTCGGACGAGGAGGGCGTGAAGATCGCGGTCGAGAACATGTACCCCTGGCAGGTCGGCCGCCGCGACGTCATGATGTACGCTCCGCACTGGTCCCCGCTCGGGCAGGACTACGAGTGGGTGACCTGGGACTTCTCGCACGCCGCGGCGTCGGGCTCGGACTCGCTGGAGGCCATCCGGGAGCTCGGGCCCCGGCTCGGCCACGTGCACCTCACCGACGGCTCGGGCGACTCGGTCATGGACGAGCACCTGCGGCCCGGCCACGGCACCCAGCCGGTCGCGGAGTGCCTCGAGCACCTCGCGGCGATCGACTGGGACGGCGTGGTGGCCGCGGAGGTCTCCACGCGCAAGGCCAAGAGCGCGGACCAGCGCGACGAGTGGCTGGCCGAGACCCTCGAGTTCGCGCGCAGGCACCTGGGGCAGTAGCGGACGGGGCAGGGCGTCCAGGGCCGGAGTGCACGACGCCGCCGTCCCGCCCGGACCCGTGCCGGCCGCCCCGCGCGAGGCCGGCACGCCGCCGTTGCGCCTGCGCCGCCGGTTGCCGGCGCGCGGCCATCCGATACTGTGGGAAGCGTACCGACCGCGACAGTCAGGAGTATCACCGTGGCCCAGACGACCATCGCCTTCCTCGGCACCGGATCGATGAACGGCTCCATCATGGCCGGCCTGCTCGCCGGGGGCACCGACCCGTCGAGCGTGCGCGCGACCACCCGCTCGCCGGAGAGCGCGGAGAGGCTGCGCGCCTCGCTCCCGGAGGACCAGCGCGGGGTGAGCATTTACTCGAGCGGGTCCGACGCCGAGGCGAACCGCCGCGCGGTGGAGGGCGCCGACGTCGTGCTCCTGGGGGTCAAGCCGAAGGGCATCCTGGACCTGGCCGAGGAGATCGCCGGCGCGCTCAAGCCCGACGCCCTGGTGGTCTCGGTGGCCGCGGGCATCGACGTCGCGATGCTCGAGGGCGCGCTCGCCGAGGGCCAGCCCGTGATCCGCTCGATGCCCAACACGCCCTCCCGGGTGGGCCGCGGCGTCATCGCCCTGGCCCCCGGCACGCACTGCACCGCGGACCAGCTGGCCCTGGCGCACGAGGTGCTGAAGAACTCCGGCACGGTGATCGACGTCCGCGAGGACCAGATCGACGCCGTCACGGGCATCTCCGGCTCCGGCCCGGCCTACGCCTTCTTCCTGGCCGAGGCCATGCAGAAGGCGGGGGAGGCCATGGGCCTCGACGTCGAGACCGCGCGCCTGCTCGCCAAGGAGACCGTCTCCGGCGCGGGCGAGCTGCTGCACGCCGACGACGCCGATCCCGAGGCGCTGCGCCTGGCCGTGTGCAGCCCCAACGGCACGACCGAGCGGGCGATCAACGCCTTCGCCGAGGGCGGCCTCGTGGAGCTGACCGAGCGCGCCGCGCGGGCCTCGGCCGAGCGCAACGCCGAGATGGTGGAGGAGCTCCGCCGCTGAGCGCCGGGCGGCCGCCGTCGTGCCCGACCGACGCCGGCCGCCGGAGCCGTCACGGGCGACCCGGAGCCGTCCCGGGCGCGGCGGGCCTTCCCGGCCGACGCCGCGCCGCCCCGGCCCGCCTCACGGCCGGGCGGCGAACCGCTCGATCAGGTCCACCTGCCCCGAGACGATCAGCACGTCCCGGGAGGTGACCTTGGTCCGGGCGGTGGCGTAGGTGAAGTCCTCGCCCGGGGACTTCACGCCCACCACGGTGACGCCGTACTTGTTGCGCACGTCGGACTCCTCGAGCGTGAACCCGTGGGTCTCCTTGGGCGGGTACATCTTGACGATCGCGAAGTCGTCGTCGAACTCGATGTAGTCCAGCAGGCGCCCGGATACCAGGTGCGCGGCGCGGCGCCCGGCGTCGGCCTCGGGGTAGATCACGTGGTGCGCCCCGATCCGGGAGAGGATCTTGCCGTGCGCGGGCGTGATGGCCTTGGCCCAGATCCGCCCGATCCCGAGGTCCACAAGGTTGGCCGTGATGAGCACGCTCGACTCGATGGACGTGCCCACCCCCACCACCGCCGAGGTGAAGTCCCCGGCCCCGACCTGGCGCAGCGCGTCGAGGTCGGAGGCGTCGGCCTCGACCACGTGGGTCAGCAGCCCGGACCACTTCTGCACGGTCGCGGCGTCGCGCTCGATGGCCAGCACCTCCTTGTTCTGC
This sequence comes from Rothia santali, assembly GCF_024199905.1. GTDB lineage: Bacteria > Actinomycetota > Actinomycetes > Actinomycetales > Micrococcaceae > Rothia > Rothia santali. Next base: position 19,356 of record NZ_JANAFB010000045.1, read on the forward strand.
CGGCGCAGCTGCTGGGCCGTGGAGGCCCCGAAGCGGCCCAGGCCGATCACGAGGACCGGGGCGTTGTGCGGTGAGCGATCAGCCAATGAGGGGCCTCTCTTCCGGGTACTTGTAGAGCCGGCTGCGGGAGCGCAGCGCGAGGCCGGTGGCCACGGTGACCGTGCCCAGCCGGCCGATGAACATCAGGACGGACAGGATGTAGAGCCCCGAGGGCGGCAGCTCCGCGGAGATGCCCATGGACAGCCCGCAGGTCGCGTAGGCGGAGATCACCTCGAAGAGGATCTGGTCGAAGGGCCGGTCCGAGATCACCATGAGGGCGGCGGTGCCGACGACGACGCAGGTGGCGCTCAGCATCACGACCGAGATGGCGATCCGCAGCACCCCGTCGGGGATGGTCCGGTTGAACGCGATGACGTGCTGGTCGCCCCGGGCCTCGGCGATGATGGCCAGGAAGATCACGGCCATCGTGGTGATCTTGACCCCGCCCGCGGTCGATGCCGAGCCGCCGCCCACGAACATCAGCATGTTGGTGATCAGCACCGAGATGGGGTTCAGATCGGTCATCTCGACGAGGTTGAACCCGCCGGAGCGGGTCATGACCGAGGCGAAGACCGCGTGGAGGACCTTCTCCATGAGGGTCTCGCCGCCGATGGTGTCCCGATTTCCCCACTCCGCGGCGCCCCACAGCACGGTGCCGACCACCACCAGGATCGCCGAGCCCAGCACCGTGATCCGCGTGTGCAGGTTCCAGGAGCGCAGCCGGAAGCCGACCAGGCGCAGCGCCAGGATGACGGGGAACCCCAGCGAGCCGATCCAGACCCCGGCGCACAGCGGCAGCAGGATCCACCAGTCGTTGCCGTAGGGCACCAGGCCGTCGGAGTGGGGCGTGAAGCCAGCGTTGTTGAACGAGGAGATCGCGTAGAAGACCCCGTGCCAGACGGCGGTGGGCAGGTCCTCGCCCAGCAGCATGAACCGGGGCGCGAGCACCAGGGCGATCGCGCCCTCGATCCCGGCCGAGGTCAGGACCACCACGAGCAGCAGCGACTTGACCTCCCCGAGCTTGCCCAGCTTGGGCGTGATGCTCAGCCCCTCCTGCGCGAAGAGCTTGGACCGCAGCCCCAGCTTGCGCCCCAGCGCCATGGCGAGCAGCGACGTCATGGTCAGCGTCCCCAGGCCGCCGATCTGGATGCCCAGCAGGATCACGAACTGGCCGAACAGGCTCCACTGGCTGGCGGTGGACACCGCGGTCAGCCCGGTCACGGTCACCGCGGAGGTGGAGGTGAAGAACGCCTCGGCGACGCTCGGCGCGGTGCCGCCGCGGTGCGAGATCGGCAGCATCAGCAGCATCGAGCAGACGATGATGACCAGCAGGAACAGGGTGATCGAGATCCGGGCGGGCGAGGTGCCGAAGAGGCGGGTCGCGACGCCGCGGAACCACGGGGCCCGCACGCGGCGGGGCACCTGCTCGGCGACGGCGTCCTGGGCGCGCACGCGACCTCCTGGCGGCTGATGGGCTGACGGTCTACACCCTGACCGTCTATAGCGTAGTCCCTCGCGCGGGCGCACGCGGGCCCCGGTTCCGTGATCGCGGCGCGGTCATGCCACAATGAAAAGTGTGACGACACTTACAGAGCAGCTCCGCGAGGGAGGGCGCCGCGGGCCGCGGACCACCGTGCTGTGGGATCCCAGCATGACGGCCTACTCCTTCGGGGACTACCACCCCATGCACCCGAGCCGGCTGGACGCGACCGCGCGGCTGGCGAAGGACCTGGGACTCTTCGACCTGCCCGGCGTCGCGATCGAGAAGCCCGAGGTCGCCGAGGACTCCGCGCTGCTGGGCGTCCACACCCGCTCCTACGTCGAGGCCGTCAAGGCCATCAGCGCGGATCCCACCCTGCACATCGCGGGCTGCGGGCTTGAGGGGGAGGAGACCCCGGGGTTCGCTGGCGTGCACGAGGCCGCCGGGCGCCTCGCGGGCGGGAGCCGGCAGGCCGCGGCCGCGATCGCGGAGGGCCGCGCCCAGCACGCGGTGAACTTCGGCGGCGGGATGCACCACGCCCACGCCGACCACGCGAGCGGGTTCTGCGTGTACAACGACTGCGCCGTCGGGATCCGGTACCTGCTGGAGCACGGTTTCGAGCGGATCGCCTACGTCGACGTCGACGCCCACCACGGGGACGGGACCCAGAGCATCTTCTGGGACGACCCCCGCGTCATGACCATCTCGATGCACGAGACCGGGGCCTCGCTGTTCCCCGGCACCGGCTTCGCCTCGGAGACCGGGGGAGCGGGCGGGGCCGAGGGGACCGCGGTCAACATCGCGCTGCCCACCGCGGCCGGCGACGCGGCGTGGCTGCGGGCCTTCCACGCCGTCCTGCCGCCGCTGGTCCGGGCCTTCCAGCCGCAGATCATCGTCTCCCAGCACGGCTGCGACTCGCACTTCCGGGACGAGCTGACGCACCTGCAGATCAGCGTGGACGCCCACCGGGAGGTCGCGGGCGCGATCGCGGACCTCGCGGCGGAGCACTGCGAGGACCGCTGGCTGGCGACCGGGGGTGGCGGCTACAACGTGCTCGACGTCGTGCCGCGCTCGTGGGCGCACCTGATCGGCGTCGCGGCGGGCCGCCCGGTGCGCCTGCAGGACCCGACGCCGCCCAGCTGGCGCGAGCACGTCCGGGAGCGGTACGGCGTCGAGGCGCCGGAGCGGATGGGCGACGGCGCGGACCTGTGGTGGCGCTCCTGGGAGGTCGGGTACGACCCGGAGGACGAGCTGGACCGGGCGGTGATCTCCACCCGCAAGGAGGTCTTCCCGCTGTGGGGGCTGGACCCCTGGTTCGACTGAGGCCCGGGGTCTCGGGGGCCCCGGAGCGCACCCGGGCGCGGGCCGGGGACTCACCCGCCCCGGCCCGCGCGAACCCGTCGCGACCCGGAATGGTCCCGTCATCTGGGCACCCTCAGGCGTGGGTGGATTCTGAGCGGGGAATACGCCGCTAACCTAGTGGAATGACCATTGACGTCTTCGCCGTGATCGCCGACCAGACCCGCCGCAGAATCCTTGTCGCCGTCAAGGACAGTCCCCGACCCGTCAACGACATCGTGACGGAGCTGGGCGTCAGCCAGCCCACGGTCTCCAAGCACCTCAAGGTGCTGCGCGAGGCCGGCCTCGTGTCCATGCGGGCCGCGGGGCAGCGCCGCCTCTACAGCATCGACTCCGAGCCCCTCGACGAGGTCGTCTCGTGGGCCGCGTCGCTGGGCTGCGCGCCCGAGCCGGCGGCGGTCGGCGCGGTGCCCGCGGACCCCGAGTCCGCCACGGTCCCCGAGGCGGTCGCCGGGGTCCCGGAGCGCCGCGACGTCTCCGGACCGGTGGACGACGCCGTCCCCGAGCACCCCCAGCGCGAGGTCGCCTTCCCCTCCACCGCCGCCGAGGCCCCCGCGCCCCTGGCGACTCCCGTTCCCTCGGAGGCCTCGGCGAACGAGTCGGCCTCGGTCGAGGACGACGCCGGCCCCTCGGATCCGGCGCCGTCGTCGCGACACGCCCGCGTCGTCTTCCAGCCGCTCGCGCCGCTGTCCTCGCGCCGAGGGGCCGAGGTCGCCCCGCCGGCCGAGGAGCCGGCGGAGGCGCGGCCCTCCGCACCTGCGGCGTCGGCGTCCGGGGTGGTC
>NZ_JANAFB010000046.1 GCF_024199905.1 Rothia santali
GGCGGGTGACCTTCTCGCTCGGCGCCGGGCCGAGGCGGTTGCCCGCCCACAGCGCGAGCATCCCGACGAGGAAGCCCGGGACCAGCTCGTAGAGCCCGATCGTGTCGATCTGCCGGTAAACGATGACGGTGGCTCCACCGGCGACGATGCTGGCGAGCGCGCCGACCCAGGTCGAGCGGCGGGAGTAGAGGGCCGCGATCAGGACCGGCCCGAAGGTCGCGCCGAAGCCGGCCCAGGCGTACCCGACGAGGTCCAGGATGGTCCCGCCGTTGAGCGCCACGACGACGCCGATCACGGTGCACAGCACCACGGTCGCCCGGCTCAGCCAGAGCAGCCGCTGCGGGGAGGCGTCCCGATGGAGGAAGGCCCGGTAGAAGTCCTCGGTCAGGGTCGTGGAGGCCACGACCAGCTGCGAGGAGGCGGTGCTCATGATGGCCGAGAGGACGCCGGCGAGGAAGATGCCCGCCATCCAGGTGGGAAGCATGGTCGAGACGTAGTGCATGTAGATGCCCTCGGGGTCGGCCTCCATGCCATTGCCGTAGCTGGCCACCGCGGCCAGGCCGATGACGCCGGCGGAGCCGAGCAGGGTGATCGACAGGACCAGGCCCAGGCGCGCGCCGTTCTTGGCGGACTCCTTGGACCGCATCCCCATGAACCGGACCAGGATGTGCGGCGAGCCGAAGTAGCCGAGGCCCCAGGCCAGCGAGGAGACGATCGCGACGATCGCGAACGTCGTCGTGGTGTCCCACTGCCCGTCCACCAGCGCGACCTGGGAGAACAGGTTGCCCATGTCCGGGTTCTGCTCGGTCAGGGCGCCGGCGATGCCGCCGATCCCGCCCGCGTTGAGCAGCGCCACCACCATCACGATCGCGAGGCTGACGAACATCAGCAGCCCCTGGATCAGGTCGGTGTAGCTGCTGGCCAGGTAGCCGCCCAGCGAGGAGTAGGCCATCACGGCCACGGCCCCCACGATCGTGCCCGTCATCACCGAGCTGCCGAAGACCTGGGCGAAGATGATGCCGGTGGCGATGAACGCCGAGCCGAGGTAGATGACGTAGAAGATGATGATGAAGACCGCGGAGGCGCTGCGGAGGGCGTCGCTGTGGAAGCGGTTGGCGAAGAACCCGGGGAGGGTCACGGACTCGCTCGCCGCGTCCCCGCGCCAGTCCATGCTGCGCTCCGAGTAGTCCCTCAGGCGCCCGGCGAGGACCTTCCAGCTGAGGTAGAAGCCGAGCGTCAGCCCGACGATCATCCAGGTGTTGACGACGCCGCTGACGTAGAACGCCCCCGGCAGCCCGAAGAACACCCACTGGCTGGAGTCGGTGGCCTTGGCGCTCACGGCGGTGACGAACGTGCCGAGCCGGCGGCCGCCGATGGCGAAGTCGCTCATCCCCGTGTTCTTCCGGTAGGCCCAGATGCCGATGGCGAGGATGATCACGATGTAGAGGACGAAGATGACGATCCGGATCGGATCGGTGGTGGTGGTCATGGCAGTCACGCTTCCGCTGGTCGGGTCCGGGGGACCCGGGCTTGAGGGATCTGGGTCACAACTCTAGGGGCGGGGGGCGGCCGTGCGAGGCCGCGAGGATTAGAGATGGGTGAGCTGGAGCACAGTGCTGCTGATGCTCGACGGCGGGCGGGCGGCGTCGGCCTCCCCGGCCCGGTGCGCGGCGGGCGGACCGATATACACTCTCGGCATGACACTCGACGTCAACAGCCTCGCGACCATGGGCGCCGTGATGCGCACCGGGTCCTTCGCCGCCGCCGCGCGCGAGCTCGGCTACACGCCGTCGGCGGTCTCCCAGCAGATGTCCGCCCTCGAGCGCAGCCTCGGGATCCGGCTGTTCGACCGGGAGCCGCGGCGGGTCACGCCCACCGAGGCCGCCCACTACGTCCAGGAGCGCAGCGAGCAGGTGATCGACCTGCTCGGGCAGCTGGAGGTGGACCTCGCCCGGCTGGGCGCCGGGGAGACCGGGCGGCTGCGGGTCGGCACCTTCGACTCGGCGGGCGGGCCGATCATGGGCCAGGCCATCGCGCGCTTCCTGGTGCGCCGGCGCGAGGTCCAGATCACCCTGGACGAGGGCGAGCCCTACGAGCTGTTCCCCCGCGTCTCCGACGGCGGCCTGGACCTGGCCCTGGGCTTCCAGTACGACCTGGTCCCCCGCAAGTTCCCGGACAACCTCCGGCTCTCGGAGGTCATGACGGAGGACCTGTACGTCGTGGCGCACCGCAAGCACCGCCTGGCCGGCAGGCCCTCGGTGCGCCTCGAGGAGCTGCACGGCGAGACCTGGGTCGCGCACCGCGAGGAGACCCCCTCGCACCACTGCCTGCAGGAGCTGTGCGCGCGGAGCGGGTTCCGGCCGGAGATCGCCTTCCGCAGCAACAACCTCGGGACCGTGAAGGGGATCGTGGCCGCGGGGCTCGCGGTGGCGATGATCCCGCAGCTGAGCTACCGGCCGGACGAGGACGACGTCGTCGCCCTGCCCATCGCGGAGACGATGCCGCGCCGGCAGATCGTGGCCGCGACCCGGGCCGACGACGCGAACCCGCTGACTGCGGCCTTCCTCGGCGCGATGCGGCGGGTGGCGCTGCCCTGAGCGGGGGCGGGCGGGGCCGCGGGGGCAGCCGCTCGACCGGGTCGCGCGCGCGGCCGCGTGCTCAGCCGGTCGCCGGAATCGTCGTGCGGATCGCTTCCGCGCCCGTGAGCGCGTTGGCGGCCTCCGGGCCGTCGGCGGCTTCCGGGCCGTCGGCACCCGGCCCACCGGCCCTCCGCCGGCGCAGGCGCATCACCGTGGGACCGGAGCCCGAGAGCAGGCTCGCCCAGCCGGGCCGCGGGGCCAGGACGGGGCCTAGCTCGGGGCGCAGGCTGAGCGCGGCGCGCTGGAGGTCGTTGCGCAGCAGCGGCGCGAGGGCGGCGGCGTCGTCCCCGGGCCGCGCGAGCGCCTCCAGCAGGTCCGGCGGCACCGTGACCTCTGCCGGGGCACGCGCCGCCGGGGTGGCCCGACCGCCCGAGGCGGCGTCGTCGGCGCGCAGCCGGTCCAGCTCGCGGAACACCTCCGGCGTCGAGAGGCCGAAGGCGGCCGGCACCAGCTCGACCTCGAGCGGCTCCGCCAGCCGCACCGGCCTGAGCTCGGTCCCGGTCCCGGTTCCGACGGCGACGCCGCCGAGCAGCGCGAAGGGCACGTCGGCGCCCAGCCGGGCCGCGAGGGCGGTCAGCTCGGCCGGGGCCAGGGCTGGGGCCAGGCCGGTCAGCGCGAGCAGCCGGTCCACGGCACGCAGGGCGGCGGCGGCGTCGGCGGACCCGCCCGCCATGCCGCCCGCCACGGGGATCTCCTTGACGACCTCCAGGCGCAGCCCCAGGTCCTCGGGCAGGCCGTGGCGGCGCAGCAGGAGGTCCGCGGCCCGCACGGCCAGGTTGGTCCCGTCGGCGGGGACGGAGTCCAGGCTGAAGCGGCCGGCCGCGGCCATCCGCTCCAGCGCGGAGCCCGGGGCGAGCGTCGTCTCGACGGTCACGCCCGCGCCGCGCGGGCCCAGCTCGGCGGTCACGGTCTCGTGCAGGTCCACCGCGGCGTAGAGGCTCGCGACGTCGTGGTACCCGTCCGCGCGGGCGTCGCCCACGGCGAAGTGGAGGTTGACCTTCCCCGGCGCCGTCGCGGTGCAGCGCGGCGAGGCGGTCACGGGGCCGGGTCCGCGTCCGGAGCGTCGGCCTCGGGGCCCGGCGCGTCCGCCGCGGCGGCGATCCGCGCGAACTCCTCGACCCCGAGTCGCTCGCCCCGCAGCGACGGGTCGACGCCCGCCCGCGTCAGGACCTCCTCGGCCGCCGCGCCGGAGCCGGCCCACCCGGCCAGCGCCGAGCGCAGGGTCTTGCGGCGCTGGGCGAAGGCGGCGTCGACGACCCGGAACAGCGTCCCGCGGTCCACCTCCGCCAGCGGCTTCTCGCGGCGCGTGAAGGCCACCAGCCCGGAGCGGATCTTGGGCGCCGGCCAGAACACGTTGGTCCCGATCACCCCGGCCTTGCGCACCTCGGCGAACCAGGAGGCCTTGACCGATGGCACGCCGTAGACCTTGGACCCGGGCCCGGCCGCCAGCCGGTCCGCGACCTCGTCCTGGACCATGACCAGGCCGTGGCGGATCGAGGGGAAGGTCTCCAGCAGGTGGATCAGCACCGGCACGGCCACGTTGTAGGGCAGGTTGGCCACGAGCGCGTCGGGTGCGGCGGGCAGCTCGGTCACCCTCAGGGCGTCGGAGAGCACGACGTCGAGCCGCCCGCCCGCCTCGGGCCGGAAGCGCTCCACCGTCTCGGGCAGCTGGTGGGCCAGCGGCGGGTCGATCTCGACGGCGACGACGCGCTCGGCCGCGTCCAGCAGCCCGAGCGTGAGCGAGCCCAGCCCGGGCCCGACCTCGAGCACCGTCTCCCCCGGCTCCACGCCGGCGGTGGCGATGATGCGGCGGATCGTGTTCGGGTCGATCACGAAGTTCTGCCCGAGGGTCTTGGTGGGCCGGATGCCCGCCCGCTCGGCGAGCTCGCGGATCTCGGCGGGTCCCAGCAGCGCGTTGTCTTTCACTGTATGCACCCTACTATGACGGCGCGCGGGGCGGTTCCCGACGCCGTCGGCCCGCCCGGGACGGCGCCGCCCGCCATGCGCCGAGCCCGCCCGCGCCGCGCGTCGCGCCGGCCCACGTCAAGCCGGCCCGCGTTGCGCACACGACCCGCCCCGCGCCCGCTCACTCCCCGAAGCCCGGCAGCCCCCAGGACCCGTAGACCGCCACGGAGTTCTCCCGGATCGTGCGGCACAGCCCGGCGAGGTCCTCCCCGCGCCGCTGGGCCATGTAGCGGACCGTGTAGTTGGTCATGTACGAGGCGTTGGGCCGGCCCCGGAAGGGATGCGGGGTGAGGAACGGGGCGTCGGTCTCGGCGAGGATCAGCTCCGGCCGGGCGATCTCCAGGGAGGCCTGGATGTCCCGGGAGTTCTTGAAGGTCACCGTCCCGGCGAAGGACATGCGCCAGCCGCGGGCGTTGCAGATCTCGGCCAGCTCCGGGCCGCCCGAGTAACAGTGGAAGACCGTGCGCTCGGGAGCGCCCTCCTCGTCGAGGATCGCGACGACGTCGTCGTGGGCGTCCCGGTCGTGGATCTGCAGGGCCAGGCCGGTCGCGTGGGCCAGGCGGATGTGGCGGCGGAAGCTCTCCCGCTGCGCCTCCCGGCCCTCCTCGGGGGTGCGGAAGTAGTCGAGGCCGGTCTCGCCGATCGCGCGGACCCGCGGGGATCCGGCCATCTCGGCGAGGGCCTCCAGGGCGGCGTCGAGCTCTCCCGCGGCGGCGAGCGCCGGCGCCTCGTTCGGGTGGATCGCGACGGCGGCGAGGACCCGGGGGTCGGCCTCGGCGGCGGCGACCGCGTAGGCCGAGGAGGGCAGGTCGCAGCCGACCTGCACCACGGCCCCGACGCCGAGCGCCGCGCCGGTGTCCAGCGCGTCGCGGGCCGAGACGGCGACGTCGCCGTCGAGCAGGTCCATGTGGGTGTGGTTGTCCGCGATCGCCTCGGGCAGCGGCTCGGGCGCCTTCGGGAAGACGAGGTTGCGGGAGCGCCCGTCCTCGCCGGAGGAGGAACGACGCCGGGTGCCCGGCCCGCTGGCCTCGTCCGCGGTCGCGTAGCGCTCCGGCTCGTAGGCGGGCGGGACCTCGCCGGGGACGACGCCGGGGCGGGTCGCGGGGTCGGGCCACAGCGTGGCCAGCAGCTCGGCGGCGTCGGGCGCGAGGTCGCGCCAGGTCCGGTCCGGAGAGATGCACATGCGGGGGTGCTCGCTTCCTCGGCGCCGCGCGGCGGGGGCCGGCTGGCGCCGTGTGGCAGGGGTGGAAAGGTGCCGTGGGGCGGGGGGGGAGGGGGGCGGCCGGGGACGGGCGCGACGGGTGGGCGGGGTCGACGGGCGAGGGCTGTCGACGGGGTGGGGGCTCTCGGTGGGGGGGACCGCCACTGTGACGGCCGGGCCCCTACCCGTCCGAGGAGCGCTCGGCGAGCACGGCCTCGTAGAGATCCCGCTTGCTCACGTTGTTCTCCTCCGCGACCTGGCCGGCGGCCTCCTTCAGCCGCATGCCCTCGGCCACCAGCGACTCGACCTCGCCGGTGAGGTCCTCGGGATCCGCGGCCTCGGGCTCCGCCGCACCGGCCAGGACCACCGCGATCTCGCCGCGGACCTGGTGGTGCTCGGCCCACACGTAGAGCTCGCCCAGCGTGCCGCGCAGCACCTCCTCGTGCAGCTTGGTCAGCTCGCGGGCGACGACGGCGCGCCGCTCGTCGCCGAAGGTCTCGACCAGGGCGCCGAGCATCGCGGCGAGCCGGTGCGGCGCCTCGTAGAAGACCATGGTGCGCCGCTCCCCCGTCAGCTCGCGCAGGCGGGTGCGCCGGTCCGAGGCCTTCCGGGGGATGAAGCCCTCGAAGGTGAAGCGGTCGGTGGGCAGCCCGGAGACCGCCAGCGCCGAGAGCACCGCCGAGGGGCCCGGGGCGCAGGTGATCCGCAGCCCCTCCTCGGCGGCGCGCTCGACCACGCGGAACCCCGGGTCGGAGACCGTGGGCATCCCGGCGTCGGAGATCAGCAGCACGGTCCGGCCCGCGCGCACCTCCTCGACCAGCTCCTCGGCGCGCCGCGCCTCGTTGTGGTCGTGGTTGGTCACGACCCGGCCGCCGACGCTGACCCCCAGCCCGGAGGCCAGGGTCCGCAGCCGGCGGGTGTCCTCGACGGCGACGACGTCGGCGCTGCTCAGGTACTCCCGGAGCCGCTCGGAGGCGTCCCGGAGGTTGCCGATGGGGGTCGCGGCGAGGACGAGGGCGCCGCCCTCGGCGGCCGTGTCCCGCAGGGCGAGGGACTCGCCCCGGGCGGCGTCGCGGTCCTCCGCGTCCGGGTCGCGGTCCCGATCCGCCGGCGCGCGGTCCTCGCCGCTTGGGACGCGCTCCCCGCCGCTCGGGGCGCGGTCCCCGCCGGTCAGGGCGCGGTCTCGCCGCTCGGGGTGCGCCCCTCCCGGGACGCGGCGTCGTGCTCGGCGGGGCGCTGGGGTCTCGGTGGTCACTCACGCGTCCCACTGTAGTCACCCGCGGGGCCCCGCGCCCGGCTCCGAGAGGCGGCTCACCCCGCGCGGCCGGGAAGACCGCTCACGCCGGGGTCGAGGGAGCCCGCGCGCCGGCCGGCCGCCCGCGCCGCGAGCCGCTCCACCAGGATGGTGAGCGCCACGGCCAGGAACCCGGCGATCGCCCAGCCGAGGGCCGCCCCCGCGTGCTCGCCCACCGGCTGCAGCGCGTTGTCCTCGCCGGTCCACGGCCACAGCGCCCGCAGCGCCCCGGCCATGACGCCGGTCAGGATCACCAGGGTGAGGTGGAAGTGGTGCTCGAGCAGCCACTGCAGCCCCTTGATGACCGTGACCATGCCCAGGACCGCGCCCAGGAAGAACAGGCCGATGTAGCCGAAGTCCCGGTCCCGCACCGCGCCCAGGGTGACCTCGTACATCCCGAAGGTCAGCAGCAGGAAGGAGCCCGAGAGCCCGGGCAGGATCAGCGCGGAGACCGCCACCGCGGCGGCCAGCACGATCTGCAGCGCGTTCGGCTCCGCGGCCCCGCTGGGCGGCAGCGAGACCAGCGCGAAGGCCGCGGCGAAGGCCGCCAGCGTGACGGGCAGGTCCCGCAGCCGCCACCGGCTCACCATGGAGAACGGTACGTAGAGCGAGGCCAGCACCATGCCGAAGAACGCGGCGGAGGTCTGCACCGGGTGCTCCTCGACCAGCCGGGACATGATCCCGGCCATGACCGCGAGCGCGACGACCATGCCGATCCCCACCGGCAGCAGCGTCCACCAGTGCACCCGGCGGAAGTTCCACGCGGCCCGCGCGGCCCGGGACCGGTCGCGCCGGATCGTCCCGATCAGCCAGTCCTTGACCCCGGAGACCATGTGCCCCAGCGAGGCGATGAGCCGGTCGTAGAGCCCGACGACGAGCGCCACGGTCCCCCCGCTCACCCCCGGCACGGTCTCGACGCTGCCCACGAGCGCGCCGCGGAGGACGTCCAGCAGGAACCTCCAGAGGCCCGGCCGGCGCGCCGGGTCGTGGGTCGGGAGGTCGGGGGCGGCGTCGGCGCGGGTGGATCCGGGGCTCGTCATGGCGTGACCGTCATGGCTTTCTACTCGGCGGCGCGGACGCCTCAGGGCGCCCGGGTCTTGAACCTCGATGATCCCCCGCGCGCTCCCTTGTTGCCAAATGCGTTGCGGCGTAGAATTACCCCGCCTCATTCAGCCGTCAGGTGGGATCCACTCATGCTGCTCTCGCTCCTGCGCCGCTACAGCGCACCGTACAAGGGCAGGATCGCCGCGGTGCTGCTCCTGCAGCTCGTCTCGGTCCTGGCCGCCCTCTACCTGCCCAGCCTGAACGCCGAGATCATCGACCGGGGCGTGACCACCGGGGACACCGACTTCATCTGGCGCACCGGCGGCGTCATGCTGCTGGTCTCGCTCGTGCAGGTCTCCACCGCGATCGTGGCGGTCTACTTCGGCGCGATGGCCTCGATGGCGGTTGGCCGGGACCTGCGCGCGGCGGTCTACGGCGGCGTCGACTCCTTCGGCTCGCAGGAGCTCTCCCGCTTCGGGGCGCCCTCGCTCATCACCCGGGGCACCAACGACGTCCAGCAGATCCAGATGCTGCTGCTCATGATCATGAACTTCATGGTGATGATGCCGATCATGATCGTGGGCGGCGTCATCATGGCCATCCGGGAGGACGTGGGGCTGTCCTGGCTGGTGTGGGTCTCCGCGCCGGCGGTCGTGCTCATCATGGTGCTGTTCATCCGCCGGCTGATGCCGCTGTTCCGGGTCATGCAGAGCCGGGTCGACGGCGTGAACTCCGTGCTGCGCGAGCAGATCATGGGCATCCGGGTGATCCGGGCCTTCGTCCGCGAGCGCCACGAGACCGAGCGCTTCGCCGACGCCAACCAGGCCATCACGGACGTCTCGGTGCACATCGGCCGGCTGTTCGTGCTGATCGGGCCCATCATCACGGTCCTGCTCTTCGCGGCCGAGGCCGCGGTGCTGTGGTTCGGCGGGCAGCGCGTGGACGCCGGGCAGATGGAGGTCGGCTCCCTGACCGCGTTCATGCAGTACCTCATGCAGATCCTCATGGCCGTGCTGATGGGGACCTTCATGGCCATGATGTTCCCGCGCGCGATCGTGTGCGCGCAGCGGATCGGCGAGGTCCTGGCGACCCGCCCGTCCGTCGTCGCCCCCGAGGACCCCGAGGAGCCCGCCGGGCGCCGCGGCGTCGTCGAGTTCCGCAACGTGGGCTTCCGCTACCCCGGCGCCGAGGGTGCGGTGCTGCGGGACATCTCCTTCCGCGCCGAGCCCGGGACCACGACGGCGATCATCGGCTCGACCGGCGCCGGCAAGTCCACCCTGGTCAGCCTCATCCCGCGCCTCTACGACGCGACCGAGGGCAGCGTGCTGCTCGACGGCGTCGACGTCCGCCGCATGGATCCGGCCGCGATCACCGGCCGCGTGGGCTCCGTGCCGCAGAAGCCGTACCTGTTCTCCGGGACCGTGGCGAGCAACCTGCGCTTCGGCGACTCCGAGGCCCCCGACGCGCGGCTCTGGGACGCCCTGGAGACCGCCCAGGCCACGGAGTTCGTCCAGGACCGGGTCACCGGCGAGGGCGAGGAGGCCGCGCGCGGGCTCGACTCCGGCATCTCCCAGGGCGGCACCAACGTCTCCGGCGGGCAGCGCCAGCGGCTGTGCATCGCCCGCGCGCTGGTCGCCCGCCCCGCGGTCTACCTCTTCGACGACTCGTTCTCCGCGCTCGACGTCGCGACCGACGCGCGGCTGCGCGCCGCCCTCGAGCCGCGCACGCGGGACGCCGCGGTGATCATCGTGGCCCAGCGCGTCTCGACCATCACCCACGCGGACCAGATCCTCCTGCTCGACGCCGGCAGGATCGTCGCCCGCGGGACCCACTCCGAGCTCCTCGACTCCTCGGAGACCTACCGGGAGATCGTCGAGTCCCAGCTCTCTGCGGAGGAGGCGGCATGAGCGAGTTCATGGACGAGCAGGCCCCCACGCCCCAGATCAAGGCGTTCTGGCCCACGGCCCTGCGCCTGGTCCGGGAGCTCGGCCGGTTCCGGATCCGCCTGGTCGTCGTGGCCGTGGCCTCGGTCCTGCTGCAGGTCGCCGCCCCGCGGGTGCTGGGACACGCGATGGACCTGATCTTCGCCGGCGTCGTGGGCTCGCAGACGCCCGCCGGCGTGAGCTCCGGGGCGGTGGTCGAGGGGCTGCGCGCCCAGGGCCAGGGGCAGCTGGCCGACATGCTCTCGGGCATGCGGTTCGTCCCCGGCTCCGGCATCGACTTCCCCGCGCTCGCGCAGGCGCTGCTCACGGTCGTGGGCATGTACGGCCTGGCCGCGGTGTTCATGTGGATCCAGGGGCGCATCCTCAACGACCTGGTCATGCACGTGGTCTACGACCTCCGCCGCCGCGTGGAGGCCAAGGTCAACGCGCTGCCGCTGAGCTACTTCGACACCCGCCAGCGCGGTGACGTCCTGTCCCGCACCACCAACGACATGGACAACGTCCAGCAGGCGCTCCAGCAGGCCTTCGCGCAGCTGGTGTACTCGCTGCTGACGATCGTGGGCGTGGGCGTCATGATGTTCACGATCTCGTGGCAGCTCGCGCTGGTGACGCTGGTCGCGCTGCCGGTCTCCGGCGTCGTCGTCGGGATCATCGGCAAGCGCAGCCAGAAGCTGTTCGGCGCGCAGTGGAAGAGCACGGGCGAGCTGAACGGGCACGTCGAGGAGTCCTTCACGGGGCACGACGTCGTGCGCGTCTTCGGCCGCGGCCCGGCCATGCGGGAGCGCTTCGACGAGCGCAACGAGGCCGTGTACGGCGCCGCGTTCAGGGCCCAGTTCCTCTCCGGCATGATGATGCCGATCATGCAGTTCGTGAACTACCTGGGGTACGTGGGCATCGCGGTGCTCGGGGCGCTCAAGGTCGCCAACGGGCAGATCTCGCTGGGCGCGGCGACCGCGTTCATCCAGTACACGCGGCAGTTCAACGAGCCGATCGCGCAGATCGCGGGCATGGCCAACATGCTGCAGTCGGGCGTGGCCAGCGGCGAGCGGGTCTTCGAGCTGCTCGACGAGCCGGAGCAGCCGGCCGACGTCGACGCCGCGCGGGACCCGGAGGAGCGGGTGCGCGGCCGGATCGAGTTCCGCGACGTCGACTTCTCCTACACCCCCGACCGGCCGCTCATCCGCGACCTGAGCCTGCGCGCCGAGCCGGGCCAGACCGTCGCGATCGTGGGGCCCACCGGAGCGGGCAAGACCACGCTGGTCAACCTCATCATGCGCTTCTACGACGTCGACGCCGGCGCGATCACCCTGGACGGCGTCGACGTCCGGGACATGACCCGGGACCGGCTGCGCCAGTCCACCGGCATGGTCCTGCAGGACGCGGTCCTCTTCGAGGGCAGCATCCTGGAGAACATCCGCTACGGCCGGCTGGACGCGAGCGACGAGGAGGTGCTCGCGGCGGCCCGGGCCACCTACGTGGACCGCTTCGTCCGCGCCCTGCCCGAGGGCTACGGGACCGTGATCGACCAGGAGGGCGGCGCGATCTCGGCGGGCGAGCGCCAGCTGATCACCATCGCGCGCGCGTTCCTGGCCGACCCGGCCGTGCTGATCCTCGACGAGGCGACCTCCTCGGTGGACACCCGCACCGAGGTGCTGGTCCAGCGGGCCATGTCGGCGCTGCGGGCCCAGCGGACCTCCTTCGTCATCGCCCACCGGCTCTCCACGATCCGCGACGCGGACACGATCCTGGTGATGGAGGCCGGCGAGATCGTGGAGCAGGGCGGCCACCTCGAGCTGATGGAGGCCCACGGGCCGTACCGGGCCCTCTACGAG
Organism: Rothia santali; assembly: GCF_024199905.1. Taxonomy (GTDB): domain Bacteria; phylum Actinomycetota; class Actinomycetes; order Actinomycetales; family Micrococcaceae; genus Rothia; species Rothia santali. The sequence continues at coordinate 11,919 of NZ_JANAFB010000046.1, forward strand.
TCCCAGTTCGCCGCGGCGCAGGCCGTGGAGGCGCCCGACGGCGTCGAGCCCGGCTCCCTCGGATCGCCCGGTGCCGCGGAGACGGGCGCGGTCGAGGGCGGGCACCGCGCGACCTGAGTCGGCGGGGATCGGCCAGCGCCCTGACGTAGCATGGTCCGGATGAGCACCACCCCGATCGCAGCGCGCGCCCGCCGAGGACCCCGGTTCCCGGCGGGCGCGTTCGCCGAGGACTCCCTGCTGGACCGGCTCCGGGCGGTCCCCGCGGCGCTGCCCCGGCTCGCCTGGGCCGCCCCCGCGCTCGTCCTGCTGCTCGCGGCGCTGCTGCGCTTCACGGGCCTGGCGCACCCGAACGCGATCGTCTTCGACGAGACCTACTACGTCAAGGACTCGTACTCCCTCCTCCACTTCGGCTACGAGCGGTCCTGGCCGGAGAGCGCCAACGCCGCCTTCGTCGCGGGCGACCCGGGCACGCCCGAGGGCTCGCCCTCCTACGTCGTCCACCCGCCGCTGGGCAAGTGGATGATCGCGGCCGGGATGTGGCTGTTCGGCGGGGACAACCCCTTCGGCTGGCGCTTCTCCGCGGCCCTGATCGGCGTCCTGTCCATCGCGCTGCTGATGTGGGTCGCGTGGATGCTGTTCAGGTCGGTCACGCTGGCCTCGATCGCGGGGCTGCTGATGTCGGTCGACGGGCTGCACCTGGTCCAGTCGCGCCTGGCCCTGCTGGACATCTTCCTCATGTTCTGGCTGCTCGCGGCCTTCGCCTGCCTCGTCGCGGACCGGCTCCAGGCCCGACGCCGTCTGGCCCGGCTCGTCGCGGCCGCCGCCGGTCCCGGGGGTCGGCCGCCCAGTGCCGCCTTCCTCGCCTACGGACCGTGGCTCGGGGTGCGCTGGTGGCGCATCGCGGCGGGCGTCTGCTGCGGGGCCGCGGTCGGCGTGAAGTGGAACGCCCTGTTCTTCGTCGCCGCCCTCGGGCTCATGACGGTGCTGTGGGACGCCGGGGCCCGGCGCGTGGCCGGGATCCGCAGCTGGTTCACCGCGGCGGTGGTCAAGGACTCGTGGCCGGCGTTCCTGGCGATCGTGGGCACCGGACTGCTGACCTACCTCGTCACGTGGTCGGGGTGGTTCGCCTCGTCCGGGGCCTACGACCGCGACTGGGCCGCGCAGCACCCGGGGCAGGGGGTCGGGTGGCTTCCGCCGGCGCTGCGCAGCCTGTGGGAGTACCACCGCTCCGCCTACGCCTTCCACCAGGGGCTCCACTCGCCGCACACCTACCAGTCCCCCGCGTGGCAGTGGCTCCTGCTGGCCCGGCCGACGTCGTACTACTACGAGAGCTACGACGCCGGGACGGCCGGCTGCTCGCCGGGGCCCTGCTCGGAGGCCATCCTCAACGTCGGCAACCCGCTCGTGTGGTGGGCCGGCGCGGCGGCGATGCTGCTGGTGACGCTGTGGTGGATCCTCAAGCGGGACTGGCGGATGGGGGCCATCGTGGTCGTCTTCGCGTCCGGCTACCTGCCGTGGTTCATGTACCCGGAGCGGACCACGTTCTACTTCTACGCGCTGTCCTTCCTGCCCTGGCTCGTCCTGGGGCTCACGGCCGTGCTCGGGCTGGGGCTCGGGAGGCCGGGCGACGGTGTGCGCCGACGGCGCGCCGGGCTCGCGGTGGTGGGGGCCTTCGTGGCGATGGCGCTGCTGGTGGCCAACCACCTGCTGCCGCTGTGGCTCGGGACGGCGATTCCCTACGACGACTGGCGCTCGCTCATGTGGTTCGACAGCTGGATCTGAGCGGGCGGCGCGCCGCGGGAGGCTGGGTCAGGCGCGGCGACGCCGGCGGGAGCGCGGCCAGGTCGCGGCGAGCAGCGCGGTCGAGACGATCAGCGCCAGGGCGCCCACGGTGGCCGCGGCGTCGACCCAGAACTGCGGCGGGTAGAGCCGGATCAGCGTGTCCGAGAGGCGGAAGGCCCAGTTCCCCTGCGGGAAGAACAGCTCGTGGAAGGCCACGAAGAAGGACTCCCAGCCGAGCGCGGCGCTCACGCCCAGCGCGAGCATGAGGGCCAGCGTGAGCCACCCGCCCAGGAACAGGGCCCGGCGCGCCGAGCCCGGGGCCCGGCGCCGGAGTCCCAGGGCGCCCGCGGCGGCCACGAGCGCGAACACCGCGACGGCCAGCAGGGCCCAGAGCAGCACGTGCTTGACGTCGGTCATGTGGCCGATCTCGGGCGCGGTGAAGGCCCGGTCGCCGTTGCCCAGCACGACGTCGCCGAGGTAGCGCTCCGGGGCGAAGTTCAGGATGTAGTCGAGCCCGTGGGAGCCGTAGGTCATCCGCTCCTCGGGGCTGAAGCCGTAGGGGTCCGCCGGAAAGCCCGGGCGGTGGTATTCGATCCAGAGGAAGAGCGGGCTCGCGACGGCGCGCAGGGCCAGGGCCAGGGTCACCAGCGGGACCGCGAGCGCGATCAGGGCCTGCCGCAGCCGCAGCGCCCGGGGGCGGCGGGGCGCGGGCGACGCCGGGGCGCTCGCACCGGCCGGGTGCTCGCCCGCCGGGGCGTCGGCGGGGCCGAACCGTGGCCCGGGGCCGAACCGTCGCCCGGCGCCGTGCCGCCCCCGGCGGCCGGGCCCTCGCCCGCGGCGCGGGATCCCGTCCCAGACCCGGGCTCGGTGACGGCGGGCATCAGCCCGTCCCACTCCTGCTGGGGCGAGGCCGACCACGGGGTGTGCTCGGCGTCGTCTCGGGGGGAACGCGGCATGCTGCTCCTCGGCGCGGGTCAGGCCCGCACCGGCCGGCGCGGGATCGTCGGCTGAACTCTACCAGTTGCCCTTCCACGCGGCGTCGGCGTAGTGCTCGAAGGGGATGTTCCAGTCGCCGAAGCCGTCGTCGGGGTCCGCCTCGGGGTATCCGGTGCCCTTGGCCTCGATCACGTCGCCCACGCGGAAGTTCTCGAAGATGTACCGCGCGCCCTCCGGCGGCAGCCCGATGCAGCCGTGGGAGACGTTGGCGACGCCCAGCAGCGGGATCGCCGAGGGCAGCGCCTGGTGCACGAACACGCCCGAGCGAGTCAGGCGCGAGGTCCACGAGGCGTCGAAGGGCTCGTACCAGTGGGGGTCGTCCTTGGTCAGGCCCAGGGACTTCGGGTTGAAGCTGTACTTGGCCTGCTGCTCCATGATCACCAGCTCGCCGGTGACCGAGGGCCAGTCCTCGTTGCCCAGCGTCGCGGGGAACTCCTCGACCAGCCGGTCGTCGACGAAGACCCGCAGGACCTTGTCCGAGTTCTCCACGACCGCGTAGTGCTTCGCCCCGGTCGCGAACGCCAGCCGGGTGTTCTCGTTGCCGATCATGCCGTTGCCGAAGTCGACCCCCAGCAGGTCCGCCGCGACCTCGACCCGCGAGTGCGGCGCCCACTTCTCCGGCGGCCGATACCGCATCAGGGTGTCGCTGTACCAGCGGAAGCGGCCCGCCGCGACTCCCCCGCCGGTGACGCTGATGGCCTGCTCGACCTCGGCCTTGCGGGACACGGGCTCGGAGAAGGAGAACTGGATGATCTGCCCGGTGCCGTAGGTCCCGCCGTCGACGACGTTGAGCGTCGCGTTCGCCTCGAGCTCGGGCGTCACGGTCGAGAAGGTGCGCTCCCCCTCGGAGCGGTCCGTGCCATCCGCCGCGGCGTAGCTCAGGGTGTAGGCGGCGTTGAAGTCCAGGGGGCCCGACGCCGTCCACGTCCGCCCGTCCTCCGACATCTCGCCCTCGACCGGCCCCGCGGGCCCGGTGAGGTCGACGCGCTCGAGGGCGCCCCGGTCCGCGCTGACCCGCACGGGCGCGACGGGGTTGACCTGCTGGGCGCCGTCCTCGGGCTCCACGGTGAGCGCCGGGGGCGCGGTCGACGCCGCCGAGGTCGGCGTCGGGCTCGAGGATCCCTGCGGGGAGGCGCTCGGGTCTCCCTGGGCGCTCTGCTCGCCCTGGGAGCAGGCGCTCAGGAAGATCGCCCCGAACACGCCCAGGGCGCCCCCGCGCATCAGCGTCCGGCGGGTCACGGGGCGGGCGGCGGCACCGGGCCGTGACGGCTCGGGAGACGGGGTGGTGTTCACGAACTGACAGTCCTCTCGTGCAACGCGAAATGCTCGTTTTGGTGAAGTGTACCGCCCGGTAGGGAAGGTTACGCCGGGCCCGCGGCGGGTGCAGTCCGGCGGGACGCGGCGCGGCACCCGCAGACCTCGGTCTGACGTGCGGCGGGAGTCGCCAGTCGGCGATGCCGGGACGGTGAGAGGAAGAAAGGCGCGTTTCAGGAGGGGGCGTCGACCTCGGGGGTCGCGGCGGCCTCGAGCCGCACGACCTCCCAGCCGCGCGGGGCGGTGAGCCGGCTCGCGTGGACGGCGCAGAGGTCGTACGCGTGGGGCTCCACGCGGGTGGCCAGCGGGCCGATCACCACGGTCGATTCCGCGTAGGCGTAGGTCAGGGTCAGGGTGGCGGCGCGCTGGCAGGTCATGCGCGAGCAGGCGCGAATGTTCTCGGTCATCGGGTTCAGGGTACTACCGCAATCTGGGGAGTCAGCTCGCGCGCTTGCGCAGCCGACGCCGCTCCCGCTCCGACAGCCCGCCCCAGATGCCGAACCGCTCGTCCTTGGCGAGGGCGTAGTCGAGGCACGCCTCGCTGACCGGGCACTCGGAGCACACGCGCTTGGCGTCGCGCGTGGATCCGCCCTTCTCCGGGAAGAAGGCCTCGGGGTCGGTCTGCGCGCAGAGCGCGTCGGCCTGCCAGGCGAGCTCGCCCTCCTCCTCGTCGACGCCGTACTGCCCGGCGGCGGCCTGCCACAGCTTGAGCACGGCCGGATCGGAGGAGAAGAGGTCAGCCGAGGCCTCCTGGGCGTCGGCGGGCTCGGCGCGCGGGGCGGGGGCCTCGGCGTGGCGCTCGAGCAGGGCGGTCGCCTGGTCCTCCAGGCTCTGGCCGACGGCGCCCCATTCGGCGCCGTGGCTCTCGGGGGCTCGCTCCTCCGCGACTCCCTCGGAGTCAAGCGTTGCGTGTTGGCGGCGGATCGATTCGGTCATGCCCATCCTTCCTCACGCCCCCGGATGTCAGCGCGACGATATTCCAAATGCCTCACATAATTACAACGTTGTAAGCACGCTCCGTCAAGCCATGTGACGGCCTCGAGACGACGGGAGGCGGCAGGTGCCGACGGTTACGATGAAAGCATGAGCGACCGCACAGTTCCCAATGCACCGGCCAATGTGGAGTCTTATTTCGCGACCCTCGCGGCCTCCTCCGGCCCCGCCCTCGTCTGGTACGCCCCGGGCGGCGAGCGGATCGAGCTGTCCGGCCGGGTGCTGGAGAACTGGGTCGCGAAGTCGGCCAACCTCCTCAGCGAGGAGCTCGACGTCGAGCCCGGCGCCTCGCTGCGCCTGGAGGGCGGCCCGCACTGGCGCTCGGTCGCCCTGGCGCTGGGGGCGCTGCGCGCCGGCTGCCGGCTCACGCCCCGGGAGGAGGGCCCGGACCTGTGGGCCGGGTTCGAGCACGACGCGGCGGCGGAGGCCGCCGGAACCGCGCTGCTGCTCGCCCGCGGGGCCCTCGCGATGTCCTACGACGGCGCCGGCGGGCTCCCGGGCGACGCCGTCGACTTCGTCCGCGAGATCCGGGCCCAGGGCGACGTCTTCCTCCCCTTCGAGCAGCTCCCGCCCGGGCTGGAGGTGGCCGCGGCCGAGGACGACGCCGCGGCGGGCCTCACGCTGCGGCGGTGGCTGGACCTGGTCGGCGAGCACGCGGGCGCGGCCGGCGGGCGCGCGGGCGGCGCGGCGTTCGTCGTCGGCGACGAGGTGCTCGGGGCGCAGGACCTGGCCCGGTACGCCGGGGTCATGCTGGCGGGCGCGCCGTCGTGCTGATCCGCGCCGAGCTCGCCGAGGACCGCGCGCAGCTGGAGAGGATCCTCGCCGAGGAGCGCGCCGCCCTGGACGGGTGACCGGGCCTGGACGGGCGACCGGGCAGGGACGAACGACCCGACCCGGACGAGTGACCCGACCCGGACGAGTGACCCGACCGGTACGAGCGTCCCCACCGGGATGACTGCCCGGACCAAAACGGCAGGACCGGCCGCCCCCTCAGGCGGTCCCGGAGCCCCCGCGGCCGGCGCCGCCGCGTCTCAGTGGTCGGGCCGCTTGCGCGCGCCCTTCAGCACCTCGTCGACCGGCAGCTTGCCGGTCACGATCCGGGTCGCGTCGTCGACGAACTGGCCGACCCGCTCCTCCCGGGTGAACTCCTCGCTCTGCTTGGTCTCCCGGGCGTTGCCGTAGACCCAGAAGCGGTAGGCGAAGTAGCGCACGATGGTGCCGAGCACCGTGCCCACGATGGTGCCCGAGACGAACGAGGCCTCGCGCGAGGTCATCCCCAGCACGTGGAAGGTGAACAGGACGCAGCCGGACTCCACGGCGATCCCGATGAGGTTGACGACCGCGAACTGGACCGCCTCGCGCCACTTGTTCTCCTGCCGCTTCTCGCGGAAGGTCCACATGCGGTTGACGATCCAGGAGAAGATCGTGGCGATCACGCCGGCGATGAACTTGGCCTTGCCGTGGCCGTCGTCCTGGAACCAGGTGCTCATCAGGAACCAGGTGACGGAGGCGTTCACGATGAAGGCCATGCCGCCCACGATCCCGAACTTCAGGACCTCCTTGATGAAGAGCTCCCAGAGCCCTCGGACTTTCTCGGCAACGGTGGACACTCAGTCTCCAGGGGGATCGGCTTCACGGGCACCGCCCTCGGCCGTCGCGCGATGCGCGGGCGCGCCCAGGCCGTGGATCGCGGCGGGCGGCGGTTCATCGAGAGAGTCTACTCATGGCCGCTGGGATTATGCCGGGAAAGGAGCGGCAACATGACCGTGACGTACGTCAACGGGTAGCCTGGGACGGTGAGCTTTCCTGTAACCGGACCTGTAGTCGGAGTGATCGGCGGCGGCCAGCTGGCCCGCATGATGGCGCCCGAGGCCTCAGAACTCGGCCTCGACCTGCGCATCCTCGCGGAGTCCCCCGAGGTGTGCGCGGCGGCCGTGGTGCCGACGGCGCCCGTCGGGGACTACCGCGACCTCGACGCGCTGCGGCGCTTCGCCCTCGGCGTCGACGTCGTGACCTTCGACCACGAGCACGTCCCCTCCGAGCACCTGCACGCCCTGCTGTCCGAGGGGGTGAACGTGCAGCCCGGCCCCGCCGCGCTGATCCACGCCCAGGACAAGATCGAGATGCGCCGCGCCGTCGAGCGCCTCGGCCTGCCCAACCCGGAGTGGGCCGCGGTGCGCTCCCCCGAGGAGCTGACCGAGTTCGGCGAGCGCGCCGGCTGGCCCGTGGTGCTGAAGACCCCGCGCGGCGGGTACGACGGCAAGGGCGTGATGATCGTCGAGCGCAAGGACGCCGCGGGCGAGGCCGTGGCCGAGTGGTTCGAGGCCGCCCGCGCCGCCGGCGTCGACGACGGCGCCCTGCTCGCCGAGGAGAAGGTCGCCTTCTCCCGCGAGCTCTCGGCCCTGGTCGCCCGGCGCCCGTCCGGCGAGGCCCGGGCGTGGGACGTCGTCGAGTCCATCCAGGTCGACTCCGTGTGCGACGAGATCATCGCCCCCGCCCCCGGCCTCTCCCCCGAGACCGCCGACGCCGCCCGGGAGGCGGCCCTGACCATCGCGCGCGAGCTCGGGGTCACCGGCGTCATGGCCGCCGAGCTCTTCGAGGTCCCTGGCCGCGGCCCCGGCTTCGTCGTCAACGAGCTGGCCATGCGCCCGCACAACTCGGGGCACTGGACCATGGACGGCTCGGTCACCAGCCAGTTCGAGCAGCACCTGCGCGCGGTCCTGGACCTCCCGCTGGGCAGCACCGAGCGCACGGCCGAGGCCACCGTCATGAAGAACTACCTGGGCGGGTCCAACCCGGACCTGTTCTCCGCCTACCCGGCCGCGATGGCGGCCCACCCCGGCGCCAAGGTGCACACCTACGGCAAGGGGGTCCGCCCGGGCCGCAAGGTCGGCCACGTCAACGTGACCGGCCCGGCCGACGACGTCGAGCGCCTGCGCGCCGAGGCGGCCGGCGCCGCGGGCATCATCCGCGACGGGGCGCCCCGGGGCGCGGCCGGCGACCACCCCTGGAACAGGAGCGAGCAGTGAGCGATTCGGAAGACACGGCCGTGGTGGGACTCGTCATGGGGTCCGACTCCGACTGGACCGTCATGGAGGCCGCCGCCGAGGCCCTCGAGGAGTTCGGCATCCCCTACGAGGCCCGGGTGGTCTCGGCGCACCGGATGCCGGAGGAGATGGTCGAGTACGGCCGCACGGCCGAGGAGCGCGGCCTGCGCGTCGTGATCGCCGGGGCCGGGGGCGCCGCCCACCTGCCGGGCATGCTCGCCTCGCTGACGGTCCTCCCCGTCATCGGCGTGCCGGTCAAGCTGAAGTCCCTCGACGGCCTCGACTCGCTGCTGTCCATCGTGCAGATGCCCGCCGGGGTCCCGGTGGCCACGGTCTCGATCGACGGCGCCCGGAACGCGGGGCTGCTCGCGGCCCGCATCCTGGGCTCCGGCGAGACGGCCGCCGCCGCGGAGGTCCGCTCCGACCTCCGCGAGTTCGCCGACGACCTGCGCCAGACCGCCCAGGACAAGGGCGAGGCGCTGAGCCGCAAGGTCCGCGCCCGCCGGGCGGAGGACGAGGGCTCCCCCGCCGCGCGCGAGGACCGAGAGGACTCGGGCGGCGCCTACGCCCCCTGACGCCCTCGGTCGCCCTCCGGGCGGGACCCGCTCGCCGCGGCCCCGCCCGGCGGCACCGCCCCCGCGGGCGTGAGGAGCACGCCTCCCGCCCGCATCGCCCCACGGACCGGACCGCCCCGCCCGGCGGCCGGCCCGCCTCCCCGACGCCGGCAGAGATATGACCCCTCCTTCCCCCCACCTGGACCACCCCGAGCAGCCGGCCGCCGAGCGCGGCCTGGACGACCCGGTCGGCAGGCCGCACCTCACCGACCCCCTGCGCCACCCCGCCCAGGCGGGCGCCGTCACGCGCACCAAGCGCGCCTGGATCCTGCTGGCCCTGACCACGTTCCTGCCCGGCTCCGCGCAGCTGATCGCCGGGAACCGGACCCTGGGCCGGCGCGCCCTGACCGTGACCTTCTCCGTGTGGGGCGCCCTGATCCTCGCCGGCCTGCTCTTCCTGCTGCACCGGACGTGGTTGTTCGCCCTGGTCACCGGGCGTTTCACCTCGCTCGTGCTGATCGTGGCGCTGATCCTGCTCGCCATCGGCTGGGCGGTGCTGTTCCTGGACGCGCTGCGCCTCATCCGGCCCGGCCTGCTCGCGCAGGGGATGCGGCCCGCGGTCCTGATCGGCTGCGTCGTGCTCATGGTCCTCACCTCGGGCTCACTCGGCTACTCCGCCTACCTGGTGGGCGTGGGCCGCTCGGCGCTGAACAGCATCTTCTCGGGCGGGCAGGCCTTCGAGCCCGTCGAGGGCCGGTACAACTTCCTGCTGATGGGCGGCGACGCCGGTGAGGACCGCGTCGGCCGGCGCCCGGACTCGATGACCGTGTTCAGCGTCGACGCCAAGACCGGCCAGGCCGTCACCATCTCCCTGCCCCGCAACATGCAGGGGGCGCAGTTCTCCGAGGACTCGCCGCTCTGGCAGGTCTTCCCCAACGGCTTCAGCTGCGGCGACGAGTGCATCCTCAACGCCCTCTACCCGACCGTGGCCCAGGAGCACCCCGACCTGTACCCCGACTCCCCCGACCCCGGCGCGGAGGCCATGAAGGACGCCGCCTCGGGCATCACCGGCCTGGACGTCCAGGCCTACATCGTGGTGGACATGGACGGCTTCTCCAACCTGATCGACGCGCTGGGCGGCATTACGGTCGACGTCGGCGGGCGGGTCCCGATCGGCGGCGGCACCAACGAGATCACGGGCGAGAAGAACCCGATCGACGGGTACATCGAACCCGGCGTGCAGCACCTCGACGGCTTCCACGCCCTCTGGTACGCCCGCTCCCGCGAGGGCGCCTCGGACTACGACCGCGAGGCGCGCCAACGGTGCGTGCAGTCGGCGATGCTCGCCCAGCTGGACCCGGCCAACGTGCTGACCAAGTTCCAGTCCATCACCGAGGCCGGCGAGCAGATCATCGAGACGGACATCCCGGAGGCGCAGCTGTCCAGCTTCGTCGACGTCGGGCTCAAGGCCAAGGACCACGAGCTGATCCAGTACGGCGCCGCCCCGCCGTACTACGACGACCTGTTCCCGACCTACCCCGACTACGACCAGCTGCGCACCGACATCTCCGGCGTCATCGAGGGCTCGGAGTCGGGTCAGACGCCGACGCCGATCGCGGCCCTCCCGGCCGTGGCGCTGGTGGGCCTGGGCCAGCAGATGGCGCTGGGCGAGACCCCGGAGGAGGCGGGGACGACCGACGTCGAGCTCGCGGCCGAGCTCACGGAGAACGGCACCTGCTCGGTCCCCTGACCCGGTGCCCGGCGGGCCCATGGTTCGCGGCGCCGCGGCGGCGTTCTCGGGGCGGCACGGCGAGCGCCCCGGCGCCCTCGGAGCGGCACGGCGGGCGTCCCGGCGC
>NZ_JANAFB010000047.1 GCF_024199905.1 Rothia santali
GGGCAGGCGCGGCGCCCCGCCAGCCCGCCGGCCGGGCCGCAGGGCCGTAGCAGGCGCGCCCGCGGGCTACACGGGCAGCAGCACGAACAGCCAGGCCAGGGCCGGGCCGACCGCCACGACGACGCCGGAGTAGACCAGCATCTGCTTGAAGTACCGGTCCCGCTCCGAGGCGTCCACGTTGGCCAGGACCATCGCCCCGTTGGTGGAGAAGGGGCTGACGTCGACGACGGTCGAGGCGATCGCGATGGCCGCCGCGAAGCCGATCGCGGGCAGCTCCCCGGTCTGCAGCAGCGGGGCCGCGATCGAGAGGCCGACGCCGATGGTCGCGATGGACGAGGCCAGCGCCGAGACGATCCCGGCCATGTAGCACAGCAGCAGCGCCCCGACGAGCGCGGCCCCGATGGACACCACCCCGCCCGAGACGAAGTCGACGGTCCCGGCGGTCTCCATAACGCCGATGTAGGTCACGACGCCGCCCACCAGCACCACGGTCCCCCACGAGACGTTGACCAGCGACTTCTTGGCCTCGGCCGGCTTGACGACGGCCAGCACGGTGCCGATGACGATCGAGAGCACGCCGATGTCGACGCCGAAGCCGCCCGCGCCCACGACGAGCACGCCGAGCCCCGCCAGGGTGAGCAGCTGATAGGGGGTGACGCGGGCGGGCGCGGGATCCGCCGCCGGGGCGCCCCCGGCCTCGCGCGTCGCGGCACCGGTCCGCACCGTCGCCGCGCCCCCGCCGGAGCGCGCCGTCATCGCGTCTCCGCCGGAGGACACCGTCACCACGTCGCCGCCGGCGGACGGCGACGAACCGCCCCGGCCGTCCCGCTCGACGTCGTGGAACCGGGGCCCGCGGCGGAGACCCGCCCATCGGCCGCGGACCCGGACCCGCCCCCGGCGCCGGCGTCCGCCACCCCCGCGACGCCGTCGCTCACCCGCCGCCCCAGGAGCGCGCGGCCGCCCATGACCAGGTACACCACCGCCCCGATCGCGGTGTTGAACGCCAGCGCGCACAGGAACAGCGCCCACGGGCTCTCGCCGAGGCCCTGCCCGAGGAGGAAGTTGTTGACGTAGATGCCGTAGACGCTGAGCGGCGAGAGCATGCCGGCCATGCCGCCGTGGACGACCATCATGCCCATCATGAGCGGGTTGATCCCGTACTTCCGCGCGAAGGGGACGGCCAGCGGGGCGACGACGCCGATGGCGAAGATCGCCCCGATCCCCATCAGCACCCCGGTCAGGGCGAAGAAGATCCACGGGGCCAGCGCCACCGTGCCCCGCACGGCCCGCAGGCTCCAGGAGAGCACCAGGTCGATGGTGCCGTTCTGCTGCGCGAAGCCGAACAGGAAGGTCAGCCCCATGAGGGCGAACATGAGGTCCAGCGGGAAGCCGGCGATCACGTCGTCGAGGTCCATCCCGACCGCGAAGAGGCCCACCAGGAACGCCGCGACGAGGCCCAGCAGTCCCATGTTGACGTTGCGGATCGTCCCGATGAGGAACATCACCGCCAGTACCAGGATCGTGACGACTTCCACACTCATCGCGTTCGCACCCTCCGCTTCGATTCACGACGTCGTCCGCGGCGTTGCGGACCACCTCACTGTACTGAACCGGCCGGCGGGACCCGCAGCCGGGTCCACATAGCAGTCAGGGCGAGGCGCGCTCAGGCGTCCCGCGCGGCGCGCGCCGCGGCCGTCCCCTCCGGCGTGGTGCCCAGGGACCAGCTCAGCCGGTGCTCCGGGGACGGCCCGTGGGCGCCGACGGCCAGCCGGTGCGCGGCCGAGCCGTAGCCCTTGTTGCCCGCCCACCCGTAGGCGGGCCAGCGGGCGGAGAGCCGCTCCATGGCGCGGTCCCGCTCGACCTTGGCGACCACGCTGGCCGCCGCGACGCTCGCGCAGCGGAAGTCCGCCTTGACCTCCGTCCGGACGGGCCCCTCCCACGGGGCGCCCGCGTCGCCGTAGCCGGCCAGGGGGTCCTCCTCCGCGAGCGAGAACAGGTCCGCGGGCGGGGCGCCGAGCCAGTCGTGGCTGCCGTCGAGCAGGACGGCGGAGGGCACGACGTCGTGCTCCCGGGCCAGCGCCGCGAGGGCCCGGCGCCCGGCGAGGCGCAGCGCGAGGGTCATGCCCAGCGCGTCGATCTCCGCGGGCGAGGCGGAGCCCGTGCGCACCGGGATCCACGCCCGGATCAGGGGCTCCATCGCCGCCCGCCGGGCCGGGGCGAGCGCCTTGCTGTCGGTGAGCCCGGCGACCTCCAGCGTCGTGGCCGGGAGCACCGCGGCCGCCCCGACCGTGACGGGCCCGGCCAGCGAGCCGCGCCCCACCTCGTCCATGCCCACGACGCAGCGCGCCCCGGCGGCGAAGAGCTCCGCCTCGATCGAGAGGTCGGCGGCCCGGGCCGGGGCGCGGACGCCGGAGGCGCCCGGCATCAGGACCCGCTCTGCGCGGACGGCGCGGGGATCCCGGAGAAGACGTCCTCGTGGTCGTCGATGACGGTCCAGCGACTGATCGGCCAGGCGATCACGGAGGCCTTGCCGACGACGTCGCCATCGCTGACGAACTCAGTGCCCTGCTCGATGTGGTACCGGGAGTCCGCGGAGGCGCCGCGGTGGTCGCCCATGACGAAGTACTCGCCCTCGGGGACGGTCTCGTCGAAGGCCATGCCGCACGGCTGCGAGCCCGGGAACAGGTAGGCCGACTCGTCCAGCTCCTGGCCGTTGACCTGCACCCGCGCGTCCGGCCCGGTGCAGGTGACGCGGTCCCCGCCCTCGCCGATGACGCGCTTGATGAGGTAGTTCTGCGAGGAGTCGGGCAGCACGCCCACGAAGGACAGCGCCGAGCGCACGGGGTTGCTGGGCGCCGCGGTCTGGGGCACCCAGCCCTGCGAGTCCTCGAAGACGATGACGTCCCCGCGCTCGGGGTCGGAGAAGTAGTTGCCGGCGACGTTGACGAAAATCCGGTCGTTGAGCTGCAGCGTGTTCTCCATGGACCCCGAGGGGATGTAGAAGCCGCGGAAGAGGAAGGTCTTGACGAGGAACGCGATGATCAGCGCGTACAGGATGATCAGGAGGATCTCCTTGACCTTGGGCCACAGCCCGGTGGACCCGGCCTGGGACTCCCGGCCCTCGGGCTGCTCCGGTCCCCCGGAGTGCTGCGCTGCTCGTGCCATCGGGGACGTCCTCCACGGTTGCTCAGGGGCCTGAGGCGGCCCACGGGGTCCTGGGCCCTCGCGGCCCGGGGTCAAGTCTAGTCGTCCAGGCCGCCGATCCGGTCCAGGGGCCACAGCACCGCGACCGGGCGGCCGATGATCGAGTCCGTGCGGATCATCCCCCCGCCGGGCGCGCCCAGGAGCTCGCGGGAGTCGAACGACGCCGAGCGGTGGTCGCCCTGAACCCACATGCGGCCCGCGGGCACGACGGCGTCGAACTCCGTCTCGGACGGGGCGTCGCCGGGCATCACGTACGGCTCGTCCAGCGGCTCGCCATTGACCGTCAGGCGGCCGTCGGCGGTGCAGCAGGCCACGCGGTCCCCCTCGACGCCGATCACGCGCTTGACGAAGACGTCGTCGCGGGACGAGACGCCGAGCCACGCGCCGGCGACCTCGGCGCTCTGGGCGAGCCAGCCCTTGCCGGACTCGTACGGGGCGAGCGAGCCCTTGCCGTCGAAGACCACGATGTCGCCGCGCTGCGGCTCGTCGTCGCCGAGCCGCCACACCGCGAGCCGGTCACCGGGCAGCAGCGTCGGCTCCATCGACCCGGAGGGGATGTAGAAGACCTCCAGCACCAGCGAGCGGACCAGGACCGCGATCAGCACGGCCAGCAGGAGCGCCACCACGACCGAGCGCCGGCCCCCCGCGAGGAGGGACCGGCGCTCGGTGCGCGGGCCCGTTTCCGCGGCCCGCGAGGTGTCCGACATGCGTCGCGACTACTTGACGGGGGTGCGCTTCTCGCGGATGCGAGCAGCCTTGCCGTGGCGGTCGCGCATGTAGTACAGCTTCGCGCGGCGCACGTCGCCGCGGGCCAGGACCTCGATCTTGTCGATGATCGGGGAGTGGACCGGGAAGGTGCGCTCGACGCCCACGCCGAAGGAGACCTTGCGGACGGTGAAGGTCTCGCGGACGCCGGAGCCCTGGCGGCCCATGACGAAGCCCTTGAAGACCTGCACACGCGAGCGGTTGCCCTCGATGATGTTGACGTGCACGTTCAGGGTGTCGCCGGCGCCGAACTCGGGGACGTCCGAGCGCAGGGACTTGTTGTCGATGAAATCGAGAGTCTGCATGACTGTCATTTCTCCTCGGTCGACGCCGCAGGCCACCCACCGATTGGTACGACGGCGGCCGCGGCCCGCGAGGGGCGTGGGCGCCGTCAGGCTAGAGGATCCCGGCGCACGATCGATGCGCCGGCGCCGTGTCCGTGATGGTCGCTCTCCCCCCTGCGGCAGGGGCGTGCCCGGACAAGGCCCAGCGCACTATTGTGCCACATCGTCCCCGGGGTCGCCAGCCTCGCGCCGGGCGTTCCGCGCCTGGTCGTCCTGCCGGCCCAGGGCCTCGAGCTCCTCGCGGTCCCGCTGGTCCGCGGCCGCGAGCACCTCGCGGTCCCGGCGGTCCAGCGCCCCGGGCGGGAGCGCGTCGATCAGGTCCGGGCGGCGCCGGCAGGTGCGCTCGAGCTGCCAGTCCCGCCGCTCGCGGGCGATCCGGGCGTGGTTGCCCGAGAGCAGCACCTCCGGGACGGGGTGCTCGCGCCACACGCTCGGCTTGGTGTAGACGGGGTACTCGAGCAGACCGGCGGCGTGGGACTCCTCGACGAGCGACTCGGGGTTGCCGATCACGCCGGGGATGAGCCGGGCCGCGGCCTCGACCATCGCCATGACCGCGACCTCGCCGCCGTTCAGCACGTAGTCGCCCAGGCTGACCGGGACGACGCGGAACCGCTCGGCGGCCCAGTCGAGCACGCGCTCGTCGATGCCCTCGTAGCGGCCGCAGGCGAAGACGATGTGCCGCTCCCGCGCGAAGGCCTCCGCGGTGCGCTGCGTGAAGACCTGCCCCGCGGGCGAGGGGACCACGAGCAGGGGCCGGCGGGACTCGGCGTCCAGGAACGCGTCCTCCCCCGGCTCGGGCGCGGGGGCCTCGCGCAAGGTGCGCTCGAGCGCCTGGGCCCAGGGCTCGGGCTTCATGACCATGCCGGCGCCGCCGCCGTAGGGCGTGTCGTCCACGGTGCGGTGGCGGTCGGTCGCGAACTCGCGCAGGTCCTGGATGCTCAGCTCCAGCAGCCCGGCCTGCCGGGCCTTGCCGATGAGCGAGAGCTCGAGCGGGGCCAGGTACTCGGGGAAGATCGAGACGACGTCGTACCGGGGGCTCACGGGCGGTCACCGCGATCCGCGAGGGCGACGTCGGTGGCGGCGTCGGCATCGACAGGGGCATCGGTATCGGCCTCGGCCTCAACGTCGGCCCCGGCGCCAGCATCGGACTCGGCGTCGGCGTCGGAGTCGGCGCTGACGTCGGAGTCGGCCCCGGGCTGCTCCTCGTTGAGCTCCAGGAGGCCGGGCGGCGGGCAGACGACGACGCGGCCGGCGTCGAGGTCCACCTCGGGGACGATCTCCTCGACGAACGGCACGAGGACCTCCGCTCCGTCGGCGAGCTCGAGGCGCAGCAGATCCTGGGCGGCACCGGTCTGCAGGCCCGTGACGCGGCCGACCGGGTCCCCCAGCTCCGCCTGCTCCGGGTCCTCGACCACGAAGACGTCCAGGCCCTCGAGCTCGTGCTCGTAGTAGCCCTCCTCGTCCTCCTCGACCTCCTCGCTCTCGACCGAGAGGCGGTGGTCGCGCAGGGCCTCGGCGTCGTTGCGCGTGGCGACCTCGCGGAAGCGCACCACCAGGATGGACTTGTTCCAGCGCGAGGTCGAGACCGTGAGGCGCCCGCCGGGGGCCAGCGGGCTCGCGGGCTCGACGCTCAGCTCGGCGCCGGCGGCGAACCTGCTGCCCGGGTCGTCGGTGAACAGCTGGACGGTGACTTCGCCACGGATGCCGTGGGGCTTGCCGATGCGGGCGACCTGTACCTGCACGTCAGGGCTCCTCGTGAGGTCGGGGCCGGGGACCGGCCGGGCGGTGGGCGGACGCTGCGGCCCGCCGGTGGGCGGGCGGTCCGATGTCTCCAGGTTAAGGCACGGGCCCGCTCCCGCCGGTCGGCGGGAGCGGGCCGGTGGAGCGGAACGCTCGGGTCGCGCTGGGGCGCGGGCGTCAGCGGCGGCGGTCGGTGTCGACGACGTCGACCCGCACCTGCTCGCCCTCGGCCAGCGCGCTGATGACGGTCCGCACCGAGGTCGCGGTGCGCCCGCCCCGGCCGATGACCCGCCCGAGGTCGTCCGGGTGGACCCGGACCTCGAGGGTCTGGCCGCGGCGGCCGCCGCGGGAGCGGACGCTCACGTCATCGGGGTGATCGACGATCCCCCGGACGAGGTGCTCCAGCGCTTCGGCGAGCATGACTACTCGGCGTTCTCTGCGTTCTCGGCGGGAGCCGCGGCGGCCTTGTCCTCACCCTTGGGGGTGATGGCCTCCACGACCACGGAGCCCTTCTCGGGCACCACGAACTGGGGCTTGCGCTCGACGGGCTTGACGGTCGACTCGGTGTCGCCCTCGCCCTTGAACTTGCCCCAGTCGCCGGTCAGCTTGAGGAGCTTCAGGACCTGCTCGGTCGGCTGCGCGCCGACGGAGAGCCAGTACTGGGCCCGCTCGGAGTCGATCTTGATGAACGAGGGGTTCTCGGTCGGCTGGTAGATGCCGATCTCCTCGATCGCGCGACCGTCGCGCTTGGTGCGGGAATCGGCGACGACGACGCGGTAGCGGGGGTCGCGGATCTTGCCCAGACGCTTGAGACGAATCTTAACTGCCACTGGTGTGGACTCCTGTATCTATACACAGTGGATCGCTCGCTCGGTGCAGACCGTGGGGCGGGCCGCGGTGAGGAGGATCCGAAGAGGGACGCAATGGACGCGCGGAGAGAGGGGCCGCGCGCATCGAGTACCCGTCAAGTATACACAGCGACCAGGGGCGACGCAGTGTGCGGCGACCCACGGCGTCGCCCCCGGGCGGGCGCGGCGTCGTGCTCCGGCGCGGAACACCGCGCGCGCCGGGCTGTCAGACCTTCCGGCGGAGCACCTGGGCCCAGGTGAACGACTGCCCGGTGCGCATCACCGCCCGGCGGTAGAGCCGCCCGCACCAGACCATCACCAGCACGACCGTGACCAGGGCGATCGCGGCCGCGATCACGGCCTCCCACCACGAGGCGGAGCCCTCCACCAGCCGCATGGGCATGATGACCGAGGAGAACACCGGGAGGTAGGACAGCACGGTCTGCAGGGTCCCGCTGGCCGCCATGCCTCCCGCCAGGACCGCGACGAGGAGGAAGACGACGGGCCCGGTGCTGGCGTTCATGTCCTCCGTCCGGTCGGCCATCGCGCCGACCACCGCCCACAGGGCCGCGAGGATCGCGAAGCCGAGGACGAAGAACCCGACGAACCAGCCGATGCCCGTGAGCGCCCAGGCCACGTTGACCCCCAGGTCCAGGAAGGTCGCCGCCGCGAGGCTCACCGCCCCGAAGACGAGCAGCTGCGAGAACGCCAGCGCCATGTTGGCCATCAGCTTGCCCGTCAGCAGCTGCCCGACGGGGATGGAGGCCGCGATGATCTCCACGACCCGGTTCTGCTTCTCCTCGAGGATCGACGCCGCGATGGCCATGCCGAAGGTGATCGCGGCCATGTAGAAGACGAAGGCGAAGACGATCCCCAGCAGGCGCGCCTGGGCGCCGTCGGACGAGCCCTCGGCGGCCTCGACCGTGACCTCGGCGCCGCGGTCCAGCGCCTCGAGGTCCACGCCGAGCTGCGCGGCGTTCTCCGCCTGGACGCCCGCGGAGATCGACTGCATCAGCGACTCGCCCGCCGCGCCGGGCGTGCCGTCGGCGGTGACGAGGGTCCAGCCCTGCGCGTCCTCGTAGAGGGCGAGGTCGGCCTCGTCGTCGGCCACCAGGGCGCGGGCCGCCGCGGGATCGGCCGCGTCGACGGTCTCCAGGCCGTCCCCGCCGTCGGCGGCGGCCAGCTCGGAGGCGGCGGCGACCCGCTCCCCCGCGGCCGCGCCGGCCACGGCGACGGTCTGCGTGGAGTCGCGGCCGCCCATGAAGGACGTGAACACCGCGGCCCCCACCAGGAGCAGGACCGTCACCACCGAGGAGATGAGGAAGGTCTTGTCCGTGGCCCGCACCACGATCTCGCGGGCGGCGACGGTGCGCCACGCGCCGCGCGCGGCTCCGGACCGCGCCGGGGCGGAGCGCTCGAGCGCCGGATGCTCGGCGACGGCGTGCTCGAGGGTGTTCTGGCGGCTCATCGGACGGCCTCCCGGTAGATCTCGGCCAGACTCGGCTGGACGCGTGCGAACTCGGTCATCCCGCGGTCGACGCCGCGGGTCATCAGCTCCCGGCGCAGCCCCTCGGTCTCGCCGCCGCGCGGGAGGTCCACCAGGGCGGTGGGTCCGTCGACGTCCACGACCTCGACGCCGGGCACCTCCCGGACCCATCCGGCGTCGCGCGTCGAGCCGATGCGGTAGCGCAGGGGCCCCGCGTCGCGCAGCTCCTGGGCGGTGCCCGCGACGGCCAGGCGCCCCTCCTCGAGGATGACGACGTCCTCGCAGAGCCGCTCGACGAGGTCCAGCTGGTGGCTGGAGAACAGGATCGAGACGCCGCGGCGCAGGAACGTGCCGAGCAGGGCGACCATCGAGTCGACGGCCACCGGGTCCAGGCCCGAGAACGGCTCGTCGAGGATCAGGCACTCCGGCTCGTGCAGCAGCGCCGCCGCGATCTGGACGCGCTGCTGATTGCCCAGGGAGAGGGACTCCAGCTTGTCGCCGGTCCGCTCGCCCAGGCCGAAGCGGTCCAGCAGCTCGCGCGCCTGCTCCTTGGCGACGGGCGCCTCGAGGCCGCGCAGGCGGCCGAGGTACGCCAGCTGGTCCAGGATCCTCTGCTTCGGGTAGAGGCCGCGCTCCTCGGGCATGTAGCCAAAGCGGGCCCGGTCGGCGCCCGTGATCGGCACCCCGTTCCACAGCACCTCGCCGCGGCTGGGCTCGAGGACCCCCATGATCATGCGCATCGAGGTGGTCTTGCCCGCGCCGTTGGAGCCGAGGAAGCCGGTCATGACGCCGGGCCTGAGGCGGAAGCCGAGGTCGTCCACCACGGTCCTGTCGCCGAAGTCCCGGCCGAGGCCGCGCACCCGCAGACCCGCCTCGGGCGGCGTCCCGTCCCGTGCTCCCGGGGTGTCCGTCGTGGCGGTCGGATGTTCCACTGCTGCCTCCCGGCTGCTCGTCGCGTGATGTGCTCTCGTGACGATCAGCCTAGTGAGGGGGCCGTGACGGGGGCATCAGCCCACGGGGTGAACCGGGCCGCCGGGCATCATCCCCGGGTGGGGGCGGGTGCCCTCCGGCCGGGGTCGCCAGGGCGCGGAGCAGGAGGTCCCGGACCGCGCTACGGCAGGTCCACCAGACCCACCCGGTGCGCGAACAGCACGGCCTGGACCCGGTCCCGGCTGGCGGTCTTGGCGAAGATGTGCGAGACGTGGGTCTTGACGGTGGCCTGGCCGAGGAAGAGCTCGGCCGCGATCTCCTGGTTGGACCGCCCGCGGGCGATGAGCGCGAGGACCTCCCGCTCCCGTTCGGACAGCGCGGCCAGGGCGGCGTCGTCCTCGGCGGAGAGCTCGCGGGCGGGGGCGCGGCCGGGTTCACCGGGTGCGCCCGCGTGGCCGGGTTCGTTGCCGGGGTCCCCGCCGGCGCCGCGCCCCGGCGCAGCGTCCCACCCCGCGCCCGGGTCCGCGGTCGATCGGCCCGCTCCCGCCGCGGACCTGCCCGGGCCCGCCGCCGACGCACCCGCTCCCGAGCCCGCCGCCGGAGCGTCCGCCCCGGAGCGGAGGAGCCGCTGGATCAGCGGCAGGGTCATCTCGGGGCTGAGCAGCGCGTGCCCGCCGGCCACGGCCTCGATCGCCGCGACCAGGTCCTCGGCGCTGGCAGTCTTCAGCAGGAACCCGCTCGCACCGGCCTGCAGCGCCCCGAAGAGGTAGTCGTGGCGGTCGAAGGTGGTGAGGATGATGACCCGCCCCAGCCCCTCCTCCGCCACGATCCGGGTCGCCTCGATCCCGGACATGCCGGGCATCTGGATGTCCATGAGCACGACGTCGGCCGGCGCGTCCCGCAGCCCCGCCAGCGCGGTCCGCGCGTCCGGGGCCTGCCCCACCACCTCGATGCCGGGCTCGGTGGACAGCACGAGCGAGAAGCCCGAGCGCACCAGCTGCTGGTCGTCGACGAGGAAGACGCGGATCGGATCGGTCACGGGGTGCCTTTCGAGGGGGCCCGCAGCGGCAGGCCGAATCGGGTGGTCCAGCCGGGACCCGGGACGCGGGGACCGGCCACGGCGTAGCCGCCGAACGCCGCCGCCCGCTCGCGGAGGCCGGCCAGCCCGGTCCCGGTGCTGTGGACGGCGTCGGCCGCGTGGGCGCGCGTGGGGCGGCCGGAGTCGGTGATCTCGGCCTCCAGCACTCGCGGTGCGTCGAGGTGGCGCAGGACGAGGCGGCACGTCGTCGCGCTCGAGTGCTTCGCCACGTTGGTCAGCGCCTCCTGGGTCATCCGGTAGAACGCGGCCTGCTCGGCCGGGGGCATTTCGGCGAGGGTCCGCTCCCACCGCTCGCCGAACCCCTCGGACCCGACCCGCTCGACCCGCAGCCCCAGGCGCCCGACGCCGTCGATCAGCTCCCGGAGGTCCTCCAACCGGGGCTCGCGGGGGACGGCCCGGGCGCCGGGAACGGCTTGAGCACCGGCAGCGGCACCGGGAACGGGCTCCGCCCCGGATGCGGCCTCCGATCCCGGGACGGCCTCGGCGTCCTCCTCCGCCCGGCGCAGCACGCCCAGCACCGACTGCAGCGCGGCGATTCCCTCCCGCGTGCTTCCCTCGACGGCGGCCAGCGACTCCCGCACCCGCCGCGCCGAGGCGGCGTCGAGCTCCAGGCGGGACCCCGAGGCCTCCGCCGAGGCGACCACCCGGCGCACCCCGCCCGCGAGCAGCCCGACGCCGGTGAAGTGGTGGCCGATCGAGTCGTGGAGGTCGCGCGCGAGCCGCAGCCGCTCCTCGACCACCGCCTGGCGCGTCAGGCGCCGCGACTGGTCCTCGATGGTGCGCTTCTGCTCCCGCAGCCGGTGCTGACGCTGGACGGAGCGCCACGTGATCATGCCGAAGGCGAGCGCGCCGCCGAAGTACGCGGCGTTCAGCGCGAGCGAGTACGCGAAGTAGGCCCCGGCGGCGCTGAGCGGCCCGGGGTTGTCCTCCATGGCCGGGCCCAGCAGCTCGGCCAGGCTCTCGGTGAAGATCCAGGTCAGGAAGAGCCAGGCGAACATCCCGACCACGACCAGCCCGCTGAGGACCACGAGAGCGCCCCGCCGGCGGGACCAGGCGGCGGCCGTGTAGATGGCCACGAAGTAGCTGCCCTGGTAGACGGGGGTGATCGACGCCTCGGGCGAGACGTAGCTCAGGAGGATGAAGGCGAGGCTCGTGACGGCGAGAGTCGCGAGGGGGAACCGCCGGCGCGCCGCGAGGCAGGCCGGCAGGACCGCGCTGGCGAGGTAGTCGAGGGGCCCGGGGTCCGCGTCGTAGGCCCCCATGCTGTGCAGGATGACCACGGTGCCCAGAGCGGCGGCCACCAGCAGGGCCGCGAGGACGACGTCGGCCCGGCGCTGCCGCGCGGTGGGCGGGGGCCGCTTCCAGTCGGTGCCGACCTGGCCCTCCCACAGCGCCCTCAGCCGGGCCGCCGGGCCCCGTGCGTCCACCGCTACCGCTTCCGGCGGGCGATCCAGGCGCCGACGCCGATCCCCGCGGCGGCCACCACGGCCCACGGGTTCCGGCGGGCGGCGTCGAGGCGCGCTCGGCGGCGTCGCGCACGGCCGGGAGGGCCTCCGCGACGGCCGGGCGCCCCTCGGCCTCCGTGACGAACGCCAGGGGCTCGTGCCCGGGCCGGTCCACAAAGAGGCGGCGGCCGTCGATGATCTTGGCGGCGACGTCGGGCACCCCCAGCAGCTGCAGGGCCGACTCCGGGGCGTAGCGGCCGCTGACGTCCCGGGCGTAGTGCTCGAGGCGGCGGGAGCCCACCGCGTCGAGCCCGAAGGCCTCGGACAGGGCGGCCACCCCGGCGATGCGGGCGGCGTCGCGCAGCCTGCTCGGGGACTGGCCGGCCACCTGCGCCTGCAGCACGTCCGCCGGGGAGTCCGCGGGGTAGGAGGTCACGGCGTCGCGGATCGGGCCCCACTCCAGCGTGACCGGCTCCCCCTCGGGCGGGCAGTAGGTCGTCGCCCGGTGCTCCCCGTCGGTGTCCAGCACGACGGCGCGGGCGCGGGCCGAGTCGACGACCTCCAGCAGCGCGGGGTAGTCCTCGGCGCTGACCAGGAGCCAGCCGGGGCCGGCGTCGGCGACCTCGATCCGGCCCGAGAAACCGGACCGGGAGAGCCAGCGGGCCAGGCGGGCGCGGTCCGCCTCGATCGTGGCGATGGCCGTGGGGTTCTCCGGGGCCCCGGCACCGGTCTGCCACGAGGCGTAC
The DNA here is from genome assembly GCF_024199905.1 of Rothia santali. Lineage (GTDB taxonomy): Bacteria > Actinomycetota > Actinomycetes > Actinomycetales > Micrococcaceae > Rothia > Rothia santali. Next base: position 12,608 of record NZ_JANAFB010000047.1, read on the forward strand.
TCGAGCCCGGGGTAGGCGAGGATCGCCTCCATGATCTCGTTGAGCTCGCCGCCCAGGCTGAGCTGGCCGTCGAGGCTCGCGCGGGCCACGAGGGTCATCCCGCCCTCGACGTGGACCGGGAGCATGAGCTGCAGGTTCTGCTCGCCGGAGGTGTACAGGGCGGGCACCGACTCCTCGCGGAGGAGCCGGAGGATGTTCTCCCGCTCGGCCTCCGCGTCCTGTCCCGCCGCCGTGACCGCGCCGTCGGCCGATTCGGTCAGCCGCTGGTGCAGGTCCAGGCGCACGGGGACCCACTGCCAGGCGATGCCGTGGGGCGTCTGCCGGTCCGTGGTGTGGTCCTCGGGCGTCACGTCTAGTCCTTCGTCGTTCGATGGGTCCGGGGTCGGTGGGCGGCCTCGCGGCGGGGGCCGTTACCCCGCCACCGGGTGTTCGGAGCCGAGCGGGCCTCCGGATGGGCCCGGGGCCCGGGCGTCCCGGCTCAGTTCCAGCGGCGGGAGCTCAGCTCGATGACGGCCTCCCCCTCGCGCACCGACAACGCCTGGCGCAGCCGGCCGGCGAACCCGGGGCCGAGGTAGTCCTCCAGCGTCTCCGGGTCGACGAAGCGGTACTCCAGCAGCTCCTCCTCCTGGAGGGTGATGGGGGCGTCCGCGGGGACCGTCCCGCCGTCGTAGACGTAGTAGGCCGAGTCTCCCCACTCCCCCATGCTCAGGCCGTGGAAGATCAGCAGCAGGCGCCCCGGGGGCAGGTCCAGGCCGACCTCCTCCAGCACCTCGCGGAAGCACCCCTCCTGGGGCGCCTCGCCCGCCTCGACCGTGCCGCCGGGCAGGGTCCAGCCGTCCTTGTAGTTGGGCTTGGCCACCAGCACGCGGCCTCGCGGGTCGGTGATCAGCGCGCCCGCGGCCATGCGGCGCCGCGGCAGCGAGGCGACGAAGGCCCGGAATTCCTCAGGGGTGAGATAGGTGTCAGGCATACGTACAGCTTTACTTGTCTCCCAGGAATTTCTCAAAGCCCTTGGGCAGATTCATGGCGTCCTGGTCGAAGGTGGAGCCCTGCTGCCCGAAGGAGGAGCCCTGCTGCGCGACCTTCTGGCCGCCGCCCTTCAGCTGCGCCTCCCGCTTGGCGGGGTTGCCCGAGCGGACCTTCTTGCCCTTGCCCTTGGCCGCCTTCTTCTTGCCGCCGTGCCCGGCGCCGGGCATCCCGCCCATGCCGGGCATGCCGCCGCCCATCCCGGGCATGTTGGGCATGCCCTTGCCCTGCGCCATGCGCTTCATCATCTTCTGCGCCTGGCCGAACCGCTCCATGAGCTGATTGACCTCGGAGACCGTGGCGCCGGAGCCGCGGGCGATGCGCGCGCGGCGGGAGCCGTTGATGATCTTCGGCGCGACCCGCTCGTGCGGGGTCATCGAGCGGACGATCGCCTCGACCCGGTCGATCTCCCGGTCGTCGAAGTTCTCCAGCTGCTGCCGCATCTGGGCGGCGTTGGGCATCATCGCCAGCAGCTTCTTCATCGACCCCATCTTGCGGATCTGCTGCATCTGGGCGAGGAAGTCCTCGAAGGTGAAGTCCTCCTGGTCGGCGAACTTCTGCGCCATCCGGTCGGCCTCGGCCTTGTCCCAGCTGGCCTCGGCCTGCTCGATCAGGGTCAGGACGTCGCCCATGTCCAGGATGCGCTTGGCCATCCGGTCCGGGTGGAACTGCTCGAAGTCCTTCACGCCCTCGCCGGTGGAGGCGAACATGATGGGCTTGCCGGTCACCGAGGCGACCGAGAGCGCCGCGCCGCCGCGGGCGTCGCCGTCGAGCTTGGAGAGCACGACGCCGGTGAAGTCCACGCCGTCCTGGAAGGCGAGCGCGGTGTTGACCGCGTCCTGGCCGATCATCGCGTCGATGACGAACAGGACCTCCTGCGGGGCGATCGCGTCGCGGATGTCCCGCGCCTGCTTCATCAGCTCCTGGTCCACGCCGAGGCGCCCGGCGGTGTCGACGATGACGACGTCGTGCAGCTTGGCGCGCGCGGTGGCCACGCCGTCGCGGGCGACCTGGACCGGGTCCCCCGTGGGGTCGTCGAACTCGCTGGTGGTGCCGGGGTGCGGCGCGTAGACGGGGACGCCGGCGCGCTGGCCGACGACCTGCAGCTGGTTCACGGCGTTGGGCCGCTGGAGGTCGGAGGCGACCAGGAGCGGCTTGTGGCCCTGGCCCGCGAGCCAGCTGCCGAGCTTGCCCGCCAGCGTGGTCTTGCCCGCGCCCTGGAGGCCGGCGAGCATGATGATGGTGGGGCCGGTCTTGGCCATCTGGATGCGGCGGGTCTCGCCGCCGAGGATGCCCTGGAGCTCCTCGTTGACGATCTTCACGACCTGCTGCGCGGGGTTCAGCGCCTCGGAGACCTCCGAGCCCAGCGCGCGCTCCTTGATCGCGGCGGCGAACTCGCGGACCACCGGGACGGCGACGTCGGCGTCGAGCAGGGCCCGGCGGATCTCGCGCACGGTGGCGTCGACGTCGGCCTCGGAGAGGCGGCCCTTGCCGCGGAGGTTCTTGAAGGTCGATGCAAGGCGATCTGAAAGGGAATTGAACACGTGCCGTGGTCTACTTTCGCTGCGGAGATTCTCGGGGCGTGCCCCGCCGGCGGACGACGTCGGCGGGAAGCGGTCGACTTAACAGAGTAGCACCGGTGCCCCCGCTCGAACTGAACGGGGGCACCGGTGCGGTGGCGGGAGAGGTGGTCGGGGCCTCAGCCGCGGTGGGAGGGGGCGTACTCGGGCTCCTCCTGCTCCGAGCGCTCCGGGGCGGGTCCGCGGGCCCCGAGCTCGGCCTTGGCCTCCTCCACGGAGATCTTCTGGTCGCTGATCTCCCCGGAGTCGGTGGAGCGCAGCACGTGCAGCTGGCCGGCGTCGTCGGCCGCGAAGAGGTAGGCGGACTCGGCGTGGGCGGTCATGTCGATGCCGCGGTCCTCCTCGCTCTCGGAGACCCGGAAGCCGATGGTCTTGTGGATCGCGAGCCCGATGATCAGCGTCATGATCGCGGTGAAGGCGACCGAGATGACCGTGGCCACCGACTGGGTCAGCAGGAGGCCGAAGCCGCCGCCGTAGAACAGGCCCGGGGTCCCGGTGGAGCCGGTGGCGATGAAGCCGAGGGCCACGGTGCCGACCACGCCGGAGACCAGGTGGACGCCGACGACGTCGAGCGAGTCGTCGTAGCCCCAGCGGTACTTCAGCCCCACCGCGAGCGCCGAGGCCGCACCGGAGACCGCGCCGAGCACGATGGCCCAGCCCGGGTCCACGTTGGCGCAGGCCGGGGTGATCGCGACCAGGCCGGCCACGATGCCCGAGGCGGCGCCGAGGCTCGTCGCGTGGCCGTTGCGCAGGCGCTCGACCAGCAGCCAGCCGAGCATCGCGGCGGCGGGGCTGGCCAGGGTGTTGACCCAGATCAGGCCGGCCTGCGTGCCGTCGGAGGCGGCCCCGACGTTGAAGCCGAACCAGCCGAACCACAGCAGCGCCGCGCCGAGCATCACGAAGGGCAGGTTGTGCGGGCGGTGCTCCGGGTCCTTGCCGAAGCCGCGGCGCACGCCGAGGATCAGGCACAGCACCAGGGCGGCGACGCCGGCGTTGATGTGCACGACCAGGCCGCCGGCGAAGTCGATGGCCTCGCCGAGCACCGAGCCGATGGCGCCGTCCTCGGTGAACAGGCCGCCGTCGGCCCAGACCATGAAGGCCAGGGGCGCGTAGACCAGGGTGACCCACACGGGGACGAAGAGGCACCAGGCGCCGAACTTGGCGCGGTCCGCGATGGACCCGGAGATCAGGGCCACGGTGATGATCGCGAAGGTCGCGGAGAAGCCGATGCCGAGCAGGTCCGGGGTGCCGTTGGAGTTCACCAGGGCCATGTCCGCGAACGGGTTGCCCACGATCCCGGGGATGGCGCCGGGGGCGGTGGCCATCGAGGAGCCCCACAGGACCCAGACGACCCCGACGAACCCGATGGAGACGAAGCTCATCATCATCATGTTCAGCGCGGCCTTGGCCCGGGTCATGCCTCCGTAGAAGAAGGCCAGACCGGGCGTCATGAGCAGGACGAGCGCGGCGGCCACGACCGTCCACACCTCCTGAGCGGTGATTGTTTCCACGACCTTCTCCCTTTCACGCGAGGTCTCTCCCGGCGGCCGGATGGCCCGACGTCGCCGGTGCCGGGGTCTCGCCCTCCATCCTCCGGCGGGGGTGTTTCGGGAGCCGCGCCGGTTGCGTTTCGGCCGTGTAACGCTTGGCCCGCGGTGTTTCGGGGGTGTGACGGGGACGACGCCGGCCGGGAGCTCCCACGGGTCCGTCGGCGCCGCGCGGGGCCGGCGGAGAGGCCCGGCGGCACCGCCAGGGGCCGCGCGAAGGGTGCGAGCGGCACCGCCCCGGAACGCGCGAGGGGCCCGCCGGAGTCCGGCGGGCCCCTCGGGGGGTCTCCCACGTCGCGCCGCGGCGGCGCGCGCGTCGGCAGCGGGTCGGTCAGTCGAGCAGCGCGTCCACGAAGCCCTCGGGGTCGAAGGGCGCGAGGTCGTCCGGGCCCTCCCCCAGGCCGACGAGCTTGACCGGCACGCCCAGCTCGTCCTGGATCGCGACGACGATCCCGCCCTTGGCGGTGCCGTCCAGCTTGGTCAGCACGATGCCGGTGATGTTCACGACCTCCGCGAAGACCTTGGCCTGGACCATGCCGTTCTGCCCGGTGGTCGCGTCGATGACCAGCAGCACCTCGGTCACCGGCGCGACCTTCTCGGTCACCCGCTTGACCTTGCCCAGCTGGTCCATCAGCCCGGCCTTGTTCTGGAGCCGCCCGGCGGTGTCGATCATGACGGTGTCGGCGCCCTCGCGCCGGGCGGTCTCGGCCGCCTCGTAGGCCACCGACGCCGGGTCGGCGCCCTCCTGCTCGGAGCGCACGGTCCGCACGCCGACGCGGTTGCCCCACGTCTGCAGCTGGTCCGCGGCGGCCGCGCGGAACGTGTCCGCGGCCCCCAGGATCAGGGACTTCTCCTCGGCGACCATGACCCGGGCGAGCTTGCCCACGGTCGTGGTCTTGCCGACGCCGTTCACGCCGACCACCAGCACGACGCCGGGGTCCTCCCCCGCGCCGTCGAGGGCGAGCTCGCGGTCCATGCTGGGGTCCACCAGCCGGATGAGCTCCTCGCGCAGCATCTGCTTGACGTGGGCCGGGTCGTCGGTGCCCTCGATCCGCACGCGGGTCTGCAGGCTCTCGACCAGCCGCTGCGAGGGCCCGGCGCCGAGGTCCGCCATGAGCAGCGTCTCCTCGATCTCGTCCCAGACGTCCTGGTCGATCTTCTCGCGGGAGAGCAGCGCGAGCAGGCCCTTGCCCAGCATCGAGTTGGAGCGGGACAAGCGCGCGCGCAGGCGGACGAGGCGGCCCGCGACGGGGGCGGGGCGCTCGGGCCGCGACGGGGCGGGCGCCTCGGGGGCCTCCGCGGGCGGGGCGGCGACGTCGTCGGCGTCGCGGGTCTGCGGGTACCCGCCCTTGGGGGCCCGGGGGCCGCGCAGGAGCACGAAGGCGAGGCCGCCCAGCACGATGACGCCCAGGGCGATGAAGAGGATGAGGATGAGGGAGTCGTTCACCCTTCCAGCTTGCCATACGGCCGCGCGCGGCCGCCGCCTCTCCGGGGGCCGCCCCAGGGTGAGGCCGTCGCGCCTGGTAGTAGGGTTCTGACGTGGCTCGTTTCAGATTCCCTCCCTTCCGCCGCCGTCCGCGGGCGGACACTCCCCAGGCCCCTGACCGGCCCGCGATCCCCTCGGACCTCAAGGTCCTCATCGTCGCGGCGTTCGTGATCGCCGTCGGCTTCGGCATCGTCGCGCCCGTGCTGCCGCAGTTCGCCTCGTCGTTCGGGGTCGGGGCCGCGGCCTCCGGCGTCGTGATCAGCGCCTTCGCCGTGATGCGCGTGGCCTGGGCGCCGGCGGCGGGTCCGCTGATGTCCCGGATCGGGGAGCGCCGGACCTACCTGTGGGGGCTCGGGATCGTCGCGGCATCCTCGGCGGCCACGGCCTTCGCGGGGAGCTACGCGTGGCTCATCGTGCTCCGGGGTCTGGGCGGGATCGGCTCGGTCATGTTCACCATCTCCGCGATGGGGCTGATCGCGCGGCTCGCGCCCACCGCCATCCGCGGCCGGGTCTCGGGCTACTACGCGACGGCGTTCCTGCTGGGCAACATCATGGGGCCGGTCCTGGGCAGCCTCACCGCGCAGTGGGGCCTGCAGGCCCCGTTCATCATCTACGCGGCCGCGCTGGCGGTCGCGATCGCGGTGGCCGCGTGGAAGCTGCGCCCGGTCGCGGCGTCCACCGACACCGGGTCCGTGGTGCTGCCCATGCGCCTCGGTGAGGCCTGGGCGACGCCGGGGTACCGGGCCCTGCTGTCTTCGAGCTTCGCGCACGGCTGGGCCAACTTCGGGGCCCGGGTCGCGCTGATCCCGCTGCTGGCGGCGGCGATCGTGGGCGGCTCCGGCGCCGGGGTCGCGGGCGTCGCGCTGGCCGCGCTGGCCGGCGGGGCCGCCGTGTCCCAGGTCCTGCTGAGCGGGCTCTCGGACCGGATCGGCCGGCGCCCGGTCATGCTCGCGGGCCTGTTCGCCAGCGCGGTGCTGACCGGCGCCTTCGGCTTCTCGCAGAACGAGTGGGTGCTCTGGAGCCTGTGCCTGACCACCGGCTTCACGACCGGCCTGTACGCGCCGGCGCAGCAGGCCGCGCTGGCCGACATCGTGGGCTCCAAGCGCTCGGGCGGCAACGTAATGGCCACCTACCAGGCGGCCGCCGACGCCGGGACCATCGTGGCGCCGGTGCTGCTGGGCGCGGTGGTCGACGCCGTCGGCTTCGGCCTGGCCTTCCTCATCTCCGGGGCCCTGTTCGTGCTCGCCGGGCTGGCGTGGACGACGTCGCGCCTGCCGAAGCGGCTGGAGTAGGCCCTAGGGCGGGCGACGGCCGGAAGATCCCGGGGTCAGGCGACGGCCGGGGCGCCCTCGGCCCCGGACGCCGTCAGCGCAGCTCGGCCAGCCGCTGCGAGATGACCTGGGTGATCCCGTCGCCCCGCATCGAGACCCCGTAGAGGGCGTCGGCGATCTCCATCGTCCGCTTCTGGTGGGTGATGACGATCAGCTGCGAGCTGGTCTGCAGCTCCTGCAGGATCGTGAGCAGCCGGCCCAGGTTCCGGTCGTCCAGGGCGGCCTCGACCTCGTCCATGACGTAGAACGGCGAGGGCCGGGCCTTGAAGATGGCCACCAGCATCGCGATGGCCGTGAGGGAACGCTCCCCGCCGGAGAGCAGGGACAGGCGCTTGACCTTCTTCCCCGCGGGCTTGGCGTGGACGTCGATGCCGGTCGCGAGCATGTCGCTCGGGTCGGTCAGCACCAGCCGGCCCTCGCCGCCGGGGAACAGGGTCGCGAAGACGCGGACGAACTGCTCCTGGGTGTCCTCGAAGGCCCGGGTGAAGACCTCGCGGACGTGGCGGTCGACGTCGCGGATGATCTCCTCGAGGTCGGCCCGCGAGCGCCGCAGGTCCTCGAGCTGCTGCACCAGGTAGGTATGCCGCTCCTCGAGCGCCGCGAACTCCTCCAGGGCCAGCGGGTTGACCTTGCCCAGCGCCTTCAGGTCCCGGCGGGCCCGCTGCAGCCGCCGCTCCTGCTCGGCGCGGACGTAGGCGCGCTCCCCGGACCGCTCGCCGTCGTCGTCGAGCTCCGGGATGGGCAGGTGGGGGCCGTAGTCCTCGACCAGGGCGCCGGTGCTGAGGCTCAGCTCCTCGAGGATGGCCGTGCGCAGGGACTCCAGGGTCGCCTCGCGGGTCGCGCGCTCGAGCTCGCCCGCGTGCGCCGTCGAGCGGAGGCCCTCGAGCGAGCGCCGCTGCTCCCGCTCGGCCTCGCGCGCGGAGCGCAGGCGGGTCTCGACGCCGGCCCGGTCGGTCTGGGCCCCCCCGTGGGCGGGGGGGGCGGGGGGCCGGCCCCCGCCCCCGGCACCGGCCCGCCCCACCGCCCCGCCGGATCCCCGGCGGCGGGAGCCCTCCGCCCGGGAGTCCGCCCGCCTGCGCTCCCACAAGGGCGTGAGCCTCGAGGATGCCCGCGAGCGCATGCTCGAGGGGGCATACTTCGGCACCATGATGGTCCAGCTGGGCGACGTCGACGGCATGGTCTCCGGCGCGGCG
>NZ_JANAFB010000048.1 GCF_024199905.1 Rothia santali
GTGGACGGCTGTCGGCCGGTCGACGACTGTCGGCCGGACGTGGCCGATCGGCCAAGGGGGCTGGTCGGCCATGACCGGTCGGTCGATGCCGGCCGGTGCCGCCCTCCGCGATCCGCGGGCGTCGAGGCGGGCCCCCGGCTCCAGGCGCAGATCGGCGCCGGTGAGGGGCAGGTGGGTGCGGATGGGGGACGAGGCGCCGAGCAGCGTGCCGGCGAACACCAGAGCGGCGTACCCCGGGCCGAGGACGGGCTCGGGCCGGTGCGAGGCCAGGGACGGCTCCGAGAAGCGGGCCCGATCCGGGAACGCGTACCAGAGCTGGACGCCGTGGAGCACCCCGGTGTCGGCGGTGGAGAACTCCTGGTGGGTGATGCCCGCCCCGGCGTTCATCAGGTGCACCTCGCCGGGCCGCACGGTCGCCCAGTTCCCGGCCGAGTCGAGGTGGTCGATCCTCCCCTCGAACAGCCAGGAGACGGTCGCCAGCCCCGTGTGCGGGTGCCGGGCCACCCGCATGCCGCCGGCGGCGACGTCCTCGGGCCCGTAGGAGTCCAGGAAGCACCAGGCGCCCACGAGCGAGCGTTCACGCTGGGGGAGGACCCGCCGGACCCCCATCGCGCGGGGCCCGCCGAGCGGGACCTCCCGCGGCGGGAGCATCTCCAGCGGCGGCGTCCCGGCCGGAGCGGCGCCGGGCGGGGGCGGCTCGTTCGCGCAGACCCGTTCGGCGGGGTGGGCCTCGGTGTTGCTCATGGGACTCCTCGCCGACCCGGTCCCGGCGTCGCGGGTCTCGCCGTGCCGGCCCGTGCGGCCGGTGTGACCCCAGACTACCCACGTCCTGACGGGACCGCCCATCAGCTGGGACGCCGCCGGCCCGAGGGCGGGGCCCGCGCGCGGATCTGGTAGACCGGTGACCATGTCTTCATCAACCGCTCGCACGGCCGAGGATCGCAGCGCCCTGGTCGCGGTGACCCTCTTCCCGCTGCTCATCCTCGCGGCCGGCGTCGTCGGCTTCCTCTTCCCGCCCGCCTTCGCGGGCCTGTCCGGGCTCGTGAACCCGCTGCTCGGCGTCGTCATGTTCGGCATGGGGCTCACGCTGACCTGGCCCGACGTCGCCCTGGTGGCGCGGAAGCCGATCCCGGTGGTGATCGGCGTGGTCGCCCAGTTCGTCATCATGCCGCTGGTCGGGGCGGGGGTCGCCTGGGCGCTGCAGCTTCCGCCGGCGCTCGCGGCCGGCGTGATCCTGGTGGGGTGCTGCCCCGGGGGCACGGCGTCGAACGTGGTGTCCTACCTGGCCAAGGGCGACGTCGCGCTCTCGGTGGCCATGACCTCCATCTCGACGCTGATCGCCCCGTTCCTGACGCCGCTGCTGTGCATGTGGCTCGCGGGGCAGTACATGGACGTCGACGGCGGGGCCATGATGCTGTCCATCCTGCAGGTGGTCCTGGCGCCCGTGCTGGCGGGCGTCCTCGTCCGGTGGCTGCTGCCGCGGCTCGTCCTGGCCGTGACCCCCGCCCTGCCGTGGATCTCGGTCGCGGCGATCTCGGCGATCGTCATGATCGTCGTCGCGGGCTCGGCCGAGGCGATCGTCTCGGCGGGGCTCCTGGTCCTGCTGGCCGTGATCCTGCACAACGGCCTCGGCTACCTGCTGGGCTACGGCGCCGCGGCGCTGTGCGGCGTGCCGATCACCGGGCGGCGCACCACGGCCATCGAGGTCGGGATGCAGAACTCCGGCCTCGCGACCTCCCTGGCCCGGACGTACCTCACCCCCGAGGCGGCCCTGCCGGGCGCGGTGTTCTCGGTGTGGCACAACGTCTCCGGGGCGCTGGTGGCGGCCTTCCTGCGCCGCCGCGGACTGCCCGCCGACGCCGACGCCCGGCCCGTCTCGTCAGCGCACGGCGCGGGATCGCCCTAGCCGAGCTCCGCCAGCGGGCGCTCGAAGGACTCGCCGCCGGACAGCACGGTGGTGTGATCGCCGATCCGGACCATGACGTCGGGGGCGCGGCGCGAGCGCGCGGTGACCCGGACGTTCTCGCCGTCGATGAACACGTCCAGCAGCTGCCCGCGGTACTGCACCTCGAAGCCCACCGAGCGGAGGTGCTCAGGCATCGAGGGGTCCAGGCTGATGCAGTCGTCGTAGACCTGCAGGCCCGCGTAGGCCCGCTGGATCACGTCCAGGGTCCCGCACATCGCCCCCAGGTGGATGCCCTCCTGGGTCGTGCCGCCCTGGGTGTCGTCCAGGTCGGCGGACAGCGCGTCCTGGTACACCGACCACGAGTGGTGCCGGTCCACGCGCGCCAGGATGGAGGCCGTGACCACCCGCGAGAGGGTCGAGCCGTTGGAGGTGCGCTGGAGGTAGTAGCGGATGGTCTCCCGGATGCACTCCACGGGCACGTCGTACCCGAGGTGGTGCAGCTCGGTCTTCAGCCCGTGCTGGCCGAACAGGTACACCAGCATGAGGGTGTCGGCCTGCTTGGACAGCTTGTAGTCGTTGGTGTCGTCGCCCTCGGCCTCGAGGATCAGGTCCATCCGCCCGATGTTGCCGTACTTCCGGCGGTAGTAGTCCCAGTCGAGCTCGCGGAGGTCGTCATACCCCTCGAACTGGCTGATGGTGCCGTTGGCGTTGAAGGGCACGGCCATGTGCTGCGACATCCTGCGCCACAGGTCCAGCTCGGCGTCGCGGATCCCGTGCGCCGAGCGGACGCGGTCCGCGAGGTGCTCCGGCAGCTGGTCGAAGATCTCGGTGACCCGCCGGAACATCCACGCCGCCATGATGTTGGTGTACGCGTTGTCCTTGACGCCGCCGCCGTAGACGGATCCGGGGTAGCCGTCGTGGTACTCGTCCGGGCCCATGGCCCCGTTGATGTGGAACCGGCCGTCGGACTCGTCGTAGCTGACCAGGCACGCGAAGAACCGGGCGATCTCGATCATCAGCTCGGAGCCCTCGTGGCCCAGCCAGGAGATGTCCTCGGTCGCCTGGTAGTACTGCCACGCGTTGTACGCGATGGACAGCCCCACGTGGAACTGGCGCCAGGAGTTGTCGGGCATCCACCGCTCGGAGTGCGGGTTGTACAGCTCGACCGGGGTCTCCTCCCGGCCGTCCGAGCCGGACTGCCACGGGAACATGGCGCCCTCCGCCCCGAACTCCCGCGCCTTGTGCCGCGCGCCGGGCAGCCGCGACCAGCGGTAGGCCAGCAGGGCCTTGGTCACGAAGGGCAACCGCATGGTGATGATCGGGAGGATGAAGATCTCGTCCCAGAAGATGTGGCCGCGGTAGCCCTCGCCGTGCAGGCCGCGGGCCGTGACCCCGGCGTCGGAGAGCGCCACGTTGGGCCCCAGCGTCTGCACGATGTGGAAGATGTGCAGGCGCAGGGCCAGCATGGTCGTGATGTCGGTGTCGATGTCGACCGAGAACCGGGCCCACAGCCGGGACCAGGTCTGAGAGTGCGGACCGTAGAGCGCCTTGAACCCGGTGGGGTTGCGGTTGAGCATCTCGACCGCGCCGAGGGCGGCGGAGGCGATCGCGGAGTCCCGGGAGGTCACCACGGCCGTGGTGGTGTCGAAGGTGATGCCGTGGCCGTCGTGCGCGTTGAGGTGGTACCGGCGCATCTCGACGCCGCCGGGCCGGATCTCGCGCTCCAGGCGCGACTCGGCGCCCTCGGTCACCTTGGTGCGCTGGGCGATGGCGACCTCGTGCTCCGACTGGTTGGTGCGCACCACGTTGATCAGGGTGTTGTCGGGGAGCGTCGTCGAGGTCTCGGCCACCAGGTGGTGCCGGGCGAGCTCGCGGTACTCCGCGACGTTGTTGTTGGTCACCGAGGGGTCGATGCCGTTGCGCACGTGGATGCGGCCGGACCAGCCCTCGGGGGTCAGCGTGGTCTCCATGGCGGCCAGGTGCCGGTTGGCCATCGAGACCAGGCGCCGCTGGACGACGCGCAGGCGGCGCGGGGTCCCGCGCTGACGCCGGGACTCGTCCGGGAAGACCTCCTCGAGCAGGGCCTCGCGGCGCAGGACGCCGTGGCGCAGGTCCAGCTCGGTGAGCTCCTCGAGGGGGCGCAGCCCGCCCTCGGACCACCACTCGCCGTCGCGCAGGCGCACGTCGAGGCACAGGAAGTTGGGGACGTTGACCATCGACTCGTGCTCGAGGTTGCGTCCGTTGATGTGCGAGACGACCCGGTTGAAGACTCCGGAGATGTACGTGCCCGGGTAGTGCACGCCGTCGTCCTGCCGCTCGGCCTTGACCCCGCGGACCCCCATGTAGCCGTTGGCCAGGGTCAGCAGGGACTCGCGGTGGCCCTCGTGCTTGGGGTCGTAGCCGCGGTAGGCCAGCTTCCAGGAGTCGTCGCGGACCAGGCCCAGGTCCAGCTCGGCGACGTCGTTGTGCACGACGTCGGCGCCCGCCCGCTGGAGGTCGTGCCGGTCCCCGTGGCGGTTGATGCCCACGACCAGGCCGAAGCCCCCGGCCCGCGCGGCGCGCACGCCCGAGACGGCGTCCTCGATGACCACGGCCTCGGAGGGGTCCACGCCCAGCGCGGTGGTGGCCGCCAGGAACATGTCCGGCGCGGGCTTGCCCGGCAGGCCGTGCTCCTGGGCGTAGGTCCCGTCGATGATCAGCTCGAAGAGGTCGGACAGGCCGGCCGCCTCCAGGACCCGCCGGGAGTTGCGGGACGCGGTGACCAGCGCGATCGGCGTGCCGCCCTCCTTCAGGCGACGCGCGAAGTCCACGGTGCCCTTGAAAACCGTGACGCCGTTGCGCTCCAGCTCGGCCTGGAAGAAGTCGTTCTTGCTGCGCGCCTGGCCGTGCACGGTCCAGGCGCCCGCGGCGTCGAGCTCCGCCCCCTCGGGCAGCGCCGCGTTGCGGGAGGCGAGCAGCGTGCGGACGCCGTCCTCGCGGGACCGGCCGTCCACGTGGGGACGGTAGTCGCGGGAGATGGAAAACTCGCGGCGGTTGATCTCCTCGGCCGCACGGCCGTCGACGGGCTCCAGACGGGGGTCGGCCAGGATCGCGTCGAACAGCGTCTTCCACGCGTTCGAGTGGGCCGTGGCGGTGTCGGTGACCACGCCGTCCATGTCGAAGATGACCGCGCGGTAGGGGACCATCATGGGCAGCACCGGCCGCCAGGCCTCCTGACCCGCCGAGGGGTGGAAGGGGGCCCCCGACCGGAGGTTCAGAGGATCCGATGACGCGAGGGAGTTCAGGGGATTCATGAGAGGCTCTTCCAGCGGATAGACGTCAGGAGCTTCAGACTATTAAACACCGATCCTCCCGGAGCGGAATGGTTCTGTACCCACTGTAAGGACTCTCACCCGCCGCGCATTCCCGCTGTGGAGAACGGATTTCCAGCGCGGCATCCCGCCCTGTGGACAAGGGGGCCCGGAGGGTCCTCGTGTCCTAGACTGTGTGGGACAGCTTTCAGGTGCGCCGCGCCACCGAGGTGGCGTGCGCCAGTCGTATCAGGAGAAGCATGAGCAACCCTTCCGCCCGGGAAGTCAACAACCTTCCGCTGTCCGAGCTCGACCCCGAGGTGGCGGAGGCCATCCAGAACGAGCTGGGCCGCCAGCGCAACACCCTGGAGATGATCGCCTCCGAGAACTTCGCCCCGCGCGCGGTGCTGGAGGCCCAGGGCTCGGTCCTCACCAACAAGTACGCCGAGGGGTACCCGGGCCGCCGGTACTACGGGGGCTGCGAGTACGTCGACGTCGTCGAGGACCTGGCCCGCGACCGCGCGAAGGCCCTCTTCGGCGCCGAGCACGCCAACGTCCAGCCCCACTCGGGCGCCCAGGCCAACACCGCCGTGATGATGGCGCTCATGCAGCCCGGGGACACCCTGATGGGCCTCTCCCTGGCCCACGGCGGCCACCTGACCCACGGCATGAAGCTCAACGTCTCCGGCAAGCTGTACAACATCGCCGCCTACGAGCTCGACCCGGAGACGGGCCGCCTGGACATGGACAAGGTCCGCGAGGTCGCGCTGGAGGCGAAGCCCAAGGTGATCGTCGCCGGCTGGTCGGCCTACCCCCGCGAGCAGGACTTCGCCGCCTTCCGCCGCATCGCCGACGAGGTCGGCGCCTACCTGTGGGTCGACATGGCCCACTTCGCCGGCCTGGTGGCCGCGGGCATCCACGCCAACCCCGTGCCGCACGCCCACGTGGTGACCTCCACGGTCCACAAGACCCTCGCCGGCCCGCGCTCCGGCGTCATCCTGTGCATCGAGGACCTCAAGAAGAAGATCGACTCCGCCGTCTTCCCGGGCCAGCAGGGCGGGCCGCTCATGCACGCCATCGCCGGCAAGGCCGTGGCCTTCAAGATCGCCGCCTCCGAGGAGTTCAAGGACCGTCAGCGCCGCACGGTGGAGGGCGCCCGCGCGCTGGCCGACCGCCTGGCCCAGTCCGACGTCGCCGAGGCCGGCATCAAGGTCCTCTCCGGCGGCACCGACGTGCACCTGGTGCTGGTCGACCTGCGCGACTCCGAGCTCGACGGCCGCCAGGCCGAGGACGTCCTGCACGAGGTCGGCATCACGGTGAACCGCAACGCCGTGCCGAACGACCCCCGCCCGCCGATGGTCACCTCGGGCCTGCGCATCGGCACCCCCGCGCTCGCGACCCGCGGCTTCGGCAAGGAGCAGTTCGAGGAGGTCGCGGACATCATCGCCGGCGCCCTGACCCCGAGCCCCGACGTCGAGGCCCTGCGCGCCCGCGTGGACCGCCTGGCCCAGGACTTCCCGCTCTACGAGGGCCTGGAGAGCTGGTAGGAATGGCGGAGACCGAACAGCAGACGACGCAGGCGCCCGCCGCACAGGGCCCCCAGCGGCTCGACGGCACGGCCACCGCGGGCGCCATCAAGGGCGAGCTCGCCGAGCGGGTGGCGCGCCTGAAGGAGCGGGGGATCGTCCCCGGCCTGGCGACCGTGCTGGTCGGGGACGACCCGGCGTCGCACTCCTACGTGGGCGGCAAGCACCGCGACTGCGCCGAGGTCGGCATCGCCTCGATCCGCAGGGAGCTGCCGGAGACCGTCTCGCAGGAGGAGCTGGAGGCCGTCATCGACGAGCTGAACGCCGACCCGGCCTGCACCGGCTACATCGTGCAGCTGCCCCTGCCCGGGCACATCGACACCCAGGCCATCCTGGAGCGGATCGACCCGGACAAGGACGCCGACGGCCTCCACCCGACCAACCTGGGCCGGCTGGTGCTCGACGTCTACGGCGAGGGCGAGGCCCCGCTGCCGTGCACCCCGCACGGGATCGTCGAGCTGCTGCGCCGGCACCACATCGACCTCGTCGGCAAGGACGTGGTCGTGCTCGGCCGGGGGATCACCGTGGGCAGGCCGCTGGGGCTGCTGCTGTCCCGCCGCGACGTCAACGCGACCGTGACGCTCGCGCACACCGGCACGCGGGACCTCGACGCGGTGCTGAGCCGGGCCGACGTCGTCGTGGCCGCGATCGGGGTCCCGCACGCCGTGCGGCCCGAGCAGGTCAAGGACGGCGTGGTGCTCCTCGACGTCGGGGTCTCCCGCGTGCTGGACACCGCGACCGGGAAGAAGCGGCTGACCGGGGACGTCCACCCCGAGGCGGCGGCCAAGGCCTCGTGGGTCTCGCCCAACCCGGGCGGCGTCGGGCCCATGACCCGCGCCATGCTGCTGGTGAACGTGGTCGACGCCGCGGAGCGCGCGGCGGCCTGACCCGTCCGCGCCGGGGAGTCCTCCGGGACTTCCCGGCGCGGGCCCCTGCGCCCGCGCCGCGCTTGTACAATGGGCACCATGCATTCGATCGGACCCAACGACCCCCGCATGCCCGGCTCCGCCACCGACCGCAGGACCTCCCGGACCGCCCTGTGGGCGACCGTGATCGGCATGGCGGTGCTCGTGCTGATCTTCGTCTTCGCCATCATCCAGGCCGCCAACGAGTCATCGGTGCTGGGCTGGATCCTCGCGGCGATCGCGGGCGGCTGGCTCGCCATCGCCGTGTACGTGCTGTTCATGGTGCGCGGGACGCTGCGCTTCGGCCGCGACGCGATGACCCGCATGGAGAACGAGCTGCGCGGCGCCTCCGGGCGGGCCCCCGCCGCGGCGACCTCCGCCGGCGAGGGCGACGCGATCCGCGACCAGAAGATCGCCCACAGCTTCCAGATCGTCCTCGTCCAGGCCAAGGTCCTCAGCGAGGAGCTGGACAAGGGCGAGCAGGCGGAGCGGGAGCAGATCGACCGGGCCGTCGACACCATCAACATCACCGCCAAGAACGGCATGGGCATGGTCCGCTCGGACGGCCCGATCAGCGGCACCGTCGTCGACTGACCACCTCCTCACGCCCCGCGCGCGGGCCGCGTCCCCGACCGGATCTCACGCGCGCCCTCCCGGCACGAAAGGAATCCTCCCCGATGGCGGAAACCACCCCGAACACCCGGCCCCTGCGCGTGGCCACCGTGAACGTCAACGGCATCCGCGCCGCCTACAAGCGCGACATGGCCGGCTGGCTGGCCGAGCGCGGCGTCGACATCCTGTGCCTGCAGGAGGTGCGCGCCCCGGACAAGATCGTCCGTGAGCTCCTGGACGAGGAGCGCTGGGACATCCTCCACGCCGAGGCCGAGGCCAAGGGGCGCGCTGGGGTCGCCATCGCGACCCGTCGCCCCGCCGAGGGCGAGGACGCCCCGCACGGCGAGCTGCTGGAGACCCGCGACCACATCGGCGACGAGTACTTCGCCACCGCCGGGCGCTGGGTCGAGGCCGACTACCGGCTGCCCAGCGGTCAGACGCTCACCGTGGTCTCGGCCTACGTCCACTCGGGCGACGTCGGCACGCCCAAGCAGGACGACAAGTACCGGTTCCTGGACGTCATGCTGGAGCGCCTGCCCGCGCTGGCCGAGCGCTCCGACCACGTGCTGATCGTGGGCGACCTCAACGTGGGCCACACCGAGCTGGACATCAAGAACTGGAAGGGCAACCTCAAGAACGCGGGCTTCCTCCCCGAGGAGCGGGCCTACTTCGACCGGTTCTTCGGCGACGTCGGGTACGTCGACGTCGCCCGCAGCCTCGCCGGCGAGGTCCCCGGCCCGTACACGTGGTGGTCCTACCGCGGCCAGGCCTTCGACAACGACGCCGGCTGGCGCATCGACTACCACATGGCCACCCCCGCGCTGGCCGGTTCCGCGGCCGACGCCGTCGTGGACCGCGCCCCCAGCTACGACACCCGGTTCTCCGACCACGCCCCGGTCGTGGTGGACTACCGCGTCTGAGACCCCGCCCGCCGCGGGGCCTCCCGCCCGGCGGGCCGAACCCCGCAGCACCCACGAGGAAGAAGCAGATGACCCAGACCCCCGCCGCCGCACCCGCGGCCGCCGGCACCGCAACCCGCCTCCCGCGCGTCTTCTCCGGGGTGCAGCCCTCGGCCGACTCGATGCACCTGGGCAACTACATCGGGGCGGTGCGCAACTGGGTGGAGATGCAGTCGGACAACGAGTGCATCTACTTCATCCCCGACCAGCACGCCATCACCGTGCCGCAGGACCCCGCCCAGCTGCGCGAGCGCACCCGCCGCACGGCCGCCCAGTACATCGCGGCCGGCATCGACCCGGAGAAGACGCCGTTCTTCGTCCAGTCCCACGTGCCGGGGCACGCGCAGCTGGCATGGGTGCTGTCCTGCATCACCGGCTTCGGCGAGGCCTCGCGCATGACGCAGTTCAAGGACAAGTCGGCCAAGGAGGGCTCCGAGAACGCGACCGCCGGCCTGTTCACCTATCCCGTCCTCATGGCTGCGGACATCCTGCTCTACCAGACCGACCAGGTCCCGGTGGGGGAGGACCAGCGCCAGCACCTCGAGCTGACCCGGAACCTGGCCCAGCGCTTCAACGCCCGCTTCGGCGAGACCTTCACGGTGCCCGAGGCCAAGATCCTCAAGGACACCGCCAAGATCTACGACCTGCAGAACCCGCAGGCCAAGATGTCGAAGTCCTCGGCCTCGCCCAACGGCATCATCTGGCTGCTGGACGAGCGGAAGAAGCTGGCCAAGAAGATCAAGTCGGCCGTCACCGACGACGGCACCGAGATCCGCTTCGACCGCGAGGCCAAGCCGGGCGTATCCAACCTGCTGACCATCTACTCGTCGCTGACGGGGCGCCCGGTCGAGGAGATCGTGGCCGAGTACGAGGGGAAGATGTACGGGCACCTCAAGGTGGGGCTGGCCGACGTCGCCGTCGAGACCCTCGGCCCCATCCGGGAGCGCGCCCTGGAGATCATGGACGACCCGGCCGAGCTGGACCGCCTCCTGGCCGTGGGCGCGGAGAAGGCGCGGGAGATCGCCGGCCCGACCGTCGAGGCGGTCTACGAACGGGTCGGCTTCCTGCCGCCCCGGGGCTAGCGCGGGACGCAGCCATGCAGAGAGGGCGCTCGGAGCCGAGGGAGGCGGGCCCCGACCGGAGTCCCACGCTCGGGTCGGGGCGGTGCTACCTGAGCGTGGTGCTGGAGGTCCCGGAGGAGGTCCGGCGCCTCGTCGCGGCCGGCGGGCGGGAGCCGGCGGACGGCGGGGTGCCCGCCCACATCACGGTGTTCATCACCGAGCGGACCTCGGAGTCCGACCCCGGGGACCAGGCGCTCCTGGAGCGCGTCCGCGCCGCCTGCGCCGGGGTGGGGCCCGGCCCGGTGCGGCTGCGGGGCGCGGCCACGTTCAGACCGGTCAGCGACGTCGTCTACGTCCGGGTCGCCGAGGGCGCGGAGCGCCTGCGGCGGCTCCACCGGGGCTGCGCCGCGGTGCTGCCGGACGCCTCGCCCTTCGACTACCACCCGCACCTCACGGTGGCCCAGGGCCTCGAGGGCGCGGAGCTGGACCGGGTGGCAGCCGAGCTCGCGGACGTCGAGGCGGTGTTCGACGCCGTCTCCCTCGGCGTCTTCACCGGGGACCTCTCGGGGTGGCGCCGCATCGGCGAGATCGCGCTGCGCGCCTGACCGGCGGACGGTCGGCTCTGCGCGCTTTACCGGCGGACGGTCGGCTCTGCGCACCTGACCGGCGGACGGCCGATGCGGTCGCCCGGTCCCATGGCCGCGAGGGCCCGTCCGCGCCGACCTCACCCGGCGGCGGATGCCCCCGTGCGCGTCCGACCTCCGCGGCCGCGCGAGCCCGCCTCAGAGGACGTCGGTCTCGCCGTTCTTCTTGAGGGCGTCGACCGCGTTCTTGACCCGCTGGGCGTGCTCCTGCGTGGTGACCAGCAGGGCGTCGGGGGTGTCGACGACGACGATGTCCTCGATCCCGATCAGCGCCACGATCCGGCTGGTGTCCGAGACGACGATGCCCGAGGCGTTGTCGGTCATGACCCGCTTGTTCTTGCCCAGGACCGCGACCTCGTCGACGTCGACGGCGCGGTTCAGCCGGGAGATCGCCGCGAAGTCGCCGACGTCGTCCCACGTGAAGCTGGCCGGGACCATCGCGACGTCGCCCGCCGCGGCCGCGGGCTCCGCCACCGCGTAGTCGATCGCGATCTTGGGCAGCGTCGGCCAGACCCGGTCCATGACCTCGTCCCGGGCGTCGGTCTCCCAGGCGTCGGCGATCTCCACGATGCCGGCGTGCAGCTCGGGCTGGCTGGCCTCCAGGTGCTGGAGCAGCAGCCGGGCCGGGGCGACGAACATGCCGGCGTTCCAGGCGTACTCGCCGCTGCGCACGTACTCGCGGGCGGTGTCCGCGTCGGGCTTCTCCACGAACTCGGCGACCTTGAGCGCGCTGGGCGCGGTCTCGACGCCGAGGCTCTCGGCCGCCCGGATGTAGCCGAACCCCGTGGACGGGGAGGTGGGGGTGACCCCGATGGTCACGATGCGCCCGGTCGCGGCGGCCTCCACGGCCTCGCGCACGGCGCGGTGAAAGACCTCGGTGGGCTCGATGACGTGGTCGGCGGCGAAGGAGCCGACGATCGCCTCCGGGTCGCGACGGGCCAGGATGGCGCTCGCGAGCCCGATGGCCGCACCGGAGTCCTTGGGCGAGGGCTCGAGGACGAGGTCCACCTCGGCGCACTCCGGAAGCTGCTGGCGGACCGCGGGGGCGTGGGAGCGCCCCGTGATCACCATCACCCCGTCCTCGCCGAGGTCGACCAGGCGGTCGTAGGTGGACCGCAGGAGCGAGCTGCCGGAGCCGGTGAGGTCCAGGAGGAACTTCGGGGCGTCGGCGCGCGAGAGCGGCCAGAGGCGGGAACCCACGCCGCCGGCCGGGATGAAGGGATGGAAGTGTTCGATTGCAGAGCTCATCGTCTCCAGGGTATCCGGTAATCCTGCGACAGCCCGAAAGCGGTCCGTCCGGTGACTTCAGGGCGCGATGACCCTAAGTGGCGCTCGGGCCTTCCCCGTCGTGGCGCGGGGGAGCCCCCGACGCTGGGCAATAGAGCATCCTTTTGTGAGCTATTCCCGCGTCATTCCGGGCCTTCGCGGGCGGACACAGTGTCACTAAGGGTGCCCCGCTGCTGGTAATGTGGAGGGGAGAACTCGCACACCTCCCCGCGTCCGGACCACCGTCCGCTCGGCGCGGACGGTGGGTGAACCGTGGGCCCCGCCGGCCCGGAAGAACCGGCGTCGTGCCCACCCCATTGATCAATCAGGGAGGTTATTCAGTGCCGAATACAGCCAGGGGCACCCTCTACCGCGGCCGCCAGGGCATGTGGTCCTGGGTCGCGCATCGCGTCACGGGTATCGCGATCTTCTTCTTCTTGCTGGTGCACGTGCTCGACACCGCCGTCGTGCGGGTCTCGCCGGAGGCCTACAACGCCGTGATCGCCACCTACCAGAACCCCATCATGGGGCTCGGCGAGGCCGGCCTGGTGGCCGCGATCGTCTACCACGCCTTCAACGGCCTGCGCATCATCCTGGTCGACTTCTGGAAGAACGGCGCGAAGAACCAGAAGGCGATGCTGTGGGGCGTCCTCGTCCTGTGGGTCGTCGTCATGGTCCCGTTCCTGATCCGCCACCTCTCGATCGTCTTTGGAGGGCACTGACCCATGGCAACTCCTCTGAAATCCAAGATCGCCGTCCCCCGCAGCAGCGACAAGTCCGTGGCGGGCGTCAAGTACAACCGCTCGGGCCGCAAGCGCAACAACTTCGAGATGTACGCATGGCTCTACATGCGCGTCTCCGGCGTGATCCTGATCGTGCTGATCTTCGGCCACCTCTTCGCCAACCTGATGGTCGGCGACGGCGTCCACGCGATCGACTTCGGCTTCGTCGGCGGCAAGTGGGCCAACCCCTTCTGGCAGGTCTGGGACCTGGTGATGCTGTGGCTCGCGATGATCCACGGCACCAACGGCGTGCGCACCGTGATCGACGACTACGCCGAGCGCGACCGCACGCGGATCTGGCTCAAGGGCCTGCTGTACCTGGGATCCGCCTTCGTGATCCTCGTCGGCACCCTGGTGATCTTCACCTTCGAGCCCTGCCCCGCCGGCGCCGACCCGGAGCTGCTGGCCTCCTTCTGCTCCGCGCCGTAGCCGCGGGCCACACGAGGCCCTGACGGGCGCGGCAGCGCTGCCGCGCCCGTCACCACGAGACGTTTCATCGATAGAAAGAGCATCCCAAGAATGCAGGTTCACAAGTACGATGTGGTCATCGTCGGTGCCGGCGGCGCGGGCATGCGCGCGGCCATCGAGGCCGGGCAGCGCTCCCGCACCGCCGTACTGACCAAGATCTACCCCACGCGCTCCCACACGGGTGCGGCCCAGGGCGGCATGTGCGCCGCGCTGGCCAACGTGGAGGAGGACAACTGGGAATGGCACACCTTCGACACCATCAAGGGCGGCGACTACCTGGTGGACCAGGACGCCGCGGAGGTCATGGCCAAGGAGGCCATCGACGCCGTGCTCGACCTGGAGAAGATGGGCCTGCCGTTCAACCGCACGCCCGAGGGCCGTATCGACCAGCGCCGCTTCGGCGGTCACACGCGTGACCACGGCAAGTCCCCGGTCCGCCGCGCCTGCTACGCGGCCGACCGCACCGGGCACATGATCCTCCAGACGCTCTACCAGAACTGCGTCAAGCACAACGTCGAGTTCTACAACGAGTACTACGTGCTGGACCTGATCATGACCGAGGTCGACGGCGTGCGCCGCCCCTCCGGCGTCGTGAGCTACGACCTGGCTTCGGGCGAGATCCACGTCTTCCAGGCCAAGTCGATCGTGTTCGCCTCCGGCGGCTGCGGCAAGATCTTCAAGACCACCTCCAACGCGCACACCCTGACCGGCGACGGCATGGCCATCGCCCTGCGCAGCGGCCTGCCCCTGGAGGACATGGAGTTCGTCCAGTTCCACCCGACCGGGCTGGCCGGGCTGGGCATCCTCGTCTCCGAGGCGGCCCGCGGCGAGGGCGGCATCCTCCGCAACTCGGAGGGCGAGCGGTTCATGGAGCGCTACGCCCCGACGATCAAGGACCTCGCCCCCCGCGACATCGTGGCCCGCTCGATGGCCAACGAGGTCCGCGAGGGCCGCGGCTGCGGTCCCAACAAGGACTACGTCCTGCTGGACCTGACCCACCTCGAGCCGGCGCACATCGACGCGAAGCTGCCGGACATCACCGAGTTCGCGCGCACCTACCTGGGCGTCGAGCCCTACACGGAGCCCGTGCCGGTGTTCCCGACGGCGCACTACGCGATGGGCGGCATCCCCACCAACATCGAGGCCGAGGTCTTCCGCAACTCCGAGGAGACCATCCCCGGCCTGTACGCGGCCGGCGAGGTCGCCTGCGTCTCGGTGCACGGCTCCAACCGCCTGGGCACCAACTCGCTGCTGGACATCAACGTCTTCGGCCGCCGGGCGGGCATCCAGGCCGCCCAGTACGCCGCCACCGCGGAGTTCCTGCCGATCCCCGACGACGCCACCGAGCGCACCGAGGCCCTGCTGGAACTGATGCGCAGTGGGCACGGCGAGGAGAAGGTCGGCGTGCTGCGCAAGGAGCTGCAGGACGTCATGGACGCCGACATGCAGGTGTTCCGCACCGCCAAGACCATCCACTCGGCACTGGACAAGATCGCCGAGCTCGAGGATCGTTACACCCGGATCGCGATCCAGGACCAGGGCAAGCGCTTCAACCTCGACCTCCTCGAGGCCGTGGAGCTGGGCTTCCTGCTGGAGCTGGCCAAGGTCATGGCGGTCGCCGCGCTGCACCGCGAGGAGTCCCGCGGCGGTCACTTCCGCGAGGACTTCCCGGACCGCGACGACGAGAACTTCATGAAGCACTCGATGGCCTACCTTGATCCCGAGGCGGAGACCGACAGCGTGGCTGGGATCCGTCTGGAGACCAAGCCCGTCATCTTCACCCGCTACGAGCCGATGGAGCGTAAGTACTGATGACTACCCAGGAAAAGGAAGCAGCCGAGCCGGCCTCCAAGGTCGACCTTCCCCAGGAGCAGGGCGGCGGGGGAGAGATCCCCACGTTCGAGGTGACCCTGCGGGTGCGCCGCTACGACCCCGAGGTCTCCGCGGAGCCCCGCTGGGACGAGTGGCAGCTGACGATGTTCGGCACCGACCGCGTCCTCGACGCGCTGCACAAGGTCAAGTGGGAGATCGACGGCTCGCTCTCCTTCCGCCGCTCGTGCGCGCACGGGATCTGCGGCTCGGACGCGATGCGCATCAACGGTCGCAACCGCCTGGCCTGCAAGACCCTGCTGAAGGACCTCGACCTGTCCAAGCCGGTCATCGTCGAGGCCATCAAGGGCCTGCCGTGCGAGAAGGACCTGATCGTGGACATGGAGCCGTTCTTCCAGTCCTACCGCGAGATCATGCCCTTCCTCATGAACGACGGGCACGAGCCCAAGCGCGAGCGCTACCAGTCCGTGGAGGACCGCGAGCGCTTCGACGACACGACCAAGTGCATCCTGTGCGCCGCGTGCACCTCGTCGTGCCCGGTGTTCTGGACCGACGGCCAGTACTTCGGCCCGGCCGCGATCGTCAACGCCCACCGGTTCATCTTCGACTCGCGCGACGACGCCGGGGACCTCCGCCTGGAGATCCTCAACGACAAGGAGGGCGTGTGGCGCTGCCGCACGACCTTCAACTGCACCGACGCCTGCCCCCGCGGCATCCAGGTCACCAAGGCCATCGCCGAGGTCAAGCAGGCGGTCCTGGCCCGGGCCTTCTGACCCCGGCCGCACCGACGACGACGCCGCCCTCCCGCCCCACCCCGGGGCCGGGAGGGCGGCGTCGTCGTGCGTGCGTCACGGGGCGTCACCTCGTTCATCGTCCGCGGGCGTCCGCGGGGGCGCTAGAGTCGTGGGTATGGTCAACAGCCCCATCACTTCCGAACTGGACAGCCAGCAGCCCCTCGTCACGCCGTTCGTGCGGGCCTTCCTGCCCGAGCTGATCGACTTCCGCCGGGCGGTCCACCGGAATCCCGAGCTGTCCTTCCGCGAGCACCGCACCACCGACCGCATCGTGGAGCGGCTCCAGGCCGCGGGCCTGCACCCGGTGCGGCTGACCCCCACGGGGTGCTACGTGGACATCGGTCAGGGGCCGATCGCCGTGGCCCTGCGCGCCGACATCGACGCCCTGCCGATCCAGGAGGAGACCGGGCTGGAGTTCGCCTCGGCCCACGAGGGCGTCATGCACGCCTGCGGGCACGACATCCACCAGACCGTGATGCTCGGCGTCGCCCTGACGCTCGCCGACCTCGACGCCACCTCGGCCCTGGCCGGGACCGTGCGGATCATCTTCCAGCCCGCCGAGGAGAAGCTGCCCGGCGGGGCGCTGGCCTGCATCGAGCAGGGCGCGCTCAAGGGCGTCCCGCGGGCCTTCGCGCTGCACTGCGAGCCCAAGGTCGACGTCGGCCAGGTCGGCACCCGCATCGGCCCCATCACCTCCGCGACCGACACCATCAAGCTGCAGGTCGAGGGACGGGGCGGGCACACCTCGCGGCCCCACCTCACCGAGGACCTGATCTTCGCGATGAGCCAGATCGCGATCAACGTCCCCGCGGTGCTCTCGCGCAACATCGACGCCCGCGCCGGTGTGCTGGTGGTCTGGGGGCAGATCGAGGCGGGCGTGGCCCCGAACGCGATCCCCGGCAGCGGGTACATGGCCGGGACGATGCGCTGCCTCGACGCCGACGCCTGGTACCGCGCCGGCGAGATGCTGGACCGCGTGGTCGAGCAGGTCGCCGCGCCGTACGGCGTCGAGGTCGAGCTGGAGCACGTGCCCGGGGTCCCGCCGGTGGTCAACACCGAGACCGAGACGACGCTGCTGGAGAACGCCGCCCGCGCCGAGCTGGGGGAGGAATCCGTGGTCCTGGTCGAGCAGTCGATGGGAGGTGAGGACTTCGCCTGGATGCTCCAGGAGGTCCCGGGGTCCATGATGCGGCTGGGCACCAGGGTGCCCGGCGGCATCACCTACGACCTGCATCGGCCCGACTACATCGCGGACGAGCGCGCGATCGAGTGCGGGGTGCGCGTCATGGCCGCGACCGCGCTGCGATCCATCCAGTACGAGAACCGTTCGCGCTGATGGGAGCCGGGAACCCGGCGTGACGTGTCCCACGATGGGAGATTTTTCCGGATAGACTGGACGGGTATCGCATTTCACTCAGGGCCGAATGTCCGCGCCGGTGGAAACCCCCGCCGGTCCCGTCACCCACGGGCTCGCGGAGGTCCCCAGGCACTCTCCGGAGGTCACCCATGTCAGTGTCCCGCTCGTCCCGCCGACGCCCCACGATCCTCGCCGCCGGATCCGTCCTCGGCGTCTCCGCCCTGCTCCTGTCCGCCTGCGGCGCGGCCCCCGAGGAGGACTCCGCGGCCTCCGGTGAGAACCAGGACTACGCGGGCTGCATCGTCTCCGACTCCGGCGGCTTCGACGACCGCTCGTTCAACCAGAACAGCTACGAGGGCCTGAAGAAGGCCGAGACCGACTACGGAATCACCACCCGCGAGGCCGAGTCGCAGGCGGTGACCGACTACGACCCCAACATCAACTCGATGGTCCAGAGCGGCTGCAACATGGTCGTCACCGTGGGGTTCAACATCTCGGACCAGACCGCCGCGGCCGCCGAGGCCAACCCGGACACGCACTTCACGATCGTCGACGACAACCAGATCGACCTGCCCAACGTCCGCCCCATCATCTACGACACCTCGCAGGCCGCGTTCCTGGCCGGGTACCTGGCGGCGGGGACCACGGAGACCGGCAAGGTCGCGACCTTCGGCGGCATGGAGATCCCCACCGTCACGATTTTCATGGACGGCTTCGCCGAGGGCGTGAACTACTACAACGAGCAGAAGGGCGAGAACGTCGAGGTGCTCGGCTGGAACGCCGACTCCCAGACCGGCACCTTCACCGGCGACTTCGAGGACACGGGCAAGGGCAAGACCACGACTCAGAACTTCCTCAACGAGGGCGCCGACATCGTGATGCCGGTGGCCGGCCCCGTGGGCAACGGCGCCGTGGACGCGATCACCGAGCGCAACGCCGGCTCCCCGGACGACCCGGCCCGCATCATCTGGGTCGACTCCGACGGCTACGAGACCCTCGCCAGCGGCCAGGAGTACGTGCTGACCTCGGTCATCAAGAAGATGGGCGACGCCGTGGAGACCTCCATCAAGGACGACATCGACGGCAACTTCACCAACGAGCCCTACGTCGGCACGCTGGAGAACGACGGCGTCGGCCTCTCGGACTTCCACGACCAGGCGGGCAACGTCCCCGAGGACCTGCAGACCGAGCTGGACGACATCCGGTCCCGGATCGTCTCCGGCGAGCTGAAGGTCGAGTCCCCGGCCAGCCCGCTGAACAACCAGTAGGCGCCGGCCCTCCCGCCGCATTCCCGCCCGCCGGCCCTCCCGCCGCGCCCCCGTCCGCCGGGCGGCCCGCTCACCCCGCGGGCCGCCCGGCGCCCCTCCTCACGAAAGCACGCGATGAAACTCGAACTGCGCTCGGTGACCAAACGCTTCGGCACGTTCACCGCCAACGACGCGATCGACCTCACGGTCGAGCCCGGCACCGTCCACTGCCTGCTGGGGGAGAACGGCGCCGGGAAGTCGACGCTGATGAACGTCATCTACGGCCTTTACGAGCCGACCGAGGGGGAGATCCTCCTGGACGGCCGCGAGGTCGCCTTCTCCGGCCCCGGCGACGCGATGGCCGCCGGCATCGGCATGGTGCACCAGCACTTCATGCTCGTACCGGTCTTCACGGTGGCCGAGAACGTGGCGCTGGGCTCCGAGACGACCCGGGGCGGGGCGCTGAACCTCGAGGAGACCCGCCGCCGCATCCGGGAGATCTCCGAGCGGTACAACTTCCGGGTGGACCCCGACGCCGTCGTGGAGGACCTGCCCGTGGGCGTGCAGCAGCGGGTCGAGATCATCAAGGCGCTGGTCCGCGACGCCCAGATCCTCATCCTGGACGAGCCGACCGCGGTGCTGACCCCCGAGGAGACCGACGAGCTGCTGGGGATCATGGCCCAGCTGCGCGCGGACGGGAAGTCCCTGCTGTTCATCTCGCACAAGCTGCGGGAGGTCCGGCAGGTCTCCGACGAGATCACCGTGATCCGGCGGGGCAAGGTCGTGGGGACCGTGGAGCCCACGGCCACCACCGCCGAGCTCGCCGCCATGATGGTGGGCCACGACGTGAACCTCACGGTCGCCAAGGACGACGCCGAGCCGGGCGAGGCGGCCTTCGAGGTCAGGGGCCTCTCGCTCGTCTCGCCCACCGGGGTCCAGCTGCTGCGGGGCATCGACCTGGAGGTCCGCCGCGGGGAGATCCTCGCGATCGCCGGGGTGCAGGGCAACGGCCAGACCGAGTTCGCCGAGGCCGTCCTGGGGCTGCACCCGCGCGCCACGGGCAGCCTCGTGCTCGAGGGCCGGGAGCTGCTGGGGCGCTCGCCCAAGCAGGTCATCCGGGCCGGCGTCGGATTCGTCCCGGAGGACCGCACCGTGGAGGGGCTGGTGGGGGCCTTCAGCATCGAGGAGAACCTCGTGCTGAACCTCTTCGACACCCCCGAGTTCTCCGCCGGGCCCTCGCTCAAGCGCGGCGCGATCCGGCGCAACGCCCAGCAGAAGGCGGCCGAGTTCGACATCCGCATGGGCGCGGTCTCCGACGCCGTCGCGACGCTGTCCGGCGGCAACCAGCAGAAGGTCGTCGTCGCGCGGGAGCTGTCCCGCCCGCTCAAGCTCTTCGTGGCCTCACAGCCGACCCGCGGCGTCGACGTCGGCTCGATCGAGTTCATCCACGAGCGGATCGTGGCCGAGCGCGACGCCGGCACACCGGTGGTCATCGTCTCGACCGAGCTGGACGAGATCTACGCCCTGGCCGACCGGATCGCCGTGTTCTTCCACGGCGAGCTGATGGGCGTCGTCGGGCCGGACACCCCGCGCGGGGTCCTCGGCCAGATGATGGCGGGTTCCTCGCGAGAGGAGGCCCTGCAGCGCCAGGGCGAGCCCGAGGACGCGGTTCACGCGGGCACCGCCCCCGAGGCGGGGTCCGCACCCGAGACGGCCGCCACCGGCCCCGGTCCCGCGGGCGCCGCACCGC
>NZ_JANAFB010000049.1 GCF_024199905.1 Rothia santali
GGGGGCGGGCTGAATCCTGCGCCGCGAGCCGCAGCTCGGCGACCAGCCCGCGCAGGGTCATGGGCCGGCGCACCTCGGTGAGGCCCGCGCCGTCGAGCTGCTGCGGGGCGAGCACGTCGAGGAACTCGCTGGGCTCCTCCTCCGCGTTGGACACGGCGCTGACCACCAGCTTCTCCCGCGCCCGCGAGACGGCCGTGGCGAAGGTGCGCAGCTCGTCGTACCGGGTCTCGCGCAGGCGCGTGCGGTGGGTCGCCGCCGCCGCCCGCTCCCAGCCCAGCGTCACGACGTCGCTCAGCTCCGTGGTGGCCAGCAGCCCGCCGCGCAGCGTCGTGTTGGGCCAGGTGCCCTGCTGGACCGCCGCCACGTGGACCCATCCCCACTCCCGCCCGGCCGCCGACGCCGGGGTGGCCAGCGCCACCGAGGGCCGCGCGGTGGCTGCGGGGGCCAGGGTGTCCATGGGCAGGTCCTGGCTGTCCAGGTACTCGAGGAACTCGCGCGCCCCGGCGCCGGGCTGCTGCTCGACGTAGCGCTCCGCGGCGCCGAACAGCTCGACCATCGCGTCCAGGTCCCGGTCCGCCCGCTCCCCGGCGACCGCCAGGTCGTGGGTGATGAACAGGATCGAGGTGCCCTCCTCGCGGCGCAGGTCGTCCAGGAGGTCCAGGATCCGCTGCTGCACGGTCACGTCCAGGGCGGAGGTCGGCTCGTCGGCGATGATCAGCTCGGGGCTCAGCGCGATCGCGGAGGCGATCAGCACGCGCTGGCGCATGCCGCCGGAGAGCTCGTGCGGGAACTGGCGCGCGCGCAGCTCGGGGCGGTCCAGGCCCACGCGCTCCAGCAGCCCGAGCACGCGCTCCCGCGCCTCGGCCCGCCCGGCGCGGCGGTGGATGCGCAGGGCCTCGGCCACGTTGGCGCCCACGGTCTTCAGCGGGTTCAGCGAGTTGCCCGGATCCTGCGGGATGTAGCCGACGTGGGCGCCGCGGATCCGCTGCAGCTCGGGCTCGCTCGCGCCCAGCAGCTCCCGCTCGCCGAGCCGGACCGACCCGGAGGTCACCGAGGCGTTGCCGGCGAGCATGCCGATCACCGCGCTCGCGGTGGTGCTCTTGCCGGAGCCCGACTCGCCGACCACCGCGGTCATCCCGCCGCGCGCCACGCTCAGCGAGACGCCGTGCAGGGCCTGGCGCGGCTCGCGGGCCCCGCGCAGGGAGTAGGCGACGCCGAGGTCCTCGATGCGGAGCACGGGCGGGGCTCCCGCGGCGTCGGGGGCGACGCTGGCCGGGCCGCCGGACGCACGGGGCCGGACGCCGTCGGGCGCCGCGCCACCGGGCCGTGCGCCAGCACCGGCCCCGACGCCGCGTGCTCCCGCGGTCGCTACGGACCCGGTCTCCGGCCGGCTGGTCGTGTGCTGGGTGGGGCTCATGCCGTCGCCTCCCGGAGGGTCGAACCGATCTTGTGCGTGGCCATCACCACGGCCATGATGACCGCGCCGGGCAGCACCGTGATCCACCAGGCGGTGGCCACGTAGTCGCGCCCCTCGGAGATGACCAGGCCCCACTCCGGCGTCGGGGGCGGGGTGCCGTAGCCGAGGAAGCCGAGGGTGGAGATCTGCAGGATCGCCGAGCCGATCTGCAGCACCGCGAGCGAGAGCACCGGCGAGACCGCGTTGGGCAGGATGTGCCGGCGCAGCACGTTCCAGTAGGTCCCGCCCGTGCCGTAGGCCGCGGCCACGTAGTCGCTCCGGCCGATGCTCACGCTCTGCGAGCGGGCCAGGCGGGCGAACAGCGCGATCGAGGTGACCCCCACCGCGATCGCGGCGTTGATGGTGCCGAAGCCCAGCAGGATCACGATCGTGAGCGAGAGCAGCAGCGCGGGGATGGAGAGCAGGACGTCGACGACGCGCATCAGGGCGTCGTCGAGCGCTCCGGGGCGGGTGCCGGCCACCAGGCCCAGCACCGTCCCGACCACAAGCCCCACGCCCACCGCCACGAGCGCGGCCAGCAGCGAGTGGGACGCGCCGTAGACCACGCGGGCGAAGACGTCGCGCCCGATCTGGTCCGTGCCGAACCAGTGCTGTAGGCTCGGGGAGAGCAGGGCGGCGGTGTCCCCGCCGTCGGTGGGGTTCTCGCCCGTGAAGAGGAACGGGAAGACCGCGGCGAGCACCGCGAGGAGCGCGACGACGCCGGCCAGCACGGCCGTGGGGGTGAGGCGGACCTGGTTCACGAGACGACCTCCCGGTGGGCGTGGCGGGGCGCGGAGTCGACGTCGCCGATCCGGCGCGAGGCCGGGATGGGGCGGGCGCGGCCCTTGCGCAGCCGCACGTCGATGACGGGGTAGAGCAGGTCGACCAGGAGGTTCACGACGACGTAGCCGAGCGTCGCCAGCACCACCACGGCCAGCAGCACGGGGTTGTCCCGCGTGGAGACCGCCTGCGCGGTCAGCTGCCCGATCCCGGCCCGGCCGAACACGGTCTCGGTCACGACGGCGCCGCCCACCAGCTCGCCGAACACCAGGCCCGCGATGGTCAGGGCCGGCAGGGCCGCGTTGCGCGCCACCGAGTGCGTCAGCAGCCACCCGGGCCGGGCGCCCTTGGCCTGCGAGACGCGGACGAAGGGCTGGGCGCGGACCTCGTCGATCGAGCGGATCAGCACCTGCGCGATGGGCGCGGAGATCGGCAGCACCAGCGTCGCGGCCGGCAGGACCAGCGACTCCACAGGACCGGGGTCCACCACCGAGACCCAGCCGAGCTGGAAGGAGAAGACCTGGGCGAGGATGATGCCGAACCAGAAGACCGGCACCGAGATGAAGATCGAGGGAACGGAGTCGAAGGCCCGGCGCAGCCAGCCGACCCGCCCGTAGGTCGCGGCCACGGCGATGACGACGGCGACCAGCGCCGCCGCGACGAAGGCCGTGGCGGCCAGCGCGAGCGTGGAGGGCAGGGCCGCGCCGATCAGGTCGGAGACCGCAGCCCCCGAGGAGACCGAGTAGCCGAAGTCCCCGCGCAGGAACCCGGTCAGGGACAGCCAGTACTGGACGTACCACGGCGCGTTGGCCCCGGAGGCCTCGCGGATCCCGTCGATCTCGGCGGTGGACAGGCCCAGCTCGGGGTTGGCGTAGCGGGCCATGACGCCGTCGCCGGGCAGGATCGCCAGCAGCAGGCTGGCGATGGTGAAGGCGACGAACAGGACCAGGGCCGCCTGGCCGATCCTCAGCGCGATGTATCGCATGGTGTGCTCTCTTCAGGCTCTCTACTCGGCCAGCCACGTGTCGTAGAACTGGGGGCGCGCGACGGCCTCCGTCCGGAAGCCGCGGACGCGCTCCCGGAAGGCGAAGACCTGGGGCTCCTCGAAGAACGGCAGCAGGTAGGCGTTCTCCACGAGGTGGTCCTGGGCCGCCCAGCTGGCGGCCTCGCGGAGGTCCGCGGTGGGCTCCGAGGAGATGCGGCCCAGCAGCTCCTCGAGCTCCGGGTCGCCGTACTCGCCGGACTCCTCGTCGAGGTTCAGCAGGGTGTCCCGGTTCTCGCCGGAGTACTGGCTCTTCAGGACGTCGTAGTCCGCGCGGCCGACCATCGAGTGGTACAGCTGGATCTTGTCCAGGTCGGCGGAGTCGAGGTTCTGGGTCGCGTAGTCGCCCTCGTTGATCTGGAGGTCGACGCCGACGCGCAGCAGGTCCTGCTGGACCAGGCTCATGACCTCGCGGGAGCGCGGCTGCGGGATCGCGGTGTTCACGCGCAGGGACAGCCGCCGGCCGTCCCTGCTCCGGACCCCGGCGTCGCCCTCCCGGGTCCAGCCGGCCTCGTCCAGGAGGCGGTTCGAGGCCTCGGGGTCGTGGGCCCACGCGCCGGCGTAGTCCTTGTAGCCGGCGGCGGTCTCGGCGAGGACGCCGGTGGCCAGGGGGTAGTTCTCGGTGAAGAGCTTGCGCATGATCGACTCGCGGTCGACCGCGGAGATGATCGCCCGGCGCACCCGGACGTCCCGGAGCAGTTCGTGGCGGAAGCGGAGGTTGAGCCCGTTGTCGACGCCGTTGGTGCCCGCCGCGTGCAGCTGGACGCCGCGCTCGCGCAGGCGCGGCTCGTCGGGGGCCTCGATCTCGCGGACGCCGTCGGCCTGCCCGGAGACCAGGGCGCCGATGCGCACCGAGTACTCGCTGTTGACCACGTAGTCGATGCCGTCCAGGTGGGCCCGGCCCTGGTGTTCGAAGTGGGGCGGGGCCCAGTCGTAGTCCTCCCGGACGCGCAGGGCGACCCGGGTGCCGATCTCCTCGGCGTCGACGACGAAGGGGCCGCTCGCGGACAGCGCGCGGGCCTGGCCGGGCCCGAACCCGGTGGAGTCGAAGTCGAGGCTCGCGTCGGAGAGCAGCCCGGCGTTCATCGTGGAGACGGCCTGGGCGAAGCCGGGCGAGGGGGCCGCGAAGTGGAAGCGGACCGTCGACTCGTTCAGCACCTCGCCGCGCTCGTAGTTGCTGATCTGCTCGGATTTGGGCAGCTGGCGGGACTTGTCGCCCAGGCCGTAGAGGTCGAAGTTCTTGACCACGTTGGCCGCGGTCAGCGCCGAGCCGTCGGAGTAGGTGACGCCGGGACGCAGGCGGAAGGTGAACTCGGTGGCGTCGTCGTTGACCTCGGGCAGCTCGCTGGCGATCCAGGGGTGCAGCTCGAGGGTCTCGGGGTCCTGGTAGAGCAGGCGGTCGGCGATGTTGTTGACGATCCCGCCGTTGGCGTAGAAGCCGGCCTGGGGCGGGAAGAGCGTGGTGAAGGTCTGCGGCTCGAAGTAGATCAGGACGCCGCCCCGCCGCGGCGTCGTCGTCTCGGCGACGGCGTCGGCCTCCCCGGCGTCGGGGGAGCACGCGGAGAGCGCGAGCAGGGAGCTCGCGCCGAGGCCCAGGCCCATCAGCTGGCGGCGGTCGATCGTGCGGCGGGACGTGTTCACCGAACCAGCGTGGCCCGGACCGGGCGGGGGAGCAAAGGCGCCTTCACGGAGGGACCCGGGGCGTCACGAACGGTAAGAGACGTTGCGCGGGGCGGGGGCGGCGGTCCGGCTGCGGCGTCGGCCGGGGGTCTCGTTCCCCGAGGGGGGCGGCGTCCTGCTCGGCGCGGTCCCCCGGCGGCCGACGCCGTGCGCGGCGCGATCCGCGATTGCCAGGTACCTCCCAGGCGGTGCCAGGGGTGGTTCCAGGAGCGCTGCGTAACTTCATGAGTACCTCATAAAGGTGCGAGTGATTGATGAGGGGCGGACCGCGAATCCGTCCCGAGCCGCCGGCCGGAGTGATCGTTTCCCTGAACGGTCGCTCCGGCCGGCGGTCTTTAACGGCCCGCGGCTGGCTGGACGGGCCGCGCGCCCCCTTGGCTAGAGTGGGAGGCCATGAGCACCCCGGCCCAGACCCCCAGCGGAACGCCCCAGGACGGCCCCTCGAGCGTGCGCCTCGACGCCTGGCTGTGGGCGGTGCGCATCTTCAAGACCCGCTCCGCCGCGACCTCCGGCTGCCGCGCCGGCCACGTGCGCCTGAACGACCAGCCCGTCAAGGCCTCGCAGGCCCTGCGGGTGGGCGACGTCGTCAAGGTCAGGACGCCGGGCTGGGAGCGGGTCTTCGAGGTCACCCGGCTCATCGTCAAGCGCGTGGGGGCTCCGGTGGCGCAGCAGTGCTACGTCGACCACTCGCCGCCGCGCCCCAGCGCCCTCTCCGCCCCGGTGCCGCGCCGCGAGCGCGGGGCCGGCCGGCCGACCAAGAAGGAGCGCCGGGAGATGGACCGGCTCCGCGGGCACGAGTAGGGCGCGATGCCCGCGTCGGCGCCGTGACGGTGGGCCCTACACTGGATCGGTGGACTCCCAGCCAGATCAGCCCGACCAGCACCGCCCGACCGCCTCCCCGGGGGGCGGGCGCCCGGCGCGCGAGCCCTCGCTCAACCGCCAGATCCTCGCCCTGGCCGTCCCGGCCTTCGGGGCGCTGATCGCCGAGCCGCTGTTCATCCTCGCGGACTCCGCGATCGTGGGTCACCTGGGCACGCCCCAGCTGGCCGGCCTCTCGGTCGCGGCCACCGTGGTGCAGACCGTGATCGGCCTGATGGTCTTCCTCTCCTACTCCACGACGCCGGCCGTCGCCCGGTTCTTCGGCGCGCGCAACCTGCCGGCCGCCTACGAGAAGGGGCGGGACGGGCTGTGGGTCGGTCTGGGCCTCGGCGTCGTCATCGCGGTCGCGCTGTGGGCGCTCGCGGAGCCGCTGCTGCGCGGGCTCGGGGCGCGCGGGGAGGCGCTGGGGTACGGCGTCGAGTACCTGCGCTGGTCCATGCCCGGGCTGCCGGGGATGCTGCTGGTGCTGGCCGCCGTCGGCATCCTGCGGGGGCTGCAGGACACGCGCACGCCGCTCTACGTGGCCGGG
The DNA here is from genome assembly GCF_024199905.1 of Rothia santali. Taxonomy (GTDB): domain Bacteria; phylum Actinomycetota; class Actinomycetes; order Actinomycetales; family Micrococcaceae; genus Rothia; species Rothia santali. Next base: position 6,367 of record NZ_JANAFB010000049.1, read on the forward strand.
GCGGGGGCCGTGGTCAACGTGGGCCTGAACTACCTGCTGGTCTTCCCGCTGGGGCTCGGGGTGGCCGGGTCGGCGCTCGGGACCTCGCTGGTCCAGTGGGGGATGGCCGCGGTGTACCTGCTCCTGGTGGCGCGCGGGTGCCGCGAGCACGGCGTCGGGCTGTTCGCGACGACGCCGGCCCGGCTGGGGGCGATCCTCCGGGTCGGTTCATGGCTGATGCTGCGCACGCTGTCGATGCGGGTGGCGCTGCTGGTCACGGTCTTCGTGGTGACGAGCCAGGGGTCCACCAACCTCGCGGCCTACCAGATCGTCATGGCGTTCTTCTCCTTCCTCGCCTTCGCGCTGGACGCGCTCGCGATCGCGGCGCAGGCGCTGCTGGGCAAGGAGATGGGCGCGCGGGACATGCGGGCCGAGGAGGGGCGGCGGCACGTTCGGCGGCTCATGGGGCGGCTGGTCCGGTGGTCGCTCGGCTTCGGCGTCGTGACCGGGCTGCTGTGCCCGCTCGTGGGGTTCGGGCTGGGGTGGGTGTTCACCGCGGACCCGCAGGTCCAGCACCTCTTCGCGATCGCGCTGCTCGTGGTGGCCGTGGGGCAGCCGCTGGCCTCCTACGTGTTCATCCTCGACGGCGTGCTGATCGGCGCGCAGGACGTGCGGTACCTGGCGGTGGCCTCGTTCATCGCGCTGGTGGGGTACCTGCCGATGCTCGTGGGCGTGTACCTGATGAGCGGGGGCGCGGGGGACGTGGATCCGGCCGGGTTCGTGTGGCTGTGGGTCGCCTACGCGGTGGGGTACATGGGGCTGCGCGGGGTCACCCTGGGCCTGCGGGCGCGGACGGACGTGTGGATCCGGGGCTGAGATGTGCCTGGGAGACGTCTCAATCTCCGCTGTGGCTAGTAACTACACGCGTCCTTCGATAACGTGTGACTTATTGCACTCGCTGATTGAGGTGACGACATGACTTCCCGCCCGCCCGAGAACACGCCGGATGAGCAGCCCCACGACGCAGCAGGAGCCCGGTCCGCGGGCGAGGGCGGAGGGGGCGCCACGCCCGGGCCCCCGCCCACCACGCAGATGCCCGCCCACGAGGCGGCGCCCTCGGCCGGCTCCGCGGGAGGCGGGGCGGGGGCGAGCGGCTACGGTGCGAGCTCCTCCGGGGGCTCCGGGTCGGGAGGGTACGGCTCCGAGCCGGGAGGCTCCGGCGGGGACCACGGCGGCTACGGCCCCGGCTCGGGCGGCGGCACCGGTGGCTACGCGTACGCCGGCGCCACGGGCCCCGCGCCGGCGAAGTCCGGCCGCTCGAAGATGAAGCGCGTCGGCGGCATCCTCGCCATCGTGGGCGGGGCTCTGCTGGTGGTCAGCGTCGTGGCGGCCGTGATCATGGCGGTCACAGGGATCGGCGGCGCCGTCTCCGAGGCGCAGAACAGCACCCGCGTGGACGGCTCGGGCTCCGTGGAGATCCAGGCCGACGAGCAGATGCAGGTCTACATCCGCGACGGCGCGGGCGCCCCGATGTGCAACATCTCCGGCCCGGCCGGCGCCTCGATCGAGGAGGGCACCCCCCAGGAGAGCTCCTTCACCAGCGACGGCACCACCTGGACCTCCTACACCTCCTTCACCGTGAGCGAGTCCGGAACCTACGACATGGTCTGCTCCGGCGGCGAGGTGATGGTGGGCCCGCCGGTCTCGGTGAGCGGCATCGCGACCGGCGTCGGCGGCATCCTGATCGGCGTGTTCGGCGGCGGCCTGGGCTTCATCCTGCTGGTGGTCGGGCTCGTGCTGTTCTTCGTGGGGCGCTCCCGCGAGCGCGCGGCGAGGGCCTAGGCGGATGGCGGTCCGCTCGCGGCTGGCCGCGGGGGCTCTGGCCCTCGTGGCCGGCGCCCTCCTGGCGGGGTGCGGCGTGGACGGCGGCGGCGAGCGGTCGCTGCCGGACCCGCCCGCGCAGGGCAACGTCCGCGACGACGCCGGCATCCTCTCCGACCAGGAGGAGCAGCGCCTCAGCGAGCTGATCGACCGCCGCAACGGCGAGACCGACGCGGCGCGCGTCGCGGTGCTGACCGTGGACGGCGTCGAGGGCGACTGGGAGGACTGGACCCGCGACGTCGCGAACTCCTGGCCTCTGGGCGAGGGGGAGACCTCCAACGGCGTGCTGCTCGCGGTGGACATGGACGAGAGGGACCTGCGGATCGAGGTCGGCGACGATGCCCGGGAGGCGATCACCGACGACGACGCCGAGCAGATCGTCGAGGACGTCCTGGAGCCGCCCTTCCGCGACGGCGACTACGACCGCGGCCTGACCGACACCGTCGACGCCCTCTATGACGAGGCCGAGGGCGTGCGCCCGGCGTCGGACTCCGGCGGCGGCAACGGAGGCCTGATCGCTGCCGTGATCCTCGGGGCGGTGGGGCTGATCGTGGCGGCCGTGCTGATCTGGGTCTTCGCGGACGCGCGGAAGTGGCGCCGGGTCGCCGACGAGGAGATCGAGGAGTACCTCCGCGAGAACCCGGGCAGGGAGGTCTCCGAGCCGACGCGGAAGGCCTTCCGCAGGTACCGGTACCACCACCGGAAGCCGCCCACGGACCAGGAGGAGCGCGAGGAGCGGCGGCGCCGCGCCGAGCGGGGCGAGGAGGAGCTCGCCGACGCCGACGACCCGCAGCGCTACACCCAGTACGCCCCCGGCTTCGGGACGTGGCTGCCGCTCTACGTCGCCGCGCCGGCGCTCTACACCGGGAGCGGGACTGCGCCGCCGGGGTCCGACGGCGCGGGCTCCAGCGGCAGCTCGTTCGGCGGGACGCCGGGCGGCTTCTCGGGCGGCGGGGCGAGCGGGAGCTTCTGAGGTCGCAGGCCCAGGGCCGGGCCCCGACGAGGTCCGGAGGCGAGCCTCCTGGTGAAGGTTCGGGTTGGCGTCCTCGGCGAGGTGTCGAGACGACTCCCCGGCGAGGGGCCGAGGCCGAAGGACATCCCGGCGCCTCCGCCCTCCCCGTGGAGCGCGGACTGGGTTGCTAGGGTGAGAGGCACGACACGGGGTGCCGCGCGGGAGCCGATCCAGGCTCCGGCGGCTGAGATGACACCCGTCGAACCTGATTCAGTTAGCACTGGCGAAGGGAATGTCCGCTCGGTGCCGAGCACCGCGCCTCCTTTCGCCTCAGAGATGAGGCACCCATGACCGACCACCTTCCTCCCCAGGACGCCGCCCCCGGCCACCGGCATCACGACGCCGCCCCGGCCTCTTCCTCCGCGGAACGGCACCCCGCCTCCTCGACCGAGCGGCACCCGGCCGTGCCGCTGGACGAGCAGGTCGTCCTCGTCACCGGCGGCGCCCGGGGCGTGGGGGCCAGCATCTCCCGGGCCTTCCTGCGGGAGGGGGCGCGCGTCGTCGTCGGCTTCCGGGAGAGCCGGGAGGCCGCGCACCGGCTCGAGGAGGAGTTTCCCGGCCGCGTGCTCGCCGTCGAGCTGGACGTCCGGTCCCGCAGCCAGGCCGTGCGCGCCGTCGAGGCGGCGGCCGAGCGGTTCGGCGGGCCGGTCGACACGCTGGTCAACAACGCGCTCGTCGACTTCTCGTTCAACGGCGAGGCGCGGCCCAAGGCCCACGAGCTCACCGACGACCACCTGCGCGCGCAGGTCGAGGGCTCCCTGACCGGGCCGGTCCACCTGATCCAGGCCGTGCTGCCCGGAATGAGGGAGCAGGGATTCGGGCGAGTCGTCAACATCGGCACCAACCTCTTCCAGCACCCGGTGGTCCCGTACCACGACTACACCGCGGCCAAGGCCGCGCTGCTGTCCATCACGCGCACCTTCTCCCACGACCTGGGGCCGGACGGGATCACGGTCAACATGGTCTCGGGCGGGCTGCTGCGCACCACCGACGCCAGCGCCGCGACCCCCGAGGAGGTCTTCGACGCGATCGCCGCGGGGACCCCGCTGCGGGAGGTCACGACGCCGGAGCAGCTCGCCGACGCCGTGCTCTTCTTCGCCTCCCCGTGGGCGCGCGCCGTGACGGGCCAGAACCTCGTGGTCGACGGCGGGCTGGTCAAGGGATGAGCGGGCGGATCGACGACTCGTCACCCGCCGCTGGCTCGCCGCGCACCGACGACTCGTCACCGAAGCAGCCGTCCGTTCCCACGGGACGCGGGCGCTCCGGCGGGGATGCGCCGCGCAAGCGCGCCCACCTCAACCTGTTCGTCTACGGCTGCGGGCACCACAAGGGGGCCTGGCGGGCGCCGGGCTCCGCGGTCGGCCGCCTCGGCGAGATCGAGTACTACGAGGGGCTGGCCCGCACCGCCGAGCGCGGACTGCTCGACGCCGTCTTCTTCGCCGACGGCCAGTCGCTCGACGCGCCCTCGCTCGGCGACTCGCCCGGCTGGTTCCTCGAGCCGCTCACCACGCTGTCCGCGATGGCCCGCGCCACCGAGCGGATCGGCCTGGTCAGCACCGTCTCCAGCACCTTCTACACCCCGTACCACGCGGCCCGCCTGCTCGCGAGCCTGGACCACATCAGCCGCGGCCGGGCCGGGTGGAACGTGGTGACCTCGATGTTCGACGTCGAGGCCCGCAACCACGGGATGCCGGCCATGCCGCCCCACGAGCGGCGCTACGAGCGGGCCGAGGAGTTCATCGACGTCGTCCAGGCCCTGTGGTCCTCCTGGCCGGGGGCCTCCCTCGAGGCGGACCGCTCCGGCCGCTACGTGGACCCGGAGCTGATCCGCGACGTCGCCCACGCCGGCGAGCACTTCTCGGTGGCGGGCGCCCTCAACGTCCCCGAGCCGCCGCAGGGGCGCCCCGTCCTGTTCCAGGCGGGCGCCTCCGGACCGGGGCGGGACCTGGCCGCCCGCCACGCGGAGGGCATCTACGCCGTGGCCTACGACCTCGAGCAGGGCGTGGCCTACCGGGAGGACGTGCGGCGGCGGATCGGTGCGGCGGGGCGGGACCCGGACGACGTCGTCGTCATGCCGGGGTTGGTCGCGTACGTGGGGAGCACCGAGGCGGAGGCGCGGCGGAAGCAGGCTGCGCTGGACGAGCTGCTGCCCGCGGAGGCCTCGCTGCGGCAGCTGAGCCGGTTCGTGGGGCGGGACTGCTCGGGGTGGGAGCTGGACGCGCCCGTGCCGGAGCTGGCCCCGCTCGAGGAGTTCACCGGGCCGCAGGGGCGCTACGCGACGATCCTGCGCATCGTCGCCTCCGAGCGGCCCACGGTCCGGCAGCTGCTCGGGCGGCTCGCGGCCGGGGGCGGGCACTGCACGATGGTCGGCACGCCGGAGTCCATCGCGGACCGGATCGAGGAGTGGCTGGACCGGGGCGGGGCCGACGGCTTCAACCTCATGCCGCCCTCGCTGCCCGGCGGGCTCGAGGACTTCGTGGATCACGTGGTTCCCGAGCTGCAGCGGCGGGGTCGTTTCCGCACGGAGTACGAGGGGACGACGCTGCGGGGGCACCTGGGGCAGCGCTGAGCGGGTTCTCGTCCCCTCGCGACCCGGTCGTCCCGCCGCCCGGCCACCCCGCGGTGCCGCCCCGCGGCGTCATCTGGCGTCTGCCCGTGCATCGCCCGGCGCCGCCCTTCGGCCACCCGCCCGCCGCCCCTCGACCGCCCGCTCATCGCCTCGCCTGGCCGGTGTGAGCGGGGGCGGGTGCATCCCGGCGGGACGGCGCTTGAAGAAGGTCCCCGAGCCGCCGCTTGGCGCGGAGCACCCTGACCCGGGCCGCGGGAGGCGAGCAGCCGAGCCTCCGCGCGATCTCGGCCGAGGGGAGGTCCTCCCAGAACGCGAGGTGCAGGACGCGGCGGTCCTCGGGGGTCAGGCCCAGCATCGCCGCCCGCACGGCGACCGTCTCGACGACGCCCGGCCCGGGGTCCTCCGCGGCCGCGTCCGTCTCCACCGCGGCCAGCCGCTTCAGGAGGTCCCGCTGGCGCCGGCCGCGCCGGTACTCCGCGCCGAGCAGGTTGCGCACCACCTGGTGCAGCCAGGCGGGGGTGACGGTCCCGCCGGCGCGGTGGTGGGCCCACGCGATGCGGAAGACCTCGGACGTGATGTCCTCGGCCTGCTCGGCCCCCTCCAGGCGCCGGCCGACCAGAGCCCGGACGCGCCCGTGATGGAGCCGGTAGATCTCCACGAAGCCCTCCTCCACGGGCGCCCCCTCCCCGCCCCGTCCGCGGCGGCGGGGCGACGTGGCCCATTCTGGGCGAGCCGCCTTACGTGCTCACCCCTGCCCTAAGTCCGCCCTAGCCGGCGGCGATCTGCCCGGGATGACCACCCCCTCACCCCGCCCGGGACGGCCGCGCCCTCACCCCGCCCGGGCCATCTCGTGGACCCGCGCGCACCGCCGCGCCAGCCGCTCGTCGTGAGTCGCGATGACCACCGCGGCCCCCGCGCCCGCCAGCTCCTCGAGCAGGCCCGTCACGCGGTCCCGGTTGCCCCGGTCGAGGGAGGCGGTGGGCTCGTCCGCGAACACGACGTCGGCCCCCCGGTACAGGGCGCGAGCGGCGGCCAGACGCTGCTTCTCGCCCCCGCTGAGGTGGGCCGCCGGCTCCGACTCAGGTCGCCGCAGGCCCACCCGGCGCAGCGCCTCCCGGACTCCGGGGAGGGACCCGCGTGCGGGCTGCCCGAACAGGTCGGTCCGCAGCGCGACGTTGAAGGCGAGGCTGGCGTCGTCGATCACGCCGTAGTCCTGCTGGATGAAGGCCGCCCGCTCGCGCCAGAACGCGCGACGCCGCCGCTCGGGCCAGTGCGTCGCGTCCTCCCCGTCCACCGCGAGGCGCCCGCCGGCCGGCCGCAGCAGCAGGCCCAGGCCCTGGAGGAGGGTCGTCTTCCCGCAGCCGCTCGGCCCGGTGAGGGCCGTGACCTCCCCGGCGCGGCAGGCGAGGGTGGCGGCCTCGACGACGAGTCGTCGGCCGATGCGGATGCTGAGGTCGTGCGCTTCGATCATGTCGGTCCTCCAGTCGATGCGGGGTCGGTTAGGTGCGGTGCGATGCGGTGTCGGTTAGATGCGTTGCGATGCCGGTGCGGCGCAGTGTCAGCGCCACCGCCGGTGCCGATGTCCGAGCCGATGCCCGGTTCCAGGACTCAGGTTCACAGGGCGCGTTCGAGCGCCTGGCGGAACGCCCAGCGGGTCGCCACGAGGTGGCAGGCGCTCGCGACGGCGAGCCCCAGCGCGGCCCCGGCCCAGACCCACCCGGGCTGCTCGACCCCGTTTCCCGCCATGGCGACGTGGACGGCACCCGTCAGCACGGTTCCCGCCGCCCACTGGGGGACGAGCCGGGGCGCCACGATCCTCCACCGGGACTCGCCGGACAGCCCCAGGACCCGGTCGCGCGGCAGGGACACGATCGCGGCGATGGCGGCTCCCACCGCGGACGCAACGAGCAGCGCCGCGGCCAGGGCGAGCAGCGAGAGCGCCGTGATCAGGGCGAGGTAGGAGGAGAGCTGGGCCCGGAGGAGCCCGTCCTCGGCCACGAGCTGCACCCGGACGGCGCCGCTCAGGCCGGCGTCGTGGACCTCCCGTTCGGTGGCCGCCAGGCCGGTGAAGACGATGTTGGACGAGGAGATGGCCGCCCCCAGGAAGTCGTCGTTGAAGGAGAGGATGTCGGGAACGACCACGAGGATGGGCTCCCGGGGGAACAGCATCCTGCCGCTGCCGCCCTTGATCAGCGGCGGCCCGGTCTCCCCGCGGTGGACGTAGAGTTCGAGGCCCGCCGGGGCGCTGTGCGTCCAGAGCGGGAGCTGTTCGTCGAGGAACTCCCGCGCCTCGGAGGGGAGGCTCTCCCGGGTGGCGGGGGCGAGGTCGGCGTCGTCGACGCCGGTGCGCTCCAGCCACGCCCGGCTCACGAGCGCCAGGGGCGGACCGTCCGAAGAGGGCTCGGCACCGTCCGCGGACGACGGCGCCGTCTCCCACGCGTAGGAGAGCGCCACCGACCCCCGGCGTTCCGCGTCCCGGGACAACCGCCCCAGGGACTCGCTGACGACGTCGAACTCCTCCTCGGTCCCGCCCACCGTCAGCGCGAGGCTCACCTGGTCGGCGAGGAGCCGCCACTGCGCCTGCTCCCGGGCGACGGCGTCCGCGTCCCGCCAGACCGCGGCCGTCGGGGGGACCGAGGCGACCATCAGGAGGAAGGACAGCGCCATCAGCCCCGTGGCGGTCAGGCGGTGCCCCTGAGCGGCGTGACGCGATCGGGACAGCACGGCCGAGGAGGGCCAGGCGGCGACCGAGAGCAGGGCGAAGGCCCCGACCACGCTGGCGATCAGGAGCAGCTCGAGGATTCCCAGGAGAAGGACCATCGGCAGGACGAAGACGCCTCCGCGCGTGGCGGCGAAGCCGGCCGCCACCGCGGTCACGAGCGCCGCGGACCCCGCCAGCGGCAGCGCGAGACCCGCGAGGTCCCAGCCCATGATCCCCCGGGGCGCCATGCCGGCCAGGACCAGGAGGGCGCGGCGTCGGGCCCGGACGGCCCACCAGTACAAGGCGAGGCACACTAGCAGGAGCAGCGCGGCGATGAGGCAGGTCGTGAAGGCGGGCTGGGCGACGAGCAGGCCCGGGGCGGACGCGGCCGCCGGCGGGATGCGCGCCGCTCCCACGCCGTTCTCCTCCAGCCACTCGGCGAAGACGGCCAGATCGGGGTGCTCACCGGTGACGAGGTACCGGCCCTGCGGGGAGGAGTTCGCGAGGGTCTCCGAGCCGCGGACCTCGGCGTCGGGGACGGTCCCGAACCGGGGGAGGCGGTCCGGGAGAGAGCGGGACGCGCCCAGCTCGACGAGCACCTGATCCGAGCCCCCGCCGTCCCGCACGTCCCCGGCGAAGCGGACCAAGCCCAGGCCGAGGTCGTCGCTGACCGAGCCCAGGGCATCGAGGGCCGTCGCGTCGTCGAGCGCGGAGCCGGTGAAGTCGAGGTCGAATGCCGCGCTCGCACCCGCGGCCCGCGGAACCGTCCGGTCCTGCAGGTCGAGGAAGACCGCGGACAGGACGGCCAGGAGCCCGAAGACGACGACGCCGGCCCCCGCGACGATCCGATGGTGAACTGAGCCCACTCGATGCCTCCTGAAACCGTGCGCGGCACGGTTCCGGTGAGATGCGGGCAGGTGCCTGGTGGGATGCCGCGGGGTGTGCGGATCCTCGTATTCCTTCTGTCTCTTGTCTATGTCGGGAAGACAGGGCGGCGTTACAGGGCGGAGATGCCGAAAAGTCGGCATGCTCCGGGGCAGGGCTGGAACCGCCGAAGGAGGATCGGGAGGGCCCACCCGATCTCATCGATCGGTTCAGCAACCCATCGACGCCGTTCGGAGCGCACGCGGAGCGAGGGGGAGGCGTCCCGCTCGGCGCGAATCGCGCACGTACCGGTCACGCCGCCGTGAGCTGCGTGCTCACGGCGCGAGGCGCGCGGTAGGAGCGGCGCCTCCGCCCCTATCGCACCATCCCCAGCAGCTCCCCGTGCACCGTGGCGTCCCCGGTCAGCTCCGGGTGGAAGCTGATGCCCAGCACCGTGCCGGAGCGCACCGCGACCACGCGGCCCTCGTGGCGCGCGAGCACCTCGACGCCGGGCCCCGTGCGCGTGACGATGGGCGCCCGGATGAACGCCGCGCGCACCGACTCCCCGCCGACGCCGTCCCACGGCAGCGTGACCTCGGCTGAGGCCGCCTGCGAGCCGAACGCGTTGCGGGAGACCGCGACGTCGAGCAGGCCCAACGACTGCTGGCCCGGCGCCGGGTCGTCGATCTCGGCGGCGAGCAGGATGAGCCCCGCGCACGTCCCCAGGACCGGCAGGCCGCCCGCGACCGCCTCGATCAGCGGCTCCCGGAGGCCGAAGAGCCGGGTCAGCCGGTCGATGGTCGAGGACTCGCCGCCGGGCAGCACCAGGCCGTCGAGCCCCGTCAGGTCGCCGGGCCGCCGGACCAGGCGCGCCTCGGCGCCCAGCGACTCCAGCAGCCGGGCGTGCTCCGCGACCCCGCCCTGGAGGGCGAGGACGCCGATCACCGGGGCCTCGGGGCGGGGGACCGCGACGTCGTGCGCCTCGGGCCGGCCGCCGGTCACCGGGGTGCCGGCCAGCGAGCGGCCGGCCTCGCGGCGTTCCGGGTCCCGACGGACCCCTGAGTCCCGGCCCCGGCGGCGCCCCGAGCCCCGGCGGCGCCCGGCAGCCCGGCGACCTGCGTCGTCACGCGCCTACCAGCCGCGCTCGGACAGGCGGTGCGGCGCGGGCAGGTCGCCCACGTTGATGCCCACCATGGCCTCGCCCAGCCCGCGCGAGGCGTCGGCGACGGCCTCGGGGTCGTCGTAGAACGCGGTGGCCTTGACGATCGCGGCCGCGCGCTCGGCCGGGTTGCCGGACTTGAAGATGCCCGAGCCCACGAACACGCCGTCGGCGCCGAGCTGCATCATCATCGCGGCGTCGGCCGGGGTGGCGACCCCGCCCGCGGTGAACAGCACGACCGGCAGCTTCCCGGTGCGGGCCACCTCGAGCACGATGTCGTACGGCGCGGCGAGCTCCTTGGCCTTGACGTACAGCGAGTCCGGGTCGGACTGGTAGGCCGCCCGGATCTGCGCGACCTCGCCGCGGATGGTGCGGATGTGCTTGGTCGCCTCGGAGACGTCGCCGGTGCCGGCCTCGCCCTTGGAGCGGATCATGGCCGCGCCCTCGGCGATGCGGCGCAGGGCCTCGCCCAGGTTGGTCGCGCCGCAGACGAAGGGCACGGTGAACTTCTGCTTGTCGATGTGGTTGACGTAGTCGGCGGGGGAGAGGACCTCGGACTCGTCAATGTAGTCCACCTTGAGGGCCTGCAGCACCTGGGCCTCCACGAAGTGGCCGATGCGGGCCTTGGCCATGACCGGGACGGACACGGCGTTGACGATCCCGTCGATCAGGTCCGGGTCGGACATGCGGGCGACGCCGCCCTGCGCGCGGATATCGGCGGGCACGCGCTCCAGGGCCATCACGGCGACGGCGCCGGCGTCCTCGGCGATGCGGGCCTGCTCGGCGTTGACGACGTCCATGATGACGCCGCCCTTCAGCATGTCGGCGAGGCCGCGCTTGACGAGGGGGGAACCGGTGAGGGTCTGGTCGGAGGTCAGGGTCTGAGTCATGGGGTCCATCCTCGCCCGGAACACTGGCCCATCGACAGATCCAGAATCGTTCGAGGATTTTGGTCCACTTCGCCGGGGCGGGCCTAGACTGGTCCCATGCCCCGCTACCCCGCCGACGCCGAGATCCCGGTCCGCGTGGACCGCGCGGCCGGCCCCATCCCCGGCCAGATCGTCGAGCAGGTCCGCCACCTGCTCGCGGCCGGCGCCCTCCACCCCGGCGACCCGATCCCGTCGACCCGGGGCCTCGCGGAGCGCCTCGGCGTCTCCCGCGGGACGGTCACCACCGCCTACGACCAGCTCGCGGGCGAGGGTTACCTCGTCTCCGACCGGGGGAGCACCCGCATCAACCCGGACCTCCCGCCGAGCATCGCGCGCAGCGCCCCGGCGGACGGGAGCCCGACGCCGCCGGCCCGCCCCGGAGCCCGCCGCCCCGGCCCGACGCCGCCGGCCGCCACCGGAACCCGAGGCCGCGCCCCGACGCCGCCAGCCCGCCCAGGCTCCTGTCACCCCGGCCCGACGCCGGCCGCCACCTCCGCCCCCACCCGGGCCGCGACCCCGTCCCCCGCCCCGGCCCGCCCCGTGGCCCCCGTCGACCTGCGCCCCGGCACCCCGGACATCTCCTCCGTCGCCAACACCGCCTGGCGCGCGGCGTGGCGCTCCGCCGCCGCCCACCCCGGACTCGGCTACGGCCCGGAGGGCTCCGCCGAGCTGCGGCGCGAGCTCGCCGAGTACCTGCGCCTCCTCCGCTCGGTGGTCGCCTCGCCCGAGGACCTCGTGGTCACCGCCGGCGCCCGCGACGGCCTGCGCCTGCTGCTCACCGTCCTGAGCCGCCGCCACGTCCGCCCGCTGACCGTCGCGGTGGAGGACCCCGGGTACCCCTCGCTGCACCGGGTCCCCCAGGCCCTGGGTCACGCGGTGGTCCCGGTGCCCCTGGACGCGCAGGGCCTGGATCCCGCCGGCCTGCCGAGCGGCGAGCGCCGGCCCGACGTCGTGCTCCTCACCCCCTCGCACCAGTACCCGCTGGGCACCTCGATGCCGGTGGCCCGCCGGCTCGAGCTGATCCGCTGGGCCGAGGAGCAGGACGCGCTGCTGGTCGAGGACGACTACGACTCCGAGCTGCGCTACGTCGGCGACCCGCTGCCCGCGCTCGCCGCCCTCGACTCCCGCGAGGCCGGGGCGGGCGGCCGGGTGGTGACGCTGGGCTCCTTCGCCAAGACGCTGACGCCCGGGCTGGGCCTGGGCTTCGTGCTGCTCCCGCCGCGCATCCGGGAGGAGGTGCTGGCCCTGCGGCGCGACGCCGGTGCCCCGGTCTCCGCGGTGGTCCAGGACGCCGTGGCCCACTACATGCGCTCCGGCGGGTTCCGCCGGCACACCGCCCGCATGCGCCGCGACTACCGGCGCCGGCGGGACATGCTGGCCCGGATCCTCGACGCCGGGCACCTGCCCTCCGGCGTCGAGGTGCTGCCCATGGACGGCGGCCTCCACGCCGTCCTGCGCGTGCCCGGGCCCGAGGACGAGGCGCGGGTCCTGGCGGCGCTCGAGCGAGCGGGGATCGCGGTGGCGGCGCTGGGCGAGTACTGGAGCCGCGGGCGCCGGGCGGCGGAGGGGATCGAGGCCGTGCGTCCGACGGCGGGCGGGGCCGGGGCCGGGC
>NZ_JANAFB010000004.1 GCF_024199905.1 Rothia santali
GTGCCGAGGCGGCCCGGGCCGGGGCGGAGCGCGCGGGCCTCGACGGCCGGCGGCTGCTCGGCCTCGCCGACCTGTTGCGCTGGGACCTCCAGGTGCCCCGGCCCGCGTCGCCCGAGTCCGCGGCGCCGAAGCCCGCAAAGCCCGAGCCCGCGTTGCCCGAGCACGCGGCGGAGGCGCCCGCCCCGGGCCTCTCCGACCCGGCCTACCTGATCTTCACCTCCGGGACCACCGGGGAGCCCAAGGGGGTCCAGGTGCCCCACCGCGCGCTGGCGCACCTGCTCGCCTCGCACCGGGCGAGCGTGCTGCCCGGTCCCGGCGAGCCCCCGGCGCGCTTGGCCCACACCACCGGCGTCGGCTTCGACGCCGCGATGGACCCGCTGCTCTGGCTGGCCGACGGCCACGAGGTGCACGTCCTCCCGGACGCGGTCCGGCGCGACCCCCAGGCGCTGGTCGAGCGCTTCGCCGAGCAGGGGATCACGGCCTGGGAGACCACGCCCAGCTACGTCGCGGCCCTCGCGGCCCAGACGCGGCTGGCCGAGCACCTCGACGACCGCCCCGCGGAGGAGCCCTTCCACCTGATGCTGGGCGGGGAGCCCCTGGACCCGGGCCTGTGGTCGTGGCTGCGCGAGCGGCCCGCCGTGCGCGCCTGGAACCTGTACGGCCCCACGGAGGTGGGCGTCGACTCGATGGTGGCCCGCGTGGCCGACGCGGCGTCGCCCGAGCTCGGCGCGCCGACCGCCGGCACGGCCGCCTACGTCCTGGACGACCGCCTGCGCCCGGTGCCGCCGGGGGCCTCGGGAGAGCTGTGGCTCGCCGGGCCCCAGCTGGCCGACGGGTACGCGGGCCGCCCCGGGACCACCGCGCTGTCCTTCACCGCCGACCCCTTCGCCGCCGACGGCAGCCGGATGTACCGCACCGGCGACGTCGTGGTGGCGGGGGAGCCCGACGCCGGCGGCCGCGTGGCCGTCAAGACCCTCGGGCGCAGCGACGACCAGGTCAAGATCCGCGGCTACCGGGTGGAGCCCGGCGAGGTGGAGTCCCTGCTCCGCGCCGCCGACGGCGTCGCCCAGGCCGTGGTGCGCCCCCGGCGGACCGAGCGCGGCGCCGAGCTGATCGCCTGGGTGGTCCCGCGGGACCCGGAAGCGCAGCCGGGGGAGGAGCTCCTGGCCGAGCTGGGCCGCCGCGTCCCCGACTACATGGTCCCGGCGGCGCTCGCGACGATCCCCGAGGTCCCCCTGACCGCCAACGGGAAGGTCGACGAGGCGGCGCTCCCGCAGCCGCGCACCGCCGGTGGCACCGGCCGCGCGCCCCGGGAGGGCGCCGAGCGCGCCGTCGCCGAGGCCTACGAGCGCCTGCTGGGCGTCGAGGGGGTCGCCGCCGGCGACTCGTTCTTCGACCTCGGCGGCCACTCGTTCGTCGCGCAGCCGGTGGTCAGCGCCGTCAACGAGGCGCTCGGGACCGAGCTGCCGGTCCAGGCCGTCTTCCAGGCGCCCACCGTGGCCGGTCTCGCGGCCCTGGTCGAGGGCGGCGGGGGCGCCGTGGCCGAGAGCCTACGGCCCGTCCTGCCGCTGCGCCCGGAGGGCGACGCCGCCCCGCTCTTCGCCGTCCACCCGGCCAGCGGCCTCAGCTGGGCCTTCTCGGCCCTGCTGCCCCACGTGGCGCAGGACCGCCCGGTGATGGGGCTGCAGATGCCCGGGATCGCCCCGGACGAGCCCGAACGCGCCGAGCCGGAGGACCTCGACGAGCTCGTGGCCGACTACCTGGACACGATCCTGGAGATCCAACCGGAGGGGCCGTACCACCTGGTCGGCTGGTCCTTCGGCGGGCGGCTGGCGCAGGCCATCGCCGCCCGGCTGCGGGACCGGGGCCGGGAGGTCGCGACGCTGGGGCTCATCGACGCCTACCCGAGCGAGGAGGCGCTGGCCGGCGTCGCGGACGAGCAGCGCATGTGGCGCGGCCTGCTCGCCGCCCACGGGCTCACCGAGGGCCTGCCGGAGGAGCTGGGCGCGGGCGCCGTGCTCGAGACCCTGCGGGCCGCGGGCAACCCCCTGGGCGACGTCCCCGAGCGGACGGTGGAGCGGATCGCGCGGCGCTTCCGCCGGACGGGCCGGATCCTCGACGAGGCCCCGATCCCGACCTTCGACGGCAACCTCCACGTCTTCGAGGCGACGCGCGAGGTCCCCGCCGGGCGCCCCGCCCCGGAGGCCTGGGAGGAGCACGTCACGGGACGGGTGACCAGCAGCGCGGTCGACGCCGCTCACGACGGCATGCTGGCCCCCGCCGCGGTCGCCCAGATGGCCCCCGACCTGCGTCGATTGCTTTCGGCGTCACGCGATTGACCGCGGGGCGGCGGCGATCCGATCCCGCATCGGCCCATCCGAATCCGCGGCGGCGACGAATACCGGGTAGTACGAAAGACGTAACCGATAGGACCCATCGACACCCGTGCCCGGCGACCCCGCCGGGCGGGGAGAAGCGAGTGCGAGAGAGATGACGAACCCCTTCGACAACGAGGACGGACAGTTCCGCGTGCTGGTCAACGAGCTCCGGCAGCACTCCCTGTGGCCGGACTTCGCCGACGTGCCCCAGGGCTGGGTGGCGGTCTACGGGCCGGCCGCGCGCCGGGACTGCCTGGACTACGTCGAGGAGAACTGGCGGGACATCACCCCGGTCGCCGACCGGGACCTGGCCGCCTCGTGATCTCACTGCGCGGGGTCGGCAAGAGCTTCGGCGGCTTCCGGGCCTTGGACGGCGTGGACCTGGAGGTGCCCGCCGGGCGCGTCCAGGGCCTGCTCGGCCCCAACGGCGCCGGGAAGACGACGTCGGTCCGCGTCCTGACCACCCTGCTGGAGCCCGACGACGGCGACGCCCTGGTGGCCGGCCACAGCGTGCGGACCGAGCCCCACGAGGTGCGCCGCCGCCTGGGCGTCTCCGGCCAGTACGCCGCGGTGGACGACAAGCTGACCGGCCACGAGAACCTGACCCTCGTGGGCGAGCTCTACGGCATGCGCCGCCGGGAGGCCAAGGCCCGGGCCCAGGAGCTGCTGGAGCACTTCCGGCTCGACACCGTCCCCCGCGGGCAGCGCGCCGGCACCTACTCCGGCGGGATGAAGCGCCGCCTGGACCTGGCCGGCGCGATCGTGGCCCGGCCCCCCGTGGTCATCCTCGACGAGCCGACCACCGGGCTGGACCCGCGCGGCCGCCGGGACACGTGGGACGCGATCTCGGACCTGGCCGCGGGCGGCACCACGGTGCTGCTGACCACCCAGTACCTCGAGGAGGCGGACGAGCTGGCCGACTCGATCGCCGTGATCGACGCCGGCCGGATCATCGCCGAGGGCACGGCCGGGGAGCTCAAGGCCCAGGCGGGGGGCTCGCGGATCGACGTCCTGCTGGTCCCGGGGGCGCCGCCCGAGGGCGCCCTGCGCGCGGTCGCGGAGGCGGCCCCCGGCGCCGAGTACGACCAGCGGGCGCACCGGATCACCGCCTCCGCGCCGGACGGGCCCGAGACCCTGCGGCGGGTGCTCGGCCGCCTCGCCGCGGCCGGGGAGCCGGTCGCCGAGGCGGCCCTGCGCCAGCCCACCCTGGACGAGGTCTTCCTGAAGATCACGGGGACGCCGGGCGCGGCCCGCCTCCCGGCCGAAGCCTCCACCGGAAGGAGCGACTCATGAGCGCGGCCACCGCACTGCGCGACGGCGTCGTCATCGCGCGCCGCAACATCGTCAACGTCCGCAGGACGCCGGGGGCCCTGGTCACCGGCGTCGCCCAGCCGATCATCTTCGTCCTCATCCTCGCCTTCGTCTTCGGCGGGGCGCTGGGCGGCGGGGCGTACCGGCAGTTCCTGATCGGCGGGATCCTCGCCCAGACGCTGACGTTCAACTCCTCCTTCACCGCCGTGTACCTCGCGAAGGACCTGCAGCAGGGCATCGTGGACCGGTTCCGCGCCCTGCCGATGTCGCGGGTGGGCGTGATCCTGGGGCGCACCAGCTCCGACCTGGTCACCAGCGTGATCTCCCTGGTCGTGATCCTGGCCTGCGGCCTGGCCATCGGCTGGCGGACGCACGCGGACCCGGCCAGCGTGGTCCTGACGTTCCTCCTGCTGCTGCTCTTCGCCTTCGCGGTCTCCTGGATCGGCGCGGTGATCGCGCTGACCGCCCGCAGCGTCGAGGTCGCGCAGAGCCTCGGGCTGCTGTGGCTGTTCCCGGTCTGCTTCATCTCCGGGGCCTTCGTCTCCGCCGAGATGCTGCCCGGGCCGCTGCGGCTGATCGCGCAGTGGAACCCGGTGACCGCGGTGGCGACCGCGGCGCGCGAGGGCTTCGGCAACCCGGCCCCCGCGGGGTTCGAGGCCGCCGGGGGGTGGCCGGCGGAGCACGCGCCGCTCTACGCGCTGCTGTGCTGCCTGGCGATCATCGCGGTCTTCGCCCCGCTCGCCGTGGCGCAGTACCGGAGGATCAGCCGGCGCTGACCCGCCCCCGGAGCTGCACCCGCCTGCGGAACCGGCCCGCCCGTGGAACCGGTCCCGCCTGCGGAACCGGCCCCCTGCGGAGCCTGACTCCGCCTCCCGAACTGCCCCGCCTCCGGGGCGCCCGCCTCGGCGGCGGCCGCCCCTCGGTACGATGAGACGCAGGACACCATCGCCGGACACCGCCAGGGAGCCCACGTGCAGCAGCCGAACGACGTCGTCATCCTCGCCGGGGCGCGCACCCCGCAGGGCCGGATCATGGGGCGGCTCGCCCCGCTGAGCGCCGTGGAGCTCGGCGGCCGGGCCATCGCGGCGGCGCTCGAGCGGGCCGGCGTCGACCCCGGGCTCGTGGACCAGGTCCTCATGGGCCAGGTGATCCAGGCGGGTGCGGGCCAGAACCCGGCCAAACAGGCGGCGCTGCGGGCGGGCATCCCGCGCCGCGCCCCCGCGACCACGCTGAACAAGGTGTGCCTGTCCGGGCTGCTGGCCGTCACCGACGCCGCCCGGCTGATCCGGCTGGGGGAGGCCGAGGTGGTGGTCGCGGGCGGCCAGGAGTCGATGTCCGGCGCGCCGCACCTGGCCCCCGGGATCCGGGCCGGGCGGACCTACGGCGACCTGCGGCTGCTCGACGCCGTGGCCCGGGACGGGCTGACTGACGCCGAGGACGGCCGCAGCATGGGCGAGGGCGCCGACGCGGACAACGCCGCCCGCGGGATCGGGCGCGCGGTCCAGGACGAGATCGCGGCGGCCTCGCACCGGCGGGCCGGGGAGGCCGCCGCGGCCGGGGTCTTCGCGGCGGAGATCGTGCCGGTCGAGGTGCCCGGGCGCCGCGGGTCGGAGAGGGTCGACGCCGACGAGGGCGTGCGCCCCGACTCCACGTCCGAGGCGCTGGCGGGCCTGCGGCCGGCCTTCCGGGAGGGCGGGACCATCACCGCCGGGAACTCCTCGCCGCTCTCTGACGGAGCGGCCGCGCTGGTGCTCGCCTCGCGGGCCTACGCCGAGCGGCACGGGCTGCCGCGGCTGGCCGAGGTCGGCGCCTCGGGGCAGACCGCCGGGCCCGACGCCTCGCTGCACTCCCAGCCCTCGCGCGCGGCCGCGGCGGCCCTGCGCCGGGCGGGGTGGACGGCGTCGGAGGTGGACCTCTGGGAGATCAACGAGGCGTTCGCCGCCGTGTCCTACCAGTCCGCGCGGGACCTGGGGCTCGACGCCGCGCGGGTCAACGTCCACGGCGGGGCCATCGCGCTGGGGCACCCGATCGGCGCCTCGGGCGCGCGGCTGGCGCTGCACGCCGCGCTGGAGCTCTCCCGGCGGGGCGGGGGGCGGGGCCCGGTCGCGCTGTGCGGGGCGGCGGGCAGGGCGAGGCGCTGCTGCTGTCCCGCTGAGGCGGGGCCGGCCGCCGGCCGCCGTCAGACCCGACGCGGCCGGGCGGTCAGCGGGCCGCGCCGCCCGCCGGCCCCGGCGTCGTCCTACTTCTGCACCGGGTCCCGGCGGCCCAGGCGGACCTTCTTGACGTCCCGCGCCTTCTCGACGTCGGCGTCCTTGAAGCCGAAGAACCAGGTCAGCACGAAGGACACGGTCAGCGCGGCGCCCGAGGCGATGAGGTAGCCCCAGAAGCTGGCGTCCAGGCCCTCGGGGTTGACGAAGGACGTGAACCCGACCAGGGCGCCCGTGAAGCCCCACATGTTGACGTTGAGGATCCCGGTGAGGAAGCCGCCGACGGCGCCGCCGGCCAGGGCCATGACGAACACGCGCCCGTACTTGAGGTTGACGCCGTACATGGCGGGCTCGGTGATGCCGCAGAACGCGGAGATCGCGGCCGGGCCGGACAGCGTCTTGATCTTCTGGACGCGGGACTTGAAGAACACCGCGAGCACGGCGCCGCCCTGGGCGACCATGGTCGCGGAGACGATCGCGTTGAGCGAGGAGCTGCCGGTGGCCGCGATGTCCTGGGCGATCAGCGGGATCACGGCCCAGTGCAGGCCGAAGATCACCAGGCACTGGTAGAGACCGCCGATGACCAGCCCGGAGACCGTGGGCGAGAGGTCGTACAGACCCTGGATGCCGGCCGCGATGCCGCCCGAGAGGAACGTGACCACGGGCCCCAGCACCAGCAGGATCGCGAGCGAGACCACGACCACCTCGATCAGCGGCAGGAAGATCATGCGCACGGTCACCGGGATGACCTTCTTGAGCCACGGCTCCAGGATCGAGGCGAGCCAGGCGGCCACGATGATCGGGAAGATCGAGTAGGTGTAGGCGGCCATGTGGTACGGCAGGCCGAAGAACTCGGCGTTGAGGGACATCCCCAGGATCGACTGCTGCCCGTCGGTCTCGGAGATCGAGACCAGCGACGGGTAGGTGAGCACGCCGCCGACGATCGCCACGATGATCGGGTCCGCCCCGAGCCGCCGGGCCGCGGTGAAGCCGACGAAGATCGGCAGGAAGAAGAACACGGAGTCGCTCATCGCGTTGATGACGGCGTAGGTCTGGCTCTCCTCGGTGATCGCGCCGAAGGTCAGCAGCAGGGACAGGATCCCCTTGATGATGCCCGAGGCGGCCAGCAGGCCGATCACCGGGATCATGGAGCCGGTGATCACGCCGATCAGCGAGCTGAAGCCGTGCTTGACCCAGCCCCACGCGGTGCTGGGGCGCTCGACGTCGTCCTCGCCCGCGGCCTGCTCGCCGGACGCCTTCTCCTCGCCGAGCTGGGCCACGACGGCGTCGTACACGTCCTCCACGGCCGGGCCGATCACCACCTGGTACTGCCCGCCGGCCTTCACGACGTCGATCACGCCGTCCAGGTCCGCGACGACGTCGTCGTCCGCCTTCGCCTGGTCCTTGAGATAGAAGCGCACCCGGGTGATGCAGTGGGTGACGCTGCGGATGTTGCCCTTGCCGCCGATGTGCTTCAGGATGTCCCAGGCCAGCGCGTCGAAGCCCTCGAGGTCGGCGGGGCGCTCGGAGTCCTCGCGGGTGGCGACGCCGCCGCCCGGGGCCGCCTCGTCGCCGTCGCCCGCCGCGTCGCCGGACGCCGCGGCACCGGCCGTGGCCTCGCCGCCGGACGCCGCCCCGCCGCCTGCCAACGCCTCGCCGCCGGACGCCGAGGCCGATGCCGACGCCACGGACCGCCCGTCCGCGGCCTCCGCCGCCTCCTCGCGCTCCTTCAGCCCGGCGGTGGCCGCGGCCTCGCCGGCCTCGACCTGCCGCGGGTTGACCTCGAGCGAGGCCAGGACCTTGGGGGTGTTGGTGACCGCGAGGATGACGGTCGAGTCCTTGCCGCCCTCGCGGATGGCCTCGACGTCCATCCGACCGATCTCCTGGCCGGCCTCGACCTCGTCCCCCTTGCCCACGTGGAGGGTGAACGGCCTGCCCTCCAGCTCCACGGTGTCGATGCCGAGGTGGACCAGGACGTCCAGGCCGTCCGGGGTGCGGAAGCCCAGGGCGTGCTTGGACTCGGCGGACATGGTGACCTTGCCGCTGACCGGCGCGAGGACGGCGCCGCCGGGCGGGTCGCTGACCCCGAATCCGTCCCCCACGAGCTTCTTGGAGAAGACCGGGTCCGGCACCTCCTCGATGCCGACCACGCGGCCGGCCACCGGGGAGAGGAGTTCGACGGTCTTCGATTCGGAATGCGGGGCCATGCAGGGTCTCCTCAGCGTCGAGGTCTGCCGGTGCCCTCCCGAGGTCGGGCACCGGTGCGAATGGTATGCATCACACTATCCGCACCGGCCTGACGAGGCCGTTCATTAACGAGTCCGGCCCCTCGCGCGTGGCGAGGGGCCGGCGTGAGATGGGGATCTCGCGAGTCGCGGGAGGCCGCCGGGGAGCATGGGGTCTCCCGGCCGGGGCCAGGATCCCTCGACTCGCCTCTCAGACTAGACGGGTGCGGGCGCCTCCGGGCCGTGCGAGGGTGCCGTGCGCGCGGCATCGGTGCCGAACCGATCAGGGGGCGAGCGCGGGAGGGTCCGCCCGGTCCCGCTCAGAACAGCCGCCCGCTCGCGATCCGCGCGCCCTCGGTCAGCGACCGCAGCTTCGCCTCCGCGATCTCCGGGTGGATGCGCCCGCCCAGCCCGCAGTCGGTCGAGGCGATCACGTTCTCCCGCCCCACCACGGAGGCGTACTGCTCGATCCGCTGCGCGACCAGCTCGGGGTGCTCGACGACGTTGGTCGAGTGGGAGACGACGCCGGGCAGGATCAGCTTCCCCTCGGGCAGCTTCACACCCTCCCAGTCCTTCCACTCGTGGGCGTGGCGGACGTTGGCGGCCTCGAAGCTGTAGGCCCCGGCGTCGATCGTGAACAGCGACTCGATGAGGTGCTTGATCTCGATGTCGGTGGTGTGCGGCCCGTGCCAGGAGCCCCAGCACAGGTGGAAGCGCACCTGCTCCTCGGGGATGCCGCGCAGCGCGTAGTTGGCGGCCTCGATGGCCAGCCGGTTGAAGCGCAGGTACTCCTCGATCGTGGGCTCGGGGTTGAGCTGGTCCCACGCCTCGGCGATCGAGGGGTCGTCGAGCTGCACGATCAGCCCGGCGTCGGTGATGGCCTTGTACTCCTCGTGGAGGACGTCGGCCCACGCGTAGATGAACTCCTCGTCGGTCGCGTAGTGGCGGTTGCCGATCCGCGAGGCCGAGCCGGGGGAGAGCGCGGCGACGAAGGCCTCCGAGGCCCCGCTGCGCTCGACGGCGCCGGTCAGGTTGCGGATGTCCGCCGCGACGGCGTCCCCGCCCTCGTAGGTCAGGGGCCCGGTGGCGATGGGGAACTCGCGCGAGGGGTCGTTGCCCAGCTCGAGCTCGGCGTAGAAGTCGGCGAAGCGGGTCCAGTCGCGGCGCACCGCGAAGCTGTTGTACCGGCCGTTGCCCGGGGTCTTGAGGATCTCGTCGAAGGTCACGCCGTCGACGACGTCGAGCCCGCCGGTCCGCGCGAAGGAGTAGTGCCACCACGCGCCGTAGTCGACCGTGCCGGCCATCGCGTGGCCGTACTCGCCGTCGTTGACGGTGTCGAGGCCGATCTCGACCTGCCGCGCCACGACCTCGTCCACCGAGCGGGTCAGGACGGACCGGAAGTCCTCCTCGCTCAGCGAGCCGTCCCGCCGGGCCGCGTTGGCCTCGCGCAGGGCCGTGGGGCGCGGCAGCGAGCCGACGTGGGTGGTGCGGATGCGGTCCGAGCTGTTGAGCATGCTTCCTCCTGGGGTCGTGTCGCGGGGAGGGCCCGCCGCCCGGACGGCGTCGTGCGCTCCCCTCCCAGCTTGGCCCGCCCGGGGCCTCCGTGCCAACCGCCCTCCGGGATCACGGCGGTGTGACGACATGACGGCGCGACCGGTGCATATGAAGCACGAGGCATCCTTCTCGACGCCGATGGGTGAGACGATGTTTCAGCATCCGAGACGGGGGAGGGTGAGTGCGGGCCGCCCCCGCACCGGGAGTACCCTCTTTAACAGCATGTCTGACCTGAGGAGGAGCCCATGCCCGAGCTGCGCTCGAGAACATCCACGTCCGGACGCAACATGGCCGGCGCCCGCGCCCTGTGGCGCGCCACCGGCATGAAGAGCGAGGACTTCGGCAAGCCCATCGTCGCGATCGCGAACTCCTTCACCCAGTTCGTCCCCGGCCACGTCCACCTCAAGAACATGGGCTCGCTCGTGGCCGGCGCCATCGAGGAGGCCGGCGGCGTCGCCAAGGAGTTCAACACGATCGCCGTGGACGACGGCATCGCGATGGGCCACGACGGCATGCTCTACTCGCTGCCCTCGCGCGACATCATCGCCGACTCGGTCGAGTACATGGTCAACGCGCACCGCGCCGACGCCCTGGTCTGCATCTCCAACTGCGACAAGATCACCCCCGGCATGCTCATGGCCGCGATGCGCCTGAACATCCCGGTCGTCTTCGTCTCGGGCGGGCCCATGGAGTCGGGCAACGCGATCGAGGGCGTGATCGAGCACCGCCTGGACCTGGTGGACGCGATGTCCTACGCCGTGGACGAGAGCGTGACCGACGAGCAGCTCGCCCAGATCGAGGAGAACGCCTGCCCGACCTGCGGCTCCTGCTCCGGCATGTTCACCGCCAACTCGATGAACTGCCTGACCGAGGCGCTCGGCCTCTCGCTGCCCGGCAACGGCACGACGCTGGCCACGCAGGTCGCGCGCAAGGAGCTGTTCCTCAAGGCCGGCCGCACCGTCGTCGAGCTCGCCAAGAAGTACTACGAGGAGGACGACGAGTCGGTCCTGCCGCGCAACATCGGCAACAAGAGCGCGTTCGGCAACGCGATGGCGCTCGACGTCGCGATGGGCGGCTCGACCAACACCGTGCTGCACATCCTGGCCGCCGCGCAGGAGGCCGAGATCGACTTCACCCTGAAGGACATCGACCGGATCTCCCGGCGGGTGCCGTGCCTGACCAAGGTCGCGCCCAACTCGACCCGCTTCCACATCGAGCACGTCCACAAGGCCGGCGGCATCCCCGCGATCCTCGGCGAGCTGGACCGCGCCGGGCTGTTCACCCACGAGGGCGTGCGCACCGTGCACGCCGAGTCGGTGGACGCGTGGCTCGACGAGTGGGACATCCGCCGCGAGACCGCGAGCGAGCGCGCCCGCGAGCTGTTCCTCGCCGCCCCGGGCGGGGTCCGCACCACGCAGGCGTTCTCCACGGCCAATAAGTTCGACTCGCACGACGTCGACCCCGAGGATGGCTGCATCCGCTCGGTCGAGCACGCCTACACCAAGGACGGCGGCCTGGCCGTCCTGTTCGGCAACATCGCCGAGGACGGCGCGATCATCAAGACCGCCGGCATCGACGAGTCGCTGTTCCACTTCACCGGCAAGGCCTTCGTGGTCGAGTCCCAGGACGAGGCCGTCTTCGAGATCCTCTCCAAACACGTGAACCCGGGCGACATCGTCGTCATCCAGTACGAGGGGCCCAAGGGCGGGCCGGGCATGCAGGAGATGCTGTACCCGACGTCGTACCTCAAGGGGCTCGGGCTGGGGAAGGACTGCGCGCTCATCACCGACGGGCGGTTCTCCGGCGGCACCTCGGGGCTGTCGATCGGGCACATCTCGCCCGAGGCGGCCTCCGGCGGCGCGGTGGGCCTGATCCAGCACGGGGACGAGATCGAGATCGACGTCGCGAACCGCGTGCTGCGCGTCAACGTCTCCGACGAGGAGCTGGCCGCCCGGCGCGAGGCCCGCGGCCCGCTGCCCTGGAAGCCGACCAAGCCGCGCGAGCGCGAGGTCTCCCGCGCGCTGCGCGCCTACGCCTCGATGGTCACCAGCGCCGACAAGGGCGCGGTCCGCGTGGTCCCGGAGTAGGACCCGTGGATCAGCGGGAGGCGGCCGACGTCGTGGTGGTCGGGGCCGGCCTGACGGGCGCCGCCGCGGCCTGGCGCCTCGCCCAGGCGGGCCGGGACGTGCTGGTCCTCGAGCGCGACGTCCCGGCGGGGCGCCTGGGCTCCTCGCACGGCTCGGCGCGGATCTTCCGCTACGGGTACGCCGACGGCTTCTACACCGACCTGCTGCGCCGCGCCGAGGCCGGCTGGCGCGAGCTGGAGGAGGCCTCGGGCGCGCGCCTGATCACCCGGACCGGCGGCCTCGACTTCGGCCCCGAGCGTCGCCTCGACGCGGTCGCCGGCGCCTTCGCCGCGGCGGGCCGGCCCCACGAGCTACTCGCCGCCGGGGAGGCCGCCGAGCGCTGGCCGGGCATCTCCTTCGACTCCCCGGCGCTCTTCCAGCCCGACGCCGGGGTCCTCGACGCCGAGGGCACGGTCGCCGCGCTGCTCGACGCCGCCCGGGCCGCCGGCGCGCGGGTCCTGACCGGCTGGGACGTGGCCTCGGTGCGCGAGGGCCCCGCGGGACCGGCGGCTACGAGGTCCTCGCCCGGGACGGGCGCCGGGCGAGCGCGGGCCGGGTCGTGGTGGCCGCGGGCGGCTGGCTCCCGGGCCTGCTGGGCGAGCTGCCCCTGCCGCCCGGCTGCCTCGAACGGCTCCCGGCGCTGCGGGTCATGCAGGAGGCGGCGTTCCACTTCCCCTACCGCGACGGGGTGGACGCGGCCGGTCCGGCGACGCATTCCGCCCCCGGTCCGGCGGCGCCCTCCGCCCCCGGCTCGCCGCCGCATTCCGCCCCCGCGGCCGGTCCGGTTCCGCCCTCCGCCCCGGGCCCGCCGTCTGCGACCCCCGCCCCCTGGCCCGTCCTGATCCACATGGGGGACGGCCTGCCGGTCTACGCCCTGCCCGGCGGGCGCGACGCCGGGCACCGCGGGCAGAAGGTCGCCCGGTTTAACGCGGGGCGGCCCCTGCGCGACGCCTCCGGGCAGGACCTCCGGATCACCGAGGCGCAGCGCCGCGACGTCGTGGACTTCGTCCGGGAGCGGCTGCCCGGCCTCGTCCCCGAGCCCTACGCCGAGACCACCTGCCTGTTCACCAACACGCCCGGCGAGGACTTCGTGCTGGACCGGTGGGACGGCGTCGTGGTCGCCTCGCCGTGCTCGGGCCACGGCGGCAAGTTCGCGCCCCTGCTGGGCGAGCTGCTCCGGGACCTGACCCTGCCCGAGGACCCCGCGGCGGGGCTCGACGCCGTCCCCGGCCGCTTCCAGCCGTGGCACGGGACCCCGGTGCGGCGCGAGGGCGGCGTGTCCTGAGCGGGAGCGGGCAGCCTCCGGGGGGCGCCCCGGCGTCGTGTTTCCTCTTGATCAACTTATGGTGTGTCTGAGATTACACTTTGGCGTGCGGGGGGCGTAGGCTACCGGGAGCACCGCGTGCTCAGCGCGGGGACCGTCGCAGGGAAGGTGTCACATGAGCAGCTCGTCCACCCCGGGAGCGGGGGCAGGTGCCGGGACGGAGACGGCGTCGCAGGGGCGGCCCGCGGCCGACCCGCAGGGCGCCTTCGCCGAGGAGCAGGCGGGGTTCCACAAAAGCCTCCGCCCGCGGCAGATCCAGATGATCGCCATCGGCGGCTCGATCGGCACGGGGCTGTTCCTGGGCGCCGGCGGCCGGCTCGAGTCGGCCGGGCCGGCCCTGTTCGTCGTCTACGCGATCGCCGGGTTCTTCGGCTACCTCATCCTGCGCCAGCTCGGCGAGCTCGTGGTGCACCGGCCGTCGTCGGGCTCCTTCGTCTCTTACTGCCGCGAGTTCTACGGCGAGCGCTCCGCCTACTTCACCGGCTGGATGTACTGGCTCAGCTGGGCCGCGACGACCATCGTCGACGCGACCGCGATCGCGATCTACGTCCGCTGGTTCGGGCAGTACAGCGAGTTCGTCGCGAGCATCCCGCAGTGGGTCATCGCCTTCGTCGTGATCGCCGTGGTGGTGGCGATGAACCTGATCTCCGTCAAGGTCTTCGGCGAGCTGGAGTTCTGGTTCGCGCTCATCAAGGTGCTGGCGCTGGTGATCTTCATGGTCGTGGGCATCTTCTTCGTGATCTTCGGGACGCCCACCGGCTCGGTCACGGGTCTCTCCCTGATCACGGACAACGGCGGGCTCATCCCCAACGGCCTGCTCCCGGCGCTGGTGGTCTCGCAGGGCGTGGTCTTCGCCTACTCGGGCATCGAGCTGGTCGGCACGGCCTCGGGTGAGACGGAGAACGCGCAGAAGACCATCCCCAAGGCCATCAACACGGTGATCCTGCGCATCGCGATCTTCTACGTCGGCTCGGTCCTGCTGCTGACCCTCCTGCTGCCCTACACCGCCTACTCGGCCGACGAGTCGCCGTTCGTCACGTTCTTCTCCTCGATCGGGGTCGACGCCGCCGGGCCCATCATGCAGCTGGTGGTCATCACCGCGGCGCTCTCCTCCCTGAACGCCGGGCTGTTCTCCACGGGGCGCGTGATGCACTCGATGGCCATGAACGGCTCGGCGCCCCGGTTCGCGGGGATCCTCAGCAAGTCGGGCGTGCCGTTCGGCGGGATCCTGCTGACCGCGGTGGTCGCGCTGCTCGGCGTCGTGCTCAACTACTACGTCCCGGAGCAGGCCTTCGAGATCGTCCTGAACGTCTCGGCGGTCGGCATCATCGTCGGCTGGGCCGGCATCACGATGCCGCACCTGAAGTTCATCAGCCTGACCCGGCAGGGCGTGCACGAGCGGCCCGGGTACCGGGCCCCGCTGGCGCCCTTCACCAACTACCTCACGATGGCCTTCCTGGTGGGCGTCGTCGTGCTCATCGCCTTCGACTTCCCCGTGGGGACCTACACGCTCGCCTCGATGGCGATCGTGATCCCGCTGCTGGTCCTCGGGTGGTTCGTCGTGCGGCACCGGGTGCGGGAGATCGCCGAGGCCCGGGAGGGGTACACCGGCACCTACCCGGTGATCGTGGAGCCGATCTCGCTGCAGGACTCTCGGCGGGCGCCGGCCAAGAACGGCGCCAAGGTCTACATCCACGTCCGGGAGGACGAGGGTGAGGGGGAGGCGCCCGCGGGCGGCCGCGGCGCGGCGGGCGGCCCCGGTGAGCGCCCCGACCGCGGTGAGCGTCCCGACTCCGGGCAGCGGCCCGACTCCGGTGAGCGGCCCGACCGCGGGGAGGGGCGCGGCCCGGGCGGCGAGGGCTGACCCTGCCGAGGCCTCGCGCCGGGCGCGCCGGCATCCCGCCGGCGGGTGCCCGGCTCGTCGCGAGGCCCTCCGCCGACGGGTCACCCTGCGTCACATCCTCTTCCCTGATCGATGTCGACGCCGCGCCCCTCCGCCGCGACCGGAGTCGCCACCGCCGCCCTGCCGAAGTGTTCGAGGGCGGCGTCGCGCTCGATTTCGCGCTGTTCCCGGGTGCCCGCCCGGATCGTCCCGAAGTCTCGTCTCGACCGGGATCGAGCGCGCCCCGGCGGTTCTCGACTCGCGTCACCTCACCTCCGCCTCACTAGTTGAAACGTCCCGGTGTGAACGGTCGCCGCGTCGTTCTGCGCCCGCCTCGGCCGCCCGCTGGGCCCCCTCGCACTCCTCGTCGAGGCGGTGGTTTTGATGGCGGTCGATGTCCCGATGGAGACGTTCGTTCTGGGGGCGGCGCTGCCTCTCGTTCCGACGCCGGTGCTCGGACGCCGTACGGCGCGACGCCGCTCTCCGGAGCTGGACTCTCACCCCGACTGCTGACGTTTTCACCAGTCAGCGACGAAGGCGCCCGGCCGGTCCCTCTGGACCGGCCGGGCGCCTTCGTCTTTCGTCGCGTCTGATCAGACTTTGGTCGTGATCTGTGGGCAAGTCGGGTGAATCCCTAGAACTCCCTGAATCACGGTGATATATATTTTTTCGCAAGCTAAGGCAATTTCGTGACCTTTCCTTGATCTTCTTCCCCGCATCCGAGGTACCCCTGTGCCCTGCGCGCCCGGGGCACCTATCACTCGCATCGATCGTTGGAGAACGCAGTGGAGCAGACCATGACCCTGGACCTGGGGAACGCCCGAGCGGCCTTCGCGCGGCGGTACGTGCCGCGCCACATCGCCCCCGCCGCCCGGGGGGCGGGGATCGGACGGAAGGTCGGGGCGGGCGCGCTCGTCGCGGCCCTGGCCGCCGGCGGGCTCACCGCCGGGCAGATCGCCGCGGCGCCCCCCGCGCAGTCGGCGCAGAGCGACATCGTGCAGGTCAGCGCCGCCAAGCGGACCGCCGACACCCAGCGCATGCTGACCCTCATCAACCAGTACCGCGCGACCAAGGGCCTCAAGCCGGTCAGGTACTCGCGCACCCTGTCCGGGATCGTCCAGGAGCACTCGGACCGCCAGGTGGTCGCGGAGTCCTTCTGGCACTCCACGACCTTCATGACCGACCCCCGGGCGGGCCGGTGGACCCACACCAATGAGATCATCGCCCTGTCCCACCAGGACAGCGTGGACCAGCTCGTCAGCTGGTGGAAGTCCTCCCCGGCCCACAACGCGGCGCTGATCAGCCCGAAGGCGGAGGTGATCGGCATCGGCCTGACCTACGCCGACGGCAGCCTCCAGAACACCCGCCAGGGCTGGCGGCTCCTGTCCACGGTGAACCTCTACGGCTACGCCAACGGGGGAGCGCCAGCGGACGCCTCCACCGCGGTCAACGGCGCCCCGGCCCAGGCTCCGGCCCCCACCACGAACCCCGGCCTGGTCCCCTCGGGCACCTCGGGGTACACCCTCCGCGGCGCCATCGGCGACCGCTACCTCCGCGGGGGAGGGGCCGCCGTCTTCGGCAAGCCCGTCATGAACGAGGCGCCCTCCTCCGGCGGGGGTCAGTACCAGATCTTCGACCTGGCCGGGAAGCGCACCAAGATGCTGTGGACCCCCGCGACGGGCGCGCACCCCGTCAAGGAGTTCGGCGCCATCGGCTTCGAGTGGTCGCTGCGCGGCTACGAGCGCGGCTACGGCTACCCGCTGAACGGCGAGTACCAGGTGGGCAACGAGATGCGGCAAGACTTCTCCAACGGCTACACCCTGACGTGGAACATGAACAACGGGGCGCTGCGCGTGCTGCGGCGATAACGCCGCCGCAGCGCGCCGAACCGGCGCCGCACACCGCCGGGAGGGCCCGGGCCGACGACGTCGGTCCGGGCCCTTCCGCGTCCCGGGGCTCCGGGCCCGCCGGGAGGCCCGCCCGCTGAGGGGTGGCGACTCGTCAGGGGAGGCTCCCCGGGCGGCGTCGACGAGTCGTCACGGGCCGCTGGCATGGGAGGACGACGAGTCGTCGGCCCGCATCCGGGCGGATCCACGAGCGCCCCGGTGGCAGCCCGGCGGTTCGACGCGGCGTGCTGACGAGTCGCCGACGCCGTCCGCCCCGGATCTCTTTCAAACATCGGAGGAGTTTCCACAATCGGGGCCCGCCCCTGTGCCCGACGTACCGGGATCGCGACAGTGAGAGTCATGAACGTGACAGATGGGCCCGGACACGGAACGGGTGAGCACTGGACCGACCCGGAGAGGTACGGCGGGGCCGCGGACCTGCTCGCGGCCGCGCGCGACGCCGCGGCGCAGCGGCTCCGCGCCGCTCGGCGGGTCCGTTGGGGGCGGGCGCCGCGGAGCGGGCGCGGCGAGGCGGAGCGCGGGAGCCCCCGCGGGAGAAGGTTCGGCGACCGGACGGGGGGCGAGGCCAGCGGCCGGGCGGGCCGCGGGGCCGGCGATCGACCGGGCGGCTGATCCGCGGATCGAACGCCCGGCCGGCCCAGCACGCGGCGCGGTGGACGTTCCGTGGGCCGCCGCGGACCCGGCGGCGGCAGGGCAGGAGACCCCGCGCGAGCCGTGGGTGGACGCCGTCGACCTGGCGCTCGCGCTTCCCGGCAGCGTGGTGAACTCGGTGACGGCGGCCCAGATGTACGGGCTGCGCCTGCCGGAGAGGCTGCGCGGCTACCGCATGATCCACCTCAACCGGGGCCCGGGCCGCAGCCGGATCCGCCGCGCGGGCGTCATCAGCAGGCAGTGCACCTACGGGCCGCTGGACGTGGTGCGGGCGGGCGGCGTCGTCGTCACCTCGCCGCTGCGCACGGTGCTGGACCTGACGGAGCTGCTGGACCACGAGGAGCTGGTGTGCGTGCTCGACGGACTGCTCGAGCAGCGCGCCAGGCCGGGCGGCGCGGGCGCGGCGGGGCGGGCGTCCGGCGGGCCGAACGGGGTGACGGGCCCGGGCGGTGCCGCGAGTCGGCGGGGCTCGGGCGCAGGGGCGGGGGCGAGCGGGCGCGGAGCCGTCCGCGGCCTCGCCGGCATGCCCGCCGGCAGGCTCGCCGGCAAGTCGGCCGGTGGGTCGGCCGGTGGGTCGGCGGGCGGCCGATCCGGCGGTCCCGCCGACTGGGAGGGGCAGGGCGTCCCGGTCGGGCACCGGCCCGTGACGCGGGCCGAGCTGGTCGAGTTCCGGAGGGCGCATCGGAGGATGCGGGGCATCAAGGCGTTCGACGCCGCCATGCGGCGCGCGCGGCCCGGCGCGGCGTCGGCGCTGCACACCCGGCTGCGGCTCGCGTGCGAGGATCACGGGATCAAGGGCCTGCACGCGGGGGCGACCATCCGCAACGCCTACGGTGAGATCGTGTTCCGCTCCGACCTCGCCGACATGGCCGACGCCGTCAGCGTCCAGGTGCGGCATCCGCGGGCGGGGGAGGCGCGGCAGCGGCAGCGGGACCAGCGGCGTCGGCGGCGCACGGAGAGCATGGGGTGGGTGGAGGTGGTGGTCGGGCACCGGGACCTCGAGCGCACGCACCGGCTCGGCACCGCGGACGTGCCGCACGCGGTGATCATGATCCGCCGCGCCATCGCCCAGCAGCGCCAGCGGGGCGAGTGAGCGCCCGGCGCCCCGCGAGGACTCCGAGATGGGGCGACCGGCGCCCAGGGAGGGACGCCGGGGGCCACTCGGCGCCCCGCGAGGACGCCAATGCCCCCTCCACGCCGCCGTTCCACGGGGGAACGCGGCGGGGAGGGGGCATCGGGTGGCCGAGGGCGGCGCGGAACGCGCACCCCCGCGGCGCAGCGGCGCCGGCGCCTACGCGCGGCGCTGACGCTTCGAGGAGATCACCCCGGTGTTGAAGCCGGAGAGGTGCAGTCCGCCGTGGAAGCGCGCGTGCTCGATCTTGATGCACCGGTCCATGACCACGCTCAGCCCCGCCTCCTCGGCGATCCGCGCGGCCTCCTCGTTCCACGAGCCCAGCTGCAGCCACAGGGTCTTGGCGCCCACGGCCACGGCCTCGCGCGCGACGTCGGGCAGGTCCTCGTCCCGGCGGAAGACGTCGACGACGTCGGGCGCCTCCGGCAGGTCCTCGAGCGAGGCGTAGACCTTCTGCCCCAGGACCTCCTTCCCCTTGGCCGCGAGGATCGGGTTCACGAAGTACACCGTGTACGGCGAGCTCGAGAGCAGGTACGTGGACACGAAGTACGAGGCGCGCGCGGGCTTGTCGGACATGCCCACGATCGCCACGGAGCGGGTGCTGTGCAGGATGCCCAGCCGCTCGGGGGCCGAGGGCCCCGTCCAGGTGCGCACGGGCACCGGCTGCTGCGGATTGGCCTCGGCCATGTCTAGCCCTCCCTCTGGTCGGCGGATGCGGCGGCGGGCGGATTCCCGGCGTCGGACGCAACGGGCGAGCCCGCGCCGGCGGACGCGGTGGCCGCGCTCCGGCCGGCGGACGCGGTGGCGGCGGCGCTCAGGGCCGTCCCGCCGCCCTCGACCGCCGCGTTGCCCTCGGCGCTCGCCCCGGGCGTGGCCTCCCCGGCCCCCGACGACGCGTGCGCGCCGGCCGGAGCCCCGGCCCCGGCCACGGGCTCCCCGGCCCGGTCCAGGCCGGTCGCCGCGACGAGCGCCTGGTCCAGGTCCCACAGGATGTCCTCGGGGTCCTCGAGGCCCACCGAGATCCGGATCAGGTCCTCGTTCACCCCGCCCGCGGCGAGCTGCTCGGCGGTGAGCTGCTGGTGCGTCGTCGACGCCGGGTGCAGCACCAGGGTGCGGGCGTCGCCGATGTTGGCCAGGTGGCTCGCGAGCTGCAGCGACCCGATGAACCGCTCGCCGACCGCGCGGCCGGACAGCTCCCCGGCGCCCGCGACGCCGAAGCTGAAGACCGAGCTCACGCCCAGCGGCAGGTACTTCCGCCCCCGCTCGTAGTGCGGGTGGTCGGCCAGGCCGGAGTGGTTGACGTAGGCGATGCGCGGGTCCGCCATGAGCCAGGACACGACCTCGGAGGCGTTGGCCAGGTGGGCGTCCATGCGCTGGGGCAGGGTCTCGACCCCCTGCAGCAGCTGGAACGCCGACTGCGGCGCGAGTGAGGGCCCGATGTCGCGCAGCTGCTCCGAGCGCAGCTTGGTCAGGAATCCGTACTCGCCGAAGTTCCCCCACCAGGAGACGCCGTTGTAGGAGGGCACCGGCTCGGTCATCGAGGGGAAGTTGCCGTTGCCCCAGTCGAAGCGGCCGGACTCGACGACGACGCCGCCCAGCGTCGTCCCGTGCCCGCCCAGGAACTTGGTGGCCGAGTGGATGACGATGTCGGCGCCGTGCTCCATGGGACGGATCAGGTACGGCGTCGAGATCGTGGCGTCCACGACCAGCGGGATGCCGGCCTCGTGCGCGACCTCGGCGAGGCCCTCCAGGTCCGCGACCTGGCAGGACGGGTTGGAGACGACCTCGGTGTAGATGGCCTTGGTGTTGGGGCGCAGGGCCTCCTTGAACGCCTGGGCGTCCATCGAGTCCACGAAGGTGGTCTCGACGCCGAAGCGGCGCAGCGTCACGTCCAGCTGGGTGACCGTGCCGCCGTAGAGCTGGGAGGATGAGACGATGTGGTCCCCGGCCTGGGTCAGCGCGGCGAAGGTGATGAACTCGGCGGCCATGCCGGAGGCGGTCGCGACCGCGCCGATCCCGCCCTCGAGCGAGGCCACGCGCTCCTCGAACGCGGAGACGGTCGGGTTGCCCAGGCGGGAGTAGATGTTGCCGTACTTCTGCAGGGCGAAGAGGTTGGCGGCGTCGTCGGCGTCCTTGAAGACGAACGAGGTGGTCTGGTAGATCGGCACCGCGCGGGCCCCGTGCTCGGCGTCGGGGGTCCCGCCCGCGTGCAGCGCCCGGGTGCGGAATCCGAAGGTGTGTTCAGCCATGCGAATCCTTCACAGAAGAGGGGATGGTCCACCCCTTATCGTCCGGCGCGGGGGTGCCCCGGCGCAACTGCGCCTCACGTTTCGGGTGACAGGGGCCCGCCGGCGGGGTCCCGGCCGACGACGCGGCGCCGGCGAGTTGGTCTATATCAGCAGACTGATTATTGTGGAACATTAGAGCTCCGGCTCACACGTCACTCGCCGATCCACCCAAGGACCACTATGAGCGCATTCTTCGCCGAGCGGTGGGAGCAGATCCTGTCCGCCAGCTGGCAGCATTTCAGCCTGGTGGTGCAGTGCCTGATCCTCGCCACCGTCATCGCGATCCTGCTGGCGGCCCTGTGCTACCGCAGCCGCGGACTGACCTCCGCGGCCAACAACGTCTCCGCCGTCGGCCTGACCATCCCGTCCTTCGCGCTCATCGGCCTGCTGATCATCCCGTTCGGGTTCGGCGTGCTGCCCGCCGTGATCGTCGTCGTCTTCTTCGCCGTGCTGCCGATCCTGCGCAACGCGGTGGTGGGGCTGGCCGGGGTCGACGCCGCCACGATCGAGGCCGCACGCGGCATCGGCATGAGCCGGGCCCGCACCTTCTTCCGCGTCGAGCTGCCGCTCGCCTGGCCCGTGATCCTCGCCGGGATGCGGGTCTCGGCGCAGATGACCATGGGCATCGCCGCCGTGGCCGCCTACGTGCTGGGCCCCGGGCTCGGTAATTACATCTTCTCCGGCCTCTCCCGCCTGGGCGGGGCCAACTCGCTGGAGTCAGTGGCCGTCGGCGTCATCGCCGTCGTCATCCTGGCGCAAATACTCGACGCGGTCCTCGTCATCATCGGCCGCCTGACCACTTCAAGGGGAATCCGTGTCTGAGCACACCGACCAGCCGTCCACCGGCGCCGCGATCCTGATCGAGAACGTCACCAAGCGGTACGGCGGCGGGAAGAAGCCGGCCGTGGACCAGCTGACCCTCGAGATCCCCGCCGGTCAGATCGTCATGTTCGTGGGCCCCTCGGGCTGCGGCAAGACCACGACGCTGAAGATGATCAACCGCCTGATCGAGCCCACCGAGGGCCGGCTCATCATCAACGGCGAGGACGTCACCGACATCAACGGCGACAAGCTGCGCCGCAAGATCGGCTACGTGATCCAGGCCGGCGGCCTGCTGCCGCACCTGACGGTCGCGGCCAACATCGGGCTCGTCCCGAAGATGCTCGGCTGGGACAAGGCCCGCATCGCGGCCCGCGTCGACGAGCTGCTGGACCTGGTCTCCCTCGACGTCGAGACCTACCGGGACCGCTACCCCAAGGAGCTCTCCGGCGGGCAGCAGCAGCGCGTCGGGGTGGCCCGCGCGCTCGCCGCCGACCCGCCCGTGCTCCTCATGGACGAGCCGTTCGGCGCGGTGGACCCCATCACCCGCCAGCGCCTGCAGGACGAGCTGATCAACATCCAGTCGGAGCTGCACAAGACCATCGTCTGCGTGACCCACGACTTCGACGAGGCCGTGAAGCTCGGCGACTGGATCGCCGTCTTCGACGAGGGCGCCCGGATCGTCCAGTACGACACCCCCGAGCAGATCCTCGCCAACCCCGCCAACGAGTTCGTCGAGAACTTCATCGGCTCCGGGGCCGGGCTCAAGCAGCTGAACTTCGCCCGGGTCGCCGACGCCGAGCTGCGCCCCGGCGTCATCGGCCGGCCGGACCAGACGCCGGAGGAGGTGCTCAAGCTCGTGCAGCTGGCCGAGCGCCGCAACGCCGTGATCCTCGACGAGCGCGACCGCCCGCTGGCCTGGCTCTCCCGGGAGCAGCTGAGTCGGATGGACCGCCTGCCGCGCGAGCGCGACGAGGACCTGCCGCTCGTCAACATCCGCTCCACGCTCAACGACGCCCTCGACTCGATGCTCCAGGCGAGCACCGGCTCGGCGATCGTGGTCGGCCACCGGGACCAGTTCCAGGGGCTGATCTCGGTGGAGACGGTTATGAACGCCATCCGCGAGCTCCGGGACACCGCGGCGCAGCGCGAGGCGCCGGTGGGCAACAACACCGGCCAGATCCCCCGCGTCGAGGGCCACGGCCGCGACGACGCCGCGGACCGCGAGCCCCGGGAGGGCGCCGCCGGGTCCTCCGCGGCACCGGCCGACGCCGACACCGAGCGCGAGGGTGCCCAGCGCGCCGCCGCGGACCGTTCTTCCGGGGCCGACGCCGACGCCGACGCCGAGCGCGAGGACCCAGCCCGCACCGCCGACGACGCCGCCCGCCCGGCGTCGGCCTCCGCCGAGCCCGAGACCACCTCCGGGACCCCCTGGGCGGGCACCCGCCCCGAGCAGGCCCGCCCGGAGAGCGGCGTCGAGAACCCCGACCGCCCGGAGGGACGCCCGTGAGCACCGCAACCGACAGCGCATCGCTGGACACCGGCCGACGCCGCTGGGTCGGCCTGGTGGTCCAGCCCCTCGTGATCGCCGCGGCCCTGGCCGCCATCGCCCTGTGGATCCGCGGCGCGGACCTGACCGAGACCGAGCGCGTGACCCTGAGCGTGTCCTACCTGTGGGACCTCACGCTGGAGCACCTCAAGCTGACCGTGGTCGCGGCCGTCATCGTGCTGCTGCTGGCCATCCCGCTCGGGATCCTGCTGACCCGCGGCGCGTTCCGCCGGTACACGACGCCGGTCATGGCGATCGCCAACATCGGCCAGTCGGCGCCGGCCATCGGACTCGTCGTGCTCTTCGCGTTCTGGCTGGGCTTCGGGTTCGAGGCCACCGTCGTCGCGCTCATCCTCTACGCCTTCCTGCCCGTGCTCGGGAACACGATCGTGGGCCTGCGCGGCGTCGACGGCCGGCTCATCGAGGCCGGGCGCGGGATGGGCATGAGCGCGGCCGCCGTCCTGTTCAAGATCGAGCTGCCCCTGGCCATCCCGGTCATGCTCGCCGGCATCCGCACCGCCCTGGTGCTGCTGGTCGGCACGGCCACGCTGGGGGCGTTCATCGACGGCGGCGGGCTCGGCCTGCTCATCACCACCGGCGTGAACCTCGCCCTGGACTCGGTGCTGGTCACCGGCTCCCTGCTCGTGGCGCTGCTCGCGCTCACCATCGACTGGCTGGCCCGGCTCTTCGAGCAGGTCGCCCGGCCGAAGGGACTGTAGGACCGTCCGTCGCACCGCCGCGCCCGAGGAGGCCGTGAGAACCATGTTCAGCAGAAAGCACACCCGAGCGGCGGCGCTCGGCGTCGTCGGGATCTTCGCCCTGGCCGGCTGCGGCCTGGGACCCTCCACCTCGACGGTCCCGGCCGTGGGGCAGGGGAGCCTCGAGCCCGTGGAGGGCGCCGAGGGGCAGGAGCTGGTGGTGACGTCCAAGAACTTCACCGAGCAGATCATCCTCGGCAAGATCGCCGTGCTGACGGCCGAGGCCGCCGGCTTCGAGCCCCAGGACATGACCAACGTCCCGGGCTCCCAGCCGGTGCGCAACCTCATGACCAGCGGCGACGCCGACGTCACGGTCGAGTACACCGGAACCGCCTGGCTGACCTACATGGGCCACGAGCAGGGCATCCCGGACCAGCAGGAGCAGTGGCAGGCGGTCCACGACGAGGACCTCGGCAACGGCCTGACCTGGGGTGCCCCGGGGACGCTGAACAACACCTACGCGCTCGCGGTCCGGCAGGAGTACGCGGAGGCCAACGGCATCACCGAGCTCTCCGACCTGGCCCGCGTGCCCGTGGAGGACCGCACCATCTGCGTGGAGTCCGAGTTCAACTCCCGCAGCGACGGGCTGAACCCGATGCTCAGCGCCTACGGCCTGGAGCGCGGCGCGGCCGACGGCGTCCCGGACTCCAACATCGCGATCCTCGACACCGGCACCGTCTACACAGCGACCGCCGGCGGGGACACCTGCAACTTCGGCGAGGTGTTCACCACCGACGGCCGCATCGACTCGCTGAACCTCACCGTCCTCGAGGACGACCGCAACTTCTTCCCCGCCTACAACGCCTCCCCGGTGTTCAACACCGAGTTCCTGGACCGCTACCCGGAGCTCGAGGACCGCTACGACGAGGTCGTCTCCCGCCTGACCGACGAGAAGATGCGGGACATGAACCTCAAGGTCGACGTCGAGGGCCAGGACCCCGCCCAGGTCGCCTTCGACTGGATGGTGGGAGAGGGCCTCATCTCGGAGTCGTAGGACTCCCCCCGGGGCGGCTGGGCCGCCCCGGTTCACCACTCGAGCAGCACCAAGGAAAGCACGTTGTCCGTTCACAACAGCATCAAGACCCTCGGGATCGGCGCCATCGCGACGCTGGCCCTGGCAGGCTGCGGCCTCCAGCCCTCCGGATCCTTCGTCCCCGAGATCGGGCCGGGGAGCATCCAGCCCGTCGAGGGCGCCGAGGGGCAGCCGCTCGTGGTGGCGTCCAAGAACTACACCGAGCAGCTCATCCTGGGCAAGATCGCGGCGCTGACCTCCTCCGCCGCGGGCTTCGAGGTCACCGACCTCAGCAACATCCCCGGTTCCCAGCCCACCCGGCAGGTCATGGTCAGCCACGAGGCCGACATGTTCTTCGAGTACACCGGCTCGGCCTGGCTGACCTACCTCGGCCACGAGCAGGGCCTGAAGGACCAGCAGGAGCAGTGGGAGGCCGTCCGCGACGCCGACGCCGAGTACGGCCTGACCTGGGGCCCGCCGGCGCCCATGAACAACACCTACGCCTTCGCCACGCGGCAGGAGGTCATCGACGAGTACGGCCTGAAGACCTTCTCGGACATCGCGAAGGTCCCGGTCGAGGAGCGGACCTTCTGCATCGAGGCCGAGTTCAACTCCCGCCAGGACGGCATCAACCCCATGCTGGAGACCTACGGCATCCCGCGCGGCACCCCCGACGGCGTCCCGGACGCCAACATCGCGATCCTCGACGCCGGCACCATCTACTCCGCCACGGCCCAGGGGGACACCTGCAACTTCGGCGAGGTGTTCACCACCGACGGCCGCATCCCGGCCCTGAACCTCACGGTCCTCGAGGACGACCGGGCGTTCTTCCCGCACTACAACGTGGCGCCGGTGCTCAACACCGAGATGGACGAGCGCTACCCGGAGCTGATGGACCGCTACGAGCAGGTCGCCCAGCGGCTGGACAACGAGACGCTGCAGCAGCTGAACTACCGCGTGGACGTGGAGGGCGAGGAGCCGGCCCAGGTCGCCTTCGACTGGATGGTCTCCGAGGGGTTCATCAGCGACCCCGGCGGGAACGTGCAGGAGCAGGCGCAGTAGGGCCCGGCGCGCGTCAGAGCCGCGCCAGCAGCTCCGCGGCCGAGGCCCGCGCGGCGGTCTCCTCGTGCCAGCCGGTGCGGATGAGCGCCTTGCTGACCGCCTGCGGCGAGATGCCCAGCGCCTCGGCGATCGCCCGGTGCTGGCCGCGCACGTCCGGGACCAGCAGGTCCACGACGCGCCACTCCGCCTCGGTCCGGTGGTCGATGAGCCGGGCTAGCATCCGCAGCAGCGAGGTGATCGCGTCCGAGAGTCCGGGGTCGCCGCCCTCGACGGCGATCGCGCGGCACGGCAGCCCCGCCGTGCAGCGCTCGATCGCGGCCCGGGCGTAGCCCAGCGCGGGCCCCTCGGGCTCGTCGCCGCCGAGCTCGACCCCGCCGACGCCGATGCCGGCCAGCACGCCCCGCTCCCGGATGGCGCACAGCGCCGCGCCCACGGCGTGCACGGGGTCCGTGAACACCGCCCTGATCTCGTCGGGGTAGGTCACCGCGAAGGGGACGGGCCTCGCGTCCTCGGGTGCGGGGAGGGCGTTGAGGCGGGCGGCCAGCTCCCGCGCGGTCGAGGCGGGCCCGGCGTCGTCCGTGCGCGCGGGGTGGCGCGCGACGTCGTCGTGCGGCAGGACGGGGGCCTTCTCCCGGCCGGTCGCGCAGTGCTGGGCAACGATCAGTACATACATCCCTCCCAGTATGCCCCGGAGCCGGGCGTTCGCCCGTGTATGTCGGTGTGACGTCGTGTGGTGTGCCCGGAGCTGGGCTGAGCGCCTACGGCGTCCCGATGGGGTCGCCCAGCCAGGCGGGCAGGTCGGCCAGGGTGGGGAGGTCCAGGCTCACGCCGAACACGCTCGAGGAGATGACGACCACCATGACGAGGACGCACCCGCCGACGAAGACGTTCTCACGGCCGGAGCCCGCGTTGCCGAGGATCGGGAAGCGGATGCGGTGGCCGCTCGCCCACTCGAGTCCCGAGGAGGTCAGCGAGTCCCCGATGAGGTGGGACAGGTGCCCGATCGCGAGGGCGGCCGCGAGCCACCACCATGCGTCGTCGTCGGGGAAGACCCGGGCGGCTCCGTAGGTCGCCGCGGCCGCGAAGACCCAGCTGTACAGGTCCGAGAACAGCCGCGTGCTCCTCTGCCACCGGCGCCTCAGCTTCCGGTGCAGGGCCGTCTTGGCCAGCGCCTGGGTCCCGAAGGCGGTGTAGAGGAAGAACAGGCCGAGCCCGCCCCACCGTCCGAACAGGGTCACCGCGGCGAAGTCGAACGCGGCGCAGAAGAGCAGGAACCAGATCCGGTGCGTGCCCTGGCGGTGCCCGCCGGAGAGTCTGCCGGTTACGGACGCGATGGTCTTGGTGATGAAACCGCCCGACTGGGCGATGGAGCCGCTGGGGTGGTCGATGTCGGGGCGCAGAGCGGCGCCCGCCACGGGCAGGCAGCCCATCAGCAGGATCGCCGGGGTGGCCGCGTAGCCGAGGACCGGGAACGCGTAGGCCGCCCCGGCCGTCCAGGTCGCCGCGCCGAGGATGGCGTGGCCTTTTCCCATCATGGGATCGATCGTCTCCTTCGTGGGGTGTGGTGAGGTGTGTTTCGGTTGGTCGGGCCGCCCGCCCGACGTCGTGCCGGCGCCGAGTGAGACCGGGGGCTGGCTGAGTGCGAGCAGGTACTCATTCGGGCCCGCAGAGTCTCCCGGTTGAGGCCTGCAAGACACCCGTTTGAGGGGTCGTGGATACCTGCACGGGGAGGCCACGCACCCCCCCCTGGAGGCACGGCGAAATCCCCGCACGCGTCAGGAATCGCGCGAGAAAGGGAGGGAATGCGGGCTCAGCCCGGCGGGAGGATGCGGCCGACGACGCCGTGTGCGGTGGCGTGGGTCGCCGGACCGGGCCGCCCGCCGGCCACGGGCCGGGGAGCGCCTCGGATCAGGGGAGGGTGCGCGGGAGCGAGCTCACTCCCAGAACATCGTCTCCACGTCGACGCCGCGGATCACCAGCTCCTCCATGAGCGAGTCGCGGCAGATCAGCGGCAGCGCCATCGACCCGACCGTGTCGTCCGGACCCAGGTACGGCGTGGCCTGCGCGAACCCGGCGCGGAAGCGGGAGAGCGACTGGCAGAGGTCGATCACGTCCCGGAGGTCCTCCTCGGTCGCGAAGACCCAGAACGAGTCCTGGTCGGTCAGCTGGAACAGTCCCACGGGGTGCCCGCGCTCCTCGATGGAGTGGCGCCGCACCCAGCCGCCCGGGGTGCCCGGCCCGAGGGGAGGGCACGCCGGGTCGAAGTACCAGGACTGGGCGCGCTCCAGCCAGTCGGGCATCTCCGGGAAGTACACGGTCGCGCTCTCCTCCTCGGGCCACTCGGTCCGGGAGAAGATCGCCGCGTGCATCGCGTTCCAGAAGACCTCCTCGTCCCCCTCGATGCCGACGGCGTTCATGTCCTCGGGCTCGGGGTCCGGCTCGAAGACCGCGTCGTCGTCGGAGCCGCTGCGCTCCCAGTACGTGGTCCGCGTGGCGAGATCTGCCGAGAGCAGGAACGTCTCGATCTGCTTCAGGAACTCCGGGTCCCCCACGGCCACCGTCTGCTCCTCGAAGTGGAGGATGTACGGGGTACGGGCCTTGAAGCTCGGCTTGATGATCTCCACCTCCTCGTCCCGGTCGCTGCTGTTCGTGCCATTATTCACGGGAATCCCCCCTTCTCTCTACCGCATTCCAGGCTTTCGCCTCCTGGCGCAGGGTGACGAATCCGCCCAGCGTCGCCAGGCCCTCGGGCGTGGCCGGCCAGTAGTCGGTGAGGTGCGGCGAGCTGACGATCACCGCGCACCACTGGCCCCGGGACACCGCGACGTTGAGGCGGTTCGGGGAGAGCAGGAAGTCCATGCCCCGGGGCACCTCCTCCGCGGAGGAGGCGGCCATCGAGACGACGACTACCGGGGCCTCCTGACCCTGAAACCTATCGACGGTGCCGACCCGGACGCCTTCCTGATCCGCATCCGCCAGCCCCGCCTCCTCGAGGGCCTGACGAATCGCGTCCACCTGGGCGTTGTAGGCAGCCACGACGAGGACATCCGCAGGCTGAAGCGGCCGCTCCTCCTGATCCGGCGCACGGCGCCACCCCCTTCCGAGGAACTGCTGGGCCACCCGCACGACGCCGCGCGCCTCCTCGCGGGAGGAGGTCGCGTTGCCGAGGTGGCCGATGTCGAGACGGTACACCCCCGGCCGCGTGGCCACCAGGTCCCGCTCGCCGGCCGCGGGCGCCGAGTGCAGCCGCCCCCGGTAGGACAGCCGCGAGACCGGCGCGCACAGCTCCGGGTGCATGCGCCACGAGGCGTCCAGGAAGTAGCCGAACTCGGCCGGCAGCGTGCGCTCCCCGGCGGAGAGCCAGCCCAGCGCGGACTCGTCCACCGGGTACGGGTGGCTGCCCTGGGTCACCTGCGGCAGCTGCTGCGGGTCGCCGAGCAGCAGCATGTTCCGCGCCGCCCGGGAGACCGCGAGCATGTTGGCCAGCGAGTACTGCCCCGCCTCGTCGATCACCAGCAGGTCCAGGCGGCCGGGCTCGAACCGGTCCTGGTTCGCGAAGTCCCACGCGGTGCCGCCGTAGATCCGGCCGCCCTCCTCGGCGAGGAAGCCGGGGATCTCCTTCGGCCCGATCTGCCGCCACGGCGGCGGGGGCGGGAGCTCGACGTCGTC
The DNA here is from genome assembly GCF_024199905.1 of Rothia santali. GTDB lineage: Bacteria > Actinomycetota > Actinomycetes > Actinomycetales > Micrococcaceae > Rothia > Rothia santali. Next base: position 29,855 of record NZ_JANAFB010000004.1, read on the forward strand.
CTCCGCCTTCTTCGCGGCGCGCGGCTTGGCCTTGGCGATCGCCTCGCCGGGCACGCCGCCGTTCGTGAGGCACCCGCGCAGCAGGTTCTCGATCACGGCGTGCGACTGGGCCACGACGCCGACCTTCCACCCCTCCGCGACCAGCCGCCCGATCACGTGCGAGCCGACGAAGGATTTGCCCGTGCCCGGCGGCCCCTGCACGGCGAGGTAGGAGTCGTCGAGGCGGCTCACGGCGGCGTGGATCGCGCTGACCATGGGCAGCTCGGCGGCGGTGTGCTCGGGATCCTCGGGCTGGGGGAGAGGGCCCTCCCCCGTCAGCCGGGGCGCGCGGCGGGCCAGGACGTCCAGGCCCGCGCCGTGGGGCAGGTGCGGGGCGCCGCCGGGCCCGCTCCACAGGGCGGCGTCGACCTCCTGGGCCAGCTCGGCCAGCGAGTCCTCCTGGGCCTGCGTGCGGATGGGCGCCGGCGGCGTGAGCGCGAGGGGCAGCTGGGGGAAGGCGTCGGTGCCCTGGGGGCGGGTCTCGGTAACCTCGACCCGGTAGAGGCCCTGCGCCCCGGCGGGCTCGATCGACTCGACCGTGGCGCGGGCGTCGCTGGCCCGGCTCACCACGGGGGCGTTGCCGCCGGTCAGCGCGTTCAGCCGCTCCTGGCTCTGCAGCACCTTGTCCGCGAGGTACCCTGGCAGGGGTGCGGCGTACATCGCGAACAGGCCCGAGGCGCCCGGCTTGAGGCTGAACCCGTCGGCGATGCGGGCGGTCCCGGCCAGGGTCCGCCGCTCGGTCTTGGCGCGGGGCCCGGGCGTGTGCCAGTCCTCCGCGACCGCGAGCCGCTCGAAGACGACGACGTCGCGCTGGCCCTCCCACTCGCCCACGGGCGCGGAGAGCCGGTCGAAGTGCGCCCACCAGAACTGCTTGCGCTCGCGGCGGTGGTAGCCGGTGGCCGAGGAGACCATCGCGACGGCGCGCGCGGTCCGCTCCAGCTCCTCGGGGGCCAGACCGGTGCTCTCCGGGGTCGCGGTCTCGACGAAGTGGTTGAGCGAGGCCTCCACGGGGGTGGTGCGGGCGTCGGCGGCGTCCGGGTCGGGCGGGGGCGGGGGCGGGGCCTGGGGCGTGGCGAGCTCCTCCGCGACGTCGCGCCCGGCCAGGCCCAGCAGCCAGTCGCGCAGGCGCAGGGTCGAGACGCAGTCGTAGCGGTTGTATGCGTGGATGGAGTCGAGGATGAGCGCGGCCTCGGTCTCCTCCCCGGAGTCCCGGGCCAGGCAGTAGTCGGCGTAGGCGACCACGGAGGCCGCGGCGTCGGTGACGTCCCCGCCGCGCAGCTGCTCGCCCATGTAGAGGGGCTCGAGCTTCTTGATCGAATAGGAGGGCTGGGAGATGCGGATGCTCGAGCGCACGGCGTCGTAGAGGTCCACGAGGACCTCGTGGCGCAGGAGGTCGTCCACGTCTTCTTCGCCGACGCCGTGGCGCGCGGCGAGGTCGCGCAGCGCCCGCTTCTCGTAGTTGGCGTAGTGGTAGACCTTCAGACCCGGGTGGCGCTCGCGGCGCTCGCGGAGGTAGGCGAGGAAGTCCAGCAGGGCCTGCTTCTCCTCGGCGCGGGAGTGGGCCCAGAACGAGATGAAGCGGGGCTCCTCCGCCGCGTCCTCCGGCAGCTCGACGACGCCGAACAGGTACTCGATCCCCCACGAGGAGTCGTGCGCGTCCTGCCACAGGGGGTCGCCCTCGAAGTCGAAGAAGACGTCCCCCGGGTTGGCCCGCGGGATGCGCCGGAGCGGGCCCGGGTCCTCCACGGTGTAGGAGACGGTGCGGTTCTCGCCGGCGGCGTCGAGGTACTCGACCGTGCCGTCGGGGCGCGCCAGCCCGCACTGCATCCGCGCCTGCCGCCGGGCCTGCCGGACGGCGTCGGGGAGGCGGTGCCCGCGCTCGTCCAGCTCGGGGAGGCCGGCCAGGTCCTCGACCGTGCGCACGCCGTGGCGCTCGCGCAGCCTCTTGCGGCTCGTCAGCGACATCCCGGCCACCTGCAGGACGTCCCGGTGCTCGGCGATCTGGGCCTCGCAGTGGGGGCAGCGGCCGCAGCGGGCGACGTCGTCGTCGAACCACCGCACCGGGCCCCGCGCGGGATCCCGGTGGGCGGTTGTCAGGGCCTCGAAGCGCTCCCGGCGCTCGCGGTAGACGGCGAGGAAGTCCCCGACGTCGAAGCTCGCGTGCTCCCGGTTCCCCAGGATCAGCGTGACCCGGTCCGCGACCGGGATCCCCGCCGCGGCCAGCTGGTCCGCGTAGGCCGCGAGCTGCAGCAGCGCGGTGACCTTGGCGTGGCGGGCGAGCTTGGTGTCGTAGACCTCGTAGGTGCCGTCCGGCCGGCGGATCAGGAAGTCGGAGCGGCCGTGGAAGCGGCCGTCGTAGAAGGAGGCCTGGAAGACGACGTCGGCCCCCTCCCGCAGCGCCCGGACCGACTCCTCGTGCTTGGCCGTGAGCGTCGCGTGGTCCATGCGGCGCGCGGGCTCGATCTCGTAGACGCCGCTGCCCGCGGGCCCGCCGGTGTTCTGCGGGCCCGACGACGCCGCCGCCCCGGCCGCCGCCCGGAACGGCCCGTACCGTGCCGTGAGGTCCGCCAGGACGGCGGCCTCGTGCTCGTCGCCCAGGCGGGAGGTGTGTTCGAGCATGGCGTCCTCGGGGACCTCGAGGCGGGGGACGCGGCCGAGCTTCTCGTCCAGGATGCGCAGGGTGGCCCAGGGGCACTCGGCGGCGCGCACGAGGTCGGTGGCCGAGTAGACGAGCGTGCGTTCCGGCTCGCCGAGGGCGGACTCCACCGGGCGGCCGGATGCCGGAGCGGTGGGGGCCTGCACGAAGAACACGTCTGCCTCCTGAGGCGCGGGGTGATGCCCTCGTCGTGGGTCTGACGAGGGGTTTTGGTCGTTGGGACCAGCGTAGGGGAGGGGACTGACAACTTAAGCCGGTGGGGGACGGGCTGGGGAAGGAGTGGGGAGAACTCGTGGGCGGCGACCGCTGAACGGTTTGGGTCGTATGGCCGGCCGCGCTCGCAGTCCATTCGCCCGGAATGGACGGATCCCCCGATGATTCACTCGAGGTGCGCTACGTCATACCGAGTCAAATGTTTCAGGGTTGCTTCCTCCGTGACCCATTCTGTCTGCCGGCCGCGGACCTCGGGCCGAGTGACCGGGCCGTCCCGCCGGGGGCGATGGACGACTCCGAGTCCTGGCTCCACATGGTGAGTGACAAGCTACTGGCCAGTACGATCGTCACCGTAAATGTCAAGTACGGGATGAGGCCGCGGAAACATTCTCGCCAGAATAGACAAGATTTGAAGCGTTTTGATGAGATGTGAACTGTTCGGTACGCACCGAATATTCCATCTCTCACATCTTTGAAGAAGAATGAGGCACTCCGTGAAGAAGACCACCGCCACCGTGGCACTCGCCGCCGCCGTCGGATTCTCCGCCCTCGCGACCACGCCGGCCATGGCCGCCCCCATCGTGTTCAGCAACTGCTCCGAGGCTGCCGCCTACGGTGTCTACAACATCCCCGCGGGTTCGCCCGGCTATGGCGCGCACCTGGATCGTGACAGCGACGGCATCGGTTGCGAGGACAGCACCGTAGTGTACGACGAGACTCTGGTGCCCGGCTACGAGACCCCGGTCGCCGAGCAGCCCGAGGTTCCGGTCGCTCAGCAGCCCACCGATGCCGGAACCACGCCCTTCAAGAACTGCACCGAGGCCCGCAACGCCGGCTACACCAACATCCCCTCCACCTCGCCCTTCTACGGCCCCCACCTGGACCGAGACAAGGACGGCTTCGGCTGCGACGCCGGTGGCGCCGACGAGGTCGACGACGTGACCCCCGAGGTCGGCGACGGCGTGACGGGTGACTGGGGCCAGCAGAACTGGGAGCAGGGGAACTGGGACCAGCAGTGGCCCGCCGCTGACCAGCAGGTCGCCCAGATGCCCGTGGGCGGTGCCGACACCGGCGTCGCACAGGAGTCCTCGAACGGCGCCGGCGCCCTCGCCCTCGGCGGCGGCCTGGCCCTGATCGCCGCGGCCGGCGCCGTCTTCGGCATCCGCCGCGCGCGGGCCTGATCTCTCGGGGCTGAGCTGGTCGGATAGGGAATCCCCTCCCGGGTGGCTCGGCACATGAGACGACCGCCGTGGATGCAGCATCGCATCCACGGCGGTCTTTTCGCATGTGCCTGCGAGGGTAGGCCCTGGGTCCGCGAGAGTCATCGGGACCGGGTCCATCGTCGTCGCACCGCGCCTTCCAGCGTCTCCCCGTCTCGACGAGGCGGGGAGACGGACGGCGGGATCAGACCATCGCCCAGATCCCGGCTGCCACCGCGAACCCGGTCAGCGCCAGCACGGTCTCGAGGACGGTCCAGGTCTTCAGCGTCTGTGCCACCGTCATGTTGAAGTAGCGCTGGATGATCCAGAACCCGCCGTCGTTGACGTGGGAGGCGATCACCGAGCCGCTGGCCACTGCCGCGACGAGCAGCGCGAGCTGCGGCTGCGAATACCCGCCGGACTCCACGGCCGCCTGCAGGATGCCGCCGGTGGTCACGATCGCCACCGTCGCGGATCCCTGGGCGATGCGCAGCCCCGAGGAGATCACGAAGGCGGAGAGGATGAGCGGCCACCCCAGCGAGCTGAGGGAGCCGGCCACGGCCTCGCCGATCCCGGTCGCGGAGAGCACCGCCCCGAAGAACGCGCCCGAACCGATCACCAGCAGCAGCATGCCGACGGGGTTCAGCGCCTTGGAGATGATCGAGGCGATGTCCGAGGAGGAGCGGCCCCGGCGCAGCCCCAGCAGCCACATGGACAGCAGCACCGCGATGGCCAGCGCGATCGCCGGGGTGCCCACGAGGGTCAGGACGTCGCGCAGCGGGCCCTCCGCCAGCAGGATGTTGCCGAAGGTACCGCCGAGGATCAGCAGCAGCGGCAGGCCGATCACGAGCGCCACCACGCCCATGTTCGGCGGCGTCCGGTCCTCGGCCTCCTCCTGGAGCTTGGCCGAGGTGGCGGGGACAAAGGCGTGCACGCGCTTGCCGATCCAGATGCCCCACAGCAGGCCGGAGACAATGAACGCCGGGATGCCGACGGCGAAGCCCATCATCAGCACCCAACCCAGGTCCACCCCGAACAGACCAGCCGCGGCGACCGGTCCGGGGTGCGGCGGCAGGAAGGCGTGGGTCACCGAGAGGCCCGCCAGCAGCGGCATCGCGTACTTGACCAGGGATCCGCCGCCCTGCCGCGCGGCCACGTAGACCAGCGGCGCCAGGACGAAGATGCCGATGTCGAAGAACACGGGGATGCCCAGGACGAACCCGCAGATGCCGATCGCCACCGGCGTCCCTTTGGTCCCGAAGACCCTGGTCAGCCGGGCCAGCAGCACCTCGGCGGCCCCCGAGGACTCGAGCAGCGCGCCGAGCACCGTTCCGAGGCCGATGATGACGGTGATGTGCCCCAGCGTCCCGGCGTACCCCTTCTCCAGGATGGACTGCGATGCGCCGGTCGCGGACCCCACGAGGTCGGCCACCGAGACGCCCCCGGCCAAAGCGGTCAGGATGCCGACGATCAGCAGGGCGATGAACGGCTCCAGCTTGGCCTTGATGATGAGGACCAGGAGCACGGCGACGCTGGCCGCGGCCAGCAGGAGGAGGCCCAGGGTGTCGTTCTGCAGCCAGTCGATGAAGGTCATCGGGGTCACCGTCCCTCTCCGCGCTCGGCGGGCCCGGCGGCGGGAGCGACGCCGGTGGCCCGCTCCACGAACTCGGCGGCGCTCGCGGTGATCTTCGCCCACCGCCCGCCCTCGACGTCGGCGGCCGAGACCACGGAGGACCCGCAGCACACGGCCGTGGCCCCGGCGTCGATGAAGTCCCGGGCATTCCTCTCGTCAATCCCCCCGCTGGGGACGGTGGACAGCCCCGGGAAGGGTCCCTGGAGGTCCTTGACGAACCGCGGTCCGACGACGCCGGCCGGGAAGATCTTCACGTGCTCCGCCCCGAGCTCCCGGGCCCGCAGGACCTCGGTCGGCGTCATCGCCCCGAGGAGCACCGGCACGCCGGCCTCGCGGGCGACCTCGGCGACCTCCTCGATGACGGCGGGGGTGACCAGGAACTGCGCCCCGGCCCCCAGCGCTCCGCGGGCCTGGGCGGCGTCGAGCACGGTGCCCGCACCGACCAGCGTGCCGGGCGCACCGGTGCTGATCGCGTGCAGGTGCGACTCAACGTCGGGCGTGGTGTAGGTCAGCTCCAGGATGGAGACCCCGCCGGCGGCGAGGGCCTCTGCCAGGGCGACGGCGTCGGGGATGCGCTGGGCGCGTACCACCGCGACGACGCGGCTGCTGCGGAGTTGGTCGGTGAACGTGGTCATGAAGGGGTCCTTGTCTGTCGGGATGACGGTGTGCGTGGGTGGGCGGGTTGGAACGGTTGGCCCGGGAGAAGGGGGGGCGCACCGGGTCCGGGGCCCGCAGGGCACAGTGCGGGCTCAGAGGGGCGTGGGCGAGAGCTGGTGGGGCGCGGCCTCCTCGCGGCGCAGCGCCCGGCCGGCGCGCAGGCCGGTCACCCCCTCCGTCGCGTAGGAGAGGGCCCCGTTGACCCACACGGCCCGGATCCCCCGAGCGGGCTGTCGAGGCTTGGCGAAGGTCGAGGCCGCGTCGACCGTCCGCGGGTCGAAGAGCACGAGGTCGGCGGTCCACCCCTCGTGGATCTCGCCCCGATCGCGCAGCCGCAGCCGCCGGGCGGGTCTCCCGGTCAAGTGGTGCACCATCTCCTCGAGGCCCATGAGCCCTTCGTCTCGGACGTAGTGCCCGAGGAAGCGGGGAAAGGTCCCCCACGCCCGAGGGTGCGGCTTGGCGCCGACGAGGATCCCGTCGCTGCCCCCGGTGTGCGCGGGGTGGGCCATGATGGTCCGGACGTTCTCCTCGTGTCCCACGTGCTGCAGGATCCCGGTGCCGAGCCGGTCGGCGGCCATGAGGCGCAGGGCCGTGTCGAACGGGGCCTCGCCGGCCTCCTCGGCGATCTGCCGGACTGTCTTTCCCACGAGACCGGCCAGCTCGGGGCTGCGGACGCCGGAGATCTCCAGCGTCTCGTACTCCACGGTGACGCCGTGGCAGCCGTCCGAGCCGTTGACCTCCATGTCCTCGCGCATCCGCGCGCGGGCCGCGGGATCCTCGAAGCGGGCCAGGATCGCCTCGGTGTCTCCCGCCGCGGCCCACGAGGGGAGCACGGCGGAGAGCGTCGTCGCGCCGGGGAGGTACGGGTAGGTGTCCAGGGTGACGTCGACGCCGCGGGCCAGCGCGGCGTCGACGAGCTCCAGCAGGTCCCCGCCGCGCCCCTTGTTCTCGCCGAAGTTCATGGTGGCGTGCGTCAGGTGCAGCGCGCAGCCGCTGGCCTCCGCCAGGTCGACCATCTCGGCGTAGGCCTCCAGCGCCCCGCGCCCATAGGAGCGGGTGTGGGGCGAGAGGTACCCGCCGTGCCTCGCCAGCACCCCGCAGAGGGCGACCAGTTCGTCCCGGTCCGCGTACATCCCCGGGGTGTAGGTGAGCCCGGTGGACAGGCCCGCGGCGCCGTCGCGCAGCCCATCCTCCAGGAGCGAGCACATGCGCCGGATCTGGCCGGCGTCGGCGGCCCCCTCCTCGAAGCCCATGACCAGGGCGCGCAGCACCCCGTGCGGCACCAGGTACGCCGCGTTGGTGGCGATCCCCGCGGCGTCGAGCTCGTCGAGGTACGCGCGTACGGTGGGCCAGCCGATCTCGCGGTCCTCCGGGTCGTCGTTCCACCCCGCGATCTTCTGCCGCACCACGGCCAGCACCTCGGGCGTGATGGGCGCGTAGGAGAGCCCGTCCTGGCCCAGGACCTCCGTGGTGACCCCCTGGCTCAGCTTGGCGGTGTGCTCGGGGTTCAAGAGGATCTGCAGGTCGGAGTGCGCGTGCATGTCGATGAAGCCCGGCGCCAGGATCAGGCCGGCGGCGTCGAGGTGCTCGGCGTGCTCCCCGGGCTGCAGGGAGCCGGGCCGCGCGAGCGAGCGGATCCGCCCGCCCTCGAGCACGACGTCGGCCTCCCGCCCGGGGGCGCCCGTCCCGTCGACGACGGTGGCGCGGGAGATGAGGGTGCGTGTGGTGTCCATGTCCATGGGGTCCTCCTCGGTCGGTCCCGTGCCTTAGAAGTAGGTGGTGACGAGGTCGGTCACGGTGCCCTCGGCGTCGAGGACCGGCAGCACCGCCCACTTGTCCAGCACCGTGCAGGGGTGCGAGAGGTTCAGCCGCAGCACCTCGCCGACCAGCGGCGCCTCCTGGCCCTCCGCGTAGCGCACGTAGCCGTGCTGGTCGTTGAGCTCGACGACGTCGCCCCGGAACTCCCGCTCCGGGCCGCCGGGGGCCTCGCAGGCCGCCGCGACGGTGGGCAGCCCGACGTCGAAGGACACGTCCCGCCGCCCGACGTCGACGATCGCCAGGCCCGGCTCGGGCTGCGAGACCACTCGCGCCCACCCGGTCATCGCGTTCGCGAACTCGTGCTCGGTGCCGGTCAGCGGGGAGACGCCGCGGCAGAAGCCGGCGTCGTGCACCAGGTAGGCGCCCGCGCGGACGATCACGTCCGCCCCGGTCTCCTCCGCAGCCGGCCGCAGGACCTCGGAGACGACGTCGAAGAACGCGCTGCCGCCCGCGCTCAGGAAGGGGCGCTCGACGTCGTAGAGGCCGGTCGCCCGGCGGTGCAGCTCGGCGACCCGCTCCAGGTACTCGCGGGCGATGTCCAGGTCCGCCTCGGTCCGCTCGTGCGCCAGCGCGCCCTCGTACCCGCCGACCCCGGAGAGCACCAGGTTCGGCGCCCGGTGGACGGCGCGGGCGACGTCGAGCGCCTCCTCGACGGTCCGGGCCCCGGTGCGGCCGCCGACCCCGCCGAGCTCGACCATGACCTCGAGCGGGCCCGCCGCGGCGTGCTCGCCCAGCAGCTCCACGGTCCGCACGGAGTCGGCCCAGGAGACGAGCCGCACGCCCTCGGCGGACTCGGCCGAGGCCCAGGCGATGTCCGCCGGGGACGTCAGCGAGTTGGCGAGCATCAGCGTGCGGTGCCCGAACCGGCGGGCGACCCGCAGCTGCGGCACGTTGGCCAGGGTGATGCCCCAGGCGCCGTGGTCGAGCTGCAGCTGCCAGAGCTGCGGGGACATCGTGGTCTTGCCGTGGGGGGCCAGGGCGACGCCGTGGTCGCGGCACCACGTGGCCATGGTCCGGGCGTTGTGGTTCAGGGCCTGCTCGTCGAGCGTGACCAGGGGCGTGTTCAGCTCGGTTGCGGGGGTCCCGAGGACGCCCCGGTCGCCGGACGCGAGATCGCGACCCCCGAGGGCCTTGTTGGCGCCGTGCGACGGGCGGTCCAGGGGCTGGTGGGGTGTGGGGAGCATAGTGATCTTTCCTCCGTCGATGAGGTTCGTTGCGTATTTTGCAACGGCAGTTGCAAAAACCTGAGTCTATGTCTAGTGTCACACTCGAAAGTTGTCAACGGTTCGGGAACAGGAGGCCCTCATGCCGCACGCTGTCTGCCTCGGCGAGACGATGGCCGTCATGTCGCCAGGTCAAGCGGGGGATGGATCCATTCGCACGCTGTCCTGCACGGCGGGCGGCGCCGAGTCCAACGTGGCCGCCGGCCTCGAGGCGGCAGGTGTGCCGACTTCCTGGATCTCGCGGCTGGGGACGGACCCACTCGGGGACCTGATCCTGGAGGAGATCGGCGGGGCCGGCGTCGACGTCGGCGCCGTGGTCCGCGACCCGGACCGGCTCACCGGGCTGTACCTGAAATCGCGGCGGGGCGAGGCGGGCAAGAGCGAGGTGTTCTACTACCGCGAGGGCTCGGCCGCATCGGCGATGACGCCCGCGCTGCTGGACGACGCCGAGGCGGCCCGCCGCCTGACCACCGCGGATCTCGTGCACACCTCCGGGATCACCGCCTCCCTCTCGGACGGGTGCTCCGATCTGCTGGAGGCGCTGTTCTCCCGCCCCCGGACCGCCCGGGTGTCCTTCGACGTCAACTACCGTCCCTCGTTGCCGCGGGTCTCACCCCAGGACCTGCTGAACCTGGCCCGGCGGGCCGACGTCGTGTTCGTCGGGGCCGACGAGGCGCGGGCGGCGTGGGGGGCGGAGGACGTCGAGGACGTCTTCGCCGCGCTCCCGGACGTCCCGTGCCTCGTGGTCAAGGACGACGCGCGCCGCGCGCTGTGCCGGCTCGACGGCTCGGTCAGCGCGGTCCCATCCCTCGAGGTCCGGGTGGTCGACGCCGTGGGGGCGGGCGACGCGTTCGCGGCGGGCTTCCTGGCGGGGCTCCTCCGGGGGGACGACGCCGTCCGCTGCCTGCGCCGCGGTCACCTCCACGCGTCCGCCGCGCTGACCACCACGGCGGACCGCGCGCTGCCACCGGCTGAGAAGACTTTGAACGCCCTGCTCGCGGTGACCGAAGATGAGTGGAAGAGCATCCGCGTGGACGAGTCGGGTGTGCACCGTGGAGGTTGACCTTGAGCCAAGTCCTGGGCCGTGCGATGGACATTCTGGACCACCTGGCGAGCGAGCCGTCCTCGCTCGCCGAGCTGAGCCGCGTGTTCGACGTGCACAAGACCACGATCATGCGCGTGCTGCATGCGCTGGAGGAGCGCCACTACGTGGTGAGGTATCCGGACGAGAGGTACCACCTCGGTCACGGGCTCTACTCGCTGGCGTCGGCGGCGGCGACCGGCCGGGGCATCCAGGTCGCCGCGCACCCGCATCTGGTGCGGCTGAACATGGACATCGGGCACACGGTGCACCTCGCCGCCCTGGAGGGCGACGAGGTGGTCTACATCGACAAGGTCGAGCCGCGAACGCCGGTGCGCATGTACTCCCGCGTGGGGCTCTCGGCGTCGCTGAACTCTGCGGCGGTCGCGAAGATCCTGGCAGGAAGCCTGGGCCGGGCGGATCGGGAGCGGCTGCTCGTGCGCGCGGACCTCGCCGAGCGCACCCCGCACACCCTCACGACGCCGGAGCAGGTGCTCGCCGCGTGGGACGAGGCGAGCCTGCGCCACTGGGCGGCGGACCGCGAGGAGCACGAACGGCTGGTGCACTGCGTCGCGGTCCCGATCTACGGCGCGGACGGCACGGTGTGGGCGGCGCTGTCCGTCACGGTGCCGACCATGGTCCTGGACTTCGGGCAGCTGACGGCGATGCTGCCGCGCCTGCACGAGGCCGCGCGCGCGATCTCGGCCGACCTGGGGTTCAGGGGCGAGGTGCCGGCTCCCGAGGTGGAGTAGGGACCGTCTTGTCCGGGGTCCGAGAGGCCGGGGCCAAAGCGGCCGTCGTCGGGCGCTCGCCTCTGCGCCCTCCGGCTGGGGCGGCGTCCGACCGCGCCGCCGGCCACCAGTTTTCCGTCATCAACGACATCGACAGAAGGGAGTCGCCATGAGCGACAAGCAGATCGTGACCACCGACCAGGCGCCGGCCCCGGCGTACGTCTTCTCGCAGGGGATCCGCATCGGCAACATGCTGCAGGTCTCGGGGCAGGGCCCGAAGGATCCGGAGCTCAACGAGTACATCGGCGCGGGCGACGTGAAGGTCCAGACCACGCGGACTCTGGAGAACGTCCGCGCCATCGTGGAGGCCGGCGGCGCCTCGATGGAGGACGTGCTGATGCTGCGCGTCTACCTAACCAAGCGCGAGGACTTCGCGGCGATGAACGAGGCCTACGCGGAGTTCGTGGAGAAGTACGTGCCGTCCAAGAAGTTCCCGTCCCGCACCACCGTCTTCGTGGGTCTTCCGGACGAGCCGATGCTGGTGGAGATCGACGCCGTCGCCGTCGTGGCGTAGCTCGGGGCCCGCCGCCTTCGTATCGCGCGGCGGACCTCCCGGTCCCGAGGCCTGCGGTCGAGGGCGGTGCGAGATCCGCCGCGTGCCATCATTCGGCCGCGTGCCGTCATTCCGCCGGGGTCCGGCACCCGCCGCGCGCGGGCCCGGTCCTCGCCGGTCTGCCGACCCGCTCGGATTATCCTGATTCGTATGATCAGCTCACCGACCGGCCGCCGTGGATGCCTCGCAGCATCCGCGGCGGCCGTTCTGCTCGCCCTGACCGCCTGCGGCGGGGGAGGGGGCTCCGCGGAGTCCACACCCGCCCCGTCGGAGACCTTCGTCGTCTCGGACACCCCGTCGGACGAGGGGACGACGCCGTCCGCCTCCGCCATACCGTCCGCCTCCGAGACGCCCGAGCCCTCCGCCCCCGAACCCGACGCCGCGACCTCCGCCGCGCCGTCCGAACCGGGCGACGCCACCCCGGACGCCCCGGCACCCAGCGACGCGGCGCCCACCCTCCCGCCGGGCATGGCGGCCTCCGACCCGGTCTCGGTGCAGATTCCCCTGACCGGCGTCGACTCCCAGCTGATGCACCTGGGCCTGCGGGACAACGGCTCGCTCGAGGTGCCGCCCGGTGAGCCCGGGTCCCCCGCCGCCTGGTACGACGGCTCTCCCGCCCCCGGCGACCGCGGCCCCGCCGTCCTGCTGGGCCACGTCAACGACACCGAGGGCGGCAACGGCGTCTTCGCCGGCCTGCGGGACCTCTCGCCCGGCGACGAGGTCGAGGTCGCCCGCGAGGACGGCAGCACCGCGACCTTCCGCGTCGAGTACGGCGAGCAGTACGCCAAGAACGAGTTCCCCACCGAGAAGGTCTACGGCAACACCATCGGTTCCGAGCTCCGCCTGATCACCTGCGACGGCTACGACCCGGCCACCGGGGAGTTCGACGACAACTACGTCGTCTACGCGCAGCTCGTCGCGTGAGGCCGAGGCGCGGGTGCCGTATGAGGCCGGAACGCAGGCGCAGCATGAGGCTGGAACGCGGACGCCGTATGAGGCCGGAACGCGGTTGCCGCGTCCGGCCGATGCCCGCGGCAGGCTCTTGCCCCCGCCCCGAATGGTCGGGCCCCCACCCCCTCGGCGCCGAAGCGTGCCCCACCGGGACGCTCGGACGGATCCGCCGACCTGATCCCCCTGAGCCCGCCGCCGCATCGTCCGCGGGGACCCGGCCATGACCGTCACCGTCGGCGTCGACCTCGCCGCCAGCGACGCCAAGACCGCGACCGCGGCCCTGGCTTGGAGCCCCGGGGGCGCCCGCCTGCTCGACGTCGTTGTGGGGGCTTCCGACGCCGACGTCGTGCGCTCCGCATCCGGTGCCGAGGCCGTGGGCATCGACTGCGCCCTGGGATGGCCGCGCGAGTTCGTGGAGTTCCTGACGGCCTACCGGAACGGTGCGATCCCGCCCCGCGAGGTCGGCGGGGCCGAGTGGCGGCGGCGCCTGTCCTTCCGGGAGACCGACCGGGTGGTCCGCGAGGTCACCGGCCGCTGGCCGCTCAGCGCCGCCACGGACCGGCTCGGCGTCACGGCCCTGCGCTGCGCGGAGCTGCTCGCCGCCTTCGAGGCCGAGGACGGCCGTGCCGTGGACCGCTCGGGCGCGGGCCGGCACGCGGAGGTGTACCCGGCCGCCGCGCTCAGGATCTGGGGCCTGTACACCGCGGGGTACAAGGTGCGCGAGGACGCCCGGGAGGACCTGCTCGCCCGCCTGCTGGAGCGGGCGCCGTGGCTCGAGGTCTCCGCGGCCCAGCGGCGCGAGCTGGTCCGCACCGACCACGCCCTCGACGCCGTGCTGGCCGCGCTCAACGCCCGGGCCCACCGGATCGGGGTCACGCTCGAGCCGCCCGCCGAGATGCGCGAGCTGGCGCGCGAGGAGGGGTGGGTGGCGCTGCCGACCGGTCCGCTGGAGGGCCTGGACCCGCGCGGCTAGGGCGCCCTGCAGCCCCTCAGAGGTGCAGCCGCTTGGCCAGCTCATGCCGGACCTCCGGCCCCCGGGTGAGCTGCAGCAGCGCCAGCGCCACGACGCCGAGCGCGCCGCAGATGGCCGAGGGGGCCGGCTGCTGCACCCACCCGAAGACGAGGAACACGATGGGCGCCAGGCCGAGGATCGCCGTCAGCCCGCTGTAGAGGACGTGCTCTCCCGCCTCGATGCGCATCAGGCGCACCGTGATCAGCAGGGCGAGGATGGAGGACCCGCAGACGATCGGCACCGCGTACGCCAGCGACCAGCCGTGCCACCCGGTCAGGTAGTCCCAGTACACGCAGACCAGCCCGACGAGGACCACGAGGTACACGGTCCCCTTGGCCACGTTGCGGCGCTTGCGCACCGCCATCAGCACCACCAGCCACAGGGTCGCGACGCCCAGCCACACGGAGCGGAGCGCCCCCAGGTCGCTGAAGCGGCTGAAGAGCAGCTGGGCGAGGAACGAGGCGAGGATGGCCGCGAGCGAGGTGAGGAACAGCGCCCGCAGCACGCGGCGTCGCGAGAACCTGAGCGGGACGGCCGGCAGAGGGCTGCGGACCGCCTCCCCGCCGAGGGGCTCCCCGCAGAGGGGGCAGCGGGTCCAGTCCCCCTCGACGTCGACGGCGCACGCCTCGCAGCGCTTCATCGCTCTCCCTCCGCGATGTCGGCCTCGGTGACGCGGGCAGCTGCCACCGTCACGCGGACCCCGCTCGCGGTGAGCATCCGGGCGAACTCCCTGACGTGGTCGGTCTCGACGAAGGGGGAGGTGAAGCTGACCGTGAGCAGGCCCGCGTGCGAAATTGCGCAGAACTGCGGGCGGACCGCCGAGACGTGGAACAGCATCCTTCCCACGCCCGCCTCGGCCGGCTCGGGCAGCACCACGCGGCCCAGGTTCGAGACCGCAACGCTCAGGCCGCGGTTGGTGCCCCAGTTGATCAGCCTCAGGATCGCGTCCTTGGCCACGCGCGGCATGACCCGCAGCAGCGGCGCCCGCTCGAACCGGATGAAGCGGCGCAGCTTCCGCTCCAGGGACGCGGTGGTGGCCTGCGGGAGGAACTGGCGCTCGAGGTTCCGGCAGATGGTCCCGAGGTCGTCGGGGCCCTCGCCGTAGGTGTGCTCCACCCGGGCGGTGGCGAAGAAGTTGCGCGCCGACGTCGAGGGGAAGAACTGGCGGAGGTTCACCGGGATCGACGCCGCGACGGTGCGGGACCTCCCGAGCCCACCCGCCGAGACGCGGAGGGACTCGAAGAACAGGGCCGTGAGGAACATCGTGAGCGAGACGCCCTCGGCGCGCGCCAGGGCGAGTGCCTCGGCGGCGGACAGGGTGAGCTCGACGGCGTGGGTGCGGTGGTCGGGCGTGCGGGTGCCCTTGACCCGGTGCACCCTCTGCGCGGGGGGACGCGCCAGCCGGTCGATTCTGCGGAGTGCGGAGGTCGCCCGTGCCGGGCGGTCCTCCTCGGGCGGCGCGGCGGGGTCCGTGCGCGCGGCGGAGGCGGCGGGCCCGGCGGGGCGTCCGGCCGCGGGCCCGGGAGGCGTCCGGCCGTGGGCTCGGCGAGGCGGCCGACGTCGGGCTCGATCGCGGGGGCGGCGCGGTGGCGGTGGCGGCGTCGTCGTCGGAAGTAGTGGGCGAAGCTGTCGGTCGTGAGCTCGTGGACGGTCTCCGCCGTGTCGCGGTCGGGATCGGCTGCCGCCGCGGACCGGCCTCGGGCGTGCCGCGGTCCGGCGGGCGGGCCGGGCCCACCGGGTGCCGCGCCTGCGCCGTCGAGGGCGGGCGCCTGCCCGGGCTCCCGCAGCCGGAGGTAGGCGGTCACGAGGTCGGTGATGAACCACAGGGCGCCCGTCCCGTCCGAGAGGGCGTGGAAGATCTCGAGCACGATGCGTCGGCGGTGGTGGACCACGCGGAACAGCAGGGTGCGCCGCCCCTCCTGGTAGAGGGGTGCGCAGGTGGGCTGGTCCTCCGCGGTGACGAGCGGCCGCAGGTCGCTGTCCTGCAGGTAGTGCCAGAACACGCCGCTGCGCAGCACCGCGTGGTAGAGCGGGTACCGCTCGTACGTCGCGTCCAGGGCCTGCTGCAGGAGCCGCGGGTCGACGTCGTGGTCGAGCTCGGCGCTCAGGCGGAACACCTTGGGGTCGACGTCGCTGCGGGCGGCGAGGAAGATGTTGGAGGCGTTGTCGAGCCGCACCCAAGCCCGGCGCGTCACGCCGGGCCCCTCGCAGCGGGCGCCGAGTCCTCGTCGAGGAACCGGTTGACCGTCTCGTAGGCCTCCCGGAGCGGCCGTGAGAAGCGGGGCAGGGTGATGAACCCGTGCAGCGCACCGTCCACGCGATGGGTGCGCACCGTGTTCCCCGCCTCCTCCAGGGCTCGGCCGTAGGCCTCCCCCTCGTCGCGCAGGAGGTCCAGCTCGGCGGTGATCAGCAGGCTCTTCGGCTGCCCCGAGTGGTCCGCCGCGTTCAGGGGCGCGATCAGCGGATCCCGTCGCTGCACCGGGTCCGGGGCGTAGAGCTCGAAGTAGTCCTGGATCTCCGTGTTGGTCAGCCGGTAGTCGCTGCCGTGGTCGCGCACCGACTCGAAGGGCGAGGTCGCCGGGTCGTGGTCCCAGTGCGTCACCGGGTACAGCAGGATCTGCCGGCTCGCCCTGCGCAGGCCGGCGTCCCGGAGCCGCAGGGAGACCACCGCGGCGAGGTTCGCCCCCGCGGAGTCGCCCACCAGGACGATCCGGCCGGCGTCGTCGATCCCCGCCCGCCGCGGATCCTCCAGCAGGAGCCGGGCGACGCGGTAGCAGTCCTCGAGCCCGGCGGGGAACGGGTGCTCCGGGGCCAGCCGGTAGTCCACCGAGGCGACGACGCAGCCGGTGAGGTCGGCCATCGCGGCGCACGCCGGGGTGTAGCTCTCGATGTCCCCGGTGACCCATCCGCCGCCGTGGAAGAAGAGCAGGACGTCGTCGCGTCGCCGTTCCCTCGGCTGGAAGATGCGGACGGGGATCCGGTGGGAGCCGTCCTCGGACACGATCTGCCGGTCCAGCGTGTGGTAGCGCGAGGGCGGCAGCGCGGCCAGGCGGTGCTGGAGGCGGCGGACTTTCTCGTAGTCCTCGCGCATGTTCACCCGCGGGGCGGAGAACAACCGCAGCGCCGCGCGGATCACTCGGTTCATGGGCGGGCGGTGGGCTGGGGGCGGGGCGGTTCCATCGTCCCAGCCTAGCCTGGTCGCGGGACGGCGGGACGGCGGGACGGCGGGACGGCGGGACGGCGGGGCGGCGGGGAGGCCGGGCGGGCCGGGCGAGGCGGGTGGACCGGCCGGGCAGGCGCCCCACCCCCGGCGTCGGCCCGTCACCCCGCCCGCAGCGCCTCGTCGTCCCGCCGCGCGTCCGCCTCGGTCCACCCGGCGTCCTCCGGCGGGTTCGCCAGATGCCAGCGCACCGACTCCGCGACCCGCCGCTCCGGCTCGCCGGGGTCCCACCCCAGCAGCCGCCGGGCCCGCTCCACGGACGCGAGGACGTGCTGCGCCGGGGCGCCGGTGAGGGCCAGGTCGGGCGGCAGCGCCTCCTCCGGGACGCGCACCAGCTCGAGCGGGGCCCCGGCCGCCCGGGCGATCTGCTCCATCCACGCCCGGATCGGCGCCGTGGCTGGCTCCGCGAGGTTGACGGCCAGTCCGTCCGCGGCGCGCGTGTCCAGGGCGGCGAGCACGCCGGTGGCGACGTCGTCCACGTGGGCCCGGCTCCACAGCAGGTTCCCGGCGCCCACCGGCACCTCGCGGCGTCCGGCCCGGATCCGGCGGAGCACGAGCTCCTCGCGCCGCTGCGGGTCGTGCGGACCGTAGACCATGGGCAGGCGCAGGACGACGGCGCCGCGCGGCAGCCACAGCTCCTCGACGTCGAGCTTCTCGTAGTCCTCCGGGACGCCGGCGAGCCCGGCCCCGCGGTAGGGGCGGCGCTCGCGGCGCGTCTCGGCGTCCTCCGCCAGCGGCACGGGCGACTCGAAGCGGCCGTTCCGCAGCCCGTCGAAGGCCTGGTACACGTCCTGGCTGGAGAGCACGACGGCGGGGACCTCCGGCAGGACGGGGAGGACGGCGCGGACGTCGTCGGCGGTCATGGCATAGGCGTCCACGAGGGTGTCGGGGGCGAAGCGGCGGATCCGGTCCGCGTGCTCGGCCAGACGACGCCGCTCGGTCCGCAGGTGCTCGACCGGGACCCACGGCGAGGGCTCGTGGCGGCCGCGGTGCACCACGAGGACGGCGTCGCCGCGCTCGTGCAGGCGTTCGACGACGCGCCGGCCGATGAACCGGGTGCCGCCCAGGACGAGGACCCTCATGACCCAGGTATATCCGGCGTGTTCTGGGCGCGCAATGGATGCAAGCCGCCCCAACGGAGCGGAGGATCTTCAGCAGGAGGGAAGATGCGCCTCTGGCGACCCTTCAGGAACCGGGTTATCTTGAAAGATAACAGTTATAGGTTACATATCGAGCAAGATAAGGAGGTGGCTCGTGAAATCAATCCAGGCATTGACCGTCCTCGAGGAGCTCGGCGGCGCTCAGTGGGGTCTTGTCACCTCCGCGCAGGCGGTCAGCCGCGGAGTGGATCGGGTGACCCTGGGGCGTCTGGCCGACAGAGGCGCGGTGCAGCGCCTCCGGCACGGGGTCTACGCACTGCCTTCTGCGGGCTCCGGGCCCTTGCAAGATGTCCGGGCCGCCTGGCTCGCGACCGGTCCCTCCCTCGATGCCGACGAACGAGCCCTGGGGGAGCCAGAAGTGGTGGTCTCGCATCTGTCCGCCGCCGTCGCGCACGGGCTGGGGGATCTCCTCGCTTCCCATCATCACTTCACGTCTCCGGTGCGGCGGCAGACGTCGCAGCTGGACGTGAGGTTTCATCGCTCGTCGCTGGTCGCCGGTGACTGGGTACTCCTCGACGGCCTGCCCGTGACCTCCGTCGTGAGGACCGTGGCCGACCTCGTGCGGGATGGGATCGACGTCGACCACCTCGCACCCGTCCTCCGAGACGCCCTCCAGGTCGCCCCGGGCACGTACGGCGCGTTGGCTGAGGCCCTCTCGCCTGCCGCGGCGATGTACGGCCACGGCAGTGGTGAAGACCTCGTCGCCTCGTGTCTCAGGAGCGCTGGCCTGCCGGAGACGGCTCAGGACGTTCTCGAGCATCAGTCCGAGGCGTGGGGGCGCGCGATCGCGTCGCAGGTTCAGCGGAGCATCGAACCCTCGCTGCGGCAAGCCTTTCAACAGGTGGCCCTCGCCTCTCCGGCAACCGCGGACCAGGTGACGGATGCATGCGCCGCGCTGATCGCGTCGTCCTTCTGGGACGCCCTGCGGGACCTGGAGGGCCAGGGCAACCCGCTCCTGTACATCGCGGAGTCCCCCGGACACGGAGGACGCCGCGCCCCACGGCGATGACCGCGCCGGATCCGGGATGGGAGGCCGCCTACCCCCGGGCCGCCCGGGACTTCGCGGAGTTCCCGCCGGGCCTCCGTTCGCTCCGGAGCTCGCTGGAGGTGGCGGCGCGTTGCCTCGAGGAGGTGCTGGGCCGGTCGCGCGCGAGTGGCATCTGGGATCCCGCGGTGCAGGCGTGGAAGCCTGCACCCGACAGCTGAATCCCACGGCTCGCCGACGCGCGGCCCGAATTATCGACGACCGAAGCGCCCGGGGCGTCCCGAGCGGGAGGAACCCGTGACGGCGACCAGCCCAGAGACGCTCAGCGCCACGACGCCGGTCACGACGACTAGGAAGCCGCCCGTACCTAGGACTGCGCGCAGCGTCACGGCGAGGGCCACTGCGATCCAGGCCGCCGCGACCGCCCATCTCAGCCGATCAGTCCCGCGCGGGTTCGCGGGGCGGCCCTCGCGGGGACCCTCGGGAGGCGGCGGCGTCGTCATTGAATGGGGATCGCTCACGAGCCGGCCCGCCTCGCGGCATCCCGTGTTCGTCGGCGCCGGGAAACTCCCACTGCTCCTGCGGCAGCGGCGCCCAGCCCCACGCTCAGGACCAACGTGATGCCGGCTTCCAGAGGGTCCGGCGAGCCCCACACGCCGGGCAGGGCGTAGAGCAGACAGGCGGCCGTGGTGAAGGCGAAGGCCTTGGCGGGATGGGTCAGCACCTCCTGCATCAGCCCGACGGGGCGGAGGGGCGGGATCGCGCAGCAGGCGATAATCGCGACCGGCACCGTGGCTGCCAGCAGCGTTATCGGCATGGAGACCGTCCCACCGCCGGTCAGCACCCGTACCAAGACCTCGCGGGCCGCTCCGAGCAGGAGCGCCGCCAGCAACGGCGCACCCCACCTGCACGAGCGGCGCTGGAGGATCGAGCGGTCCTCAGTCCGGAAAGGGGTCAACGGAGCGTCCTCTCGGCTCGATGTCGGCTCGGGCGGGCGCACGACGTCGCCCGCCCGCTCCCCTCAGGATCGCATCCGCGCCGCCGTCGGGTCGAACAGGGGCTCTTCGGCGACGACCGCGGCGAAGCGCTCGTCGAAGTACGCGACCTCGACCTCCGCCCCCGGCTCCGCCAGCTCGGCCGGCAGCCAGGCGTAGGCGATCGAGTGCCCGGTCGAGTAACCCTGGTCCGCGCTGGTCACGTACCCCACGGGCCGCTCGCCGGCCGCGGCCCCGCCGGAACGGTAAACCGGCTCGTGCCCCAGCAGCACCCGCGAGGGGTCGCACAGGGTCAGGCAGGTCAGCCGGCGCTCGGGCGGTCCCATCGCCTCCAGCCGCTCCGCCGCCGCGCCCTTGACCGCGAAGGCGATGCCGGCCTCGGCGGCCGTGTGCTCCCGGTGCATGTCCGTGCCCCACAGGCGCATGCCCTTCTCGAGCCGCATGCTCTCGAAGGCCCGGCGCCCCACGGGGAGGATCCCGTGCTCGGCGCCCGCGTCCATGATGGCGTCCCACAGGAAGCGCCCGAACTCGGCCGGCGCGTAGAGCTCCCAGCCCAGCTCGCCCACGTAGCTCAGCCGCAGCGCCAGGACCGGCACGCCCACGACCCGCAGCTCCCTGCAGCGGTAGAAGCGGAAGGCCTCGTGGGAGACGTCCTCCTCGACCAGCTGCGCGAGGATCGCCCGAGCGTTCGGCCCCCACAGCCCCAGGCCGCAGGACCCGGACCCGGCGTCGGCCACCCGGATGGACCCCGACGCCGCCGCCCCGCGCTCCTCCGCGAGGTCGGCCAGGAGCTGCCGCCGCACCCACGTCTCGTCCTGGTGCCCGTTGACCCCGAGGTGGTAGCTCTCCTCCCCGGTCCGGGCGATCGTGATGTCCGAGAGCACGCCCCCGGCGTCGTCCTGCATCAGCGCGTAGACCACGCTGCCCACGGTCTTGCCCACCGGCCGGCTCAGCCGCCCCCGCTCCGCCAGCCCGTTGAGGAAGTCGGTGGACCCCGCCCCCGAGACCGTCAGCCGCGGCAGCGAGGACATGTCCACCAGGCCCGCCGACTCGCGCAGCCCGCGCGCCTCGACCGCCACGGTGGGGCTCCAGTACCGCGCCGACCAGGCGTCGCGCTCCGGCAGGGGCCGCTCGCCCAGCATCGGCTCGGCCCGGCCCGCGTTCGCCTCGTACCAGAGCGGGCGCTCCCACCCGTTGGCCGAGCTGAACACCGCGCCCAGCTCCCGCTGCCGCTCGTAGAACGGGGAGGTGCGGATGCCGCGCAGCCGCAGCGTCGCGGACTTGGGGTGCACGACGTCGTACACCTCGTCGTAGGACTCCTCGCCCTGCTCGCGGGCCCACCGCTGGGAGGTCAGGGCCGGGTCGAAGCGGGAGAGGTCGAGGTCGTGGGTGTCCATGCCCGGGTCGCCGGTGGTGATCCAGTCGGCCATCACCTGCCCCACGCCCGCGGACTGCGTGACCCACACCGACTGGGCCATCCACAGCCCCTCGAGGCCCGGCACGGGGCCCATCAGCGGCCCGCCGTCCGGGGTGAAGGAGAAGATGCCGTTGAAGCTCATCGACTCGTCGAGCTCGGCCCCGCGCAGCCCGGGCAGCAGCCGTTGGGCCTCCTCCCACGTGGACTCGTAGTCCTCGCGGGTGAAGTCGTGGATCGCCGGGTGCACGCCGCTGGCCAGGAACCGGTCCGGGTCCGCGATCATCTCGTCCGGGACCGGCAGGGGCCGGTGCTCGTAGGCGCCGATCGCGATCCGGTCGCCCCACTCGCGGAAGTACATCGCGTGCCCCTGGTGCCGCAGCATCGGCCTCACGACCTCGGTCGCGGCGTCGACGTCCGTCAGCGAGGGGACGGGGGTGCTGAAGCCGAAGCCGTGCTCCACGGGCAGCATGGGCAGGTCCGTGCCCAGCATCCGCCGCGCCATCTTGGGCCCCCAGAGCCCCGCGCAGGAGACCACGACGTCGGCCGGCAGCGTCTCCGGCGGGCTTCCCGAGCCGACCGGCACGACCTCGACGCCGGTGACCCGCCCGCCCTCGCTCCTGATCCCCGTGACCTCGGTCTGGGCGAGGATCCTCGCGCCGCCGGCCACGGCCCGCTCGGCCTGGAACTGCACCGCGCGGATGCCCTTCACGACGGCGTCGGTCGGGGTGTGCATGCCGAGCAGCACCTCCGAGGTGTCCAGCCCGGGCCAGAGCCTCCCGACCTCCTCGGCCGAGACCAGCTCGGCCGGCACGCCCCACGAGCGGGCGAAGCCGTGGCGCCGGTGCAGCTCGCGGACGCGCTCGGGCGTCGTCGCGATCTCCAAGCCGCCCACGCGCTTCATGACCCACTCGCCCTCGACCTCGCAACCGTCCAGCTTGTCCAGCGTCCGCTGGGCGAGCAGGCACATGGACCGGCTCGGCGAGGTCTGGAAGACGAAGCCGGGCGCGTGCGAGCTCGACCCGCCGGTCACGTACAGCGGCCCCTGCTCGACGACGGTGACGTTGCGCCACCCCCGCAGCACCAGCTCGTCCGCGACCGCGGCCCCCACCACGCCGAGCCCGACGACGACGACGCGCGCCTCCGCTCCGGACCGAGTCTCTGCCATGCCGGACCCTCCTGATCTCTCGAGAACGCACCGGGGAGGAGCCCTCGGTGTGTCTTAGGCGATAACAGTACGGATAGCCGAATCCGGTCGGCAAGAGTTTTCGGGGGATCGCATAAAAATTATCGTTCGGAAGTCATTTGGTGCCCCGGTAAACAAACAGCACGCTGATCTGTTATTTGTACTTATTTCCCCAGCACGCTGATGATTTGACGACCCCGGGATCGGCGTCGCGGCGGCTCCCCGGCGACTCCCAGGGGGCTCGCAGATCCGCATGATTCCGGCCCGTAGCGTTGCACAGAGCGCACCGCCGAAGCGTTCGGAGTTTCCGTCTCATTAATTTCCCATCACATCATCCACATCCCTTGACGACCCCAGAATGACCTGGGTCATACTGTGGGGACACGCACGGCGTGCATTACATAAACCGTTGCATAGAATGCAACACGGGCCCGAATGGTTGGTGACCAGAAGTGGCATTCAAAGCCTGCTCCCTGAACGATCTGACTCCCGGGGAGGGTCTGCGCATCGACTCCGTCAGTCCTCCGATAGCGGTCTTCCTCACCGACGAGGGGACCGTCCACGCGATCGACGACACGTGCACCCACCAGGACGCCTCGCTGGCGGCCGGCTGGGTCGAGGACTGCCGGGTCGAGTGCCCCCTCCACGAGAGCACCTTCTCCCTGATCTCCGGCGAGGTGGACCAGCCGCCGGCCAAGCGCGGGGTCCGCGTCCACGAGGTGGAACTCGACGGCGACGACGTCCTCGTCGAGCTCTCCGAGAAGGCGCCCCAGCTGCCCCCGGGGGTGACCCTGTCATGACCGTCACCCCCGACTGTCGCATCCTCATCGTGGGCGCCGGCCTCGCCGGATACCACACCGCCCGCGGGCTGCGGGCCCACGGCCACACCGGCCCGATCACCGTGATCGGCGAGGAGAACCGCCCCGCCTACGACCGTCCCGCCCTCAGCAAGGCCTACCTGACGGGGGCCGTGTGCGAGGAGGACCTCCGGCTCGACGACCCGGAGAACCCGCTCGACGTCGCGTGGGTCAGCGGCCGCGGCGTCGTCGGGCTCTCCGAGCGCCCGCTCGGGGTCCGCACCGACGACGGCGCCTTCCACGAGGCCGACGCCGTCGTCGTCACCACCGGCGCCTCCGCCTGCACCCTGCCGCCCGCGAGCGCCGAGGAGGGGAGCTACGTGCGCCCCTACGTGCTGCGCAGCATGGAGGACGCCCTCGCGCTGCGCGACGCCAACCTGCACGGGGCCGACGTCGTGGTGGTCGGCGGTGGGTTCCTGGCCCTGGAGACCGCGGCGACCTGCGTCGGGCGCGGCGCGGAGTCGGTGACCGTGGCCGCGGGGGAGGACTACCCGGGCGAGAAGCGCCTGGGCCGCCCGGTGGCCGAGGCGATCCGCATCGCGCACGAGGCCCGCGGCGTCCGGTTCGCCCCGGGCGCCCGCGCCGAGGCGCTGCGCACCGCGTACGTGGGGGACACGATGCGCCACGAGGTCGTCCTGGCGGGCGGCGCGACGCTGGGGGCCCACGTGGTCATCTGCGCGATCGGCGCCCAGCCCCGCACCGACTGGCTGCGGGAGTCGGGCATCCGGCTCACCCACGACACCTCCGCCATCCTGTGCGACGACGCCGGCGCGGCCTCGGTGCCCGGGGTCTACGCCGCGGGCGACTGCGCGCAGTGGGCCTCGCACTCCAGCGGGCTGCGGCCCGTGGGGCACTGGCAGGAGGCCGTGGAGGAGGCCGCGGTCGTCTCCGCCGCGCTGACCGGGGCCGCCCCGGTCTCGCTGCAGGAGCCGTACTTCTGGTCCGACCAGTTCGACCTCCGCATCCAGGGCGCCGGCCGGATCCACAGTGCCGACCACCACGAGGTCCTGGAGGGCACGCCCGAGGAGGGCAACCTCCTGGTGCGGTACCTCCGCGACGGCGAGGAGACCGGGATTCTGGGCATCAACCGCCTGCGCGACGTGAAGTGCTGGCGCAAGCGCCGCCAGATCTCCGCCCCCGCATCCCAGACATCGGCAGCGTCGGGCCGGATCGCCACGCTGTCCCGCTAGACCCTCCGAGGAGGCCCACCCATGATCATCGACCAGCTGAACGAGCCCGTCCCCGGCACCTCCCTGCTCTCCACGCCCACGGGGGACGCCTACACCGACCCGGAGATCTTCGCCCGCGAGCAGGCGGAGATCTTCGAGAAGATGTGGAACTGCGTCCTGCGCGAGGACGCCCTCGCCTCGCCGGGGCAGTGGAAGACCGTGAGCGTCGGGCGCGAGGAGATCATCGTCGTCCGGACCCGCAAGGCGGGCATCAAGGCCTACTACAACGTGTGCCGGCACCGCGGCATGCGGGTCTGCACCTCGGGGGAGGGGAAGAGCAAGACCCTCCAGTGCGGGTACCACGCGTGGACGTACGCGCTCGAGGGCGACCTCGTGGCCGCGCCCAACCTGACCTCCATGCCCGACGTCGACCGCCAGGAGTACGGCCTGAAGCCCGTGCACGTCCGGACGTGGCTCGGCTACGTGTGGGTCTGCCTGGCCGAGGACCCGCCGTCGTTCGACGAGACCGTGCTGGGGGAGGTCAGCACGCGCTTCGGCGAGGTCGAGTCCATCGACAACTACGGCATCGAGGGCCTGAGGTGCGGGGAGACCAAGACCTACGACGTCGCGGCCAACTGGAAGCTCATCATCGAGAACTTCATGGAGTGCTACCACTGCGCCACGATCCATCCCGAGCTGACCGAGGTCATCCCGGAGTTCGCGGACGGGCTGGCCTCGCAGCGCAAGAACGGGGAGATCCACGGGGCGAGCTTCGGCGACGACGTCGAGGGCTTCACCGTGGACGGCTCCTCGGGCGTGGGCTCGCTGCCGGCCATCGCGCCGGGCCAGGACCGGAAGTACTACGCGATCACCGTGAAGCCGCAGGTCTTCATCAACACCGTGCCGGACCACGTGATCATCCACCGGATGTTCCCGGTCTCGCACGAGCGGACCATCGTGGTCTGCGACTGGCTGTTCATGCCGGAGGTCGTGGAGCAGGGGCTCGACGTCGCGAACTCGGTCGAGCTGTTCCACCGGGTCAATCAGCAGGACTTCGAGGCCTGCGAGCTGACCCAGCCCTCGATGAGCTCCAAGGCCTACGAGCGCGGTGGGGCGCTGGTGCCGAGCGAGCACCACATCGAGGAGTTCCACCGGTGGTGGGCGGAGCGGCTCGGCGGTGACGTTCCCGTGCCGGCTGCCTCCGCCGCGGCCGCGGTCTCCGGGACGTGATCGATCCCTGGGCGATCCTCGCCCCCCCCGGGGGTGCGGCCTGCCCCTTCGGCGGTCCTCGCTCCCGGGGGCGCGGCCGGCTCTTCGGCGGTCCTCGGCCCCGGGGGCGTGAGGGCCCCTTCCGCGGCCCTCGGCCCCGGGGCGTGACGGTCCTTTTCCCCTTTCTCGGGGGATAATGGAGGGAGACCGGCCGCCGGCCGGTCTCCCTCCCGTTCACCGCCCCGGCTCCCGCGCCGTCCGACCGGCCTTGAGCCGGCGGGGGCGCTGTCCCGCCCGTGCGCGGACGCGCGGGCGGGCCCGCACCCCGCGCACCGGCGCGCATCCTCGGGGGAGGTCGACCGTGAGCCAAGTCCTGGGCCGCGCCATGGACATCCTGGACCACCTGTCGGACGGCCCGGCGTCGCTGGCCGAGCTGAGCCGCGCGTTCGACGTCCACAAGACCACGATCATGCGCGCCCTCCACGCCCTGGAGGAGCGGCACTACGTGGTGCGCTACCCGGACGAGCGGTATCACCTGGGCCGCAGCGTCTTCGCCCTGGCCGCGGCCGCGATGGAGGACCGCGGGATCCAGTCGGTCGCGCACCCGCACCTCGTCCAGCTGAACCGGCAGGTGGGGCACACGGTGCTCCTGGCCGTCCTGGAGGGGGACGACGTCGTCTACGTGGACAAGATCGAGCCGCGCACCTCGGTGCGGACCCCCTCGCGCGTGGGCCTGCCGGCCTGGCTGGGGGCGACGGCGGTCGCGAAGGTGCTCGTGGGCAGCCTCGGGCCGGAGGAGCGGCAGCGGATGCTGGCGCGCGTCGACTTCACGGAGCACGCCCCGAACACGCTGCGGACCCCCGAGCAGGTGCTGGCCACCTGGGACGAGGCGGCCCGGCGGAACTGGGCCGCGGACCGCGAGGAGCACGAGAAGCAGGCGGACTACATCGCGGTCCCGGTCTACGGGCTCGACGGCGCGGTGTGGGCGGCGCTCTCGGTGGCCGCGCCCACCGCCGTCGTGAGCTTCGAGGAGCTCACGGCGCAGCTGCCGCTGCTCCACGAGGCCGCGCAGGCGATCTCCGCCGACCTGGGGTACCGGGGGGAGGTGCCGGCGCCGGTGGTGGGCGGGGCCTAGGCCCGGGGGCGGCGCGGGCCGGGGCGTTGTGCCAGCCGGGGTGTGGGTCGGGCATATCGGTCCCCGGGGCGCGTCTCCTGGCCCGGCGAACGTTTCGGTGGACATCGGGTTGACCCTGCGGCCCGTCGCGCATGCGGCAAAATCCCGGTGGAGAGTATCGAGGCGTTCGTGAACTAGCGATTTTCGGAAGTATCGTGCCGGACATCTCGACGATGACGGCTGACCTCTGACGTCGATGGCCGACCCGTGGATCGTCTCAGCGGTCGACCAAACCACTCAATCTGCGACGCACGGCTCGAAGGGGCGGGCGCGCAGACGGAATGTCCGGAAGTAAACCTCCGAAAATGCCTAGCTCACGACGCCCTAGTGTCCTTTTTTCGCTCCTTGCGCGGAGACCGGGCCGCGGAGTCGCCGGCTCACGGCGCCACGGCACCACGGCACCCTGTATGGGGCGTCGTGTGCTTTCCGTCCGTCCCCTCAACGGGAAACTTCCGCGGCCGAGGCGGCGGTGAGACGCTCGGGGCTTACTCGTTGCCGACGCGCTTGTCGGCAGCCTCCGCCCCCTGGTCGAGCTTGTCGTCGAACTGGCCGCCGGTCTTCTCGGAGGCCGCGTCCTTCGCCTTGTCGATGCCGCCGTCGGTGACCTTCTCGCCCTTGTCGCTGTTGAGGGCGTCCTTGCCCTTGTCCATCAGTCCCATGCCAGGTCCTCCTGTTCCACCGCCCGTATGGCGATGTGCGATTCACGCTACCGAGGCCGTCACGGCGGGACAAGGAGCTCGCAGGGCTCCACTCGTCACGGCGCGCGCGGCCCGGGAAGGGGAACGGGGAGCTCGGCGTCGTCCGGCACCTCGAGCGCGACGAGGAACGCATCCGGACCGTCGGGGTCGCCCACTCTCACCCGCGTCAGCGTCGTGAGCCTCGGCGGTCCCTCGCTCCGGACCACCCGCCCCGGTGAACTCGGCACCCGGCCCCTCGGCCAGGCGATCCCCGCGATTCCGACGACGACGCCGGGTACGGGCAGGCACGGGACACCGTCGGCCGTCTGCCCGTGGAGATCCGCCACGAAGGGGGGAGCGGATACGGCCGACGTCGTGCCCGGTTCGACAGCGCGAACTATCCAGACGACCGAATCACCGATGCCGAAGGGCGCGCCGCAGCAGGACTGCTCCCACTCGGCCAGCTCGACGTCGATCCTCATTCCTCCACCCTAGACATCCGGGTGTCCATCGCGAGGACTATCTCGACCGAGTTCCCGGAACCCGCGCGAGACCAGGAGGAACAGGACGGCCACCGCGCACAGGACCCCCGGGAACGCCCGGGGCGGGCCGACCAGCTCGGCGAGGTAGCCGATGGTCGGTGGCCCGCCCAGGTGCGCCGCGTACCCGAGGATGCTGAGATGGGCCGCGACGTGTGCGGCGCGACCGGGCAGGGCGCGGGTTCCGCGGGATAGTGCCAGCGGGAAGACCGGACCGATGCACAGGCCGACGACGGGCAGTGCGACGGCGGTGACCACCGGATCCCCCGCGAAGTACGCGGCGGCGGAGGCCACCGTCATGCACCCTCCCGCAGCGACCAGGAACAGCGAGTCGGGGCAGCTGCGCAGCAGGCCATCGCTGAGGGAGCGGGAGGCGAACATCGCCGCGCTGAAGAGCGTGAGAGCTGTGGCGCCGGTCACCGCGCTCGCCCCGAGATCGCGGCGCAGCATCAGCCCCGTCGCCAGGGCGACCGACAGAAATGCTCGGGGCAGGCCGATGGCCCGGCGAGATAGCCGATGAGGGGAGCAGGATCTGCAAGACACTGCGTTCGAAGGTACGATCGCCGGTGCTCTTGGCTAGCGGAGCACGACGACGTCACTCATCCCGACATCGTCACTCAGCCCGTGCTGTCTCCATTGGTCTTCCCACCGCGCGGACGCCATACTAAGAGACGATTCGAGAAGCATCCACACTGCGTCGAGCCCTGCCCACGCACCGCGGATGCAGCGGCGAAAGGTGAAAGGTACACCGATGTCAGACGCCCCGGAGCGGAGCCGGATCGCCGCCTGGTTCTTCCCCGACGGGGAGGAGCCGGACCCCCGCTTCACGCTCGCCAACGAGCGCACCTTCCTCGCGTGGATCCGCACGGCCCTGGCGTTCCTGGCCGGCGGCATCGCGCTGGAGGCCTTCGCGGTGCCGATCTTCGACGACCCCCTGCGCCAGGTCTTCGCGGTGGTCCTGATCGGGGTGGGCGTGCTCGTCAGCACCGGGGCGGCGGTCCGCTGGGTGCGGGTCGAGCGGAGCATGCGGCGCCGGCGCGCGCTGCCGGTCCCGCTGATCGTCCCGTTGCTCAGCTTCAGCTGCGGGGCGGCGATGGTCCTGGTCATCGTCGTGATCGCGCTCGCGCGATGAGCACCGGCCGCCGCCCGGGCCCGCGCGGCGCCTTCCGCGGCTCCCCGGGGCGCTCCGCCCGGCGCAGCTCGCCCGGGAGCGCCTCCCGCCGTCCGCCCCTGCACGAGGACCCGGGGCTGCAGCCCGAGCGGACGGTGCTGGCGTGGGGGCGGACCCTCCTGCTGTTCACCACGGTCGCGGCCGTCTTCCTCCGCTGGCTTCCCCGCTACGGGGCGCTGATGCTCATGCTGGCGCTGCTCGCCGCCGCGGTGGCCGGGGCCATCTACGCGACCCAGCGGCTGCGCTACCGGCGTCAGAGCCGGGGCATCTCGGACGAGTCCCTGGAGCCCGACGTCGCGGCGGTCCTGGTCACGAGCGCGGCCACCTGTGCGCTGGGGGTGCTGGGCGTCGTCGTCGTGCTGGGGTAGGGGCGTGTCCCGCATGCCCCGGATGTCCCGGGCTTCGCAGGTGTCCCGGGCTCCCCGGTCGTCGCGGGCGTCACGACGCGCGGGCGTGGACTCGCGTTGCCAGGCGGCTCGCGGTGCGCATAGTCTCGAATCACCCACGCCCCATCAGTGATAGGAGACACAGCATGCCCACACGCACTTCCCGAACCGCTTGGAAGGGCTCCCTCGAGGAGGGCTCGGGTCAGGTCGAGATGAGCAGCTCCGAGATCGGCACCTTCGACGTGTCGTTCCCCAAGCGCGCCTCCGACAAGGCCGACGGCACCACCAGCCCCGAGGAGCTCATCGCCGCGGCGCACTCCTCCTGCTACGCGATGCAGTTCTCCGCGCTGCTCGGCGAGGCCGGCGGCACCGTGAACTCCCTGGACGTCACCGCCGACGTCTCGATGGGTCCGGAGCAGAGCGGCGGCTTCAAGCTGACCGGCATCGTCCTGAACGTGTCGGGCGACGTCGACGGCATCGACGGCGACGCGATCCGCAAGGCCGCCGAGCAGGCCAAGGACACCTGCCCCGTCAGCAAGGCGCTGTCCGGCGTCGAGATCACGCTGAAGACCGACTTCTAGGCGCTGCGGCAGTCCGAAGGGCGTGCCCGCCCTCGCGTCTCCCCCCGCTCGTGGGGAGAGGTGCGGGTCGCGGGCACGCCCTCGTCGTGTCGCGGGCGGCCCCTTTACTTCAAAACTGAAATGGCAGACGATGACCTGGTGAGCCGCATCACGGCTCGCCCACCCCGCATCGCGATCCAGGCCGGGACCCCGTTCCGCGCGGCCCCGCCGGAAAGGCAAGCATGACGACCACAGTCAACGCCCTGTCCGTGTCCGAGGCCAGCGGCCCGTTCGAGCGCACCTCCATCGACCGGCGGGACCTGCGGCCCCACGACGTCCGCATCGACATCCGCTACGCCGGCATCTGCCACTCCGACATCCACCAGGCCCGCGACGAGTGGGGCGGCGCGATCTTCCCCATGGTCCCCGGGCACGAGATCGTCGGCACCGTCGCGGAGACCGGCCCCGAGGTGACCGGCCTGAAGGAGGGGGACACGGTCGGCGTCGGCTGCTTCGTCGACTCGTGCCTCGAGTGCGAGGCCTGCCGGGACGGCGAGGAGCAGTTCTGCGAGCGCGGCGTCGTCCAGACCTACAACTCCACGGAGTACGACGGCGAGGTCACCTACGGCGGCTACAGCCAGCAGGTCGTGGTGAGGGACCACTTCGTGCTGCGCATCCCCGACGGCGTCGACCTCGCCGAGACCACCCCGCTGCTGTGCGCCGGGATCACCACCTACGCCCCGCTCAAGCGGTACGGGGCGGGGCCCGGGAAGCGGGTCGGCGTCGTGGGCATGGGCGGGCTGGGGCACGTGGCCGTGAAGATCGCGGCCGCCCTGGGCGCGGAGGTCAGCGTCCTCAGCCGCACCGACCGCAAGAGGGAGGACGGACTGGCCTTCGGCGCGCGGCACTACTACGCGACCGAGGACGAGGGGGTCTTCGAGGAGCTGGCCGGCAGCTTCGACCTGATCGTCAACACGGTCGGCGCCGGCGTGGACCTCGATGCGTTCTTCGGCCTGCTGAACCGCGGCGGCACCATGGTCAACCTGGGCGCCCCGAGCGAGCTGCAGCCCTTCAACATCTTCTCGCTGCTCACGATGCGCCGGAACTACGCCGGCTCGATGGTCGGCGGCCTGCCGGAGACCCAGGAGATGCTGGACTTCTGCGCGGAGCACGGGATCGGGGCGACGGTCGAGGTCATCCGGGCCGACCAGGTGGGCGAGTACTACGATCGCGTCGTGTCCGGGGACGTGCGGTACCGGGCGGTGATCGACGTCGCGTCCCTGGAGGGGTGAGGCCGGCGGCGCGGGCGCCGATCACGCGGCGTCGTAGCGCTCCCGCGCCGCGAGGACCGTGTCTGCGTGGTCCTCGGCCCACTCGCGCAGGGTCTGGATGGGTCCGGCGAGCGTGGCGCCCAGCCCCGTCAGCTCGTAGTCGACCCGCGGCGGCGACGTCGGGGTGACCGTCCTCAGCACGAGGCCGTCCCGCTCCAGGGAGCGCAGCGTCTCGGCGAGGACCTTGGGCGTCACCCCGCCGACGCGCTCGCGGAGCCGCCCGAACCGCAGCGGCGCCTCGGCCAGGGCCGTGACGATCAGCGGGGTCCAGCGGTCGACGACGTGCCGGAGCACGGTGCGCGAGGGGCACCGGGGGCTCATGATGTCGAAGTCCTGCGCCGCGAGGTCCGCGGCGCCGGCGGGCGCGGTGAGCGTCATCCGTCCTCATCTCCTGTGGTTACGTTGAGGTATCTGGTATCCGAAAGATACTGTAGCCCCTATCGGGTCGATCGGACGACCGTCCGGCCCCGGAACGAAGGAGTCATCATGAAGATCGCAGTCATCGGGGCCACCGGCATGGTCGGCTCCCGCGTCGTGGCCGAGGCGTCCAAGCGCGGTCACGTCGTCGACGCCTACAGCCGCGGCGGCACGATGGTCCAGGGCGCCGAGACGGCCCTTCCCCTGGACCTCGCCGACACCGCGGCGGTCGCTGAGGCCATCGGCGCCCACGACGCCACCGTCATCACCGTGGTCAGCGGCCGCACCGGGAGCTACGCGGACGACGTCGCGAACCACCGCGCGCTCATCGAGGCGGCACCCAGCGGGCGCTTCCTGGTGGTCGGCGGCGCGGGCGCCCTCCAGGCCGACGAGCGGACCCTGCTCAAGGACACCCCGGGCTTCCCCGCCGAGTACAAGCCCGAGGCGGACGCCTTCTCAGAGGTCTACGAGGCCTACCGCGGCTCCGAGGGCCTCGAGTGGACGATGCTCGCACCCGCCCCGGTGATCGCGCCGGGCGAGCGGACGGGGGAGTACTCGACCGGGGACGACCGGCCCGCGGGCGAGTCCATCTCGGCGGAGGACTTCGCCGTCGCGCTCGTCGACGAGCTGGAGCGCCCGGCCCACGCCGGGAGGCGCTTCACCGCGGCGAACTGACGCCGAAGGCGGGGCCGGCGCCATCGCCGGGTCCGTGCGACGAACGACGCCGCCGGGCCCGTGCGACCGACGCGGACGCCGCCGGACCTGCGAGGCCGACGCCGGTCCCGCGACGCCGACGCCGGGCCCGCGCGGGCGACTCCGCCCGGCCCGGCCGGCGTCGTCGCCTCCGGGCGGATCCGCCCTACCGGCGGCTCTCCCGTCCCACGGTGTAGATCGCGCCGGTGGTCACGCCTTCCTCGACCTCCTCGAGGGTCCGGCCGCGGGTCTCCGGCAGGCCCCACGCCATCACGGCCACCGCCAGCGCGTTGACCGCCGCGAAGCCGAAGAAGGACCCGGTCAGCCCGACGAGCTCGACCAGCGTCGGGAACGTCAGGCTCAGCAGCGCGTTGGCCGTCCACATGCAGAACACCGAGATGCCCATGCCCAGCGCGCGCATGTGCAGCGGGAAGATCTCGCTGAGCAGCA
Organism: Rothia santali; assembly: GCF_024199905.1. Taxonomy (GTDB): domain Bacteria; phylum Actinomycetota; class Actinomycetes; order Actinomycetales; family Micrococcaceae; genus Rothia; species Rothia santali. The sequence goes on from NZ_JANAFB010000004.1 coordinate 63,274, forward strand.
CCCACGTGGCGACGTTGAGGAACAGCTGCACCGAGCCGACGAAGGCGACGATCAGCGCGAGGATCACGAAGGGCCGGGCGGGGTTGCCCTCGGGCAGCAGCAGCGCCGTCGCGCCGATGAGCACGTGGCAGACCGCGGTGAGGCTGTAGCCCGTGATGACCATGGTCCGGCGATTGACCTTCTCCATCATCCACAGGGCGATCAGGCTGCCGACCACGCCGATGGCGCCGGGCGCGATGTTGGCGATCAGCGCCGCCTGCCGCCCGAACCCCGACTCCGTGAGCACGACCTGCCCGTAGTACATCATCGAGTTGATGCCGGTCAGCTGCTGGAGCACGCCCAGCGCGACGCCGACCACCAGGATGCGCCGCAGCCACCGGTTCGCGAGGATCGCCCGCCACCCGGAGCGCTCCGCACGACCCTCGGCCGCGACGGCCCGGCGGATGGACTCCGCCTCGGCCCGGGCGCGCTCCGGGGAGCGGATCGTGCTCAGGACCGCGAGGGCCTCCTCGTCCCGCCCCTGGGAGAGCAGCCAGCGCGGGGACTCGGGCATGCGCAGCATCCCGAAGAACAGGAAGACGGCCGGGATCGCGGAGACGGCCAGCATGATCCGCCAGACGCCGTCCAGGTGGCCCAGCGTGTTGCCGATGACGGCGTTGACGACGAAGGCCGCCAGCTGCCCGGCCACGATCATGACCTCGTTGCGCCCGGACAGGGAGCCGCGGATCTCGTAGGGGGCGAGCTCCGCGAGGAACACCGGGACCACGGTCGAGGCGCCGCCGACCGCCAGGCCCAGGAGCACCCGCCCCAGGACGAGGACGGGCAGGCCGGGCGCGGTGACGCAGAGGACCGCGCCGGCGAAGAACATGACCGAGAGCATGATGATGGTGTTGCGCCGGCCCCACCCGTCCGAGAGCCGGCCGATCAGCATCGCGCCGACGGCCGCGCCGAACAGCAGCGAGCTGGTCACCACGCCCTCGGTGAAGGCGGTGAGCCCGAGCTCCTCGCTCATCGGCAGCAGGGCGCCGTTGATCACGCCCGTGTCGTAGCCGAAGAGCAGGCCGCCCAGGGTCGCCACCAGGGCCACGAGGCCCAGGCGGCGGGTGTGGGGGCCCTTGGTGAGCGGCGGCATCGCCGTCTCGGGCGCTCGGGTGGTCGTGTCGGACACGGATGACTCCTTCGTCAGGGGCGCGCCGAGGGCGCGCCGTTCTCGGATGGCTCCCGCGCGGTGTGGGAGCGGCGTCGGGCGTTCGGGGATCGGGCCGCGGCGGCGTTCGGCGGCCGGATGCCAGGCCACCGCGGCGATCAAGGGCCGCGGGTCAGGCCGCGGCGGCGATCGAGCCGCCGCGGCGTCGGGCCCGGTGTGAGGGTCAGGCCGGCGCGGCGTCGAGCACCCGGCGGAGCACCCCCGCGGCCTCGGCGACACCGTCCGCCCCGCCGACCTCGACGTCCTCGTGCTCGATCGACAGCGCGCCGTCGTACCCCACGGCCCGCAGGGCCTCGACGAACTCGGCCCAGAACCGCTCGCCCTCGGCCCCGCGGCCCACGGTGACGTAGTTCCAAGAGCGCTCGGCGGGGTGGTCCACGGTCAGGTACTCGAGGTGGCTGCGGATCGCGGCCGCCTCCTCGACCCGGGTGTCCTTGGCGTGCACGTGCTGGATCGCGGGACCGAGGGCGTCGATGGCCCGGATCGGGTCCGCGCCCATCCAGATGAGGTGGCTGGGGTCGAAGTTCACGCCCACGGTCTCGCCGATCTCCTCGCGCAGGCGCAGCGCCGAGGGCACGTTGTAGACCAGCTGGTTGGCGTGCATCTCCACGGCCAGGCGCTCGACGCCGGCCTCCCGGGCGAAGGCTGCCAGGTCGGCCCAGTACGGCAGGGCGACGTCGTCCCACTGGTACCGCAGCATCCGGGTGGTCTCCGGCGGCCAGGAGGTGGTGATCCAGTTGGGCATGCGGTCCTCCGCGCACCCGGCGGGCAGCCCGGACATCAGGACCACGGTGCCCACGCCCAGCTCGCCCGCGAGGCGAATCGCGTCGCGGGTGGCCCGGTCGTTCTCCGGCTCGTCGGGGTGGAGGGGGTTGCCGCTGGCGTTGATCGCGGAGATCTCCAGGCCCGCGTCCGCCACGTGGCGCAGGAGGTTCTGCCGCCCCGCCTCCGAGGCGAGCAGCTCCGGGGCGCTGAGGTGCGGCTTCGGGGACCACGGCCCCGCGCCGAACTCCACGGTCTCGGCCCCGACGCTCCGGGAGTGGGCCAGGGCCTCGTCCAGGGTCAGATCCGTCAGGCTGTCCGTCAGAACACCGATCTTCACGCGCGACTCCTTCGTCTTTTGACACATTGACAGTACAAATTAACGCGACCTACCGTGGAACGTAGCACACCTCACAGCCCGTTCACCAGGCGGGATCGCGTGTCTGCCGGCGCAGCGGGCCGGGACGGGCGTCGCCTCCGACGCCACCTCGACCGCTGCTTTCGATGCCTCCGACGAGTCGACTGGTCGAGGCGGTGCGAGCGCGCGGCCGAGGTGGAGGTCCCGGTCCGGCGCAGGGCGCTGCCTCCGGAGCGTGCGGCCTCAGGCGTTGGTGGTCGCGAACGTGGCGCGGACCATCCACCCTTCGGCGGTGGGGCCGCTTTCGATGGCGCCCCCGTAGACCGTGACGCGCTCGCGGAGGCCGACCAGGCCGAAGCCGGACGAGGGGAACTCGGTGTGCGCCCTCCGGATCGCTCGGCTGTTGGTGACCGACAGCGTGATCGAGTTCTCTCCGGTCTCGACGACGTACTGGACCGAGGGCGTCCCCAGGGCGTGCTTCAGGATGTTCGTGGTCGCCTCTTGGGCGATCCTGATGAGGGTGAGCTCCAGCGAGCGGGGAACCTCGAGGTCCGCCGGCATGTCCACCTCGACCCGGGCGCCCTGGGCCTTCAGGAGCCCCGCGAACTCGTGGACGCGCAGGCGCAGTCCGCCCGTCGTCTCCTCGGCTTCGGCGACGTTCGCAGCGGTGTCGGGCCCGTAGAGGATCCCGAGCATCCGGCGCATGTCCTTGAGGGCCTGACGGGAGGCGTCGCCGATCGCCTGGCGGGCCTCGAGTCGATCCTCGGGCTCGGTCGCGGTGTCCAGGACGCGGGCCTGCATCGCGATGATCGTGAGGTCGTGCGCGACGACGTCGTGCAGCTCGGCGGCGATCCGCTTGCGCTCGGCCGTGACCGCCTTCTCCCGTGCCTCCTCCTGCAGCCTGACCTCTTGGCTCAGGCGGAGGTTGCGCAGGGCTGCGAGGCGGATGGACAGCCCGAGTCCGGTGCCCAGGACGACGAAGAAGATGAGCGTGACGCCGTCGAACCACATGGTGTCGCCGGTCAGCCCGAGGATGACGGCCCACAAGCCCGTCAGGCAGGAGGCGAGCACCCCGAACTGCCAGCTGCAGGTGCGGGCCACCAGGGCCGCCATCGGGATGGTGGTGATCCGGAAGAGCGCGGGCTCCATCCAGGCCAGGGAGAAGAGAGAGGCCACGAGGAAGGCCAGGGCCCCGTAGGCGGGCCACCGCCCGGTCAGGGCCACCAGGGCGCCGACGAGGCAGATCTCGACCAGATCCTCATAGGAGGTGTAGGGCAGCCCAAGGAAGGTGGCGCCCGCCTCGAGCGCTATGAGGCACCCCACGCAGATGGTGATGGTCAGGCTCACCCAGCGCGGCAGGGGCAGCGTCTTGAAGAGTTCTGAGGGCTTCATCGAATGCAGGGACCGTTTCACTCAACTCATTATGGTCGGGGAAACCTCCGAGGGGGGCGAAGGCGAGACCTCAGCCCCCTCTGCGACGTCAGCGGCAGAAATAGAAGGCGTGGCACAGCCACGAATAGGTGGTGACGGACCCCTGCGCGGACAGGGGTGCTGCCTGCGCGGGAGCGGCCGAGGCCGCGCCCATCGGGATGGTGGCGAAGATGGCGAGAGCGGCGATGGCGGCGATGCGACGCATGGTGTACTCCTCAGTACTCATTGCTACACACTTAGGTAGATGCTAACCAGTCTGGTGTAAAATTCAGCGTATTGGTTCCAACTTTCGTATCGTTTCCGCTGATCTAACTCGCATTTCTTGAGACTGCGGCGCGCGCAACAGGGAGGTCACATCGTGATCGAGGTGCTCATCGTCGATGACCAGCCGCTCATGGCTAAGGCGCTGAAGGTATTCGTCAGCGGATCCGAAGGTATGAGGGTGGTGGGAGACGCCTCCAACGGCGCCGAGGCCATCGAACAGGTGCGCAGCCTCGCCCCCGACGTCGTGGTGATGGACATGCAGATGCCCGTCATGGACGGCGTCGAGGCCACCCGGCTCATCACCCGCGAGTTCCCTAGGACGCGGGTCCTCGCCGTCACCACCTTCTCCTCGGAGCAGTACCTCGTGCCCGCCCTGCGCGCGGGCGCGTCCGGCTACATCGTCAAGGACGCGGAGCCGGACGAGGTGATCGCGGCGATCCGGGGCGTGAACGAGGGCAACGGGGTCATCGCGCCGCAGGTGGCCTCGGACCTCATCGACGCCGTCCGGGACGCCTCGAGCGGCCCGCTGCTGCCCGGCATGACGGTCGAGCACGGCCTGACCGAGCGGGAGCTCGCGGTCGTGCTCTCGCTGGCGCAGGGGAACTCCAACGCCGAGATCGCGGCCGAGCTGTACCTCGCCGAGGCCACGGTGAAGACCCACATGGGCCGCGTCATGGACAAGTGGGGCGTGCGCGACCGCGTCCAGGTCCTGATCCACGCCGCCCAGCTGGGGCTGGTCCGGATCGGGGTCTGAGGACTCTCTCCTCGGAGCCCGGAGCTTGGAGCCTGGACCTCGGGGATCGGAGCCCCGGGCCTCTGGGACGCCTCGGTCTGCTCGGGTCCGCACCGGCCGGGCCCCCACCAGGACGCGGCACCCCCCCCTGTGACGCAAGAAGGCCCGCCCCGTGACGACGGAGCGGGCCTTCTTGCGTGAGACATGGCCGGCGTCGGCCGCGCGAGGCCCCGGCGCCGTACCGGTGCCTCTTAGAGCAACCCCTCCAGGGTGCGCAGCATGGTGCTGAACTTCGCCCCGGTCTCGGCGTGCTCCCCGGACGGGGTGGACCCGGCGACGACGCCGGCCCCGGCGTAGAGCGTCAGGGCGTCCCCGCGCAGGCTCGCGCAGCGCAGGACCAGCGACCAGCGCCCGTTCCCGCTCGAGTCCGTCCACCCGACGAGTCCCGAGTAGAACCCGCGCGAGGATCCCTCCAGCTCGCGGATCATCCGCAGCGCGGGCTGGGTCGGCGCCCCGCCCACCGCGGGGGTGGGGTGGATGGCCAGGGCCGCCTCGAGGGCCGAGACCTCCGGCCGCAGCCGCCCCCCGATCCGGGTGCCCAGGTGCCACATGGCGTCGGTGCCGAACAGCTCCGGCTCCTCCGGCGCGGAGATCTCGCGGGCCAGCGGCTCCAGGGCCTGCACGATGTGCCGGGTGACGAACCGGTGCTCGTGGAGGTCCTTGGCCGAGCCGGCGAGGCGCGCGGCGGCCTGGGCGGCGTCGAGCCCCCCGGGGACGCGCGGCAGGGAGCCGGCCAGCGGGTGGGTCAGGAACCGGGAGTCGCTGACGTCGGCGATGATCTCGGGGCTCGCCCCGATCCACGTGGCTCCGTCGGCCAGCCGGACGCGGAAGACGTCGGCGCGGCGGCTCGAGGCCGCGAGGCGCTCGGCGATGACCCGCTCGGCCTCCGCGCGGTGCTCGGGGCCGAGGTCGAGCGTCATCGTGCGGGAGAGCACGACCTTCTGCACCTCCTCGGCCTCGATCCGCTCCAGCGCGTCGGCCACGATGGACCGGTAGGCGGGGGAGTCCTCCGGCGGGAGGGGGTCCCCCGCGGAGCCGAGCGCCGCGGGCTCGACGGAGCGCGGCCGCCACGCCGCGCGGTCGGTCACGCGCAGGTCGGCGGGCTCGGAGAGGTCGAAGGGGATCATCCCGTAGAGGACGTGCGCGCGGCCGGTGGCGCGCTCGCGTTCCCGCAGGTTCGCGAGGAGCTCCGGGGCGGCGTCGGGGTCGGCGAACGCCGGGGCTGCGCGCTCCCCGCCCTCGGCGCGCAGGGTCCAGCGCCCGGAGGTCATGGTGAAGTCGGGGTCGCGGCGGACCGGCTCGGCGGCGGCGGGGGATCCGCCGGGGGCGAAGGTGTCCAGGCTCATCGCTGCGTCGCACCCCCGTCCACGCTGATCTCGGCCAGGGTCACGTGCGCGGCGCGCGGCGAGACGAGGAACTCCACGACCTCGGCGACGTCGCGGGCCTCCGCGACGCGGCCCAGCGGGATGCCCGGCCGGAACACGGTGGCATCCCCGGCGACCGCCTCCGCGGCGCGGTCGACGCCGCCCCACAGCTCCTCGACCATCGGCGTGCGCGTGGTCCCCGGGTTGACCACGTTGCACCGAATGCCGTGCTCCGCGATCTCCAGGCCGAGGCTGCGGGTGTAGTGCGAGGCGAAGGCCTTGCTCGCGCCGTAGGCCGAGAAGCCGGCCCGCGGCCCGGTGCCCGCGTTGGAGGCGACGGTGACGATGGCGCGCTCGGGACGCTCGCCCGGGACGTGCCCGCCCTGCTCGACCATCACCCGTGCGGCCGCGGCGCTGACGTGCGCCACGCCCAGGGCGTTGACCTCGACCATGCGGCGGGTCTCCTCGCCGGTGGTCTCCAGGGCGGGGGCGGAGGTGAGCGTCCCGGCGGCGTTCACGAGGGCGCGCAGCCGGTACCGCTCGCCCAGCTCGCGGACGGCGTCGTCCACGGCGTCGGCGTCGGCGACGTCGAGCGGGAGGCGCTCGACGACGGCCCGGGCAGGGGGCGCGGACCGCTCGGAGTGCGCGGGATCCCGCTCGGTGATGTCGGCGGCGACGATGACGGGGCGGCCGTGCTCGGCGTGCCGCTCGGCGAGGAGCTCGACGACGTCGCGCCCGATGCCGCTGGAGGCCCCCGTCACGAGGATGGCCGCGGGCTTCTCCCTCATGCGGTCAGGACCCCGCCGGCGGAGGCGCCGACCGAGGCGCCGCGGGACAGCGCGGCCTTGACGTCCTCGCTGAGGCAGGTCTGGCCGCAGCGCTTGGCCACGTACTCCAGGGCCATGCGGTGGTCCGCCTCGGTGAAGTCGGCCTGCGCGTCGGAGACGAAGAAGACCTGGAAGCCGAGCATGAAGGCCGCGAGCGCGGTGGTCAGGCACCCGATGTGGGAGTAGACGCCGGTGATGATCAGCTGGTCGCGGCCGTGGTTGCGCATGCGGTGCTCGAGGTCGCTGCGGAAGAAGGCGCTGTAGCGCCACTTGGTGAGGATGGTGTCCCGCTCGGTCGGGGTGAGCCGGTCGATGATCGAGGCGGCGCGCTCGTCGTCGAGCCCCGGGCCCCAGAACTCGGTGAGCAGCTGGCGGTCGGCGGGGTCCTGCGAGGGCGGCTGGGCCGTGTAGATCGAGGGGACGCCGGCCTCGGCGCAGTGGACGCGCAGCGAGGCGATCTCCTCGATGGCGAGCTCGATCTGGCTCTCGGGGCGGCGGTCGAAGGCGTCGATGAAGTGGTTCTGCATGTCGTGGATCAGCAGCATGGCGCGATCCGGGTCCAGGGTCCAGGAGGTGCGGTTGTTCCACCGCTCACCGGAATCCAGCCGATAGGGCGTGATGGCGGGAAGGCTCACTGAGGCTCTCCTAACTTCGGGGCGAACTCGGATTAAGTTACACCACGTTGTCCTTATTGCAACCGCTGCGGCTGCGCTTCCGACGTGCGGCGGGGCGTGACGTTGACGGGGACCGGGGTCAGGTGTATGACGGCCACTTGCACCCAGTCATCGTCTGCCATGCGACGCATCACTTTGCTAAGGCTTACCTTATTCCTTGCCTGGCGATGAAGCGATGAGTTGTGGGATGTCCCACTCTGAGGGGGCAGTCCGATCTAGCAAATACTATTGTGCAAAGATATCTGTGCACGTAGTGTGAAAGGCATGGGCCTCACACCGCAGCACCCCGGTGGCGCGGGCATCGCCGGGCTCGTGACCGGCAACGTCGTCTCCCTGGTGGGGACCAGGCTGGCCATGATCGCGCTGCCCTGGTTCGTGATCAGTTCCACGGGGAGCCCGTCGTTGACCGGGGCCACTGCGGTCGTCCAGACGGCCCCCTACGTCGTGGCCAAGGCCCTCGGCGGACCGCTCGTGGACCGGTGGGGGCCACGGCGGGTGGCGGTCTGGGGCGAGGGGGTGAGCGGCGTCGTCGTCATGCTCATCCCGCTGCTCGACGCCCTGGGGGCGCTGCCGCTCTGGGCCTTCCTGGGGCTGGTGCTGCTGACGGGCGCGACGACGGGACCCGCCGACGGCGCCAAGGCCGCCGCCGTGCCAATGGTGGCGGCGCGGGCGGGGCGGCCGCTGGAGCGGGTTACCGGGCTGGTCGGCGCCGGGGAGAGGCTGGCCACCACGGTGGGGGCCGCGGCCGCCGGGGCGGTCATCGCGTGGCTGGGCGCCGCGCCGGCCCTGTGGATCACGGCGGGCTGCTTCCTCGGCGCGGGCGTGCTCCTGCTCCGGACGCTTCCCTCCTGCGGGGAAGCGGGGTCGTCCGGCCGTGCGAAGGCGCGCCTCGATCGGGCTGTGCTTCCCTCTTGGGAGGGGGAGCGGGCGCCACGCGGGATCGAGCCCTTCCGGGGGTATCTCGCGCGGCTCGGTGAGGGCGCCGTGCATCTCCGGCGCGAGCCCCTGCTGCTGCGGATCTACCTCATGGCCGCCGCGACCAACGCCCTCGACCAGGCGCTCTTCGCGGTCGTCCTCCCGCTGTGGGCCTTCGAGAGCGGCCGGGGTGCGGGGACCGTGGGGCTGCTGGCCGCCGTCCTGGGGGGCGCGGCGGTCGTGAGCGGGGGGATCGCCGCGGCCCTCGGCCACCTGCTCCCTCGCCGGGTCACCTACGTCCTCGGCTTCTTCTTGGCCGGCGCGCCGCGCTACCTGGTCCTCGCCGCCGACCTCCCGCTGCCGTGGGTCCTCGGGGTGTTCGCCGTTGCGGGCTTCGCCAGCGGGTTCCTGAACCCGATCATCGGCGCCGTCGCGTACGAGCGGATCCCGGCCGGCCTGGTGGGGCGTGTCGGCGCCCTGGGGAGCTCGGTGGCCTGGGCCGGCATGCCCGCCGGCGGCGCACTCGGCGGGGGCTTGGCGGCGGCCGCGTCGTTGCCCGCCGCGCTCTTCCTGCTGGGCGCGACGTACCTCTGCGTCACGTGCCTGCCGATCCTGGACCGCGGTTGGGCGGCGATGGACCGCCCGAGTGGGGACGGCTCGCCGCGGGACCCGGGGCACGGGGCGGATCAGTAGGGTGGTGCCATGGACGATCACCGTGCCGGCCCTCCGCCCGGTCCCTCCGAGATGCCCGAGGCGGCGCGCCTCGATGCCCGCTCGATGCGGGGCGTGGCCCATCCTCTGCGGTTGAGGCTGCTCGGCCACCTGCGCGTGCACGGGCCCTCGACGGCGACGCGGTTGGCCGCGGCCCTGGGTCTTAACACGGGGTCCACCAGCTACCACCTCCGGCAGCTGGCCGCCTACGGCTACGTGGTCGAGGAGGAGCGCCCGGGGAGCGGACGGCAGCGATGGTGGAGGGCCGCGCACCCCGTGACGAGCGCGGAGCGAGAGGACCTCGGGCCCGAGCCGGAGGGCGAGGAGGCCTACGAGGCGTTCCTGCGGTCGGTCGTCGTGGCCTACGCGGACGGGATGGAGCGGTACCTCGACCAGCGGGCCGGAATGGACCGCGCCTGGCAGGACGTGGCCCTGCTCAGCGACTGGGTCGTCGACGTCACCCCGGCCGAGGGGCTGGAGCTGCGGCGTGAGCTGCGCGCCCTGATGGACCGATACCGACGCCGCGGAGCCCCGGCGCACCCGGCCGGTGCGGGACCGGAGGAACGGCGCCCGGTCTCGGTCCAGATCCAGATGCTTCCCCACGAGCCACCGCCCGGAGAGTGAGGCCCCGCCGGGCGGACGGTGCCGTGTGCAAGACTGATCGGCAGGATCGACGACGATGCGGGAGGCCTCCGATGGGCGACGACTCAGAGCTGATCGTGACGGACGCCGCCGCCTGGCGGGCCTGGCTCGACGAGCACGAGCACGCCTCCGACGGCGTGTGGCTGGTGCTGGCCAAGAAGGGGACGCAGGACCCGACGTCGCTGACCTACGCCGAGGCCCTCGAGGAGGCCCTGTGCAGCGGCTGGATCGATGGCCAGCGCAGGACCCGCGACGCCGCGACCTTCATCCAGCGCTACACCCCGCGCCGCAGGCGCTCGCTGTGGTCCCTCCGCAACATCGGCATCGTGGAGCGCCTGATCGAGGAGCGCCGCATGCGCGAGCGCGGGCACGCCGAGATCGCCGCGGCCATGTCCGACGGCCGGTGGGAGCGCGCCTACGCGGGGCCCGCCGCGGCGGAGGCGCCGCCGGACCTCGTGGCGGCGCTCGAGGCCTCGCCCGCGGCGCGCGAGCGGTTCGAGGCCCTCGGCTCGGGGGGACGCTACTCGGTCATCTTCCCCCTCATGACGGCGCACACCGATGCCACCCGGCGTCGGCGGCTGGAGAAGGTCGTGGGGAAGTTGGAGCGCGGGGAGCCGCTCTGAGCGGCCGGGCCCGGGCGGAGGCCCTCTCGCCCGCCGCCCTCACAGCAGGACGACGGCCGCGAGGATCCCCAGCATCACGATCAGCGTCGCGACGATCCCGACGACGCGCCCTCCGGAGGGGCGCCCCCGTTCCTGGGCGTCGGGCATCGACGCCATGGGACCGTCGCTCGTGCCGGGCTTGAAGCCGCCGTCGTCGGGTACCTGGTTCCTCATTCCCCCAGCCTCCCATCCGCGTCCGTGCGGGCGCGCCCGATGACGACGGATGACCCGCCCGGACCCGCGACGAAGACCCGCCGCGGCCCCCGCTGAATGCCCCTCCCCGGCCCCTGGCGGATTCCGCACCCCGGTCCCTGGCCGGTTTCCACATCCAGGCCCCCTGACGGATGGCACACCTCGGCCCCCCTGCGGCTAGCCCGTCCCGCCGGCAGAGCGCGACGCCGTCCGCCCATCGCGGAACATGACGGGGGTCACCGCGCGCCGGCCCTGGCCGATTAGGCTGAAACCATGCCTCTGAACGCAGACTCCGCCCACCCCGCGGCCGACGTCGAGCGGGTGACCGCCACCGTGCTCCCCACCGTCCACGGGATCTTCGACATGATCGGGTACCAGAACGACGCGGGGACCGAGCACGTCGCCCTCGTCTACGGCGACCCCGCCGCGGTGGGCGGCCCGGGCCCGCTGGTCAGGATCCACTCCGAGTGCCTCACCGGCGACGCGTTCGGCTCGCTGCGCTGCGACTGCGGCGAGCAGCTCGCGGCCGCCCTGAGCGTCATCAGTGCGGCGGGGGCGGGCGTCGTCGTGTACGCGCGCGGGCACGAGGGCCGCGGCATCGGCCTGCTCAACAAGCTGCGCGCCTACGAGCTGCAGGACGGCGGCCTGGACACGGTCGACGCGAACATCCACCTCGGCCTGCCCGCCGAGGCGCGCGACTACGCCCAGAGCGCCGCGATCCTGCGCGACCTCGGGGTGAGCCGCATCCGGCTGCTCTCCTCCAACCCGGCCAAGCAGGAGGAGCTGACGCGCCTGGGGATCGAGGTCACGGAGAGGGTCCGCCTCCCCGTGGCCGACCGCGCCGAGAACGCCCGCTACCTCGACGTCAAGCGCAGCCGCATGGGCCACGACCACCTCCCGGCCGGCGACGTCTGGTCCGAGCTCACCTCCGGCCGCGTCCCGGAGGCGCCGCTCACGGCGTCGGACCGGGAGCTCGTGGACCGCTACGGGCCGCTCGTGGCGCGCGGGAGCCGGTTCGCGGTCGCCCAGCTCGGGCAGAGCCTGGACGGCTTCATCGCCTCCCGGACCGGCGACGCCGAGTTCGTGACCGGCGAGGAGGACCGGACCCACCTGCACCGGCTGCGCGCGCTCGTCGACGCCGTCCTGGTCGGCTGGCGCACCGTGGAGTCCGACGACCCGCAGCTCACCGTCCGCGCGGTCTCGGGGCAGAACCCGACCCGCGTGATCCTCGACCCCGGGGCCCGCACCCCGCGCGCCTCGGGCGTCCTCACCGACGACTCGTCACCCACCCTGTGGCTGATCGACGCCGGGATCCCGACGCCGGAGGTCGCCCCGCACGTGACGGTCCTGCCGGTCCCGGGCCTGCGGGACCTCGAGCCCGCCGGGCTGCTGGACCTCCTGGCCGAGCGGGGGCTGGGTCGCGTGCTGGTCGAGGGCGGCGGCCGGACCGTCTCGCGCTTCGTCCACGCGGGCGCCGTGGACCGGCTGTACCTGACCACGGCCGCGCTGCTGATCGGCGACGGCGTCCCCGGCCTGCGCTTCGCCGGGGAGGACGTCCTGGCCGACGCCCGCCGCTTCCCCGCCCGACAGTTCATGCTGGGCGAGGACGTCTGCACGGTCCTAGACCTTTCCGGCGCCTGAGGGGGCGGGCGGGCTGCCCGGGGCGGTGAGCCGTCAGCCGTCCGGCGTGTGAAGCGGGACTGTGGCCCATGGCCTTGGTTTGTCAGTTGTGGCTTATGGCCTGTAGCGCGTAGCTCGCATTTCGCTGCTCGCGCTCCGGGTCCTCAGACCCGCGAGCGGCGCCGCCGGGCGAGGCGGCTCACCAGCACGGCGGCCCCCGGCAGCGTCGAGGCCAGCGCCAGCACGCCGTAGCCCACCGAGACGCTGAGCCCGACGCCGCCCGGGTAACCGAGAAGCCCGAAGCCGAAGGCCGCCGCGCCCTCCCGCGGCCCCCATCCGCCGACGTTCAGGGGCACCGACATCCCGCCGAGCGTGATCGCCCCGAGGCCCGGCACGTCCGCCCCGGCCACCTGCGGGGCGATCGCGGCGCACGAGAGCGCGAACATCGCCAGGAACCCCGCCCACCCCAGCACGGACAGCCCCGTGACCCGGGCCAGGCCGCGGACCCCCAGGCCGCGCAGCCACGGCCGGGCGCCGGCCCCGACGGCCACCGCGACGCCGCCGCACACCGCCGCGCCGAGCGGCCAGGGCCGATCAGCGCGAGGGCCGCGCCCGCGAAGACCACGGCGGTCCCGACCAGTCGCTCCGCGGAGACCGCCGCGAGGCTCCTGCCCAGCGCCCGCCGCCTGCCGGGCGCGTCCGCGTCGGAGCTGTCGTCCACGACCCGCAGCGCGTCGCCGACCAGGCCGCCCGGGAGCACGCTGTTCAGGAACGCCGCCTGCCAGACCCGCGCGACCGCGGAGCCGAACCCGACGTCGATCCCGTGGTGCCGCGCGACGAGTCGCCACCGCTGCGCCTGCGTCAGCACGCCGATCGCCCCCAGCGCCATCCCGAGCGGGACGGCGTACCAGGGCAGGCGCCGCAGCGCCTCGAGGAACGGGTGGGCGCCCCAGAGCGAGAAGAGCCAGCCGAGGATCGCCGCGGCGACGCCGACCTGCAGGAGCGTCAGCAGCAGGGTGCGGCGGCCGGGGCGCGGCGTCGGGCTCCGGGGCGTCACCGCCCCGCCGTGTCCGGTTCGGGGCCCGGGTCCGGTTCGGGGCCCGGGCCCGGATCCGGGGCCCGGTCCGCAGCGGGTGCGGCGTTCCCGGCGGCTTCGGCAGCCGGGACGGCCGGGGCGGCCGCGGGCAGGGACAGGATGTCCGTGTGGGCCACGGTGAGGCTCAGCCCGCCGCGGGCGAGCAGCTCGAGGCGTGCGGCGAGCCAGGAGGACGCCTCGGGTTCCGCGGCGGCGTCGTGCTCGACGACGACGTCGGCCCGGTCGCGCAGGTACTTCTCGATGAGCGGCGCCTGCTCCGGCCCGAGCGACCAGTCGGTGGCCCGGGTGACGACTCGGCACCCCGCCTCGCGGAGCAGGTCGGTGACGACGCCGACGGCGTCGGGGCCCAGCAGCCCCTCGCGGCGCTGGTGGGCGTTGAAGGCCTCGGCGACCGTGCGGTCCCGGGGGTCGGCGGGCCCGAGCGCGACGTCGCCGGTCACGGTGAGGCTGAACAGGGCCGGCAGACGGCGGTCCGCGACGACGCGGGCCAGCTGGCCCGCCTGGGCGCGGGTGAGCAGGTCCAGGACGGCGGAGCAGGTCACGACAGGGGAGGACCCCTCGGGGATCAGGCCGTCCAGCTCGCCGATGCCCGCCACGATCCGGCGGGTCTCGAGGACGCGGGGGTGGCCCTCGGCCGAGGTCGTCTCGCCGATCAGGGCGGCGTCGTGGTCCAGCAGGGTCCAGACCTGCTCGAACGGGAGCCGGGGCGCCAGCCACGCCTGGTTGGAGCCCGTCCCGGCGCCGATGTCGATCAGCTCGACCGACTCGCGGTGGCCGACGTGCTCGACGAGGGCGTCGAGGAGGGGGAGCGAGTGCTCGCGGGCGCGGTGGTCGGCCTCGCGGCGCAGCGTCAGCCACGAGGCCGGGATCGGCCTCACGACCGGTTCAGGTGCGTGACCAGGGTCTCTGCTGTCTGCTTCCACGGTCGGAGATTATCACGGCGCTGCAGCGCGGCCTCCCGCCACGCGAGGCGCAGCCGCGAATCGACGAGCCAGCGTCGGAGGGCGAGGGCGATGGCGGCCTCGTCAGCTGGGTCCACGGCCGCGCCGGGCGTCGGCCCGGATCCGCGGAGCACGTCCTCGGCGGCGGTGCCCGCCCCCACCAGGGTGGGGATCCCGCGCGCGTGCGCCTCGGCGACCACCATCCCGTAGGTCTCCGCCGTGGAGGCGAGGACCAGCAGGTCGGCGCGGTCCCACGCCTCGTCGAGCGGGCGCCCGGTCAGCGGGCCGGTGACCTCCGCGCGGCCGGGTCCGAGCGCGCGGGCGGCGTCGAGCACACGGCGGACGTAGGGTGACGACTCGTCGAAGGGGCCGGTGAGCGACGCCGTCCAGGGCAGGTCGGCCAGTCGGCCCAGGGCGCGCAGGACCGCCAGGGGGTTCTTCCGCGGGGTGAGGGAGCCGAGGAGCAGGATCCGGGGCGGGTCGCTGCCGCGGGCCGGCGCGGCGTCGTCCACCCCCGGCTCGACGACGCCCGGCTTCCGGATCCCGTACCGCTCCGCGAGGTCCCGGGCGGCCCAGGCGCTCGTGCACAGCACCCGGGCGGCGGCGGCCAGGGCCTCGTGCTCGCCCGCGGCCAGGCGGTCCCGCTCCTCGGCGGGCAGGCCGGTCTCGGCGGGCAGGGGCAGGTGGACCAGCACGACGACGCGGCTCCCCGCCTCGCCCGCGGCCCGCACCTGCGCGGGGGCGGCCGAGGCGACGATGCCGTCCACGACCACCGGCCGCCCGCCGACGTCCTGACGCAGCGCGCGGCCCAGGGTGAGGAGGTCCCCGGCGCCAGGGCGGGGCCACGCCCCGGGCACGCGCCGGACCTCCACCGCGTGGCCCGCCTCGCGCAGCGCCCGGACCAGGGAGAAGTTGAAGATCAGGCCGCCGCTGGGGCCGGGGAGGTCGGCGGGCTCGACCAGGACGAGCGACAGGGGCATGGGGGTCGCTCGGGCGCTGGGCCGCTCCGCGGGGTGACCACTCGCCGCGTCGTCGATGCGACTACTCGAACGGGAGGTCATAGGAGACCCAGGCGTCGGGGTTCTCCCGGATCAGGATCTCGAGGCCCGCGAAGCCCTCGGTGTCGAAGCGCCCCGCGATGTCCCGGGCCACGTGCTCGGCCACGGCCTCGGTCGTGCTCAGCCGGCCCTCGAAGGCGGGGTGCTCGTCGAGGTTCCGGTAGCGCAGGGGCTCCAGGGCGGCGTCGAGCATCTCCGAGGCCGCGCCGATGTCCATGACCACGGCGTGGGGGCCCAGCTCGCGACGTCGCCAGGTCGCCTCGATCTCCAGGGTCGCGCCGTGCAGGCCCTGGGCGGGGCCGAAGAACGCGTCCGGCAGGCTGTGGGCGATCATGATGTGGTTCCGGACCGTCAGACGAAACACGCGGGCACCTCTCAGTGGTCGGTGCGCGCCCGGGCTGTGGCGGCGCGCACCACCACTGTAGTTCAGCGCAGGGCGCGGGCGGGCGAGGCGGCGGCGTCGCGCTCGGGGCGGCTGACCTCGGCCCACACCTCGTCGAGCGAGAGGCCGAGGACGCCGGCGATCGCGGCGATCGTGGGGAACGCCGGCGTCGCGACGCGGCCCGACTCGATCTTGCGGAGCGTCTCCGGGGAGACGCCGGCGTCGAGGGCCACCTCGAGCATCGGGCGCCCGCCCCGGGCGCGCCGGAGCAGGGCGCCGAGGAGCCGCCCGCGTTCGACGTCGGCAGGGGAGAGCGGAAGTCTGACCATGCATCCCATAGTAATACCGGTATAGTATGGCCGGTATAGTTATTGGTCGTTGAGAAGAGGCACGGCATGATCGAGATCCTGAACCCGGCCGAGATCGCCCGGGCGAGGTCCGCGGGCGCCCTGGTCGCCCGCATCCTCCAGACCCTGAAGGGCCGCAGCGTCCCCGGCGTCAACCTGCTGGAGATCGACCGCTGGACGCGGGAGATGATCGAGGAGGCCGGGGCGGTCTCGTGCTACGTCGACTACGCGCCGTCCTTCGGCCGCGGGCCGTTCGGCCACTACGTCTGCACCGGGGTCAACGACGCCGTGCTCCACGGCCTGCCCCGCGACTACGCCCTGGCCGACGGCGACCTGCTGACCCTCGACCTCGCGGTCACCCTGGACGGCATCGCCGCCGACTCGGCCGTGAGCTTCGTCGTCGGCGGCTCCCCGGCGGCGGAGGACCTGGCGATGATCCGGGCCACCGAGCGCGCCCTGAGCGCCGGGATCGACGCCGCCCGGCCCGGCGCGCGCATCGGGGACCTCTCGGCCGCGATCGGCTCGGTCCTGGAGGAGGCCGGGTACCCGGTCAACACGCAGTTCGGCGGCCACGGGATCGGCTCCACCATGCACCAGGACCCGCACGTTCCCAACACCGGCCGGCCGGGCCGGGGGTACAAGCTGCGCCCCGGGCTGCTGCTGGCCCTGGAGCCGTGGGTCATGGCCGACACCGCCGAGCTGGTGACCGACGCCGACGGCTGGACGCTGCGCAGCGCCACCGGCGCCCGGGCGGCGCACAGCGAGCACACGATCGCGATCACCGAGGGCGGGGCGGAGATCCTGACGCTGCCGCGGTAGGCGGCCACCCTGCCGCTCCTCGGTCGGCGGAAACCCGGCATGCCGCGTCGCGGGCGGTGTGCTCTGCGGGGCCTCAGGCTGCGTCGTGCGCCGTGCCGTCCGGTGGGGATCCGGGTGTCTCGTCGACGATCTCCGCGGCGCGCACCCTGCGGAGCTGTACGCAGGTCATCACGACGACGACCAGACCGGACCCCATGCCAGCGCTTGCTCCGGGCACCACGTCCCACCAAGCCAGTGCGAAGCTGGCGGCCATGATGACCACGCCCGCGAGGCCGCACAGCGGCAGGAGGCGGTACGCCTTGCGGCGCCGCGCCGCGGTGAGTCGGAGCGGTCCCTGGAACCGGGGCTCCTCCGCCCCGTCCGGCAGGAAGAGCAGGCACAGGCAGCCGGCGATCGCCACCGCGATGCTCCCCGGGAGGACCAGAGGCCCCACGTCCTCCCCGCTCCGTCCCGGGATGGGGCGGGCCAGGACGACGAAGCAGGTGAGAAGCACCGCTATCGTGCCCACCCCGAGCCAGATCTTCCATGGATGTCCGGAGAGCACCAGGGCCCTGCCGCGCCACCGGCCGCGGACGAGCCAGACCCCCATCAGTACCGTCAGGGGACCGAGGGACCAGAGCGCCCAGCTCAACACCGGCGTGGCGGGCAGGGAGCTCCGAAGGCCTGGCCAGGCCAGGAGGGCCGCCGAGACCCCCAGGACCACGGTGAAGCAACCGGTGGCGACGCGCCAGCTGCTGTTTGCCGTCCGCGAAGCCGAGCCCATGGTAATCACCGCCCTCTCCCGGGGCGCTCGCCACGGTGAGCTGATCATAAGCTGGTACCGCGGGGTACGTCCCCGGAAAGTCTGCTTGATGTCTGCGGAGCGAAAGGCCGACACGCGGAGACGAGCCCGGCGCCCCTACGGATACGCGATCGCGTGGCACCCCGAGGGCAGTCGCCCCGCCTCCAGCGCCGCGAGCGCCCCCTCGATCTCGGCGAACTCGGTCTCACCCGTGATCAGCTCGTCGAAGGCCGGGTCCGCGAGGAGCCGGAGCGCGTAGTCGAAGCGCTCGCGGTGGTCGCGCCGGTTCCGCCGGGCCCGCCCGATCTGCGAGACCTGCGTGGCCACGATGCTCAGCCGGCGGGCGTGGAAGTCGGCCCCGAGGGGGACCTCGGGGGCGCGGGTGCCGAACCAGGACAGCTCCACCAGCTGCCCCTCGTCGCCGAGCAGGGAGAGCCCCAGGTCCAGCCCGGCCTGGGTCGCGGAGGCGTGGAAGACGAGGTCGCACTCGCCGGCGGCATCGCCGACATCGACCGCCTCGATCCCGAGCCGCTCGGCCCGCAGGCGCTGCACCGGGTCGGGGTCCACGACCTGCAGCCGGTCCAGCGGGAACCGCCCCAGCAACCGGGCGAGCGCGGCCCCGATCAGCCCCGCCCCGACCACCGCGATCCGATCCCCGGCGCACGGCGGGCCGTCCCACACGGCGTTGAGGACGGTCTCCACGGTGCCGGCGAGGATCGCGCGGCGGCTGGGGACGTCGTCGGGCAGGGGCACCAGGTCGGCGGCCGGGACGACGTAGCGGTCCTGGTGCGGGTAGAGGCAGAACACTCGGCGCCCGACCAGCTCGCCGGGGCCGTCCTCCACGATCCCGACCGAGAGGTACCCGTACTTGACCGGGAAGCCGAAGGAGCCCTCCTGGTGCGGGGCGCGCATGCGCTCGGCGACGGCGTCGGGCACCCGGCCCGCGCGCACCAGCAGCTCCGTGCCGCGGCTGATGCCCGTGTAGAGCGTGCGGACCAGGGCGTCGCCGGGGCCGAGGGGTGGGAGCTCGGCGCGGCGCAGCTCGCCCTCGCCCGGTGCGGTCACCCAGTAGGCCGTGCAGCCGCCGGGGGAGGCCGCGGGGCCGGGCGCATCCGCGGGCGCGGCCCTCCCAGCGGGGGCGGGCGACGACGTCGGGTCCTGGCGGCGGGTGGGATCCATGCGGTGGGGGCTCCTGTCGGTGCGGGATGACGTCCGTCCGGGCGCGGGGGCGCCCGGACGCGGGGGACTCCTGTCCTCCTACGGTAGCCGCGGGCGTCGCAGCCGGGGGCCGGGTCCCGGGGCCGGGCGCGGGCCGACTGCCGCACGCCGCTCGGTGGCCGCGCGCCGTTCCAGGAGCACGACGTCGCGCGCGAACGAGGCGATCAGCAGGGTCAGAGCCGCCGCGGCCGAGGCCCCCACGAGCGGCAGCGGCATGAATGGGGCGAACACGGCCAGCAGCACGACCCCCTGCGTCGCGGCGACCACCCGCCGGAACTGGCTGAACGGCAGCTCAGCTCGGAGCGGGCGGCGGAACCGGGCGGCGAGGACGTAGGCGTAGCGCATCAGTCCGATCGCCAGGACCCACGGGCCCAGGGTCAGGGCCGCGGCGGTGGAGAGGATGAGGAGGAGGGCGGCGTCGGACTCCATGTCCAGGCGGGCGCCCTCCGGCGTGGAGCTTCCCGTCCGGCGGGCCACCCAGCCGTCGACGGCGTCGAGGATCAGGGTGACCGAGACGATCACGGAGATCAGCCAGCCGCGGGCCGGGAGCTGGCCGGCCAGCATCAGCACGGTCGACGCGGCGCAGAGCCCCGCGAGGGTCACGCGGAACAGCGTGATCCGGTCCGCGGCGGTGGTGAACGGGGGACGACGCCGCAGCACCGAGAGCACGGCGAGCCCCACGATCGCCAGGCCCGCGCCGAGGGCGGGCAGGCCCACGCGGAGCGGCGGGGCGACGAACCAGCCGATGGCGAGGATCGCGAGGAGGTAGAGGGCGGGTGCGGCGAGGGCGTCGGCCACTGCACGACGGCGGGTCGAGCGTCCGGTCTGCTGCATCGTCGCGCTCCCTCCGTCGAACGGCCCTGTCCTCGAATTTTATCGTGGCGGGCCGCCCGGGGAGGGGACGCGACGTTCAGCCGTCAGCCGATCTGCCACTCCCAGCCCTGGCCGATGGTGGGGTCCATGTAGCGCAGGGTTCCGGAGGTGGAGGGGATGTCGAGGACGATGTATCCCGTGACGTGCTCGTTGGGGCCGACCCCGTAGGGGAACGTCCCAGCAGGGTCCAGGCAGGAATAGGCGGAGAACGTGTTGATCGAGTTGGTGCTGATCCCGTTGGCATCCACGAAATTCCACTGGGGGCCCGAGAAACCGAAGGAGTTGGCGCCGAGCACCTGTTCCATGGTGGCCGATCCAGCCGTGTGGAGGTCGATGTCGAGTCGGATCAGGCGACCGTGCTCCGCAGTGGGGGCCGTCGGGTAGTCGCACGAGACGTTGGAGACGACGTCATTCAGGGTGAACGTCACGGCGTGGCTCCCGTCGACGGTGTTGAGGTATGCGTCCTCGCCGATGAACTTGGGCACGTAGTCGACGGATGAGGTGCCCGGACCGAAGACCGGTTGGTCGACGGGGCCTGGAGCCGGCTGGCCGACGGCGCCGGGAGCAGGTTGGCCGGCGGCGGGGGCATCAGCTGGTTCCTCCACAGGGGGCTGCGCCTGTGCGGGGGCCGGAGTGGAATCCTGCGGCCCCGGGTCCGCTGCCGGAGTGGAGTCGGCGGGGGCGGACGTCGTACCCGACGGGGCCGGGCTGGAGGAGGGCGACTCTTGAGGTTGGACGGTGATGGTGCCCTCGCAGGCGGACAGCGCGAGGACGAGGGCGGCGGCGCCGAGCAGGCGGCCGGCGGTGCGGGTTTTCATGACGGATCCTTCGAGGAAGTGGAACGATGACGCGCGCCGGGGCGGGCGCGGTCGCCGCCCGTTGCTCTCGGCGCGGGTCGTCGGCGGGCCGGCGGGTCCCGGCGGTCGACGACGGGCTCCGCCTCCGCTCCTCGTGGGTGGGGTGCGCCGAGACCGCTGCGCTGCGTCGTCGGAACCTGGGCACAACGTACCCACGCGGGCGCCCCGCCGGACGCGGATCCGGAAACGACGGGCCTTTCCGAACATGGCCCGGCCTCCTGACGGCGGATTGCCCGTCACGCGGCGCAGCGCCCGCCCGCGGCCCCTCCCGGCCGATGGCCTGCCGCGAGGGGCCGCGCGACGGGCCGCGGTCACCCGATCCGCCACTCCCAGCCGTCGTCGATGAGCGGCTGGACATAGATCAGCGTCCCCGCGGTCGAGGGCAGGTCCAGGACCACCGAGCCCGTGACGCGCTCCCCGGGGCCGATGTCGATGGGGAGCTGCTCGCTGGGCTCGAGGCAGGACCACGAGGCGACGGTGTCGGTGGTGTTCGCGCGCACGCCCTCGGTGTCGACGAATCGCCAGTCGGAGGCGGAGAAGTAGTAGGAGTCGCCGTAGAAGAGCTCCTCGAGCGAGGCGGCGGAGCCGGTCTCCACCTCGACGTCGACGCGGACCAGGTGGCCGTTCTCCGGCGCCGCCGCGTAGGGCGCGCTGCAGACCGGGTCCGCGACGACGTCGGTGACGACAAAGGTCACCGCCGGGGTCCCGGAGGAGTCGTTGATGTAGCTGGGCTGGCCGATCTCCTTGACGAGGTAGCCGCGGTCCGAGCGGCCCGCGGGACCGGCCTCGGGGGTGATCGGATCGTCCGCGGCGTCCGGAGCGGCCGTGGGGGACGCAGCAGTCGGTTGGTCGGCGTCGGGAGATGGGGCGGCGGGGCTGGTGGCGGGATCGCTCGCGGCGGGTCCGCTTGTGGCGTCCGACGGCCGCGACTCGTCACTCGCGGAAACCGAGGGGGAGGTGCTCGGCGTCGCCGACGACGCCGCGGGCGCGGGGGAGGCGGACGACGTCGAGGCTGGCGACTCGTCACCACCCGTCGACGAGTCGTCACCGCCGCCGCAGGCACTGAGGAGGAGGGTCGCGGCGGCGACCCCGGTCAGGCAGCCGAGCTGTCGGTTGTTCACGAGCGTGTCCTTTCGAGAGGGGCCGCGGGACCAGGGGCGCCCGCGCACGCCGACCCGTTCGAAGCCCCACCCGCGGCGGGGCCGTCTCGCGGGCGGCGCTGCCCGTATGGCAGTCAGGTTACTCCCAGGTAGCGTTCGGTGGACAGGCCGTGACCCTCCCCGCGGCCCCGGATAGGCTGGCGGCATGGCCGATACCACTTACAGCGCGCGCCCCGCCGAGGAGGCGGACCGCGCCTTCATCCGCGAGATGTTCGTGCTCACCGAGACCTGGGGCGAGCCGGACGGCGAGCTGCCGGAGAACTTCGACGACGACATGGACCGATACGTCGAGGGCTGGGAGCCCGCGGAGGGCGGCGTCGTCCTGGTGGAGGTGCCCGGTGCGGGCGAGGGGGCGCGCCCCGAGCGGCGATCGGGCGAGGCGCCTCCCGGGGACGCCGACGCCGCCCGGGTCGGCGCCGCCTGGCTGCGCCGCCTCACGGACGACGACCCGGGCTACGGATACGTCGCCGACGAGTACCCCGAGCTGGCCATCGCGGTCCGCGCCGGCCGGGAGGGCCGCGGGCTCGGGTCCAGGCTCCTGGCGGAGGTCCTCCGGCAGGCCCGCGAACTGGGATATCCGGGAATTAGCCTCTCGGTCGAGAACGGCAACGACCGCGCTCGCCGCGCCTACGAGAAGGCGGGCTTCGAGGACCTAGGCCCGGACGACCTCGGCGGCCACACCATGCTCTACCGATTCGACGGAGAGGCGGAGGGCGACGGGTGACGACTCGCGCCCGGAACCGCCGAAGCCGGATCGTTGCATGACCGCATGACCGCATGACCGCATGACCGCATGACCGCCGGGGTACGGCGGGCTGAGGAAGGTAACGGCCACATGTCCTCTCTGAACGACCTCCCCCGCGACGAGTACGCCTTCCCCGGTCCGCTGCGCGATCGACTGGTCGTGGCGATCCTCGATGGCAGGAAGACCTCGACGACGGCGCTGCTCGCGGAAACCCAGCACGAGGGCGAGCCGCTGCCCTCTCCAGGGGACCGCCGGGTGGTCGTCGACTCCGACGATCGACCGGTCTGCATCACCGAGGTGACGGAGGTGCGGGTCGTCCGCCTGGACGAAGTGGACCTCGCGCACGCCGTCGCGGAGGGGGAGGGATACGGGACGGTTGCCCGGTGGCGCGCCGCGCACGAGGAGTTCTGGCACAGTCCCCTGTTCCGCGCGGCGCTCGGCGACCTGGAATTCGCCGTCGACGACGCGACGCCCGTGGTCCTCGAGCGCTTCAGCGTGCTTCCCCTCTCCGCCGCGTGACGACTCGTCGCTCCTCACCCGGGTCCTCCCGTCGTCACTCAGCGCCGTCCTCCCCGGGCGTCATGTGACGACTCGTCGCCCGAGCGTTACCGAGATGTGACGGCTCTCCTGCGCCGCGCGTCATCTGCTTCCCGCCCTCCGGCGCTCCTGTTAGGTTCGTAAGCAGGATCACGAGCACCGGTCTTTCGGCTCTGGCTGGCCGGTCGGCAACCCTTCCCGCTGTGATGGGGTGCCCCAGATGACGATCCGGCCGTGGGCACAGTCCGCCCATCGGCAAGCACGGCGCTTCGAGGACTCCCAGGCGCCCCACCTTCCCGAGGGGGACAGCATGTCTGCTGAGCCATATCCGCACCCGGACGCACCCGGCATCGGCACGCTCCAGGTGCACGGCGGCACCGCCAACCCGCCGGCCGCGCGCCCGGTGCACCCGCCGATCTACCTGACGGCGTCGTACGAGTTCGCCTCGCTGCGCGACGCCCGCGAGTGCTTCGCCCAGCGCGAGCCCGGATTCACCTACTCCCGCACCGGCAGCCCGACGGTCGCCCTCCTGGAGCGACGACTCGCCGCTCTCGAGGGCGGCGTGGGCGCCGTCGCCACGGCCTCCGGCCAGGCGGCTGTCACGCTGACCATCCTGGCGCTCGCGGGCCGCTCCGGGCAGAGCCCCGACGGCGAGCCGCACCCGGACGTCCCGGCGGGCCACGTCGTCGCGTCCAACCGGATCTACGGGGGCACCGCCGACCTGCTCAACGACACCCTGGCCGAGGCCGGCATCGGCGTCACCTGGGTCGACCCCCACGACCCGGCGGCGTGGGCCGCGGCGGCGACCGACCGCACGCGGGCCTTCGTCCTCGAGTCCATCGGCAACCCTCACGCGGACCTGCCGGACATCCCCGCGATCGCGGAGGTCGCCCACCGCGTCGGGGCGGCGCTCGTCGTCGACAACACGCTGGCCACGCCCTACCTGCTGCAGCCCGGGACGCTGGGGGCCGACGTCGTCGTCCACTCCGTGACCAAGTACCTCACCGGCAACGGCACCTCGCTGGCCGGCGTCGTCGTCGACACCGGGAGGTTCGCCCCGAGCGCCGATCCCGAGCGGTGGCCGCAGTTCACCGCGCCGCGCCGGCGCTTCGGCGGCCGCTCCCTGGTCGAGGGCTTCGGCGACCGCGGCGCCCTGCTGCACCTGGTCCGCGCGCAGCTGCTCAACGACCTCGGGCCCAGCCTCGCCCCGCTCAACGCGCAGCAGGCGCTCGAGGGCGTGGAGACGCTGGACGTCCGCGTCGAGCGCCACTGCCGGGTCGCGGAGGAGATCGCGCGACGACTCGTCACCCACCCCGGAGTGCGAGTCGTCAGGCACCCCAGCGTCCCGGGCTCCCGCGACGCGGCCATCGCTGCCCGCGACTTCCCTCGGGGCACCGGCGCGGTCCTGTCCTTCGAGATCGACGGGGACACCGACGACGTCGAGCGGTTCTTCGACTCGCTCCGGCTGTTCAAGCTGGCCGCCAACATCGGCGACGGCCGCTCGATGGCGACCCACCCCGCCTGGACCACCCACTGCCGGCTGACGCCGGAGCTCCGGGAGACCGGCGAGATCACCGAGCGGACCGTGCGGCTGTCCCTCGGCCGCGAGGACGTCGCGGACCTCTGGGCGGACCTCGCCCAGGCGCTCGACGCCGCGACCGTGAAGGGCGACGCCGCGGAAACCGCCGCCCACGCGCGGGCCGGTGCCACGGCGTCGGCCGACAACGCCGCGCCGACCGACAACGCTTCGTCGGCCGCCGATGCCGCGCCCGCCGCCAGTGTCGCCGCGCCCACCGCCGCCGACGCCGCGCTGACCGCCGACAACGCCGCACCCCGCACTCCCCACCAGCCCGCCGCGAAGGAGGCCGTCCGAGCATGACCGTCACCGAAGACCTCAGCCCCCTGATCCCGACGCCCCGGGATGCCGACCGTCCCACGGTCCGCCCGGGCTTCCGGACCGCCGCGGTGCACGCCGGCCAGGCGCCCGACCCCCTGACCGGCGCCGTCATCCCCCCGATCTACCAGACCTCCACGTTCACCCAGCCCACGGTGGAGACCCTGCGCGGCGGCTACGAGTACTCGCGCGGCGGCAACCCCACCCGCACCGGGCTCGAGGTGCAGCTGGCCGCGCTCGAGGGCGGGGCCCACGGCTTCGCGTTCGCCTCGGGCATCGCGGCCGAGGACGCGCTCCTGCGCGCCACGCTGCGCCCGGGCGACCGGGTCGTCTCCGTCGGGGAGACCTACGGCGGCACGCACCGCCTGCTCAGCCAGCTCTACTCCCGCTGGGACGTGCGGACCACCTTCGTGGCCCCCGACGACGCCGCGGCCCGGGACGAGGCGCTTGCGGACCCCGCGACCAAGCTCGTGTGGCTCGAGTCGCCGACCAACCCGCTGCTGACCGTCGTCGACATCGACGAGTGGTCACGCGCCGCGCACGCCCACGGGGCCCTGCTGGTCGTCGACAACACGTTTGCCTCGCCCGCGCTGCAGACGCCGCTCGCGCTCGGCGCGGACGCCGTCGTCCACTCGACCACCAAGTACATCGGCGGCCACTCCGACGTGCTCGGCGGCGCCCTGGTGATCGACGACGCCGTGTGGGAGGACCAGCCGCTCGCCGAGCTGATCCGCTTCCAGCAGTTCGCCGGCGGTGCGGTGGCCGGCCCGCAGGACGCGTTCCTGACGACTCGCGGCCTCAAGACGCTCGGCGTGCGCATCCGCCAGCACTGCGAGAACGCGCAGGCGATCGCGGAGTGGCTGACGGGGCAGGACGACGTCGCGCGCGTCTTCTACCCGGGCCTGCCGGAGCACCCGACGCACGAGCTCGCGCGGCGGCAGATGTCCGGGTTCGGCGGGATCGTGACGTTTCAGCTCGCCGGCGGCGAGCAGGCGGCGCGCACGGTCGCGGAGTCGACCGAGGTCTTCGGGCTCTCGGTGAGCCTGGGCGGCGTCGAGTCGCTGATCTCGCACCCGGCCACCATGACCCACGGCTCGACGCAGGGGACCCCGCAGGCCCCGCCGCGCGACGTCGTGCGCCTCTCCGCCGGCATCGAGGACGCCGAGGACCTGATCGAGGACCTGGACCGGGCGCTGCGCCGGCTGCGCTGATCCGACCGGCGGCCTGGCCCCTGCCCCTCCGCACTCTTGATCAGAGGGGCAGGGGCGACCACAGAGGCCAGTTGGCGTGCCACGCGAGCATCCCGCGGTCGTACTCGGCCACCGTACGGAAGCGGTTCTTGATGGTGGAGTTGTCATAGATCAGGGTTCTGCTCGCAATGTGCCGGGCGTCGGCGACATGCCCCCAGAGGCGGGAGTACCGATCCCCGATCTTCTGCGGAGGAACTGAATGACCTCCCCGGGCGACGCGGTCCTCGACGCGGGCCCGTGCCAGAGGCAGAGGAACCATGATGACGTGCATCGTCACGTGATAGCCGAGATCCACGGCTTCCGCGATGAGGCTCGTTTCGCTGGGATGGCTGAACACCGTCTCGGTGATAAAGGATCGGCCGAGGGACAGCAGATCCCGGCGGCGATCTGCTGCGAGCCGGGCTGCCTCGTAGGCATGCCCTTCCGGATCCCTCCACCGCTCGGCGGCAATCTCGTCCGCGTTGATGAATGGCAGGCGGGTGGCAGGCTTGACGACTCGCTCGACGAAGGTGGACTTCCCGGCGCCGTTGGGCCCCGCCAGAACGTGCAGGACTGGCGTCACGGCTCGTCGACCCCGGGGAGCCGCCTCACCAGGCGGCCCTCGGCGTCCACTTCGCTCCAACCCCGCCCCGCCTCGGTGAACTCCGCGACCAGGTCGAGCTCGCGCAGGTGCTGATCCATGCGTTCGTCCCAGGCACCCCGCACCACGGCCTGCGTGGTCTCGGGAAGGTCGTCATACGAGCCCTCGCCGTCCAGGACAGCGCGGATCTCGCTGAGTGCCGGAAGGGACGCGGACTCCAGCGCCCGCCCGATCCGGGCCCAGTGACTGATCTGATCGTCCACGCTGCGATGATCACGCTCGCCACTGGCATGCGCCTGGGCAGCCAGCTCGCGGTCGACGTGGATCGAGGTCATGTCGGACATGACCCGATGATACCAATCCGTTCTGGGAACGAGATGGGGGTGATCTCCCATCCCCGGCCTCCGGCCGTTCGAGCCCCGTCGCCGCCGGCGCCCGCGATGCGAGCGACATCACCGCCCCATCCGCGGGATCGGGGGAATAGCACCCCGTCCCGTCCGGTTGACCCGGGGGTGCCCGCTTCGACCCGGCGGATCCCGGGGGAGGCGCGGCGCGGACCCGACCACCGACCTCGTGAAGGGAGGGCAGCCAGCGTGACGCTCAACAGCCCGATCACCGAAGAGATGACCCGACAGATCCCCGCCGTCTCTCGAAACCAGCGCAGGGGGGCGAGCCTCGCCGTCGCGATCCTGGCCCTCGCGCTCGGCAGCTTCGCCATCGGCATCACCGAGTTCTCCATGATGGGACTGCTCCAGGAGGCCGTGGCCGACCTCGGGATCGACCTCTCGCAGGGCGGCAACCTGGTCAGCGCCTACGCGCTTGGGGCCGTCGTCGGCGGCCCGCTGCTCTCGGTCGTGACCGCGCGGATCGAGCGGCGCACGCTCGTGATCTCCCTGCTGGGACTGTTCGTCCTCGGGCACGCCCTGTCCCTCCTCGCGCCGACCTACGGGCTGCTGCTGGCCGGGCGGTTCCTGTCCGGGCTGCCGCACGGGGCGTACCTCGCGGGGGCCAGCCTGCTGGCCGCCGGGCTGGTCGGGCCCGCCAAGCGGGCCCGGGCGGCGTCGTGGGTCATGGTCGGGCTCTCGATCGCCAACGTCGTCGGGGTCCCGGTGGTGACCTGGCTGGGGCAGAACTTCGGCTGGCGCTGGATGCTCGGCGTCGCGCTCGGGGCCGCGGTGGTCACCGGCGTCATGATCCGGGCCGTCATCCCCGCCCAGCCGGTCGGGGCCTCCGTCTCGATGCGCAACGAGCTCTCCGCGCTGCGGTCCCCGCGGCTATGGCTGGCGATCCTGCTGGCCATCGTGGGGTTCTCCGGGATGTTCGCGCTGTACGCCTACATCGCGCCGGTGCTCACCGAGACCGCCGGGCTCGCGCCGTCGATGCTGCCGTTTGCGCTCGCGATCTACGGCGTCGGCATGGTCGTGGGCAACATGCTGGGCGGGCGGCTGGCCGACATCTCGGTGCTCGGCACCGTGGCCGGGGCGATGGCCGTGCTCATGGTCTCGCTCCTGCTGTTCTCCATGACCGCGGACGTGCTGCCCCTGGCCCTGCTGTTCATGACGCTGGTGGGCATCAGCGGGCAGTCCCTGGCCCCGGCGCTGCAGATGCACCTGATCGACTGCGCGCCGCACGCGCCGCAGATCTCCTCGGCGCTCACCCACTCGGCGTTCAACCTGGCCAACGCCTTCGGCGCCTGGTTCGGCGGCGCGGTGATCGGCGTCGGCTGGGGCCTCGGGGCGCCTTCGCTGCTGGGCGGGCTCGCTGCCCTGCTGGGCACCGGGATGGCCGTGGCCATGCTGGTGGCGCAGCGGTCCCGGGCCGCGGCGCGGGGCTGAGCGGGCGGATCGCCCCGGCTCAGCCCCCCGCGGGCAGCGGCACGAAGACGCAGAAGGGGTGGCCGGCGGGATCCGCGTAGATGCAGACCAGTTCGTCCGGGTCGTCCGAGGCGTCGTGCAGCAGGGTCGCGCCGAGCTCGACGACGTGCGGGTGAAGCCCCCTCAGCGCGGCGGCGTCGGGGACCGTGAGGTCGAGGTGGACCTGCTGGGGGCGCTCGACGCCGGGCCAGGTCGAGCGGGGCAGCGCGTCGACCCGCTGGAAGGACAGCCGCGTCCCGGAGGGGGCCACGAGGGTCCGCCACTCGTCGCCGTCCTCCGCGGCCGGGCCGCTCTGCGCGGCGTACTCCCAGCCCAGGAGCCCGCGATAGAACTCGGCGAGACCGGCGACGTCCTCGGTGTCCAGGACGGTGGCCGCCAGCTGGGGGTGCGTGATCGGTGACATGGCCACCAGTATGCGTCCGGATTCCCTCCGCGGCGATGAATGACCGAATGCGACGACGCACCGATCGTTCCCGGCCGCGGGCGTCGCGGACGAAATGCGATGCCCCGCAACGGCAATCGCGGGACCGTGCACGACGCCGCATTCTCAGCATTCGAGATACCTCACGGCGGAATGGGCGTGAGGCCCTCGCGCTGATCATGAGTTCACGACATCCGTCCTTCCACTATCGCGGGGCCGGGGATTAGTCCGACATTTCCCCGAGGCGGCCGCGAAGCGCGGGGACCTTCGACCATCCACCGGGGTGCGACCAGGAAAGATGCGGAAACTCCGAGGCGAGCCAGGGGTCCGCGAGGCGGCATTCTCGGTGGGCGACAAGGCGAACCGCCGTCCGTCCAGTCCGCGTCTCGCCATTCGAGAAAATTGCACGGAGTGCAGTGGGAAAGATGAGTTCAGGGGCTCGTGAGAAATCCATTTGACGCGATCATGAATTCACGAGAAATGTCGAAATCGCATTCTCTTGAGATGAATGAGACCTTGCATGAATGCTCCGGATGATTTTCATGAAAAAGGTTCGTGGCGCAAGGTTATGTTGCTGACCGATGGTTGTGTGGTCGCAGGAATCGACCGGCCTCTTCGTGGCGGCTCGACGCGTCGACGAGAGCGACGGGAAGCCTCAAATGACGCCTGCCTTCCCGACGTGGCGGCAGCCACGGCTGGTGTGGGTGCGGCGCGTAGCACGTCTCACGCCCCATATCTAGTAGTCAGCGCATGTTTACCTGCATGAAACAAAGGGTGCATGAGGAGCCGTCTCGATTAAATAAGTCGTGACACCCACTATTTCGCGTTACCCCCGGGAAACAATCGATCTCTACTCTTCTGAGCGGGAGAGGGCGACCCGATGCCCCCTTCGAGACGCCCGGGGTGTCCGGCCTCATAGCCGCCGCTCAACGTCTCTCGGCGCCCCCCGCCACCCGTAAGCGGGGACGTCGACAATGGAGTACGATTAATTACCTGTGACCGCGGTCACCGGGTACTCTCGGTGTCAGGGGGCACCGAAGACCATCAATCACCTCGTGAGAAGACGGAGATCCTCGATGCGAACGAGAAGAATTATGACGATCACCGCGGGCCTGAGCGCCGCGGCCCTCGTGCTCGCCGGCTGCGGTGGGGGCGGCGATGACGGCGGCGGTGGGGGAGGCGGCGGCGATGGCGAGATGATCATCAACGCCCGCGGCCTCGAGCCCCAGAACCCGCTGATCCCGACCTCCACCAACGAGGTCGGCGGCGGTCGCATCGTGGACCTGCTGTACGCCGGCCTGGTCTCCTACTCCGCCGACGGCGAGACCCAGATGGAGGTCGCCGACTCAATCGAGTCCGACGACAACAAGACCTGGACCGTCAACCTCAAGGACGGCTGGACCTTCTCGGACGGCTCTCCCGTCACCGCCAACTCCTTCGTGGACGCCTGGAACTACGGCGCCAACCCGGACAACGCGCAGCTCGGCGCGTACTTCTTCTACCCCATCGAGGGCACCACCGACGACGGCACCTTCGCCGAGGGCGCGGACAGCATCTCCGGCCTGAACGTCGTCGACGACTCGACCTTCACGATCACGCTGAAGGACCCGGCGTCGGACTTCGCCGACCGCCTGGGCTACTCCAGCTACTTCCCGCTGCCCGAGGCCGCCTTCGACGACCCCGAGGCCTTCGGCGAGAGCCCGATCGGCAACGGCCCCTACACGCTGGACGGCTGGGACCACAACACCGAGGCCCGTCTGCTGGCCAACGACGACTACGACGGCAACCGCGACCCCCAGAACGACGGCGTGACCTTCAAGTTCTACACGGACCCCGACGCCGCCTACACCGACGTCCAGTCCGGCGTCCTGGACATCCTGGACGAGGTCCCCACCAGCGCGATCTCGACCTTCACCACCGACGACCAGGTCCAGGCCTTCAACGACCCGGGCCCCGTCAGCGCCAACATCACGATCCCCGCCTCGCTCGAGCACTTCGGCGAGGACGAGGAGGGCAAGCTGCGCCGCCAGGCGATCTCGCATGCGATCGACCGCGGGGAGATCACCTCGCAGATCTTCGACGACACCTACACCCCCGCCACCGACTTCTCGTCGCCGATCATGGCCGACTACTCGGACGACGTGGAGGGCAACGACGTCCTGGACTTCGACCCCGAGCGGGCCCGCGACCTCTGGAACCAGGCCAACCAGATCAGCGACTTCGACGGCACCTTCGAGGTCTCCTACAACGCCGACGGCTCCGGCAACGCCGAGTGGGTCGAGGCCGTGACCAACCAGCTGCGCGAGAACCTGCAGATCAACGCGGAGCCCAAGCCCTTCGCGACCTTCGCGGAGTTCCGCGAGCTGATCACCGAGCGCAACATCAACACGGCCTTCCGCGCCGGCTGGCAGCCCGACTACCCGTCGGTCTACAACTACCTGGCCCCGGTCTTCGGCACGGGCGCCGGCTCCAACGACGGCGACTACTCCAACCCGGACTTCGACGCCGCCCTGGTCGACGCCGCGAGCTCGCAGAACGAGGACGACCGCAAGGCGGCCCTGGCCGACGCGCAGTCGATCCTCTTCGAGGACCTCCCGGCCATCCCGCTGTGGGATCGCAACTCCTTCGGCGTCGCCGCACAGGGCGTCCAGGGAGTCGACTTCACCTGGCAGGACCAGCCGACCTACCACACCATCACCAAGTAACGACCCTCGAAGGAGCCTGCGACCGGCGGCCCGAGCCCCCGGTCGCAGGCTCCCTCCCCGCTCCCCGGCCTCGCGCCCCGGCCCCACCCGGACCCGGGCGACGACGCCGCTCCTCACGGAGGTTCACCGACTGTGTGGCGCTACATTGCCAAAAGGCTGCTCCAGACCGTACCCGTGGTCCTGGGGTCCACCCTCCTCATCTACGCGATGGTCTTCCTCCAGCCCGGAGACCCGATCGTCGCCCTGTTCGGCGAGAAGCCGATCTCCGACGCCGCCCGGGCCCAGCTCACGGCGCAGTACAACCTCGACCAGCCGTTCCTGATCCAGTGGCTCCTCTTCCTCAAGGGCGCGCTGGTCGGAGACTTCGGCATCTCCTACTCGGGCCAGCCCGTCTCCGACCTCATCGGCCGGGCCCTGCCCATCACGTTCCAGCTCGCGGTCATGGCCCTGATCTTCGAGGCGATCCTGGGCGTCGTCGCCGGCTTCTACGCCGGGCTGCGCCGCGGGCGGATCTTCGACTCGACCATGCTGGTGGTCTCGCTGGTCGTGATCGCGGTGCCGATCTTCGTCCTCGGCTTCATGATGCAGCTGATCTTCGGCATCCAGCTCCAATGGGTGCCGCCCACGGTCGGCAGCAACACCTCGTTCACCAACATGATCCTGCCGGCCCTGGTGCTGGGCCTGGTCTCCTTCGCCTACGTGCTGAGGCTGACCCGCACCTCCGTCATCGAGAACCTGACGGCCGACCACGTCCGCACGGCCCGCGCCCACGGCGTCCCGGACGGCATGGTCAACCGGCGGCACGTGCTGCGCAACTCGATGATCCCCGTGGTGACCTTCCTGGGCGCCGACCTGGGGGCGCTCATGGCGGGCGCCGTGGTCACCGAGGGCATCTTCAACATCAACGGCATCGGGAACCTCGCGTACCAGGCGATCCTCCGCGGTGAGAACCCGACCGTCGTCTCCGTGGTGACGGTCATGGTGATCATCTACGTGGTGACCAGCCTGGCCGTCGACCTTCTCTACGCCGCGCTCGACCCGAGGATTCGTTATGCCTGAGACCATGCCCCTCGCCGGGCAGACGCACTTCGTCGCCCCCTCCTCCGAGACGCCGCTGCAGGCCACCGGCATGGTGGACACCAGCGCGCCGCCCGAGGGCCAGTGGAAGGAGGCCTGGAAGGTCCTGCGCCGCAACTGGATGTTCTGGGTCTCCGCGGTCCTGCTGCTGATCATCCTCGTGGTGGTCTGCTTCCCCGGGCTGTTCACCAGCGTGGACCCCCGCGCCTCCTCGCTGTCCCGCAGCCTCGAGGGCCCGCAGGCCGGGCACCCCTTCGGCTTCGACAAGCAGGGGTACGACGTGTACTCCCGCGTGGTCTACGGGGCGCGCGCCTCCGTCGTCGTGGGCCTGCTGACCACGGTCATCGTGACCGTGATCGGCCTGTTCTCGGGCGCGGTCGCCGGGTTCTTCGGCCGGTGGGTCGACGCCGTGATCGCCCGCATCGCGGACATCTTCTTCGCGATCCCGCTGCTGCTGGCCGCGATCGTCGGGCTGTCCGCGCTGAACAACGTGTGGCCCAACCGCGGGTACTGGGGCGGCGTGCTCGCCGTGGTCTTCGCGCTCGCGGCCTTCGGCTGGCCGCAGGTCACCAGGATCGCGCGCGGCGCCGTCCTGGAGATCAAGGGGCTGGAGTTCGTCGACGCCTCGCGGGCGATCGGCGCCTCGAAGTGGCGGAACCTGTTCTCGCACATCATCCCCAACTCGCTGGCCCCGGTCATCGTGACCGCGACCGTCTCCCTGGGCGTGTACATCGTGGCCGAGGCGACCCTGTCCTTCCTGGGCATCGGGCTGCCGCCGAGCATCGTCTCGTGGGGCAACGACATCGCCGCCGCCCAGAGCCAGGTCCGCTCCGGCGACAACCTGCACGTCCTGTTCGCCCCCGCGGGCGCGCTGGCCGTCACCGTGCTGAGCTTCATGCTCCTCGGCGACGCCGTGCGCGACGCGCTCGACCCGAAAGCGAGGAAGTGATGACCGCGGTCGCCACCGAACGTCCCCTGCTGCAGATCAGGGACCTCCACATCGCCTTCACCTCCGGCAAGAAGGACGTCCCCGCGGTGCGCGGCGTCGACCTCACCGTCTACCCCGGCCAGACCGTGGCCATCGTGGGGGAGTCCGGCTCGGGCAAGTCCACCACGGCGCACGCGATCATCGACCTGCTGCCCGGCACCGGCCACATCACCGGCGGGAGCATCGAGTTCGACGGCGTCGACCTCACCTCCCTCAGCGCGCGAAAGAAGCGCGCCTACCGGGGCGACCGGATCGGGCTGGTCCCGCAGGACCCCATGTCCAACCTCAACCCGCTCTACCGGGTCGGGACGCAGATCAAGGAGGTCCTGGAGGTCAACGACGTCGCGCGCGGCAAGGCCGCGGACCGCCGCGTCGTCGAGCTGCTGGAGGAGGCCGGGCTGGGCGACGCCGAGTCCCGGGCCCGGCAGTACCCGCACGAGTACTCGGGCGGCATGCGCCAGCGCGCGCTGATCGCCGCGGGCTTGGCCGCCCGGCCGCAGCTGCTGATCGCGGACGAGCCGACCTCGGCGCTGGACGTGACCGTGCAGAAGCAGATCCTGGACCACCTGGACGGGCTGACGGACGAGCTCGGCGTCGCGGTCCTGCTCATCACGCACGACCTCGGCCTCGCCGCCGAGCGGGCGGACCACCTGGTGGTCATGTACAAGGGGCAGGTCGTGGAGTCGGGGCCGGCGCTGCAGATCCTGCAGGACCCGCAGCATCCGTACTCGCAGCGGCTCATCAACTCGGCGCCCTCGCTGCGCTCGCGCCGGCTCATGGCGCGGGAGCGGGCGGAGGTGCGGGCCGAGGCCGCGGAGACCGCCCTGGAGCACGCCGAGGAGGTCATCGGGCACGGCGAAGGGCCGGAATCCGCCGGATCCCCCTCGAGCGCGGACGCCGCGTCGGCCGATGAGTTCGGAGGTCAGGTCAGCGCCCCGGTCATCCGCACCACGGACCTGACCAAGGTGTTCAAGCTGCCGGGCAAGGGGCTGGCCAAGCGGGACTTCACCGCGGTCGACGCCGTCTCCTTCGAGCTGGCGCGCGGCACCACCACCGCGATCGTGGGGGAGTCCGGCTCGGGCAAGTCCACGGTCGCGCGGATGGTGCTGGGGCTGCTGGAGCCGACGTCGGGCACCGTGGAGTTCGACGGCGTCGACATCACCACGATCCGCAGCCGCGCGCAGCAGCTGGCCTTCCGGCGCCGCGTGCAGCCGGTCTTCCAGAACCCGTACGCCTCGCTGGATCCGATGTACTCCATCTACCGGTCCATCGAGGAGCCGCTGCGGCTGCACGGCGTCGGGACGGGCAAGGAGCGGGAGCGGAAGATCCGCGACCTGCTGGACAAGGTCTCCCTGCCGGCCGCGGTGATGAGCCGGTACCCCAACGAGCTCTCGGGTGGTCAGCGGCAGCGCGTGGCGATCGCCCGGGCGCTGGCGCTGGACCCGGAGGTCGTGGTGCTCGACGAGGCGGTCTCCGCCCTGGACGTGCTGGTCCAGGCGCAGATCCTCAAGCTGCTCAACGACCTGCAGGCCGAGCTGGGGCTGAGCTACCTGTTCATCACGCACGACCTCGCGGTGGTGCGGCAGATCGCGGACCAGGTGCTGGTCATGCAGCAGGGGCGCGTGGTCGAGCAGGCGGGCAGCCTGGAGGTCTTCGACTCCCCGCGCGAGGAGTACACCAAGCGGCTGCTGGCGGCGATCCCGGGGAGGAGCGTGGAGCTGGCCTCCTAGGGGTGATGCCCGGCGGGTTCGACTCCGTCCGAGCTTTGATCCACAATCGTCTATCCCCCTTGCCTTGAATAGGCGAGGGGGATAGGCGCTGCTCACGAAGAGGACAGCGGTACTGAGGGCGCTCGAGGCCTGCCAGGGCCCAGGGGCCTCTATCCGCTGAGAACCTTGCCCCATGCGATCATGCGTTCCCTGATCTCCTCGAACTCGTCCTCGGTGACCCCGTAGGGAGCCACCTCGCCGTATCGGATCTTGCGGACGTCCATGAGCAGCTCGCCGAAGGCGCGTCGATCCAGGCTCGGATCCTGGGCACGGCCGGCCTCCAGCAGGTCTTCATCGGTGAAGCGCCCGGACCGGCGGATCGCGTCGACGTCGAGGAAATCTCTGGGATAGCCCCGGCTGTAGAGGGCGCTGACCTTGCTCCCGACGGCATCCTCGACTGCGAGGACCCGGCCGATGGCCATCCGGACCGGTTGGTGGCCGCGGTAGTCTATTCCGAAGTCCACCTCGAGGCGTTGACCTCCGCGGCTGACTCCCAGGGCCTTGTAGGCGGGGAAGTCGCGGTTGATGTCGACGTCGTATCCGGCGTCGCGTAGCATCGCGACTGCTCGTTCGGTAGCCGGTCCGAAGTCCTGAGCCGATGACATCTCGGTGAACAGGTCCACATCCTCGGTGGGCCGGTCGATGAGTCCGTGCTCGCGCAGCGCTCCCGAGCCGGTGAGCACGAAACCCGGCTTTTGCAGCTGCTCCAGCAGCAGGCGAGTCACCTCCTGCTGGAACCGCAGGTCGCGGATCCGATCAGAGGACGCCATGCGCGTTCTCCGGCAGGTGGTCGGGGAAGCGGGCGCGCCACATCGCACGGACACGGGGAGGGAGGACCATGTCCGTCCAGATGGAGCGCAGCAGCAGTGGATTGAGGTACTTTCCCTGGTCTGCGGCCAGACCTTCGCAGATCACGGCACGGTATCCCATGCGGAGCTCACCCGGATCCTGCAGGCGGATGCGCCGGTCCTCGACCCAATGCAGGGTCACCGGCAGCTCGAGGACGCCTCGCTCCGGTCCCCGCAGGTCCTCCCAGCGCTCGGGAACCGAGTACACCTTCCGGTCACCGAATCCGACCCGGTCTTCGACGGTCATGCTCACGACCTCCTCTCACTCCCTACGCTACCCACGGCCTCCGGCTCCTTCCAGAGGGGACGGGACCGGCCGCCGCATCGCGCTCCGTCTCAGCCCCCGTGGACGCGCTCCCCACCGACCCAGGTCGAGAGGACCTCGACGCCGGCCAGCTCCGTCGCGGGCGTCTCGTACGGGTCCCGCGCGAGCACCGCGAAGTCGGCGCGCTTGCCGGTCTCGAGGCTGCCGATCTCGTCCTCGCGGCCCAGCACGCGCGCCGCGGCGATCGTGTGGCCGCGCAGCGCGGTGTCGAGGGAGACCGCGAGGTCCTCCGGCCCCAGCTGCGTGCCGCGCCGGGTGATGCGCGTGGTCGCCGCCTGGAGGGCCTCCATCGGGCGGGGGTCGGCCACGGGCGCGTCCGAGGAGATCGTGACCTGCACGCCCGCCCGCTCGAACTCGCCCAGCGGGTTGAACCGCTCGCCCGGCGTCCCGATGGCCTGCTCGACGCCCTCGCCCCAGTTGTAGTGGTGCTGCGGCTGGTTGACTGGGTAGATCCCGGCCGCGGCCATCCGGCCGATCTGCTCGGGCGTGGGCAGCCCGCAGTGCTCGATCCGGTGGCGGGCGTCGGCGTCGGGCCGCTCCTCGAGGGCGGACTCGATCGCGGAGATCACCATCTCGAGCGCCGTCGGCGACTGCGAGTGGGTCGCGGTCTGCAGGCCCACCCGGTGGGCCTTGCGGATCATCTCGGCGTAGTCGCGCGGGTCGTGGTAGAGCTGGCCGGTGCGGCACGGGTCCCCGACGTAGCCGTCCGGGAAGTAGGCGGTCCACCCGCCCAGGGTGCCGTCGGAGTAGAACTTGATGCCGGCGAAGCTCAGGTGCTCATTGCCGAACTGGCCGTGCAGGCCCATCTCGATCGCGTCGTCGAGCAGGTGGGAGAGCAGGTACATGCTCACGCGCACCTTCAGGTCCCCGGACTCGGCCAGGCGCAGGTACATGTCGAACTCGCGGCGGCTGACCTGGCAGTCGCCGATGGTCGTGACGCCCCCGGCGAGGAACCTCTCCTGCGCGGCGGCGAGCTGACGGCGGTGCTCCTCGGGCTCGTCGGCGAGGTGGAAGTTGGGGCCGTGGTGGCCGATCTTGACGCCCTCCAGGCCGGTGAGCACGTTGCACGCCGCGTCGGAGAGCTCGCCGGTGAGCTCGCCGTCGGCGTCCCGGAAAAACTCCCCGCCCTGGGGGTTGGGGGTCTCGCGCGTCACGCCGTGCAGCTCGAGGGTGTGGGAGTTCACGACGCCGCCGTGGCCGGAGGCGTTCATGAGGTACACCTCGCGGTCGGTCGAGACCTCGTCCAGCTCGTGGCGGGTCGGGTGCCGGCGCTCGGCGAGGTTGCGCTGCTCGTAGCCGTACCCGCGGATCGGGCGGCCGGCGGGCAGGTCCGCCGCGGCCGCGCGCAGCAGCTCGACGATCTCCGGGATGGAGCCGGCCTTCTCGGGGCCGCAGTCCACCCAGCTCATCATCTGGCCGAGCATGAGCGGGTGGGCGTGGGCGTCCACGAAGCCGGGGACCACCGTGGCCTCGCCGAGGTCTACCAGCTCGGGTTCGAGCGCGCTGAGGCGGGCGGCCGCGGCCCGGCACTCCTCGACGCCGCCGACGTGCCCGATCCGGTCTCCGACCACGAGGAACGCCTCCGGGGTGCCGCCCGCCTCGTCGAGGGCCCGGATGCGGGCGGCCGTGACGATCTGGGGTGCGGTGGGCGCCGGGGCCTGGGTGAACGCGAGCTTGCGCACGGTGGGACTCCTTCGGGTCGGGTGACTTCGAGCATAGCGAGGGCCTCGGGGTGCGGGCGGCAGAACGTTCGACAACGGTTCGCATGTAGACGGAAAGCTGCTGGGAGCCGTCATCTCATCGTGAATCGGCACGGATGCCGGGGTGGTTGAGACGATCTGTCGTTCCGGTCTCGGCCCGGATCTGGGAGGATCGGGCCATGACCGACTTCGACGAGGACCTGCTCCGGGCGCTGCAGGTCGACGGGCGCGCGCAGTTCTCCGCCCTGGCAGCCGAGCTCGGCGTCCACCGGTCCCTCGTGGCCCAGCGCGTCCACGAGCTGCTGGGCTCCGGCGAGCTGCGGGTCCTCGCCGCGGTGCACCCGCGCGTGCTCGGCTTCCCGGTCCAGGCCCACCTCGCGCTGCGCCTCGCCGGGCCCACCGGCCCCGTCTTCGAGCGCCTGCGCGAGCTCGACGCCGTCGTCTACCTCTCCGAGGTCACGGGCGCCTCGCAGGCGGTGGTGGAGGCGTGGGCGTCCTCGCAGGGCGAGCTGGCCCGCACCGTGCACGCGATCCGGGGGATCCCCGGCGTCGTCGAGGTCCAGCTGACGCTGTACGACCGCGTGCTGCGCACCCTGCTGCTGGGCGAGGAGCCGACGGCGCCGGAGGCGTCCCTCGACGACTTCGACGTCGCGCTGATGACGCAGCTGCAGCGGGACGGGCGGCTGACCTTCGGCGAGCTCGCTCGGCGCACGGGGCACTCGCCCTCGGCGTGCCGGAGCCGGGTGCTGCGGCTGCTGGAGGCGCGCGTGATGCGTATCGGCGGGGGGGGGGGGGGCGGCGGGGGGGCCCCCGGGCCCGCGCCTGGGGGCCCTCGCGGGGGGGCCCGGGGTCCCCGGGGGGGGGCCCCCCGCCGAGGCCGAGACTGAGCCCGAGCCGGAGCCCGAGCCTGCGCCCGAGCCCGAGCCCGAGCCCATGACCGGAACTGGGACCGAGCCCGAGACCGAAACCCTGCCTGCCGAAGCCGTCGAGGCCTCCGACGGGCCCGCCTCGTCCCACGATTCACCCTCCGCCGAGCCGGGCCAGGAGCAGCCGGCCGTGGACGCCCTGGCCCGCCCGCAGCGTGACGCGGGGCACGTAGCAGAGAGCAAACCCACAGGTTTTCTGGCTAATCTGTTTGGGAAGCGGCGCGCGAGATAGCCGACCTCGGGGCCGCCTCGCACGCCCCCACGCTCACACCGCACGTCACCGACCCCACGGACGAAAGACTCATCACCGCATGGCTACCGACCGGAAAATACTTCAGTGGCTCGAGAACCAGCTGTTCGACGGCGCCCTGGCCCTCGGCCAGGAGCTGCCGGACGAACGGCACATCGCCTCGGCGATCGGAGCCACCCGGAACGCCACCCACCAGGCGCTCAAGGACCTCGAGACGCTCGGGGTCGTGCGCCTGTTCGAGGGCAAGCGCCGGCAGCTCATCGCCCAGCTGGTGCGCGACCCCGCGGCCAGCGCGGCGCCGGGGCTGAAGCTGCATATGGCCACCGCGGAATACCCGCTGCGGGACATCGTCCACACCCGCGTGCTCATGGAGACGTGGGCGGTGCGCCGCGCCGACCCCGAGCACCCCGCCATGCGCGAGCTCGCCGCGATCATGGACGAGATGGACCGCGAGGACCTCGGCCTGAAGGACTTCCACCGCCTCGAGGTGTCCTTCCACGTCGCGCTCACCCGGCTGGCCGGCAACAGCCTCATCACGGGGCTGACCACCTCGCTGCGGGACTCGGTGTACGAGTACACGATGTCCCTGGTCGGCTACGTCCCGCTGTGGTCCGCCACGGCCACGCGCTTGCGCGCCGAGCACCGGGCCATCTACGCGGCGATCGAGTCGGGGGACAACGAGCTGGCGGCGCGCATGGTCGCCGAGCACATCGAGGGCCATTACCTCGAGGCCGGCGTGGACCCGGACCGGAAGCGGCGGTCCTCGGCCAGCGTCTTCGTCCAGCCGGAGACGGACGCGGAAGGCGAGGTGCAGCCCCTGACCGCCGCCTCGCCCCTGTCGAGCACGGTCGCCGACTCCCGGGCCTCCGACGCCGACCTGCCGGACAGCGCCCCCGCCCGCCGCGAGGGCCTCGGGTCCCTCCGTCCGGGCGCGGGGGAGGAGGGCGACGTCGAGCCGGCGGCCGCCCCGCACGACGCCGGCGAGCCCGCGGGCCTCCGCGGCCAGGGGGAGGCCTCCGGAGCCGAGAAGGCGTTCGGGGCCGCCCCCGAGGAACGGTCAGAGCCCGACGCGGACGAGGAGCGGCCGGACGGCCCGGGGGCGACCCGCGGCGCCCGCGCCGACGAGCCGGAGCACCCGGCCGAGCGCGGCGAGCGGGTCGGAGCGGATTCGAAGAAGTTTGACTCCACCTTGTAAGGTGTGTGAGGAACGTTTTCGGTCTTGCCGGCGGCTCTGCCCGCCGGAGCCGTGAACAAGCGTTTTGACCACAGGCCTCGTCCGGTCCCGGACCAGGGGGCCGGCACATGCCGTGGCGGTGGCGCAGCAGCGCCCCGTACGGTGAATCGACACGCAAGGTAGGGATCCTATGGGTTCAGTCATCAAGAAGCGCCGCAAGCGCATGGCCAAGAAGAAGCACCGCAAGCTGCTTCGCAAGACCCGCCACCAGCGCCGCAACAAGAAGTAGACGCCCCGGCGTCGCGCAGTCTTCGGCCGCACACCTCGTCAGACGGTGCGCGGCCGAAGCCGTACCCGGGGTCCGTCCGCCCGCCCGGGCCGGATACCCTGGGAGCATGAG
Organism: Rothia santali; assembly: GCF_024199905.1. Lineage (GTDB taxonomy): Bacteria > Actinomycetota > Actinomycetes > Actinomycetales > Micrococcaceae > Rothia > Rothia santali. The sequence continues at coordinate 104,691 of NZ_JANAFB010000004.1, forward strand.
CCACACCGCCCCCACCATCGAGCTGCTGACCAGCCCCGGGTGCCACCTGTGCGAGGCCGCCCGCGCGGACCTCGATCAGGTCGTCGAGCCCCTGGGCCTGACCTGGACCGAGGTCGACGTCACCCTGGACCCGGAGCTGCTGCGCCGGTTCGCCGAGGAGATCCCGGTCGTCATGATCGAGGGCGTCCCGCGCGACTTCTGGCGCGTCGACCGCCCCCGGATCACCCGGATCCTGACAGGCCTGCTCGAGGGGCGCGACCCCGAGGCCTGAGCCCGCCTCCCCGCCCGCCGCCACGATTCGAGGATCATGAGCCACTCCGCCACCGTCCACCTGCTCCGCCACGGCGAGGTGCACAACCCCGACCGCATCGTCTACGGCCGCCTGCCCGGCTACCACCTCTCGGAGCGGGGCCGGGCGATGGCCCGCCTGGCCGCCGAGGAGCTGCGCCGCCGGGCCGACGACGGCGCCGCGATCGTCCACCTCGCGATCTCGCCGCTGACCCGCACCCGGGAGACCGCCGCGCCGATCGAGGAGCTCCTGGGCCTGCAGGCCCGCCCCGACGAGCGCCTCCTCGAGGCCGGGAACCACTTCGAGGGCCTGCACGTGAACCGCGACGAGCTGCTGCGCAACCCCCGGCACTGGCCCCGCCTCCTGAACCCGCTGCGGCCCTCCTGGGGCGAGCCCTACCGGGAGCAGGTCCGGCGCATGTCCGAGGCGGTCAAGGACGCCGCGGCGGAGGCGGTGCGGATCGGCGGCGACGGCGCGGAGGCCGTGCTCGTCTCCCACCAGCTGCCGATCTGGATGGTCCGCAGCGGCGTCGAGGGCCGGCCCCTGCCGCACGACCCCCGCACCCGCCAGTGCAACCTCGCCTCCCTCACGTCCCTGAGGTTCGACGACGTCCGCGCGCCGGGGCGCCCCTCGGTCGCCTACTGCGAGCCCGCCGCGGAGCTCTATTCAGGGGTCATTCAGCTTCCCGGCTCATAATGGAGACCGCATTCCGGCGTCCGGGCGCACGCCAGGATCCCGGGCGCGCCCGCGGTCCGGACCGGCCGCCGTCGGCCGTCTCAGGCCCCGCCGGATCCCGCCCGCGCCGCCCACGAGTCACCAACACCTTCGAGAAAGACTTATGCCCGCCTCCACTCCCCGCCGCCTGACCCGCAGGGGCCTGTTCGTCGCCGCCACCGCCGCCGTCGGGGCGGTCGCGCTGTCGGCCTGCTCGAGCGACGACTCCGGCCTCGCCGAGCAGGCGGACTCCGCCGACGGCAAAGGCTACATCTCCGGCGACGGCACGGTGACCGAGTACCGGGAGGACGAGCGGGGCGAGCCCGTGGTCTTCTCCGGGAAGCTGTTCACCGGCGAGGAGGTCACGGGGGAGTCGCTGCGCGGCGCGCCCGCGGTGGTCAACTTCTGGTACGCCGGCTGCGCGCCCTGCCGGGCCGAGGCCCCGCACCTGCGGGCCCTGCACGACGAGTTCGGGGACGGCGTCGGCTTCCTTGGCGTGAACCTGAGGGACGAGCGCGGCACGGCCGAGGCCTTCGAGCGCAACTTCGGCATCGACTACCCCTCGATCGAGGACCGGGCCGGGGGAGTCCTCATGGACCTCTCCAACTTCGTCCCGGCCCAGGCCGTGCCCACGACCCTGGTCCTCGACCCCGAGGGCCGGGTCTCCGCCCGCGTCCTGGGGCAGATCGACGAGTCGGTCCTGCGCACGCTGATCGACGACGTGCTGCCCGGCGGGGGCAGCGGCTCGGGCGACGAGTAGGACCGGGATGGACTTCTCCTTCGGTTCCGTGGTGATGGACGGCTCGCTCTGGGCGGCCGTCCCCCTCGCGGCCCTGGCCGGGCTCATCTCCTTCGCCTCCCCGTGCGTCCTGCCCCTGGTCCCCGGCTACCTCGGCTACGTCACCGGCCTGACCGGCTCCGACCTGCAGCGCAGCCGCCGGGGCCGGATGGTCCTGGGAACGGGTCTGTTCGTCCTCGGGTTCTCCGTGGTCTTCGTCCTGATGTCGGTGGTGCTCGCGCAGATCGGCGCCGCGCCGTGGGTCAGGGGCCACACCTGGATCAACGTCGTCCTGGGGGTCCTGGTGATCCTCCTGGGCGTCGTCTTCATGGGCGGGTTCTCCTGGTTCCAGCGCGAGCGCAAGATCCACGCCCGGCCCCCGTCGGGCCTGTGGGGGGCGCCCATCCTGGGCATCACCTTCGGCCTCGGCTGGGCGCCGTGCATCGGACCGACCTTCGCCGCCGTGCAGACCCTCGTCTACGTCGAGGGGCCCAGCAGCGCGAAGGCCATCACCCTGACCCTGATCTACTGCCTCGGGCTCGGGATCCCGTTCCTGCTGATCGCCCTGGGGTTCCGCCGCTCCGCCGAGATGTTCTCCTTCCTCCGCCGGCACCGCCGGGCGCTGCAGGTGACCGGCGGGGCCGTCCTGGTCCTCATCGGCGTCATGATCGCCACGGGGCTCTGGAACTCCCTGATGTCCTGGGTCCAGGCCGCGCTCCCGGGATACGAGCTTCCCGTATGAGCGCGGACGCCCGCCCGAGAGGACCCAGAACCACCGCGATGAGACCGGAAGAGTGCGCATGAGTACAGAGAAGAAGGCAGCGACGGACGCCCCGGCGCTCGGCCCGATCGGCATGCTGCGCTGGGCCTGGCGCCAGCTGACCAAGATGAACACGGCACTGTTCCTGCTCCTGCTGCTCGCCGTGGCCGCCGTGCCCGGCTCGATCTTCCCGCAGAACATCCAGGACCCCGCCCGGGTCCAGGACTACCTGGACCAGCACCCCACCTGGGGGCCGATCGCCGAGAACCTCCAGCTGTTCGACGTCTTCTCCTCGGTGTGGTTCTCCGCGATCTACATCCTGCTCTTCGTCTCCCTGGTCGGCTGCGTCGTGCCCCGCGCGCTCAAGCACGCCAAGGAGTACCGCGCCAAGCCGCCGCGCACCCCGCGCAACCTCTCCCGGATGCCGCAGCACCGGGTGCTGACCATCCCCGCCGAGTCGCTCGAGGACGGCCGGGAGCTCACCGCGGCGTCGGCTGCCGCCCAGGCCCGGGACATCCTCAGGCGGCGCCGCTACCGCACCGAGCTGCGCGGCGAGGACTCGGCGGAGCCGAACGTCGCCGCCGAGCGCGGGATGTTCCGCGAGCTCGGCAACCTCGTGTTCCACACGGCCATGATCGGGGTGCTGATCGGCATGGCCATCGGCTCGCTGTTCGGCTACAGCGGGCAGAAGATCGTGGTGCAGGACGAGTCCTTCGTCAACACCCTGGTCAGCTACGACTCCTTCACCCCGGGCACCAACTTCAACCCCGACTGGCTGCACAACTTCTCCCTGACGCTGGACAGCTTCGACGTCGAGTTCGACCGCCAGCCCGGCTCGCCCACCTACGCCCAGCCGCTGGACTTCGAGGCCGGCGTGACCGTGCGCGCGGACAGCGACTCCGAGCCCACCGAGGAGACGCTCAAGGTCAACTCCCCGCTCACGGTGGACGGCAACCGGGTCTACCTCGCGGGCAACGGCTACGCGCCGATCGTGAAGGTCAACGACGGCGAGGGCAACCTCGCCTACGAGGGCCCCATCGTGACCCTGACGACCGACCAGAACTACACCTCCTCGATCGTCCTCAAGGTGCCCGACGCCGCCCCGGACCAGCTCGGCTTCGTCGGCATGTTCCTGCCCACGGCGGTGCTGGAGGACGGCCAGGTCCCGTACTCGGCCGACCCGGTGCTGGCCAACCCGGCCCTGGTGCTCGCCTCCTACTCGGGCGACCTGGGGCTGGACGGCGGCACCCCGCAGAACGTCTACGTCCTGGACACCGAGGGCCTCGACGAGCTGAACTCGATGCAGTCCGCGGACGGCGGGATCGTGCTGACCCAGGAGGACAACTCCTATCAGCTGCCCGACGGCAAGGGCAGCATCGAGTTCGAGGGCGTCACGCGCTACGTCGGGCTCGACGTCCACTACGACCCGGGCAAGCCCGTGGTCCTCGTGTCCTTCCTCCTGGCCTTCGCCGGGCTGCTGATCTCGCTGTTCGTCGCCCGACGCCGCGCGTGGGTCAAGGCCCGCGAGACGGTCGACGCGGACGGGCGCCGCGCCGTCGTCGTCGAGTACGGGCTCCTGGCCCGCGGCGAGGACCCGCGCCTGGCGCACGAGGCGGACCGGCTCACCGAGCTCTTCGCCCAGCAATGGGGTCTAGAATTCAGCGAGGACGCAGCGCCCCGCTCGACGCCGCTGTCCGCGGCCCAGAAAGGTGCATCATGACCATCAATGAAAGCCTGGCCCAGTGGAGCGAGCTGTCGATGCTCCTGGCCGCCGTGACCTACCTGGTCGCGTTCATCGCGTTCACCTGGGACATCGCCTCCCACTCGAAGGCGGCGCGCCGGGCCGACGCCGCGGGCCGCCGCGCGGAGTCCGCCAAGCGGCCCGCGATGGCCGGGGCGGGCCCCGCCGCCGAGCGCGGATCCGCCGCCGGGTTCGACGATGCCGGGTCCGGCACCCTCTCCGGGACCGAGGACGACGCCGCCCAGGACTCCTGGCCCGTCGACTCCTCGATGCCCGGGGACCTGGACCGCGTCTCCGGCCGCAGGACGGCCGACGACTCGATGGTCTACTCCGGCGCCCGGCGCCCGGCGGCCAACGTGGCCGTGGCGGTCATGGTGATCGGCGTGCTGATCCACCTCGCGGGCGTGCTGACCCGCGGCCTCGCCGCCTCGCGCGTGCCGTGGGGCAACATGTACGAGTTCTGCACCACGGGCGCGCTCGTGGTCTCGGTGGTCTTCCTGATCGCGCTGATCTTCCGCGACCTGCGCTTCGTGGGGACCCTGGTCTCCGGCCTCGCGGTGGTCATGATGGTCGCGGCGACCATCGGGTTCCCGACGCCGGTGGGCCACCTCCAGCCGGCCCTCCAGTCCTACTGGCTCGTCATCCACGTCTCCGTGGCCGTGATGGCCAGCGGGGTCTTCACCATCACCTTCGCCCTCGCGGTGCTCCAGCTCATGCAGACCCGGCGGGAGCGCCGGCTCGCCGAGGGCGGGGCCGACCGGATGCCGTTCATGCGGCTCGTGCCCTCGGCGCGGGCGCTGGAGAACTTCGCGTTCCGCCTCAACACCGTGGGCTTCGTGATGTGGACCTTCACCCTCGCGATGGGGGCCATCTGGGCCGAGCAGGCGTGGGGCCGCTACTGGGGCTGGGACACCAAGGAGGTCTGGACCTTCGTGATCTGGGTCGTCTACGCCGCCTACCTGCACGCCCGCGCGACCCGCGGCTGGACCGGGCCCCGCTCGGCCTGGCTGTCGATCATCGGCTACCTGTGCATCATCTTCAACTTCACGGTGGTCAACGTCTTCTTCTCGGGGCTGCACTCCTACTCGGGGCTGTGAGGCGCGCCGGCCCGGGGCATCAGCGCCGGGCCGGCCGGGCCGGAACGTACTCGCCGGCCCGGGACGTGCGCGCCGCTCCGGCGTCGTGACCGAAGAGGACGACGCGAGGAAGGGCCCCGGATCCGTGGTGGATCCGGGGCCCTTCGCGGGTGTGGGGGGAGTGGCTTCCGCCGGTGAGGGGGAGTTGGACGTCCCCGATGAGGGGAACCGGGGGTAGCGTGCGCTGTGGCGGGACCCGTCCCTAGCGGCCGCGGTCCTCGCGCGGGCCGTCGTCGTCCCGGTCGCTCGGGGTGGGATCAGTCGCCTCGTCGTCGTCCGGGGGGTGGTTGCCGTTCGTTCCGCCGCCGCGCTCACGCTGGCGGCGCTTCTCCTCCTCGCGCCGGGCGCGCTCCTCGTCGGCGCGGCGGCGCTGGGCCTGTTTGGCCAGGAACTCGAGGTAGGAGGCGTCGTCGTCCGGGGCGGCGGCGCGGGCCGAGCCCGGGGCCTCCCGGGTGACCACGCGGGAGCCCGAGGAGCGCTCCGTGCCGAAGAACAGCCACAGCCCGGGCCCGATCACGGGGAACAGCAGCGCGATGATCACCCACAGGGGTTTGGAGACCGCCTTGATCCGCTCCCGGGAGGTGCGGGAGATGTCGAGGACGGCGTAGATGGTAAGCCCCACGATGAGGGCCCCCGCGGCGATGATCAGGACTGCTCGCATGCGTCCATTCTACCGGTACAACCTGGGGGTTGACCGGTACCGAGGCGGCATTCAGGCAAGCCGGGTACCATGTCCTCCCGTGAGCTTCTTGTACTACACCCTCGTGCGCTTCGGCATCATGGCAGTGGTGTTCTGCGCCTGCGCCTGGTTCGGCACGGGACTCGTCCTGGCCGGCGTCTTCGCGGTGATCATCGGATTCGCCGTCTCCTACCTGGCCTTCCCCCGGCTGCACGCCGCGGCGGGACGGGACTTCGCCCGGCTGTGGCACCGCCTCGCGCCCCAGCGGCGCCGCAGCACGGTGGCCTCCCGGGACGCGGAGGCCGAGGACTCCTACGTCGACGAGCGGCTGCGCCGCGAGGGCCGCGAGGTCTAGGCGGCCGGCTGCCCGATCTTCCGGTCGCGCCCGGCCAGGCCGCCCGCGACGAACTGGAGAACCACCAGGACCAGCAGGCCCCACAGGACGGTCGCCCAGGTCCCCGTGGCCTCGGCGATCCAGCCCGTCAGCAGCGGCCCGGCCGCGGCCATGAGGTAGCCGAGGCACTGCGCCATCCCGGACAGCCGCATGGTCTGCCCGGGGCTCGCCGTGCGCAGCCCGATCATGGCCAGCGAGAGGGAGAAGCCGCCGCCGCAGCCGATGCCGGCCAGGCCGACCCACACCACGGCAGCCTGCGGCAGGACCAGGGCGCCGACGATCCCGACGATCAGGCACCCGGCCAGCGTCATGGCGAGCCAGCTCTGCGAGCGCCAGCGCTCGGCCAGGAAGGTGACGCTCAGGTTGCCGGCGATCCCGACGATCTGCATCGTGAACATGTGCCACCCCGCGACCGAGGCGTCGTTGCCGATCTCCGCCTCCATGCTGGGCAGCCAGGTGCTCAGGGTGTAGAAGATGATCGACTGGCCGCCCATGAAGACGGTGACCTGCCAGGCGATGGGGGAGCGCAGCATCGAGACCCTGCGGCTGGCCAGGGGCTCCGCCGCGGCCGCGACGGACGGCATCGCGCCGGTCACCGCCTCCGCGACGGACATCCGCTTCGCCCCGGGGCCCCGGCCGGAGCGGCGGGCGTCGCGGGTCAGGAAGACCCACCACACCGCGCAGACGAGCGGAATCAGGGCCCACAGGGCCAGGGCGGTGCGCCACGCGCCGGGGAGGACCTCGGCCAGCGGCGCGGTCAGACCCGCCGAGAGCCCCGCGCTGACGGAGACCACGGCCGTGTACAGGCCGGTCATGACCGAGATGTACCGGGAGAAGTCGCGCTTGACGATCACCGGCACCAGCACGTTGGCGATCGCGATGCCCGCCCCCACGCACAGGGTCCCGATCCACAGCAGGGCGATGCCCGGCGTCGAGCGGGCCAGGATGCCCAGCCCGAGGACGAGGAGGGCGACCAGGAGCACCCGCTCGACGCCGAGCCGCTGGGCGGGTACGGAGATCAGCGGGGAGAGCAGGGCGAAGGCGAACAGGGGCAGCGCCCCGAGCAGGCCCAGGCCGGCCGCGTTGAGCCCGGTCGCCTGGCCCATCTGGTCCAGCACCGGGCCGATCGAGGTCAGCGCGGGCCGCAGGCACGAGGCGATCAGCAGGATCACCACGAACCAGGCGACGGTGACCTTGCGGGCGCCGTGGGGCCGGGCCGCGTCGTCCTGTGCGCCGCTCACGCCGCCCACGCGCCGATCACGCCGGCGAGCAGGAGCAGCACCGCGAAGACCAGGCTCAGGATGCCTGTCTGCTTGAGGACGGGGATCAGGGCCCGCTCCCGGCGGGTGACGAGCACGGTGCGCGCGGCGGCCCAGGCCAGCGGCAGGGCCAGGTAGACCAGCAGGGTCCAGGGGTTCTGCGGCACGGCGAAGAGCATGAGGGCGAAGGCCAGCCCGAGCTCGACGGCGTACGCGAGCCGGGCGGCGGGGGCCCCGATCCGCACGGCGAGGGTGAGCTTGCCCGCCTCGAGGTCGGTGGGGACGTCGCGGAGGTTGTTGGCCATGAGCAGGGCGCAGGCGATCAGGCCCATGGCGACCGCGGCGAGCACGGCGGTCAGGGACAGTCGCTCGGCCTGGACGTAGAGCGTGCCGAGGGTCGCGACGAGGCCGAAGTAGACGAAGACGAAGAGGTCGCCGAGGCCGAGGTAGCCGTAGGGGCGCTTGCCGCCGGTGTACCCCCAGGCGGCCAGGACGGCGGAGGCCCCGATGACGAGGAACCACCACTGGCGGGTCTCGGTGATCAGGACGAGACCGGCCACCATGGCCGCGGCGAAGCACAGGAAGGCCGCGAGCTTGACCTGGCCCGGGCGGGCCGCCCCGGAGCCGGTGAGCCGCAGCGGTCCGACCCGCTGCTCGTCGGTGCCCTTGATGCCGTCCGAGTAGTCGTTGGCGTAGTTGACGCCGATCTGGAGGAAGAGCGCCACGAGCAGGGCGAGGAACGCCCGGCCGGGATGGAAGGCCCCCAGGGAGACCGCCGCGGCGGTTCCGGCGACCACGGGGGCGACGGCCAACGGCAGCGTCCGCAGGCGCGCGCCCTCTATCCACTCTCCAACTGAGGCCACGGAAAGGCCCTCCTCATCCGGTATCGGCGATTGATCGGCTCCCATTGTCTCACCTCGCGCGGGGGCGCCCGGTCGCACCGGGGCGGCACGGGTCCCGGGTCCGCCGGGGCCGGGCGGGACTCCGTGGGGCGGGGGCTGGGCGTCGCTTCTGGCCCCCGCGGGAGCCCGTCTCAGGGGTGTCCCTCCCCGGGCGGGCGGGTGGCCGGGCGGGGCGCGCCCTCGCGCGCCGCGGCCAGCAGCCGGGCCGCGGCCGCCCGGTCGGGCTTGCCGGTGCTCGCGGCCGGCAGCTCGTCGAGGACCAGCAGGGTCTTCGGCGCGGCGGCCCGCCCCAGCGCCCCCGCCACCCGTTCCCGGAGCCCCGCGGGGTCCACGGCCGCACCGGGCCGGCGCGAGACGACGGCCGCGACCGCCGTCCCCCATCGCTCGTCCGGGATCCCCACCACGAGGGCCTCCCGCACCCCGGGTCCTCCTCCAGGGCCGCGGCCACGGCGCGGGCCGAGACCTTCACGCCCCCGGTGATGACGACGTCGTCGGCCCGCCCCGTCACGCTCAGCCGCGGTCCGGAGCCGTCGCCGGGGTCCCGGAGGACGCCGAGGTCGTCGGTCCGGTACCAGCGGGTGCCCTCGGCGTCGCGCGCGAAGTGCCCGGCGGTGCGGGCGGCGTCGTCGAGGTAGCCGTGGGCGACCACGGGGCCGCCGAGCCAGACGCGGCCCGGCTGCGGGGAGCCCGCCGGCCCCTCCACGCGGACCTCGACGCCGGGCAGCGGGACGCCGTCGTACACGCACCCGCCCGCGGTCTCGGCGCTGCCGTAGGTCAGCACCAGCGGAAGCCCCAGCTCCTCGCAGCGGCGCAGCAGCGGGCCCGAGGCCGGGGCGCCGCCGAGCAGGATCGCGCGGAACGAGCGCAGGGCCTCCAGCAGCTCGTCGGCGGGGACCTGCCCGGCGTCGGCGGCCTCGAGCAGGGCGTGGACCTGCGTGGGCACGAGCGAGGTCATGCGCGGGCCGGCTCCGAGGGCCTCGGCGCCGGCGAGGAAGGCGGCGGCCGTGAAGCCCGGGGCTGCACCGAGGCCTGACGCGGCATCGCGGCCCGATACGTCACCGGCGCCAGGGCCGACCGAAGGCAGGACCACGGGCTCGGTCCCCGCCAGGACCGACCGGGCGAGGACCTGTGCCCCGGCGACGTAGTGCACCGGCAGTGAGAGCAGCCAGGAGGCCCCGTCGGAGGAGGTCGCGGCGGCGGTGGCCGAGCCCGAGGCCCGCAGCGCCCCGGCGGAGAGCACGGTGCGCTTGGGGGTGCCGGTCGAGCCGGAGGTCGCCACGACCAGGGCGGGGCGCTCGTCGGAGCCGTCCGCGGTCCGCGCGGCCCGGACG
>NZ_JANAFB010000050.1 GCF_024199905.1 Rothia santali
GTCCTGGGCGGCGGCGGCCGGGGTGTCGGAGGGCGGAGCCGCGGAGGCCGGGGCGGACGGGTCCGGGGTCTGGGCAGCTGCGGTGCGGGCGTCGTCGGCTCCGGCTCCCGCGGCGGTGCCGGCGTCGCTCCCCGCGGCGGAGGCGGCCGGGTCGCTGAGCAGGTCGCGCATCCAGGCGGGCAGGCGCCTTTCGCGCGGGAAGCGGGCGAGGTCGGCGAGGACGTCCTCCGCGTCCAGCGGGGCCTCCTGCGCCCAGACCTCGGGCTGCTCGTGGTGGTTCAGGTCGATCCCGACCTCGTACTCGGGCTCCGGCCAGCCGTCGGCGCGCAGGATCAGCGTCGCGGAGAGCCAGGAGCCCTCATCCGGCGTGTAGGCCGCCTGCCGCAGCTCGTCCAGCAGCGGCACCGCGCGGGTCTGCGGCCCGAGGATCCCGCTGGAGCCCGGGATCTCCCGGCCGTCGCGGACCTCCACGATGCGCGCGAGGTAGGCGCCGTGGGTGCGGCGCGAGGGCTTGAAGTCGGCGACCATCCGCTCCCAGCCGGGCTCGGTCACGGCGGAGCCGAGCAGCCAGTGGGCGAGCTGGTTGACGGCCGCGTCGACCCTGTCCGTCACGTTCCCGGGCTCCACCGGGCTCATCCCCGAGTCGTCGTTGCTGGACATGCGCGCATCCTTCGGATCAGTGGGCTCTTGCTCTGTCGAGCCTACACATTCGCCCCGCCGCACCGACGCCCGGGAGGGGGCTTTTCCTTGTTAGCCTGTTGGCATGACGAAATCTCTGCAGGACCTGATCGACGAAGCGATCTTCATCTCCACCGAATACCAGGCCCGGCTGGCCGAGATCACCGGGGACTCCGACTGGTCGGTGGATTTCTCGGCGCCGTCGTTCACCCTCGAGTCCGATCCCTCGCGCTCCCTCACGCCCTACCTGCTGGGCACCGAGTCCGATCAGCGGGGCTCCTGGATCTGGGCCTGGCAGGAGCTGGGCCACTTCCCCGACGCCGTGGTGGCCGCCGCCGTGCAGGCGCGCGAGGCCGGCGAGCGCCTGGAGATCCCCGAGCTGACCACCGACGAGCTCCTGTCCTCGGAGGGCCTCGCCCGCCGCCTGACCCTCGCGGCCAAGGCCGCGACCGGCATCTACGCCCACTACCCCGCCGTCGCCGGCGGAGGGGTGCGCGCCTGGCTCCTGCTCGACGGACCCGAGCTGGAGCTGCCCGAGCCCACCGTCCAGCGGATGGGCCGCGTCATGGCCCAGGCCCTGCAGACGGGGACCGCCGTACACCACCAGCGGGCCGTCGACTCCTACGCCCGCCTGCGCGGGGCCCACATCTCCTGGGACACCGAGGCGTGCGCCGTGGTGACCGCGGCCGACGGCGCCCTGCGGCTGTGGTTCGACGAGCAGAGGATCTCCGGGATCGAGCCGGCCGAGCCCGTGGTGGACGAGCGCGAGCTGGCCCGCGTCGCCCGCGACGCCCGGGAGCACCGCGAGGCACTGCGCGAGGAGGGCCGGCGCGCGCTCGACGTCGCCGCCCGCGAGTCCGCGGAGCAGCGGCGCGCCCGCGAGGAGTCCGAGGCGGAGCGGGTCGCCGCGACGCAGGCGGCCCTCGCGGAGGCCGAGGCCGCCGAGGCCCGGCCGACGAGGCGGCCGAGGTCGCAGTCGCACCCGCCGCCGAGACCGCCCCAGCGAGCAGCCGGCGGAGCCGCGCTACGCCGAGGCCCGCGAGCCGTGGCCGAGCCGGCCGGCGTCGTGCCCGCGGACAACAGCGGCGGCGACCTGCCCTTCGACCAGGACCCGCGCGCCGACGTCGAGCCGGGGCTCGTCTCGACCCACGTGATGCCCGAGGAGCAGACCTCGGGCCCCGCGGCGGACGAGGCCGCCACGGACGCTCACCCGGTCGTCGAGCCGCCCAGGAGCCGGCCACCGCCCCGGCGGGCGAGCCCTCCGCCCTGGACCGCCTGCGCGCCGGCGGCAGCACGGCCGCCTCGCGTCCGGCCGCCCCGCAGCAGCCGCGGGACGAGGCTGAGTACGAGGAGTACGAGGAGACCGTCGAGGAGGTCGAGGAGCGCCCGGCCGAGGAGAAGCCGGCCCGCAAGAAGGGCTTCTTCAACCGCTTCTTCGGCCTGTAGGACGGCCCGGCGGGGCCCAGCGCACCGCCTGTCGAGGGCCCGGCGCCGCCCTCCGTTCCCCCGGGAGCGGAGGCAGGCGCCGGGCCCTCGCCGCGTCCGCCGAGGCCCCGAAGCTCGGCCCGCTCACTCGTGTAAACGTCGGGTTTCACGACAGAAACACCGCCGAAACAGCGGTTGCATAACCTGCCGTCATGACCTCGGACCAGCTCACCCAGCAGCGCAGCGAACCGCGCTCCCGGCCCCGCAGCCCCTGGCGCGGCCTGTACCGCTCGACCTTCGTCCACCTGCTGATCGCGGTCGCGCTCGGCGTCGTGGTGGGCCACTTCTTCCCGCAGACCTCCGACGCCCTGAAGTACCTGGGCGACGGGTTCATCCGGCTCATCAAGATGATCATCGCGCCGCTGGTGTTCATGGTCGTCGTCACCGGCATCGCCAAGATCGGCGATATGAGGACCGTGGGCCGCATCGGGCTGAAGACCCTCGGCTACTTCGTGGTCGCCTCCACCGCGGCGGTGGCCTTCGGGATGCTCGTCGGCAACCTCGTGCGCCCCGGCCACGGGCTGTCCATCGACCCGTCCACCCTGGACACCTCGGGGCTCGACGCCGCGACCGCCGAGGGCCCCCAGGGCGCCGGCGAGTTCCTGCTGAGCGTCATCCCGACGTCGATCTTCGACGCCTTCGCGACCAACTCTATGCTGCAGATCCTGTTCTTCTCCGTGTTCTTCGGGCTCGCGATGGTCGCGGTGGGCCCGAAGCGCGCCGAGCCGGTCATCCGCCTGATCGACGACGTGCTCGAGATCATCTTCAAGATCATGGGCTGGATCATGCGGATCGCCCCCCTGGGCGCCTTCGGGGCCATGGCCTACATCATCGGCCAGTACGGCCTGAGCACGCTGGGGACCTACGCGCTGCTGATCCTCGCCTGCTACGCGGCGGCCCTCGGGTTCATCGTGGTGCTCTTAGTGGTCGCCCGCGTGGGCGCCGGGGTGCCCCTGGGCAAGTTCATCTCCTACGCCCGCGAGGAGTTCCTCCTGGCCCTGGGGACGGCGTCCACTGAGGCGGTCCTCCCCCGCATCATGAACAAGCTCTCCGACGCCGGCGCCTCCCGCGCCACGACCGGGCTCGTGGTGCCCACCGGCTACTCCTTCAACATGGACGGCGCGGCGATCTACCTGGCCATCTCCCTGGTCTTCCTGACCCAGGCCTTCGGCGTCGAGATGGACCTGGGCCAGCAGCTCGCGGCCCTCGGCATCCTGCTGCTGACCTCCAAGGGCGTGGCGGGCGTGCCCGGCTCCTCGTTCCTCGCGCTGTCCGCGACCGCGACCGCGATGGGCCTGTTCCCCGTGGCCGGCGTCGCGCTGCTGCTCGGCGCGGACCGGATCATGGACTCGATGCGCGTGGTCGTCAACCTGCTCGGCAACTGCGTCGCGACCTTCGTGGTGGCCCGCTGGGAGGGCCAGCTGGACCACGAGAAGATGCGGCGGACGCTCGGGGCGAGGTAGGCCCCCTGTCCCGGCGCGCAGACGGCCACGGGCCCCGGCATCCTCGAGATGCCGGGGCCCGTGGCCGTTGGGGGATCGGCGATCCTCGGTCCGTCCGCGATCCGCGATCCGCGGCTGACCCTACGACTCGTCCTTCGACCGGTTCAGGTTGACGACCGAGGCCACCAGCCCGCCCCACACGGTGACGATGGCCACCACCATCATGACGATTGCCGAGACGCTCATGCCTGCTCCCCCCTCTCCTGCTCCGGGTGCTGCGAGGCGGCGGCGACCCCCGCGGGCCGGCCGCCCTCCGAGGGATCCCGCGGGGCGGCGTCGGCCCACGGCGCCGGACCTGCCTGATCCCCCCGGGCCGGGGCACGGAGGGCGGGGTCGACGTCCACGCGGGCGGCGTCGCCGCGGCCGGCGTTGCGGCGCAGCAGCGTCCCGTCCAGCGTGGGGTCCAGGACGGCGTACGCGGGGCTCGGCTCGGCGGCCCGCGAGCGCGCCGACCAGGGGATCAGCGACAGCAGCACGGCGACCACGACCAGCCCGATCGACATCCCCCAGCCGTAGACGTTGACGAAGTCGCGCGGCAGCCCGCCGTACCCCTCGGCGATGACGGCGCTGATCTGGTCGATGAGGATGTAGCCCAGCAGGAGCGGGGTCACGACGCCGACGAAGATCTGCCAGGTCCGCCCCACCTTGAAGGCCGAGACGGCGTTCAGGTGGTCCCGGAGCCGCGGCAGCGCGTTGAACCCCGCGGTCAGCAGGGTCACCGCGATCAGCGCCACGACGACGATGCCGAAGTTGTTGACGAAGTTGTCCACGACGTCGAGCAGGTTCAGCCCGGTCGTCGTCGGGAACAGCAGCAGCGAGGCCACGGCGATCAGGCCGCCGACCCCCAGCGTGGCCGGCACGCGGCGCATCCCGAGCTTGTCCTGCACGCCCGCGATGACGACCTCGACGATCGAGATGAGCGAGGTGAACGCCGCGAACGAGAGGGCGCCGAAGAACAGCACCCCGATCAGCAGCCCGAACGGCGCCTCGTTGATCACCGCGGGGAAGGCGATGAAGGCCAGCCCGATGCCGGAGTCCGCCACCTCGGAGACCCCGGTGCCCGCCGCCTGCGCCATGAAGCCCAGCGCCGCGAAGACCCCGATGCCGGCGAGGATCTCGAAGCTGGAGTTGGAGAACCCGACGACCAGGCCCGAGCTCGTCAGGTCGGTCTTGCGCTTCAGGTACGAGGAATAGGTGATCATGATGCCGAAGCCCACCGACAGCGAGAAGAAGATCTGGCCGTAGGCCGCGACCCACACGCCCGAGTCGCCCAGGAGGGACCAGTCGGGGGTGAACAGCGCGTCCAGCCCGATCTCCGCCCCGGGCAGCGTGAGCGCCATGACGACCATGACGACGAACATGACCACCAGCAGCGGCAGGAAGACCACGTTCGAGGCGCCGATGCCCTTCTGCACGCCGAGGGACATCACGATCAGCAGCACGACCCACACGGCCGCGAGCGGGATCATCACCTGCGGCACGACGTCGAAGCCGACGCCCGGCCCGCCGGTGGACTGGGTGAATGTCTCCTGGAAGTACCCGGCGGGGTCATCGCCCCAGGCGCGGGTGAAGGAGAAGCCCGTGTACATGACGGCCCAGGCCAGGATCACGGCGTAGTAGGAGGCGATCACGAAGCAGATCGCCAGCTGCCACCAGCCCAGGAACTCGAGCTTGGGGTGCAGGCGCCGGAAGGACAGCGGCGCGGAGGCCCGGTGCCGGTGCCCGATCGCGTAGTCGAAGAACAGCAGCGGGATGCCCGCGGTCAGCAGCGCCACGAGGTAGGGCACGATGAAGGCGCCCCCGCCGTTCTCGTAGGCGACGTAGGGGAAGCGCCAGATGTTGCCGAGGCCGATGGCGGACCCGATCGCGGCGAAGATGAAGACCCGCCGGCTCGAGAAGCCCTCGCGCCGCTCGGCCGGCGCCTCGGTGGTCGGGGGTGAACTGCTCATAGGAGGCCTCTCGTCGGGTGATGGCGCTGCGGCGTTCTGCGGTGGGTGGGTGCCCCTCAGGCGTCCCGGTGCACGACGGCGTGGGCGAAGCTCTCGAGCGCCCGCTTGACCGTGGAGTCCGGCAGGGGCGAGATGGCCTCGATCGCGTCGTCGGCCCAGCGGTAGGCGATGTTCCAGGCGGTGCTGGTGGCCGGGTGAGCCGCCAGGGCGCGGACGGCGCGGTCCAGGGCCTCGTCGGAGGCGAGGTCTGCGTCCATGAGCTCGACGACGCGCTGGGCCGCCTCGTCCCCGTCCAGCGCGGCCTGCCGCACCAGGATCGTGGGGAGGGTGGGCACGCCCTCGCGCAGGTCGGTGCCCGGGGTCTTGCCGGAGACGGCGTCGTCGGCGGTCACGTCGATGACGTCGTCGGCCAGCTGGAACGCGACGCCGACCAGCTCGCCGTAGCGGATCAGGATCTGCACGGTCTCCTCGGACGCCCCGGCCAGGTGCGAGCCGTACTCGCAGGCCGCGGCGATGAGCGAGCCGGTCTTGCCCTCGATGACCTTGATGTAGTGCGCCAGGAGGTCCTCGTCCGTGCCGGGCCCGGAGGTCTCGTGGAGCTGGCCCAGGACGAGGCGCTCGAAGGTCCGGGCCTGGATGGCCAGCGGCCGGGCCCCGAGCTCTGAGACGATGAGCGAGGCGCGGGAGAAGATCAGGTCCCCGGTCAGGATCGCGACGGAGTTGCCCCAGATGGTGTGCGCGGCGTCGGTCCCGCGGCGCTTGGTCGCGTCGTCCATGACGTCGTCGTGGTACAGGGTCGCCAGGTGGGTCAGCTCGGTGACCACGCCCGCCTGGAGGACGTCGTCGTTGATGCCGCCCGAGGCCTCGGCGGCCAGCAGGGCCAGCAGCGGGCGCACGCGCTTGCCGCCGGCCTCCAGGAGGTGGCGGGCGGCGACGTCGGCCAGGGCGTCCGTGTAGCGCATGGCCCGGTCCAGCCGCTCCTCGACCTCGCCAAGGCCCTGCAGGATCTTGGGGCCGAGCTCCTCGTCGCGGGCGATCAGCTCGAAGCCTGCGGGCAGGGTCATGCCCTCGAAGGCCGCGAAGAGGTCGGCGGTCAGGGGCGTCTCGGGCTGATCCGCCGGCTGGGCGGGGTTTGATTCGGTCACGGGTTCACACTATCTGTCTGACGAGCAAGTTCGCGGTGGGCACGGGCGGCGTGGAAGGGGTCGCCCACGATCTTATCGGGTGGACGTGGCGGGCGTGAGTGCCTCGACGACGCCGATCACTCGGTCCGTGAGCGTCTCCGGCCGGTCGGGGCTCATGTTGGCCATGATCGAGACCGCCAGGCGCATGAGCGCCGGGACCGACATCCCGGCCGCGAGCGCGGCGCGCATGACCGCGGGCCTGCCGATCAGCTGGGCGCAGAGCCTGCCGAGCGTGAAGTACGAGCCCCACGCGCCGCCGATGACGTCGGGGTACTGGGACAGCGCGAGCTCGCGCTGGGCCGGCCCATTGGCCCGGGCGGCCTCCGCGATCAGATCCGCGGCATAGCGACCCGATTCCATCGCGTAGGAGATGCCCTCGCCGTTGAACGGCGAGACCATCCCGCCCGAGTCGCCCAGCAGCATGAGGCCGGGCACGTAGTGGGGAGTGCGGTTGAAGCCCATCGGCAGGGCCGCGCCCAGCACCCGGCCGGTGCGGTGCTCCGGGTCCAGCCGCCACTCCTCGGGCATGCTCGCGGTCCAGGAGGCCAGGACCTTGCGGTAGTCGAGGGTCCCGAACTCCCGGGAGGTGTTGAGGATGCCCAGGCCCACGTTGGCCGTGCCGTCCCCGACGCCGAAGATCCAGCCGTAGCCGGGCAGCAGCCCGCCGGGCCCCGCGGCCTCCGAGGAGGGGGTCCCGGCGCGGCCCGAGGCGCCCCGGGAGCGGCCGGCCGCTCCCCCGGTGCGGGCGGCGTCGTCGCCCCGCAGCTCCAGCCAGCCCTCCATCCAGTCCAGCTCGGAGCGCGGGGAGTCGTAATACGCGCGCACCGCGACGCCCAGGGGGCGGTCGTCGCGCTTCTCCAGCCCGGCCGCGACGGCCACGCGGGTCGAGTTGCCGTCGGCGGCCAGCACGACGTCGGCGTGGAAGTCGGCGGTCTCCCCCGTCCGGCGGCCCGCGGCGTCGTGCAGCCGGGCGCGGATCCCGACGATGCGCTCGGGGTCGCGGAGCAGGCTCGCGGGGAGCCCCTCCGGGGCCGAGCCGAGCTCGCCGGCCCGGATCACCTCGTGGGCCGCGTGGCCCTCCAGGATCCGGGCGCCGGCGGCGCGGGCGTGCCGGGCGAGGTCCTCGTCGAAGCCGTAGCGGGTGCGGGTCAGGCCGTAGCCGGGGAAGTCGCCCGCAGCCTCGAAGGGCAGGTCGATGCTGGTGCCCGCCGCGCGCAGCCGCAGCCCCCGCTGCCGGTGGTAGCCGTCCTCGACGCCGTGCGGCAGGCCCATCAGGACCATCTCGCGGACCGCGCGCGGGGTCAGGCCGTCCCCGCACACCTTCTCCCGCGGGAAGCGGGTCTTCTCCAGCACGGTCACCTCGTGGCCCGAGCTCGCGAGCCAGTAGGCCGCGGTCGAGCCGGCCGGGCCCGCCCCGACGATCAGAACGCGCATCCGCCTCAGCCCTTGAATCCGCGGTGCAGGGCGACGACGCCGCCCGTCAGGTTGCGGTACTTGACGCCCTTCCAGCCGGCGCGGGAGAAGGCGGCCGCGAGCTCGTCCTGGGCGGGCCAGTCGCGGATGGTCTCGGCCAGGTACTCGTAGGACTCCGGGTTGGAGGAGAACAGCCGGGCCGCCGGCGGGAAGGCCCGCATCAGGTACTCCTGGTACAGGACCCGGAAAGGCGGCCACACCGGCGTCGAGAACTCGCAGACCACGATCCGGCCGCCGGTCTTGGTCACCCGGTGCAGCTCGGCGAGGGCGCGGGGGTAGTCGGCCACGTTGCGCAGGCCGAAGGACATGGTGACGACGTCGAACTCGGCGTCGCCGAACGGGAGGTCCGTCACGTCGGCGCGGACGAACTCCATCTCCGGGTGGCGGCGGCGGCCCTCGGCGAGCATGCCCTCGGAGAGGTCGGCGGCCACGACGTCGAGGCCGGCCTCCGCGTAGGGCACCGACGAGGTGCCGGTGCCGGCCGCGATGTCCAGGACCCGCTGCCCGGGACGCGGCTCCACGGCGGCCACGGTGGCGCGGCGCCAGCCGCGGTCCTGGCCCAGGGACAGCAGGGTGTTCATCAGGTCGTAGCGCGGGGCCACGCCGTCGAACATCTCGGCGACCTCGTCGCTCACTTTTCTCAGATCTGCGCGGTTCACATCCCCATTGTGTCAGAACGGCCCGCCGCGGATAACCTGGAGGCTGCCGCGCCGGCGATCCCGCCGCCCGGCCCCACCGGACGGCGCCCCGGCCGCCGGCGCTCGTGTAGGGTTCCCCACCGGACGCGGCGCCCGCTCCCTGGCGCGCCGGACCCATCATTCCTACCCATCGACGAGGACCCACATGCGCAGATCGCTCGCCAGCGCGGGGCTGACCGCCGCCGCGGCGCTCGCCCTGACCGGCTGCACCCCGATGCAGACGGTCTCCACCGAATCCGGCGAGGTGCAGCTGGTGAGCGAGGGCAGCATGACCATGTGCGCCAACTCCCCCTACAAGCCCTTCGAGTTCGACCGGGGCGGGGAGATCGTGGGCCTGGACCCCGACCTCGGCACCGAGATCGCGCGCAGCATGGGCGTGGAGCTGACCGTGCTGAACACCAGCTTCGAGTCGCTGGAGTCGGGCTCGGCGCTGTCCTCGCTGCAGTGCGACGTCGTGATCTCCGGCATGGGCGCCACCGAGGAGCGGGAGTCCGTGATGGATCTCTCACAGCCCTACGTCGACGACTCGCTCGCGGTGCTGACCCTGGACGACTCGGGCATCGCCTCCGCAGAGGACCTGCCCGGCCGGCGCGTGGGGGTCCAGCAGGGCACCTCCGGCGACGACTACGCCGACGAGGCAGGGCTGGAGAAGATCCAGTACGAGGACACCGGGCTGCTGCTGCAGGCCCTGGCCACCGGGCAGCTCGACGCCGTGGTGGGCAACCTCTCGATCTTCGCCGACGAGCTGCAGACCAACGAGCGGGCGACCGTGGTCGACGAGATCGGCTCCGGGGAGCCGCTGGTGGTCGGGGTCCGGCAGGGCAACGAGAACCTGCTGCGGCACGTCGACTCCGTACTGGCGGAGATGGAGCGCGACGGGCGCCTGGACGCCATCCGCTCGCAGTGGCTCGGCGCGGAGGCCGCCGACGCCGCCCGCCCCGAGGCGCCCGAGGCCTCCTAGCCCCCGCGGCGCCGCCCGGTCCGCCGCGGCGCCGCGCCGGCCACCACCGATCACCCACCACGAGCAGCGAGGAACCGAACCTTCGATGGCAATGTCAATGCGTCAGCGGCAGCGCACCAGCCGCACCGTGCAGTACGCGGTCCTGATCGCGGCGGTGCTCGCCGTCGCGATCTTCGCCGACTGGCCCACCCTGATCGACGCGGCCTTCGACCCGGAGATCATCGCCCAGCAGTTCCCCGGGATCATCGTCACGGCGCTGAAGAACACCGTCATCTACACGCTGCTCGGCTTCGTCGTCGGCGTCGTGGGCGGGACCCTGCTGGCCCTGATGAAGCTCTCCTCGGTGGCCCCGTACCGGTGGCTGGCCACCGTGTACATCGAGGTCTTCCGCGGCCTGCCCGCCCTGCTGGTCTTCCTGGCCTTCGGCTACGGCATCCCGCTCGCCTTCGGCTTCCGCTTCACCAACTACGTCACCGTGATGCTGGCCCTGGGGCTGGTCTCGGCGGCCTACATCGGCGAGGTCTTGCGCGCCGGCCTCCAGGCCGTGCCCAAGGGGCAGCTGGAGGCGGCCCGCTCGCTCGGCATGTCCCACAGCCGGGCCATGGTCACGATCGTCATCCCGCAGGCCCTGCGGATCGTCCTGCCGCCCATGACCAACGAGATCATCCTGCTGACCAAGGACTCCTCGCTCGTCTACCTGCTCGGCATGACCGTGGCGCAGTACGAGCTGACCAAGTTCGGCCGCGAGGGCATCGCCGCCACCGGCGCCGGGCTGACCCCGCTCGTGGTGGCCGGCGCCTGCTACCTGATCATCACCGTGCCCCTGGGCGTCCTGGCCCGCCGCTTCGAGAACCGCGCCGACAAGGCGTCCCGCTAGCTTCCACGCCCGAGAGGTAACCATGTCCGACGCATCCACGCCCGCTCCCCACGCCTCGGCCTCCATCCGGGGGCTGCACAAGTCCTACGGCCCCGTCGAGGTCCTGAAGGGCATCGACCTGGAGGTCGCGGCCGGCGAGGTCGTGTGCCTCATCGGCCCGTCCGGGTCCGGCAAGTCCACACTGCTGCGCTGCGTCAACCTGCTGGAGTCCCCGCAGCGCGGCACAATCGAGGTCGCCGGGCACGAGGTCACCGACCCCGAGGCCGACCTGGACCTCGCCCGCCGCTCGGTCGGCATGGTCTTCCAGCAGTTCAACCTGTTCCCGCACCTCACGGTGCTGGAGAACTGCAACGTGGCCCAGCGCAAGGTGCTCAAGCGCTCCCGCGCCGAGGCCTCCGAGACGTCCCGGCGCAACCTCGAGCTGGTCGGCCTGGCCGACAAGACCGACCGCTACCCCGACCAGCTCTCGGGCGGGCAGCAGCAGCGCGTGGCCATCGCGCGCGCGCTGTCGATGGACCCGCAGCTGATGCTCTTCGACGAGCCGACCTCCGCCCTGGACCCAGAGACCGTGGGCGACGTCCTGGCGGTCATGCGCTCCCTGGCCGAGCGCGGCATGACCATGCTGGTGGTGACCCACGAGATGGCCTTCGCCCGCGACGTCGCCGACCGGGTGGCCTTCATGGACGGCGGGGTCGTGGTCGAGGAGGGGCCGGCCGCCGAGGTGATCGGCGCGCCGCAGCAGGAGCGCACGCAGCGCTTCCTCTCCCGGGTGCTGAACCCGACCGGCGTCGAGGCACCGGAGGACTGACGGCCGCTCCGGGGGCTCGCCCCGGAAGAGGCGTCCATCACATCGCCCGGCGATCCGCGCCCCGGTCGTTGCACCCGGTGCATCGTTGCACTTAGTGTAAGAGAGTGAGCGATTCTCCAGCCCCTCCCCCCGACGACGCCGCCCGCCCGGACCGGCGCGCCCTCGTGCGCACCCAGAACCGCCGGGCGATCGCGGCCGCCGCGGCGGAGCTGATCCGCGTCAAGGGCGCCGACCAGCTGCGCGTGGACGAGATCGCCGAGCGGGCGGGCGTCTCGCGCCGCACGGTGTTCAACCACTTCTCCTCGATCGAGGAGGCGGCCTACGCCCAGCTGCACGACGACTTCGACTCCCTGATCGCGGGCTTCCGCCTCGACGTCGAGGGCAGGACGGAGCGCATGGCCGCGGAGGTGACCCAGGCCTTCGGGGACTTCATCCTCGAGGCCGAGCCCCTGCGGATCGTCCAGGGCATCCTGGACACCGCCGCGCAGCTGCGCCACCACCAGTCGCTGGACTCGTGGGGGCAGCAGTCCATCGAGCACACCATCGAGGCCTTCGCCCGGCTGGTGGACGCCGCCTACCCCGACGCCGACCGGGTGCGCGTGCGCATCCTGTGCACCGTCCTCATCGAGTCGGTGGCGGTCTCGCTCGAGGCCTGCGTCGACGAGCCGCAGTCCCTGGAGCACTCCCGCGCCCGGGTGATCGAGGCGCTCACCTTCCTCTCCTCCTCGCACTTCTCCTTCCGGCACTCATCGAATAGGAACTGATCGTGGCATCACTTCTGTACAGACTCGGGCGGTTCGCCGCCCGCACCGCGTGGCTGTTCATCGCGCTCTGGGTGGTCGTGCTGGCCGCCGCGGGCGGCAGCTTCGCGGCCTTCGGCGGGCAGCTGAGCAACAGCTTCAGCATCCCGGGCTCGGAGACCGAGCGGCTCCAGGACGTCCTGAAGGAGGAGCTGCCGGCCGCCAGCAACGGCATCGGGCAGGTGGTGCTCACCACCGATGACGACCAGCCGTTCACCGACGACCAGCGCGCGCAGATCTCCTCCTTCCTGGGCGGGCTGTCCGACATCGACGGCGTCGAGCAGGCCATCGACCCGTTCGAGACCGAGCAGCAGATGGCCGACGCCAAGACGCAGCTCGACGACGCCGCCGGCCAGATCGAAGGCGGCTGGTCCCAGATCCTCTCGGGCGAGCAGCAGGTCAGCGACGGCCGCGCCCAGCTCGACGACGCCCAGTCCCAACTGGACTCCGCCCGCTCCGAGAACGACGACCTCGGCGTGCGCGGCGGCGACGGCGACAGCCTCGCCGAGCAGCAGCGCGAGCTGGACGACCGGCGCTCCGAGCTGGACTCGACCGCCGACCAGCTGGCCGACAGCCGCGAAGAGCTGCAGGCCCAGCAGGACACGTACAACACCAACCGCGCGCTGTACGCCCTCTCCTCCGCCGCGGACATGGTCTCCGAGGACGGGACCACGGCCCTGGTGAACATCGCCTTCACCGAGTCCGAGCAGAACATCAGCCAGGAGACCAAGGACGCGGTCATGGACGAGTTCGCCGACGCCGGGCTCGACGGCGTCGACGACGAGATCAGCATGACCATCGCCCAGGACATCAACAGCCTGGCCGGTCCCTCGGAGATCATCGGCGTCGTGGTGGCGCTGATCGTCCTGCTGATCATGCTGGGGACGCTGATCGCCGCGGGCCTGCCGATCCTGACCGCGCTGATCGGCGTCGGCATCGGCAGCCTCATCACGCTGGCGCTCTCCGCGGTGTTCGAGGTCCAGCAGATCACCCCGATCCTGGGCCTGATGCTCGGGCTCGCGGTCGGCATCGACTACTCGCTGTTCATCATCAACCGGCACCGGACCAACCTGCGCCACGGCCTGGGGGTCGAGGAGTCGGTCGGCCTGGCCAACGGGACGAGCGGCAACGCCGTCGTCTTCGCCGGGTCCACGGTGATGATCGCGCTGCTGGCGCTCAACGTCGTCGGGATCCCGTTCCTGGGGCTCATGGGGACCACGGCGGCGATCTCGGTGCTCATCGCCGTGCTGATCTCCGTGACCCTGACCCCGGCCCTGCTGGGGCTGATCGGGCTGCGAGCGCTGTCCAAGGGCCAGCGGGCCGCCTACCGGGGCGACGCCGGCAAGCACGTCCGCCGGCGCAACCCGGCCGAGGCGCGCGGCTGGATCAAGATGGTCACCCGGCACCCGGTCTCGGTGATCGTGGCGACCGTGGTGGTGCTCGGCATCGTCGCGATCCCGGCGGCCTCGATGCGCCTGGGCCTGCCCGACGCCTCGACCGAGCCGCAGGACTCCACGCAGTACCGGGCCTACCAGGTCATCGCGGACAAGTTCGGCGCGGGCGCCAACGGTCCCATCGTGGGCGTGGCGCAGGCCGAGGGCGACCTCGACGAGGCGCAGGCCCAGGAGCTGCAGGTCGACATCGCCCAGCGCATCCTCGAGGACGACGACGTCGTCTCCGTGGTCCCCTCGGGCATGTCCGAGGACCACTCGACCCTGGTCTTCCAGATCACCCCGACCGAGGGGCCCGCGGCCGACTCGACCGAGGTGCTGGTCAACGACCTGCGCGACCTCTCCGGCGAGATCCAGGACCGCTACGGCGCGACCCTGGGCGTGACCGGCATGACCGGCGGCAACATCGACATCTCGCAGATCCTGGCGGGCGCCCTGCCGGTCTACGTGGGGATCGTCCTGGGGCTGTCCTTCATCATCCTGATCCTGGTGTTCCGCTCGATCCTCGTGCCGCTGTTCGCGACGCTGGGCTTCCTGTTCTCGCTGCTCGCGGTGTTCGGCGGCGTCGTCGCGATCTACCAGTGGGGCTGGCTGGGGCCGGTCTTCGGCGTGCACGACCCCTCGGTGGTGCTCTCGTTCCTGCCGATCCTCACGGTCGGCATCCTCTTCGGCCTCGCGATGGACTACCAGATCTTCCTGGTCACCGGGATGCGGGAGAGCTACGCGCACGGCCAGGCGGCGCGGCGCGCGGTGGTCACCGGGTACAACCAGTCGGCCCGGGTGGTCATCGCCGCGGCGATCATCATGATGAGCGTGTTCGGCGGCTTCGTGTTCTCTGAGCTGTCGATGATCCGGCCGATCGGCTTCGGCCTGGCGCTGGGCGTCTTCCTGGACGCCTTCGTCATCCGCATGACCCTGATCCCCGCGGTGATGCACCTGCTGGGCGAGAAGGCCTGGTGGATCCCGCGCTGGCTGGACCGGATCCTGCCCAACGTGGACGTCGAGGGCTCCTCGCTGGAGAACCGGGTGCACCGGCAGCACGCGGAGGACGACGCTGCTGAGGCCGGTGCGGGTCCGTCGACGGACGATGCGGCGACGCGGACCGCGGCGCCGGCGGAGGAGTCGGCCGCAGCCCGCTGACCGAGGCGGGCCGGGGCACACCGCCCCGGCCCGCCCACCTGCGACGAAGGTCCCCGTCCCCAGCGGTCATCGCTGGGGGCGGGGACCTTCGTCGTCCTCCTTCGCGAATCGGCCGGATCCAGTGATGGGCTGGCGATGGATCTGCAAATGGCTACTGCGATGAGGGGAAACGCTTCATCTCCATGCCTTGCCACATTCATCAACTCGCTCGAAATCGTCGCCAGAAGCGGTTATTCGGGGGTAATCCATCGAGAATATTGCTCCGAAAGTAGCAGCACCTTGTACTTAGCCCACCCTGGCGGGCTTGGTAATGCTGAAGTAGCCGCTCAAGCGAGTCACCCGGATGGCGAGAGTGGGCCTGCGCCACCCGGCCGGCACTACGAACATTTCATCAGGAGGAGAAAACATGAGCCACAATAGTTCCTCAATTTTTGATCGTCGGACGATATTGACGGCCGCTGCCGTTGGGACGGGGGCAGCATTCCTGGGAGTTCCAGCCCTTGCCTCTCCTCCCTCAGGAAGCACATCGGTCACCCCTCCAGCTGCCCCCTCCTTGCCGGGGGGTTGCGTGCGAGGAAAGGTCGTGGATTACGTTCAAGGCGTCCCCATCTACGAAGTCGTGGATGGTGGCGGTCAGGTGGCAGGAGTCACCCTTCCAGTTGATGAGTTGAAGAAGCTTGACGAATACGCGCAGCATCTGAGACGAGAGTTCGATGCTCCGCCTCCCCGCACCGGCGTAGTCGGTGCCCAAGCGAACGTCACCCGGGTCGCCGCCTGCGCGGCCGGAATCGCATGGTTCATAGCCCAGACGGTGTTTCCCGCTGCCAGAATCGCGAACCTGGCATTCCGTCTCGGACGTTTGGTTTCCAGATACGGAGCCCGAACAGTCGCTCGTATCTTCATGGGGGCTCGCGGCATCGCTGGTCGATCCGCCGAACGGGAAATCATCGACTTGGCAAAAAGTCTTTCCGGCGTGGCTGCGTTGGGGGCATGTGGGATCTAGTCCCGGAGGATGTCGTACTAAGTATCAGACTGATACTCATGACCATTTTTTCTTATGACCAGGACAAACGCCCGATCCCAAGCGGTCCTGCGCGTCTCCGGAACCCATCTCTTCAGCGATAGAGCACAGGACTGTCCGGAAGCCTGCTACTTGTGCCTAGCCAACCCTTCTCCCCACCTCGAAAGGACTCAGCATGAAGGGCAGACGACGTTCGCTCCTGTGGCGCGAGGCCCAGTCTGCCTTGTCTGCCGTCGCGGCGCTCCTCCTGGGGCTGGCCATAGCCTCCGGGCCCGTGTCACTCGGCATCGTGACGCTCCCCCACAGTGTCTTCTTCGGCTGCGCCGTCGCCGTGTTGGCTGCGTCGTATCTCGTCCTCCGCTGGGGCCGGCGCGTCGCCTCGGCGTCGGTGGAACGCCGGCGCCGACGCTGAGCGGGACCCTTCAGCGCAGGGAGTTCAGCTCGTGGTGCAGCGCGCCCAGCATCGAGCGGGTGCCGCGCACCTCGATCACCGAGATGCCCTCGGGCACCTCGGCCAGCAGCTCCTCGAGCTCGTCGACGCGCCGGGCGGAGTCGTAGCGGTGCCCGTAGGCGGTCACGATCCGCTCGAAGTCCGCGGCGTGCGGGGTGCCGAAGAAGCGCTCGACGGCGGCCGTCCAGTCCTCGTGCTCCCCCACCCGGCCGTGCTCCAGCGTCGCGAAGATGCCACCCCCGGCGTCGTTGAACACCACGATCTGCAGACGCGGGACCCGCTCGCCGGGGCCGAAGAGCAGGGCGCCGACGTCGTGCAGGAAGGTCAGGTCGCCGATCAGCAGCCGCACGGGCGCCCCCTCGGCGAGGGCGATCCCGCTGGCCGTGGCGATCGTGCCGTCAATGCCGGCCAGCCCGCGGTTGGAGTACACGCGGGGAACGTCGGCCGGGTCCAGGTCGCCGGGCTCGGCCGCGAGGTCGAGGTCCCGCACCGCGTTCGAGGAGCCGGAGATCAGCGTCGCGCCGTCGGCCACCGCGGCGCGCCACACGGCCCGGGCCACCTCGAGGCCGCCGGGGACGCCGGTGCGCTCCCCGGCGG
>NZ_JANAFB010000051.1 GCF_024199905.1 Rothia santali
GTCCCCGGCAGCCTCAACCGTCCCCGGCCACCCGGCCCTCCCGGGCCGCACGCGGCAGCCCCGGCCGCCCTCCGCCGCCTCAGCGGCCCGGCGCCTCCCGGAACGCCCGGGGCCGGTACACGCGCTCGGCCGTGTCGTGGAGGACCGCCCGCTGCGCCTCCTCCGAGAGCGGGGCCAGGGCCTCGCGGTAGGTCTCGAGCAGCCGGCGGTACCCCACGAACATGCCGTCCACGGGGAAGTTGCTGCCGAACATGACCCGCTCGGGCCCGAAGATCGCGACCATCTCGCGGATCAGCCCCTCGTTGCCCAGGGACTCCCAGTCGCGCCCGGCCACGCACAGCCCCGAGGCCTTGAGCACCACGTTGGGCGCCTGGGCGACGTCGGCCAGCGCGGCGCGCCACGCGGCCACGGTCCCGGGCTCCCGGTCGGCGAGGACGCCCGAGTGGTTGACCACCAGCGTCGTGCCGGGGAAGTCCAGCGCCAGGGCCCTGGCCTCGGCCAGGTTCCACCACGGCGTCTGGAGCTCGAAGTGCAGCCCGAGCAGACCGAGCGCGGCGTAGCCTTCGCGCCACCGGTCATCGCTCATGAGGCTGCGCTCCCCCGCCCGCGCGGCGTCGGGCGAGGCGGGCCCGCCCGGCTTGTGCCGCACGCTGCGCACCAGCGGGTGGGCGGCCTGGGCGGCCAGCAGCTCCGCGGCGTCGGGCGCGTCGAGCCAGGCCTGGGCGGCCATCGCACCGGGGACGCCGGTCCGGCGGGCGACGTCGTGGACGTACCGGGTCTCGCCGAGCGGGTCCGCGGGGTCCCACTCCGCCTCCATGTAGACCGAGGCGACGACGCCGGTGCCGGCCGCGTCCGCGAGGTAGTCCTCGGCCCGGTAGGTGCGCTTGATCGCCGAGTAGTCGCCGTAGCGGTGCGGCACGGCGCCCTCGGGCGTCAGCCACGGGTAGAGGTTCCGCTCGAGGTCCCAGATGTGGTGGTGGGCGTCGATCACCGGCCCGGCATACGTCTCAGGCACGCGCGGCCTCCTTCCGGGCGACGTCGCGCCCCTCGAAGTCGATGGCCAGCGAGCCGACCAGGTAGACCGCGGCGCACACGGCCAGGTAGACCAGCACCGCCGTGTAGCCCCCGGTGAACTGGACCAGCAGGCCCGCTACGATGGGCACGACGATCCCGGAGGAGGTGCCGGCGAAGTTCATCGCGCCGCCCACCAGGCCCACGCGCTCGGGCTGCGCGAGCATCCCCGGGATGGTCCAGTACAGCCCGCCGAACAGGTTGAAGAACACGCCCACGCACAGCAGCGCGACGGCGGTCCCGGCGTCGGCGACGAACGGCAGCGCGACCATCGCCGCGAGGCTCAGCGCCCCGGACCCGCCGAACAGCAGCTTGAACGCCTTGTTGCGGCTGAAGCGCCGCTGGAGGCGGTCGGCGAGGAGCCCGCTGAGGATCTCGCCGACGGCGCCGCACAGGAAGATCAGGAAGGTCGCGAAGCCCATGGCCTGCAGGTCCAGCCCGCGCGCGTTGGCGAGGTAGTTGGGGCCCCAGGTGACCAGGCCCCAGAAGACCATCGCCCAGCCGATGCGGCCCACGACCATCCAGAAGAAGGTGCGCCGGCTGAGGCCGGGCTTGCGCTCGCTCGCGGTCGCGACGTCGGCCCCGATCAGCTCGATCTCCGCCCGGTTGACCCGCGGGTGCTGGTCCGGCCGGTTGCGGATGTAGGCCGCGACGCCGATGCCGATCAGCACGGTCGCCAGCCCGATGATCACGAAGGACCAGCGCCAGGAGCCGGTGGTGGTGATGAGCCAGGCGACGATGAGCCCGCCCAGCGCCGAGCCCAGCGGCGCCCCGGAGTCGATCAGCGTGACGCCCGAGGCCCGGCGCCGCGGCGGCATCCAGGTCGAGACGAGCTTGCTGGCCGAGGGCATGTAGGGCGCCTCGAACGCGCCGAGGCCCAGGCGGGCGATCACCAGCATGACAGCGCTCCACGCCAGCCCGCCCAGGGCCGTGAAGGTGCCCCAGATCGCGGCGGCGACGCCGATCACCCGGCGCGGGCCGAAGCGGTCGGCCGCGAGCCCGCCCGGGATCTGGCACAGGCAGTAGGTCCAGAAGAAGGCCGAGAGGATCAGGCCCTGGGTGGCCGGTTGGAGGAGGAACTCGGCGCTGATGGTCGGCAGGGCCACCGAGAGGGAGGCCCGGTCGATGCAGTTGATCGTGTAGAAGACGAACAGGATGACGACCACCGACCAGCGGATGTTCGTCGGCCTGCCGTGGGAGGTCCGCTCGGGGGCGGTCCCGGTTCCGGGGTGGCTCATCGGGCGTCCTTCGGGGAGTCGACGGGTCGGGTGGTGGCGGCGGCACCGGGACCCGAGGGGGCGGCGTCGTGCCCCAGGCCGGCGGCGTCGGGGTTGCGCGGCACGTCCCGGACGGAGCTGACGGTCCGCACGGTCAGGGTGAGCGCGCCGCCGACCAGCATGATGCCCGCGGTGATCCACAGGGCGATCTCGGCCGACTGCGTCGCGTCCTTGACGGCCCCGATGAGGTAGGGCGCGGCGAAGCCGGCCAGGTTGCCGGTCGAGTTGATCAGCGCGATGCCGCCGGCCAGCGCGGTGCCCGTGAGCAGCGAGGTCTGGAAGCTCCAGAACACGGCCGGGATGGACAGCGCCCCGGCGTTGGCGAGCATGAGCCCGATGATGCCCAGCACAGCGTTGTCCCCGGCCAGGATGCACACGACGAAGCCGATCGCGCTCAGCAGGAACGCCGCGGCGATGTGCTTGCGCCGCTCGCGCCGCCGGTCCGAGCTGTACCCGAAGATCACCATCGCCACGATCGCGGCGAGGCTGGGCAGGGCGTAGATGAACCCGACCGCGACGTCGTTCTGGAACCCGAGCCCGCGGATCAGGGTCGGCAGCCAGAAGCTGATCCCGTAGAGGGCGAAGTTGTAGGAGAAGTACACCCCGGTCAGCAGCCAGATGAGCGGGCTGCGGAAGACCTCGCGCAGCGGCGTGTGCCCGGCCGCCGGCGCCTCGACGCGCAGCAGCGAGCCCAGCCGGTCGCGCTCGGGCTCGCGGAGCCAGCCGACCTTCCGGTAGTCCTCCTGGAGGAAGAACAGGATGACGACGCCGAGCAGCACGGTCGGCACGCCCTCGACGATGAACAGCCACTGCCAGCCGGCGAGCCCCGCGAGGCCCTCGGTCGCGGCCAGGACGCCGCCGGAGATCGGCCCGCCGATGACCCCGGAGGCAGCCAGAGCGATGTAGAAGATCCCCCAGGCGCGGCCCCGGCGGCTGGCCGGGTACCACTGGGACATGTAGTACAGGATGCCCGGGATGAACCCGGCCTCCGCGACGCCGAGCAGGAAGCGCAGCGCGTAGAACATCGCGGCGCTGTCCACCAGCGCCATGAGCGCCGAGATGATCCCCCAGGTGATCATGATCCGGGCGATCCAGCGGCGGGCGCCGACCCGGGCGAGGATCAGGTTCGAGGGGATCTCGAAGATGAAGTACCCGATGAAGAACAGCCCGGCGCCCAGGCCGTAGACGGCGTAGGAGAACCCGAGGTCCGCGCTGAGGTGCTCCTGGGCGAAGCCGATGTTCACGCGGTTGAGGTAGGAGAGGAAGAAGCCGATCATCGCGAGCGGCAGCACGCGCAGCGAGATCTTCCGGAAGAGCTGGTCGTCGTTGACAGCGGTCATGTCGTGGTCCTTCGTGACGTCGCGGCGGGTCGCCGCGACCGATGGGTGGATCGGCCTAGCCGCGTGCCGCGGGTCGGCCGTCGGGGGCCGGGAGCTCGACGCGGTAGACCCGCGCCGCGGTCCCGTGGAACACCTCGTCGAGCTGCTCCGGGGTGGCGTCGCCGAGGCCTGCCAGGACGGTGTCCACGACCTCGTCGAAGGTGGGGGCCGTCAGGGTGGCCACCGGCAGGTTGGAGGCGAACAGGCAGCGGGAGTGGCCGAACGCCGCGACCGTCTCCCGCACGACCCGCTCGTTGGAGGCGCGGTCCCAGCGGTTGCCGGGCAGGCCGAGCTCGGAGACCTTGACGACGGTGTTGGGCAGCGCCGCGAGCTCCTCCATGCCCGCGCGCCAGAGGTCCATGCCCTCGGGCCCGCGGTCCAGCGGGAGCCCGCAGTGGTTGACCACCACGGTCGTCTCGGGGATCTCCCGGACGTGGGCGGCCGCTTCGGCCAGGTGGTAGTAGGGGACGCGCAGGTCCCAGGAGAAGCCGTGCTCGGCCAGCGCGTGGAGCCCCTCGACCCAGCGGGGGTCCCGCATGGTCCCGGGCCCCTCGGCGCGCTCGCCGGGGCCGGCGGCGATCACCGGCTTGGAGCGGATGCCCCGGACCAGCGGGTGCTCGGCGTGGCCCGCCAGCACCTCCCTCAGGTCCGGCTGGGTGAAGTACACGTGGCCGACGGCGGCCAGCGGGAAGCGCGGGTCCTCGCGGTGCAGGTCCGTGAGCCAGCGGGACTCCTCGACCTGCTCGTCGCGGGAGCGCTCGGCCTCGCAGTGCACGGTGCCGACCACGTTCCAGCCGGCCGTGGCCTCGCGGTACTGGGCGGGCATGAAGGTGCGGCGCATCGCGTGGTAGTCGCCGAGGAAGAAGCCCTCGTCGTACTCGTCCTGGATCCAGGGCCAGCGGCCCTCGCCCTCGAGGTCCCAGAAGTGGTGGTGGGCGTCGAGGATGCGCAGCCGCTCGCGGGCCTCGGCGGCGATCATCGCGCGCTCCCCCGGGCCTCGGCGGCGAGGTCCGCCGGCCGGCGGTCCCCGGCGTCGTCGAGCCCGAAGCCGCTCGCGAAGGCCTCCTGGACGCCGGCGTCGAGCCCGTCGACGTCGGCCGCGCGGATCAGCTCGCCGGCGGCGACGTCGCGGTTCAGCACGGTGCCCCCGAGGGTGTAGAAGGCGGCGACGCCGAGCTGCGCCTCGGTGCCGGGCAGCATCGCGGTGTCGAGGCCGTCGATCTCGTGGTGGTGCCCGGCGACCGTCAGCGCGGTCCCGGCCGCCAGGTCGCGGGTCGCGCGGGCGCCCAGGAGCGTCGCGGCGCGCCCGGCGCCCGGGCCGGCCCTCGACCGCGGCGGCGATGGTCAGCGGCGTCTCGACCCCCATCGCGTGGTAGGGCCAGTAGAGGCAGGCGTAGCGGCCGTCGCGGCTGACCACGTGGCCCTTCTGGCGCAACAGCTCCCAGGTGGGGGCGTCGTGGGTGCGCACGACGGCGAAGACGCCGCCGGCGAAGCTCGCCTCCTCGGGCAGGCGCAGCATCGAGAACACGTCGACGGCGCCGGGGGTCCGCACCAGGCCGCCGTCGGCCTCCTCGGCGTAGACGTCGGCCAGCTCGTCCGGCCGGACCACGGGGTAGTGGAGGGACTCGACGTCGGCGGTGTAGCCCGAGTACTGGGAGACCACGGTCATCTCGCACGAGTCGGCGGCGGCCGCGCGCTTGAGGTCCTTCACGGCCTCGGCGCGGGCGGCGAGCGTGGCCCGGGCGTCCTCGCCCAGGGAGAGCAGGCCGGCCAGCCCGGGGGCGGGGACCTCGGCGTCGAGCTGGCGGACGGTGCCGGCCTCGGGGTCGAAGACGAGGTCGTACTCGCCGGACTTGCCGCACGCGACGACCTCGAGGCCGACGTACTCGACCCAGTCGAGGAGGCGCAGGAGGTTGGCGGGCTGGTCGCCGTCGCCGGGGAGGTAGGAGACGCCGGCGGCCTCGGCGCGCCGGGCGAGGTCGACGCCGGCCACGGTCTCGACCTCCTTGCTCACCATCACGACGTGCGCGCCGGCGGCCATCGCGGCCCGGGCGTAGGCGACGCCCACGGGGACGACGCCGGTGGCCTCCACCAGCACGTCGAGGGAGGAGAGGTCGAGCGCGGCGGCGTCGGCGGCCAGGAGGATGCGGCCCTCGCCGATCGCGCGGGAGTTCTCCGCGACGTCGGCCCCGGCCCGGACCACGCGCTCGGCGGGGTAGCCGAGGTCGGCCAGCAGGGCGGCGGTCGCCTCGAGGTCCGGGTCGATCAGGACCGCGGGCTCCTGGGCCGGCACGTACCGCAGCTGGGCCAGCAGGGTCCGGCCGAAGCCGCCGCCCGCCCCGGTCAGCGCGATGCGGATCGGGTGTGAGTGCGATGGGGTGATCATCCTTGACCTCGTTCTCGAAGGGTTCTGCGGCGGCGCCGGGACGGCACCGGTGACGCGTGCCATCTCAGAGTTTCATATATAATCACAAATAGTCACACAGTCGAGTAGAGTTGGCAACCAGCCCCTTCGCCCCGCGCCGCCCGCGGGACCGACCCCGACAAGAAAGGCCGCGCATGCACCGCATCGGAGTGATCGCCGACGACTTCACCGGCGCCACCGACATCGCCACCGCCTACGCCTCGGCCGGCTTCCGCACCGCCGTGTTCATCGAGGACGCCGTCGCCCGGGAGGAGGCCGCCGACGCCGACGTCCTCGTCGTCGCCCTCAAGACCCGCACCGCGCCGCGCGAGGAGGCCGTGGCCGCCTCCCTCGACGCGCTGCGGGACCTGCGCCGGCTGGGCTGCGAGCGCTTCTACGTCAAGTACTGCTCGACCTTCGACTCCACGGACGAAGGGAACATCGGGCCCATCCTGGACGCCGCGGCGGCGGAGCTGGGGGCCGCGCGCACCGTCGTCGTGCCCGCCTACCCGGACAACGGGCGGACCACGTACCTGGGCCGCCTCTTCGTGGGCGACCAGCTGCTCGAGGAGTCGCCGATGCGGGAGCACCCGTTGACCCCGATGCGCCGCTCGCGCCTGAGGGACCTGCTCTCGCCGCAGACCGGGCGCGCGGTCGGCGAGGTGCACCTGCCGGCCGTGCACGCCGGGCCCGAGGCGCTGCGCGCGGCGCTCGACGCGCTGCCGGAGGGTTACGCCGTCATCGACGCCGTGGAGAACGCCGACCTGCGCACGATCCACCGCGCGACCCGTGACGACCTGCTGGTCTCGGGAGGCGCGGGCCTCGCCCTGGGCGCCGCCGGGGGCTCCGGCACCGCCGCAGGATCGGGCGCCGACGACGCCGCCGGAACTTCCGCCGCCGGTGAGGACGCCAGCTCCGGCGCCGCCCCCGTCCCGCCGTTCCCCCCGCTGGAGGGCCGGAGCCTGGTGGTGTGCGGCAGCGCCTCGAGCATGACCCGCGCGCAGGTCGCCGACGCGATGCGCTCCCACCCGACCCGGGCGCTGACCGTGGACCGCCTCGCCGAGGAGGCCGCGGCCGAGGTCGACGACGTCGCGGCCTGGATCGCCGGCGCCGACCGGGCCGCCGTCCCGGTCGTCTACTCGGTCGCGACGGCCGGGGACCTCCGGCACGACGCGGCCGCCGCCATCGAGGACGCGCTGGCCGAGCTCGCGCGCCGGGCCGTCGCCGAGGGCGGCGTGCGGCACCTGATCGTCGCCGGCGGGGAGACCTCCGGCGCGGTGACCAAGGCGCTCGGCATCGGCCGGCTCGACATCGGACCGCGCATCTCCCCCGGCGTGTGCTGGTCGCGGGCGAGGACCCGCGCGGGGGAGAGCATCGACATCGCGCTCAAGTCCGGGAACTTCGGCACCGAGGACATGTTCAGCTCGGCCTGGAAGGAGCTGGGGGAAGCGTGAGCGTCACCGAACTGATCGAGACCGGGCGGCGCTTGGATCGGGCGGGCATCAGCCCCGGCAGCAGCGGCAACCTCAGCGTCCGCACGAGCGACCGCATCCTCATGAGCGGCACCGGCACCTCGCTGGGGCACCTGGCGGAGGAGGACATCGCCGTGCTCGACCTCGAGGGGCGCTGGCTCAGCGGGGCCAGGCCCTCGAAGGAGGTGCCGCTGCACGCGGCCATGTACGCCCGCGAGCCCGGGCACCGCGCCGTCGTGCACCTGCACTCCCCCCAGTCGGTGGCCGTCGCCTGCCTCGAGCCGTGGTCCGAGCTGAGCGCGGTCCCGCCGATCACCCCCTACTTCCTGATGCGCGTGGGGCAGACCCCGCTGATTCCCTTCGTCCCGCCGGGCAGCCCCCTGATGGGCGACGCCGTGCTGGCCGCGCCCGGCCGGTTCCGGGCCGCCCTGCTGGCCAACCACGGGCAGGTCACCGCCGGGGCCGACCTGGCCGCCGCCGCCGACGCCGCGGTGGAGCTGGAGGAGGCGTGCCGGATCACGCTGCTCACCGACGGCCGCGCCCGGCGCCTGCTGGACCCCGAGACGGCGGCCGGGCTGGCGGCCGCGTGGGGCACCCACTGGGACGACGCCGGGGCGCCGCGCGAGGCCCCCGCGGGCACCTCCTCCCGGTGACCCCGGCCGCCCCGCGCCGCGGCCACCGGGGCCCCACCCGGTAAAATGACCCGGACACCGTAAGGAGCCGTCGTGACCGACCCCGTGCAGACCCCGCTCATCCCCGAGCAGCGCCGCGAGTTCATCTTCAGCCAGCTGCGCCGCGACTCCGTGCTGAGCATCCGGCAGCTGACCTCGATGCTCGGGGTCAGCCACATGACCATCCGGCGGGACATCGCCGCCCTGGAGGACCAGGGGAAGGTCATCTCGACGCCGGGCGGGGCCAAGATCGCGAGCCGCCTGGTCGTGGAGCCGAGCCGCACGGTCAAGGCGATGGCCGACGTCGAGCAGAAGACGGCGATCTCCGCCCACGCGGCCTCGCTGATCCGGGACTCCATGACGGTCTACGTCGACGCCGGGACCACGCTGCACCCGCTGCCCCGCTTCCTCAAGGACCGGCGGGACCTCACGGTGGTGACCAACGACCTCGCGATCGCGCACTCGCTCATGGACCTGCCCGGCGTCGAGATCATCATGACCGGCGGGCAGGTGGAGAAGCGCAACCAGTCAAGCACCGGCCGCCTGGCCGCGCTGACGCTGCGCGAGCTCTCGATCGACCTGGCGTTCCTGACCACCAGCTCGTGGGAGATCAAGCGTGGGGTCACGATCCCGACCGAGTTCAAGGTGGAGCCCAAGCTCGCCGCGATGCGCTCGGCCTCCGAGGTCGTGCTGGCCGCCGCGAGCACCAAGTACGGCTCCGCCGCCCGGTACCGGGTGTGCGGCCTGGAGGAGCTGGACCTCGTCGTGACCGACGCCGGGCTCACCGCGGAGCAGGCGGCGGACCTGGACGAGCGCGGCATCGAGGTCGCAGTGGCGGCGCCGCTGGGCTGAGGCCCCGGCCCGCCCGGGCACCCCGCTCGGCCGACGCCGTTCGCTCGGCCGACGCCGCCCCTCGCGCGGGCCCGCTCGGCCGACGCCCCGGCCGCTCGCGCGGGCCCGCTCGGCCGACGCCCCACTCACTCCGCCAGGCGCTTGCGCAGGCGCGCGTCGACCTCGTCCCACGACCGGTCCGGGAGCCGCCGCGCCGCCTCGGCGACGATCTCGCTCGAGGTGATCTTGCCCCGCGAGGCGAGCTCGTCGTCCTGGATCCGGGCCAGGATCGACTCGCTGGCGTCGAAGAGCAGGCTGGGGTCCGGCGCGGAGAGCGAGAGCGGGGCGATGTGCCGGTAGGGCGCGAGGGCCCGGCGCCACAGGGCCGCCCGCTCCGCCGCCTCCTCGTCCTCGGGCGCGTCCTCCTCGGGGATGGGGTAGGGCTCCATCCCCTCGATGCCCATGAAGTGCTGCTCCAGCGCGGGCCGCTCGGTCCCGAGCAGCACGTACGTCCACGTGAGCTCCGGGTCGTCCGGGTCGCCGACGAACTGGGCCCGGCAGCGCAGGTCGATCGCCGGGTGGACCGGCACCGCCGTGGGCTTGCGCATCTCCGCGTGGGCGACGTCGACGAACTCCGAGGCGCGAGTGATCATGCACGCGCTGTGGGCCCGGCTGAACAGCAGGTCCTCCTCGCCGACCTGGCCGTAGGAGAGCCGGCGGAACACCTCGTCCCGGGACTCGCCGGTGCGCAGCACCTCCGCGAGCACGGTGGCGACGGCACGGACGCCCTCCTGCCGCCAGGCGCGCCACGCACCGGGCATCTGGCCCGGGACCCACGCCGGGAGCCGGGCCCCGGTCGGGACGCGGAACCCCTTGGGTTGGCTGTACGTCATAGCGGCCTCGCTCCTTCGGCGATCATGGGGCCGACGCCCCGGTGCTCTCGTCCCAGAGGGACGGCTGTCCCTCGGCCGCCTGCTCGACGAGCAGGACCCACGCCGCGGCCCCGATGGCCGGGGTCGCGGTCATCGACAGCGCCTCGTCCTCGCGCGACGCCGCCGCCCAGCGGGCCGTGCCCCGGGGCTCGGCCGCGCCGGTGCCGGCCAGGGCCTCCAGGGTCGCCCGGGCTCCGGCGGCGTCGCCGGTCCGCAGCTGCGCCAGGGCCACCCCCGCGGTGCCCTCGGCCCAGACCAGGGGCGGGGAGGGCGAGGGCACGGGGGCGTGGCCCGCGGTCCCGAGCGCCGAGGAGGCGAACAGGGAGGCCCGGGCCAGCGACGTCCCCGCCAGGGCCGTCCGGCCCGAGGCGGCCAGGAAGATCGCGCCCCACGAGTTGACGTCCAGCGCCTCCCCGAGGTCCGGCCCGTCCGGGGAGCGCCCCTGCAGGAACCTGCCCCGGTCCGCGTCCCACAGCCGGTCCGCCACGGCGTCGCCCAGGGAGTCGGCCGCCGACGACGCCGCCGGGTCGCCCAGCACCGTCCCGGCCAGGCGCAGCGCGTGCCACGCGTCCAGGTTGTGCTCCGTGGAGGCCCAGGGCAGGGCGGCGTCGGCGTCGAAGCGCCAGTCGGGCGTGTAGGCCCCGTGGCCGCCGGTCACCAGGCCCTCGAGGGGGCCCCCGGCGGCGCGCTGGGCGAGCAGCCAGTCCACCGCGCGCGCGGCCGAGTCGGCCACCCGGTCCCGCCAGGCCCCCTCCGGGAGGGTCGCGAGGTAGCGCAGGAGGGCGTAGGTCGCCATGGCGTGGTTGCCGGTACGGAACTCCCGCAGCGCGCCCTCGGGGTAGAGGGACGCGGCCGAGGTGACGAAGCCGCCGTCCTGCGCCCCGCCATACTGCTGCAGGCTCAGCAGGCCCTCCGCGAGGGTCGCCGCGGACTCCTCCTCGCCCATCGAGAGCGCCGCCAGCAGGGCCAGCGCCTGGTCGTAGCTGAAGACGCGGCCATGCAGGTGGCTGCCGCGCGGGGCGTCGAAGGAGCGCAGCAGCCCGGTCGGGGGCGCGTGCTCGGCGAGGATCGCGCCGTCGGCGTCCACCAGCCGGAAGACCTTGGTGCCCGGGTAGGCGTAGGGGAAGGAGAAGGTGCCGTCGGCGGCCACCGGCGCGGTGCCGACGTCGTACTCCCGGTCGGTCACCACCAGGACCTCCACGACGAGCCCAGTAAGCGGCGCGCCCTCCTCTGTGCCGGGCACGACCGTGCCCGAGACCGGCCCCGTCCACGACGCCGGGTACGGCTCGTCCGGCACCAGGCCGGCGTCGCCGGTCGCGGCGGTGCCCGTGCCCATCTGCCCCTCGATCCACGACCACGCCTGCGCGGCGCGCGCCGAGGGGCCCGGCGCGGGATCCGCCCCCGCGGGCACCGCGCCCGCCAGGCCGAGCACCGCCGTCACTGCCACCACCACTGCCGCGCGCAGGCCACGAGGACCACGACCACCAGACATGCCAATCCCTTCCATCCCACCCAGATCTCCGCCCTGCGGTCCGCGGCGAGCATCCGCCGGGCCGCGCGGGTCGGCCGGTCGCCGCTCACGCCGCGACCACCTTCCCGGTTTTCTCCGTCTTCTCCCAGGTCTGCGCCGCCCCGCGCAGCTCCGCCACGTAGGCCGCGAAGGTCACCGCGCACAGCAGCGGACCGAAGCCCACCACGAGCATCAGCGGCCCCACCAGGGGACGCAGCGCCCGCACCCGGTCCACGCGATAGACCGCCCAGCCCGCGACCATGCACGCCGAGGTCCACGTGTAGGCGGCCAGCAGCACCCACTCGCGCACCTGGGCGTCCCAGGACAGGCCCGCGGCCCCGGCGGCGCCGGCCAGCAGCCGGTCCGCGGGCCCCGGCACCAGGACCCACGCGATCGTGGCCATGCTGATCAGCCCCGGGAACGTGACCCCCTGGAGCCAGCAGCGGCGCGCGATCCGGCGGTCCAGCAGGAGCGTGTAGAGCGTCGTGAAGACGAACCCCAGGGCGCTCAGGCCCCAGTACGCACTGAACAGCAGCCGGGCCACCCCGCCGTCGAGGAACCACAGGGTGACCAGGGAGGCCGAGGCGAGCACCGCGAAGGCCGGGAGGTACAGCGTCGAGTACCACTGCAGCGCGAACCACGGGTTCCACAGCCGGTGCCGCCGGCTGGGCCGGAAGAACACCTCGCCGAACCGCCGGGTCACCTGGAGGTTCCCCCGCGCCCAGCGCAACCGCTGCTTCCACAGCGCGACGACGCTGGCCGGCTCCTCGGCCAGGCACTCGGCGTGCGGGTCGAAGACGACCCGGCGGCCGCCGAGCTGGGTCAGCAGCGTCGTCACGGTGTCCTCGGCCAGCGTGCCCGTGTCGATCCGGCCGCCGATCGCCTCGAGGTTCTCCCGGCTGTGCAGCTGCGCCCCGCCGGCCAGGCAGGCCTGGGCGCCGACGACGTTCTGGGCCCGCCGCGCGGCCAGCTGCGCCGTGGCGTACTCGTAGCCGATGCACCGGTTGACCCAGCTCGCCGGCTGGCTGGCCTCCCGGATGAACGCCGTCACCGCGCCGACCCGGGGGTCGCGCAGGTGCCGGGCCATCCGCGCGATGGACCCCGAGGTGAAGACGACGTCGGCGTCGGTGATCAGCACCGCCTCGGCCCAGTCGTCGGCGAGGATGGTCCGCAGCCCGTGGTTCAGCGTGTGCGCCTTGCCCTGCCCGCCGTTCTCCCGGCGCAGGGGCACGACGCGGCCCGGGTGGCGCGCGCTCGCCGCGGCCAGGATCTCCGGAGTCTCGTCGGTGCTGCCGTCGTCGACCACCACCAGCCGCAGCCGCTCCGCCGGGTAGTCCAGGCCCATCATCCGGTCCACCGAGTAGCGCAGCACCGGCGCCTCGTTCCAGGCGGGCACGAGGACTGCGACGCGCGGCGCGGCGTCGGGATCGGCCCGGTCCAGGTGGTCCCGCGTCCGGTGGAACATCACCAGCAGGTACCCCACGATCGAGCTGACGATCGGCAGCGTCCCCACCAGCACCAGGGCGCTCAGGACCCAGAGCAGCAGCGTCATCGGGCGGCCCCCAGCTCGGCCGCGGCCTCCCGGACGTAGGACCAGCGGCCGACGTCGGCGGCCCGGTGGGCGTCGCTGCCCGCGGTGATCTCCACCCCGAGGTCCATCAGCCCGCGCACCGTGCCGAGGCCCGGACAGCGCCACTTCTCGTTGACCTCGACGGCGCCGCCCGCGGCCCGGCACGCCGCGGCCAGGGCCTTGAGGTGCTCGCCGCGCACCTCCGCCTCGTCCAGCCCGCACTTGGGGAGCAGGCTGAACAGGTGGGCGAGGATCGGCGGGGCGGGGCTCGCGAGCAGCGCGGCGCACGTGGCCTCGACCAGCTGGTCCAGGGCCCCCGCCGGCGTCATCCGCCCCTCCGCGAGCAGGGTCGTGACCGCCGAGGGGGTCAGCGGCCCCTCCGTCCCCGGGAACTGGTGGTCGGCGATCAGCAGGTAGTCCAGCGGCGGGGCATCCGCGGGCAGGTCCAGCGCGCCGGCGGCGTCGAGAATCTTGGCCTCCGCGCCGCACCGGATCCGCAGGGGCGAGGACACGGCCCGGACGGCCCGGACGTACTCGGGCAGCCAGGTGGTCGAGCGGCGCACGTGGTCGCTGACCCCGTAGGCCTCCAGGCCGGCGGCCTCGGCGGCCGCGACCATCGCCCCGAGCGGGTCGGCCCCGTCGGTCAGGTCGGTGTGGGTGTGCCAGTCGGTGCGGTCGTCGATCACGGCACGCTCACCCCCGCCGGCTCGACCGCCAGGTACTCCCCCACCGGCACGACGACGTCCTCCCAGTGCCGCACCACCGCGACCTCCCGGAAGCCCATCCGCTCGGGCATCGGATCGCCGAAGGCGCCGCCCACGGCGAGCAGCGGCATGTCCACCCCGGCGGCCACGGTCAGCGGCATCGTGCCCGGGAAGCGGGGGTTGACCTCCAGCAGCGCCGGCTCGCCGTCCACGGCCCGCTTGGCCTGCACGTTCACCACGCCGACGACGCCGATCACCTCCGCGACACGCCGCCCGAACCGCTCGAGCGCCTCGTCCCGCACGGTCCGCCCCGCGACCGCGATCCCGGAGTCCGTCTTGTCCCGCCGCCGCGGCACGGCCGCGATCACGTGCCCGTCGGGCCGGGCCAGCACGTCGATCGAGAACTCCTCCCCGGGCAGCAGCTCCTGGGCGATGAAGGTGCCGTCCAGCGGCGTCGCGCCCAGGTCCCCCGGGGTCACGAGCGCCACGCCGCGCCCGCCGGCCCCGCTGCGGGGCTTGACGATCAGGCTCTCCCCCAACTCGGCCAGCTCCTCGCGGCGCGTGTCCCGGTCCAGCAGGACCGTGCGGGGGACGCGGACGGCGGCGACGCAGGCCCGCACCAGGGCGAGCTTGTCCAGGCACAGCTCGATCGTGGGACGCCGCTCCATCAGCAGCCGGATCCCGCGCGCCTGGAAGGCCGCCTCGCGCGCCGCGATCGGGGGGAGCTCGACGTCGACCGTGGGCACCACCAGCTGCGCGCCGTGGCGGGTCGCGACGTCCAGCAGGGCGTCCGCGAAGCCCGGGTCGTCCCCGCGCGGCAGCAGCGCCCGGCGCGACTCGGGGACCAGGTACAGGCCCACGGCCATCGGGTCGAGGTCGGCGGCGACGACGTCGTACCCGGCGTCGACGAGCTCCCGGACGAGGACGACCGCGGCGGCCCCTCCGGCCCCGGTGACCAGGACCTTCCGGTCGCGGGTGCTGTGGATCTGCGGCATGGTCATGCTCCCGTCTCGAGGGGGTAGGGCGCCATGGGGATCGGGACCACCGGCGCGAGGGGCGAGCCCAGGGCGAGGGCCCCGCGCTGGCGGTGCGCTCCCGGGTCGAAGCTGCGGATGACCTCGAAGGGCTCCGCGTAGCGCGCCCGGGGGGCCAGGTGGCGCGCCCAGTAGCGCGCCCCCGCGACCACCAGCTCGGGCTCGAGGTAGCTGCGCTCGCTCTGGGAGGCGAAGGCGTGGAGCACCTCGATCTTGCGCGACATCACGGCGTCGACCGGGATGAACCGGGTCGGCGAGTAGTCGTTGGTCGCCGAGGGCGACTGGTAGGCGTAGACGTTGGGGACCCGGCGGGTGGCGCTCAGCGTGGCGGTGTGCACGGCGCGGTGGTCCTGGTGGCCGTCGTGGGCGGAGTGCACGTAGACGGTCGAGGGGTCGACGTCGGCGACCACGGCCTCAATCAGCCGGATCGTCTCGATGCCCGCCTCGATCCGGGTGTCCGGCAGGTCGCCGAGGAGCAGGCGCGCGCCCAGCATGCTGGCGGCCGCGCGGGACTCGCCGGCACGCGCGGTGCGGTCCCCGCCGACGCTGCCGCGGCTCAGCGTCAGGACCGTCACGGCGTCGCCGCGGCCCCGGTGCTCGAGCAGCGCGCCGGCGCAGCCGATCTCGACGTCGTCCGGGTGCGCGCCGATCGCGAGCACCCGCTCGGCGCCGGAGCGGGAGCGGTGCAGGGACTCCTCGAAGGCGGAGTTGACGCCGATCGTGTCCTGCGGGTCCAGCACGTCGGTCAGGGAGCCGTGGATGGCCCGCAGCATCAGCTCGGCGTCGAGGTCGCGCGCGGCGGTCATGAGGAAGACCTCCACGGAGGGGAACACGTCCTGCAGGAGCGCGACGACGCCGCACCGGGGCTCCTCGCGGAAGGTCCCGACGTCGAGCAGGGCGACGTCGGCCGCGGGCAGCTCCGCGATCTCGGTGGCGGCGGCCTCCGGGGAGATCCGGACGCACTTGTAGCCCACGCGCGCCAGGGTCGCGAGCAGCTCCGGCACCTCCAGCTCGCCCACGAGGAGCGCGAGCGGACGCGGGGCGGGCCGGCACTCCTCGACGCCGGGCAGCTCCCGGCGGGCGGGCACGACGGGGCCGGCCGGGACCTCGACCTCGTTGGGTTCCTGAGTGCTTCCCACCGTTCATCCCCTTCGAGGGCCGGCACGCATCTGTGCATAACGTCACATCACGCTCAACGTACTACACGGTATACGTCTGGGTAACCCCTTTTCGGAGGGAAACGGCCGCCGGGCGCCCCTCAGTCCGCCGGGACGGAGACCGCGGTGAGCACCCGGCCGTCGTCGAGCGCCCAGCGGCCGCGCAGGATCCGCAGCGCTCCGGGGGTCCGGGGGTGCAGGAGGCGGGCCTCGAAGCGGCCGGTCGCCCCGACGTCGAGCTCCGCCTCCTGGAAGTCCAGGTAGACCCCCATGACCTGGAACCACGCCTTGTAGACGGACTCCTTGGCGCTGAAGCGCAGGACGTCGAAGGCGCCGGGCGGGATTCCCGGCGGGGCCAGGCGGGGCTCCTCGGGCCGGAGCACGAGGTCGGGGACGCCCTCGGGCGGCGGGGCCCCCCGCCCCCCGCGCCCGGGCCGCGGGGGCGGGCGCTCGCCGAGGAGCACCGCGAGCGCGCCGCCGTCTACGCCGAGCCGTTCGTGGAGCGCCGCAACCGCGGCGCGAAGCACCCGGTGGAGGACTTCCTCTTCACCTACTACACGCTCAAGCCGGGCC
>NZ_JANAFB010000052.1 GCF_024199905.1 Rothia santali
CGTAGGGGGGGGAGGCGTGGGGGAGAAAAGGGGCGCGCGCGCGCCGCGGGGGCGGGGGGGGGGGGGGGGGGGGCGAAGCTCACGGGCTCATGCTAGCAACGGGACCCGCCGCTCAGTGGTGGAAGGCCGCCCCGTCCCCGGTGCTGGGCATGGGCCCGGTCAGCGCGTCCAGGTACGCGACCTCGTGCCGCAGGTCCTGCAGGAACGCCTCCGCCAGGTTGCGGCTGAAGCCGTTGCGCACCACCACGCGCTGCACGGTGATCTCGGTCAGGTCGGCCGGCATCGGGTAGGCGGGCACCAGCCAGCCCCGGGCGCGCAGCCGGTCCGAGAGGTGGTGGAGGTCCCAGTTCTCGGTGTGCCCCTCCCGCAGCCGCCACGCGAAGACCGGGATGTCCGTGCCGTCGTTCCACAGCTCGAAGGCCGGGATCTCGCCGATCTGCCCCGCCAGGTACGTCGCGACGTCGTGGGAGGTCCGCTGCACCCGGGTGAACCCCTCCTCGCCCAGCCGGAGGAACAGGTAGTACTGGAGCAGCACCTGCGCGCCCGGCCGGGAGAAGTTCAGGGCGAAGGTCGGCATGTCCCCGCCGAGGTAGCTGACCCGGAAGACCAGGTCCTCCGGCAGCGCCTCCCGGTCCCGCCACACGACCCAGCCCAGCCCCGGGTAGACGAGCCCGTACTTGTGGCCCGAGGTGTTGATCGAGGCCACCCGCTCGATGCGGAAATCCCACGCCAGCTCCGGCTGCACGAAGGGCGCGATCATGGCCCCCGAGGCGCCGTCCACGTGGATCCTCACGTCCAGGCCCGTCCGCTCCTCGATCTCGTCCAGGGCCTCGGCGATCCGGGCCACCGGCTCGTACATCCCCGTATAGGTGACCCCCATGATCGCGACGACGCCGATCGTGTTCTCGTCCACGTACCGGTCCAGCTCGTGCCCGTCCAGCACGCGGTGCTCCTCGCTGATCGGCACGTAGCGCGGCTCGACCTCGAAGTAGTTGCAGAACTTCTCCCAGCACACCTGCACCGCGGAGGAGAGCACCAGGTTGGGCCGCTCGGTGGACCGGCCCGCGGCCCGGCGGGCGTGCTGCCAACGGCGCTTGAGTGCGAGCCCGCCCAGCATGCACGCCTCGGAGGAGCCCACGG
This sequence comes from Rothia santali, assembly GCF_024199905.1. Lineage (GTDB taxonomy): Bacteria > Actinomycetota > Actinomycetes > Actinomycetales > Micrococcaceae > Rothia > Rothia santali. Next base: position 1,141 of record NZ_JANAFB010000052.1, read on the forward strand.
TGGAGGTCCCCACGGCGTCCCGCGGCTCGGGGGCGTTCCAGAGGTCGGCGAGCATCGTCCAGCAGCGGGTCTCGATGGCCGCGGTCTGCGGGTACTCGTCCTTGTCGACCATGTTCTTGTCGGCCGCCTCGGCGTACAGGCGGCCCGCCTGGTCGTCCATCCAGGTCCCGACGAAGGTCGCGAGGTTCAGGCGCGCGTTGCCGTCCAGCATCGCCTCGTCGTGGACGATCTGGTAGGCGGTCTCCGGCAGGGACTCGCCGTCGGGCAGGCTGAACTTCGGCAGCTCCGTGTCCTCGCCCGGGCGCGAGAAGACCGGGTTGAGCTCGACCGTCCGGGTGCGCCGGTCGTGGGTGTGGTCCGGGTTCGGGGTGGGGTGCACGGGGGATCCTTCCGATCGGGGCGGGCGCGGCGGCCCGCCACCTCACGACCGTAGAGCGGGCCGCGCGGCCGGACAAGGGGCATCGCGGATGTGTCGCGCCGTCCCGACGCCGGGCGGGCGTAGACTGGCACGACCTGCTACGAGTCATCGGCTGACAAGGGGTTTCGCATGGTCTTCGGTTCTTCGCGGCGCGCACGGCGGCGCGCCCGCTCCGGTCCCGCGGAGGAGGGGACGCAGCGTACCCGCACTGTGGCCCGCGTGCTGCTCGGCGCGGGGCTCGTCTTCGCGGGCACCGGCCACCTGACCTTCGCCCGGGACGAGTTCCAGGCCCAGGTGCCGGAGTTCGTGCCCCTGGACGCCGACACCACGGTGCTGGCCTCGGGCGTCGTCGAGATCGGGCTGGGCGCGGCCCTCGTCGCCGCGCGGCGGCACCGCGTCGCCGTGGGCCGGATCGCGGCGCTGTTCTTCGTCGCGGTGTTCCCGGGCAACCTCTCCCAGTGGATCAACCACCGGGACGGCTTCGGCCTGGACACCGACACCAAGCGCTTCGTCCGCCTGCTCTTCCAGCCGCTGCTCGTGGCCTGGGCCCTGTGGGCGACGTCGCGGCGGGGGCTGGGCGGCCGGAAGCGGCGCTGAGGCGCACGGCCGGGGCGCCTATCCCTCCTGCTTGATCTCCTCGAAGGCCGCCAGCGCCGCCTTCCGCGACTCCTTGAGGTCCACGATCGGCTCGCGCCCCTCCTCGGCCGCGCCCCACCGGGTGAGGTACACGCCCCGGGGGTCGAAGCGCTCGACCTGGCGGTCCGGGTTGAAGACCCGGAAGTAGGGCGCGGCGTCGGCCCCGCACCCGGCGATCCACTGCCAGTTGAACGGGTTGCTCGCGGCGTCGGCGTCCACCAGGGTGTCCCAGAACCACCGCTCGCCGATCCGCCAGTCGATCAGCAAGTTCTTGACCAGGAACGACGCCGCGACCATCCGCACCCGGTTGTGCATGGTCCCCGTGTGCCACAGCTCCCGCATGCCGGCGTCCACCAGCGCGACGCCGGTGGTCCCCGAGCGCCACGCCGCGAGCTCGTCCTCGTCCAGCTCGGGCCAGGGGAAGGCGTCGAAGCGGCGGTCGAGGTTCACCGTGGCCAGGTCCGGGTGCGCGTAGAGGGTGTGCCAGGCGAACTCGCGCCAGCCGATCTCGGAGAGGAACGACTCGACGTCGCGGCCGCTCTCCCGCGCCCGGTGCCACACCGTGTACGGGCTGATCTCGCCCCAGCGCAGGTGCGGCGAGAGCCCGGAGGTGGCGTCCTCGACGCCGGGGAGGTCCCGCTCGTCCTCGTAGTGCTCCGCGGCGTCGGACAGGAAGCGCTCCAAGCGGCGCTCCGCGGCGGCCTCACCGGGCTCCCACGCCTCGGCGATCCCGCCCGACCAGTCGGGGGCGGTGGGCAGCAGGCCCCAGTCGCCCAGGTCCTCGGAGCGCGGGTGCTCTTCCGGGGAGGGGATCCGCTCGGGTGCGGGCTCGGGCCGCCGCGGCTCGGGCTTCTCGAGGCACGCCCGCCAGAAGGGCGAGAAGACCTTGAACCGCTCGTCCTGCCGCGTCCGGACGGTCCACGGCTCGAAGAGCAGGGAGGCGGCGAAGGAGTGCGCCTCGATCCCGTCCTCGCCGAAGCCCTCCTTGAGCGCGGCGTCGACCGCCCGCTCGGGGCCGCCGTAGCGGCGGTTCCAGAGGACGAGGTCGGCCTGCGCCTCGCGGGCGACCTCGGGGACGACGTCGCCCGCCGCGCCCCGGCGCAGGACCAGCCGGCCGCCGAGCTCGGCGATCCGCTCCCCCAGGGCCGTCAGCGAGTGGTGCAGCCACCACCGCGCGGCCCCGCCCAGGGGCCGGACGCCCTCGGACACCTCGTCCAGGACGTAGAGGCAGACCACGGGCTCCCCGCGGTCCACGGCGCGGCGGAGGGCCGGGTGGTCGGAGGTGCGGAGGTCGTCCCTGAACCATACGAGGGTGCTCATGGCCGCATTCTATGCGGGCGGGGGCGCCGCTGCCCGGGGCCGCACCGGCATGTCAGGATGTTCCCATGACCCGCGACGACGCCCCGAACGACCACCTCACGATCCGACCCGCCGACCCCGCCGAGCACCCCGCCCTCCTGCGGCTGTGGCGGCGCGCCGTCGAGGCCACCCACGGCTTCCTGGACCCCGACGACGTCGACTTCTACGAGCGGGCCGTGGCCTCGTACCTGCCGCGCATGTCCGACCTGCGCGTGGCCGAGGACGCGGGGCGCGGCGTCGTCGGGTTCGTGGCCGTGGAGGACGGCGTCGTCGAGATGCTCTTCGTGGATCCCGCGGAGCACGGCCGCGGCGTCGGGACCCGGCTGCTGGAGGACGCCGTCCGGGACCTCCCGGAGGCCGCCGTGGACGTCAACGAGCAGAATCCGGGGGCCGTGGCCTTCTACCGGGCGCGCGGCTTCGAGGAGCGCGGGCGCTCGGAGCTCGACGGCGAGGGGCGGCCGTTCCCGTTGCTGCACTTGGGGAGGGCGCGGGGCTGAGGCCACCGGGGGGCCCGGTGCGGGGTTGAAGCCGCCGGAGTGCCCGGTGCGGTGCCGAGCCCATGCCGGCCGACGTCGTGCCGCTTTTGCGGAACCCGGCGTCGAGTCCGCCGATCCCGTCCGGCTGCCTGAGGACCTCCGCTAGCATCGACGTCCATGACGTCATTTCCGCCTCGGGACCGCGGACTGGACCACGCGCAAGAGACCGTGATCGCCGCACGCGTCTTCGAGACGGGGTCCGGGCCGCTCACCCTGCACATCCTCCCCACGCCGGACGAGACCCCGTCGATGACCTACCGGTTCCTCGACGCCGCCGGCGACGTCGTCGAGAGCCTCACGACCTACGGCGTCGACACCGTCCAGGCCCTCCTGTTCTGCTTGGCCGCGGCGGGCGACCGTCTGCGCGTGCTCGATCCCGAGGCGTCGTTCGCGCAGACGGGGGTCGCCGGTCTGCCGATCACCGAGCTCGGGGACCCGGTCGTGTGGCGAGCCGTCGTGACCATGCCCGCCGGGGAGGCGCCCGAGGGGTGAGCGGGGCGCTCTCAGGCGACCGCCGGCGCTTGGCCCGATGACCGGCGACGGGTCCTGCGCTGGACGAGGAACCGCCCACGGGCTCCTCGTCCCGCATCACCCGACCCGGATCGCCCTCGAGCATGCCTCGACCAGAGCGGCATCGTGGGACGCCGCGACCACCGTCCGCCCCTCCGCGTTCAGCCCGCGCAGCAGGTCGACGACGAGCGAACGGTTCGCCTCGTCCAGCGAGCCCGTCGGCTCGTCGGCGAGGATCAGCGAGCACGGCTTGATCATCAGGCGGGCGATCGCGACCCGCTGGCGCTCGCCTCCCGAGAGGGAGTGCACCGGCCGGCGCCCCATCCCCCGCAGGCCCACCCGCTCCAGGGCGCCCGAGATCGCGGGCCCCGCCGGCTCCGACCGGGGCGCGTAGGCCAGCGCCAGTTCGAGGTTCCCGGCGACCGTGGCGTCGTCGACGAGGGCCCCGTTCTGGAACAGGTACCCGATCCGGTCCCGGAACAGGCGCTGGGCCGCCCGCGTCCGGGGCCGGGGCGCGGGCCGGCCGAACAGCCGGACCTCCCCCTCGTCCGGCGCCTCCAGCAGCCCGATCATGTTGAGCAGCGTCGACTTCCCCGCGCCACTGGGCCCGGCGAGCGCCACCATCTCCCCGTCCTCCACGCGCAGGTCGCGCCCGACGACGACGGCGCGGCCCCCGTAGCCCTTCGACACGCCCCTCAGCTCGGCCACCGCCTCCCCGCTCACAGCTCCCTCAGCCTCCTCGCCAGGTGCCGACGCTCCAGGACGAGCACCGCGGCCGCCGCCAGGCACAGCTCGACGAGCGCGCACGCGCCGGCCACCGCCAGGAGCGGCGGCAGCGCCTCCCAGCCGCCCGCGCCGGCACTGCCCGCCGGGGCACCACCCACCGGCGCGGGACGCAGCTGACGGACCGCGAGGAACCCCACGGCGACGATCAGCTGCGCACCCCAGACGCCGCCCAGGAGGGCGAGCGTCTCCCGGTGCGTGCGCCAGAACCCGTGCCCGTGGAGGCGCCTGACCGTCAGGCGCAGCCGGTCCCGATCGCAGACGATCGCCACCAGCGCGACGCCCAGGACGGTCAGCGCGAGGAAGGCCACGACGGCCGCGGCGACGCTCCCGCTCAGGGCGGCCTGCAGCTGCCTCAGCTCGCCCAGGACCGCCTCGTGCGTCGTCACCAGGTGCCGCAGGTTGTCCTGCAGGCGCAGCTCCGCCAGCATCGGCTGGAGGGACCGCAGGGTGCCCGCCGGGTCCGCTCCGACCGGCACCTTCAGCGGTGCGTTGAGCTCGCCGGTCACGGCGTTGAGCCGGTCGACGGGCAGGCTGTTGGACGGCGTCATGACCTCGACGATCGGGTCCTCGACCAGGTGCCCGTCCTCCGGGGCGACGAGGGTGCTGAAGCCGAAGACCCGCTGCCCGGCGGCGGTCCAGACGATGCGCACCGCCTGCTCCCGGAACCGGTCCGGCGGCGCGCTCCCGAGCATGCCCTCGCTGGCCTGGACCGCGCCGTCTACGCCTCCGGACCCGATGCGCCGCGCGGTGAACAGCTCCCGCAGCCGCTCCTCCTGATCGCGGTACGTCTCCGGCACCGCGACGACCCACGCGGTCTCCTCCGGCGCGACGCCGACGCGCCCACCGTCCGCGTCCAGCAGCGGGTACCGCTCCAGGTAGTTGGCGTTCACCCTGATCACGGGTCGCGGGGGTTCGACGCCGCCGGTCGGGTCCTCGCTCGGCCCACCGGCCTCGTACGCCGAGGCGTCGACGAACAGGGCCCCCGCGGCGTCGAGCGCCTCGTACAGCGGCCCCGCCTCGGCGGCCTTGCTCGCGTGGCCCCCGGCCTCGATCTCCCCCAGGTCCTCGCCCACCGACCGCGGGTAGAACACGGCGTACGATCCGGTGTCCTCCCAGGTCCCGAGGCTGCCCTCGCGGGAGGCCAGCTCCCCCGCCTGGGTCAGGGCCTGCAGGACGATCAGGAACAGGGCGACGCCGCAGGCGCCCTTCACGCTCGCCAGTATGCCGGTGATGACTCGTCCCCGGCCGCCGCGGGAGACCGACGGGATCCGATGAGGTCCGGGCGCCGACGCCTCGCGGGCACCGACTCGGACCCGGTCACGGGCGCGAACATGGGCATGGGCACGGCTACGAGCACGGTCATGGTCACGGGGCGGCGTCATCGCAACCCTCCTTTCATCAGCTCCGCCGCGTGGATGCGCTGGATGACGAGGATCCCTCCCAGGGCGGTCGAGAGCACGACGGCGCCCGCGGCAGCCCCCGATGCCGCGAGGGTCCGCAGGAGCAGGTCGGCGTCGGCCCCCGGCAGCAGCACCGCGATCGCTCCGCCCCCGGCCGAACCGAGGACCGCCGCGAGCAGTGCCCACCGGCCCACGACGCGGTACCAGACCAGCCGCCGCGAGTACCCCAGGAGCCGCAGGACGCCCACGGTGCGGGCGTCGCGGACGAGCATCGCCAGGGCCACCAGCACCGCCACGGCCCCCAGGAGCCAGGGCACCGCGCCCGACGCCAAGACCCGTCCCTCCTCGTGCCCTCCGGCCGGTGGCGGGCCCTCCAGGTCGGCGCGCACCACCTCGGTCGCCCCCGCCTGCACCATGTGCGCGAGGATCCTCTCCAGGAACCGGTCCCGTCGGTCCCGGTCCGGGGCCTCCAGGGTGTAGAGGCCCGCCGTCGGCACTCTGTCGAACGCCAGGGCCAGCGGGGCGACCGTGAGCTCGTACCGGTGGGCGAGCACGCGCGGAACCCCCGTCGTCACGACGCCGTCCGGCCGCTCCGCCGCGTCGGTGGTCGCCAGCGCCGTGGCCGCGCGCAGCTCACCCGCCGCGGGCCACCGCCCCGAGGCCAGGGAGTACTCGGCGAAGAGCCGGGTCTCGCCGCTCCCCGGGAAGACGAAGTGCCCGACGGTCGGCCGCCCCACCGCATCGCCGCCGACCGACCGGATGACGGTCGTGCCGGTCTCCGTGGCGGCCTCCTCGAGCACCGCCAGCGTCTCGCCGGGATCGGAGAGCGCCGGGTGGTCGGGCCAGGCGAAGGCCTCGCCCACCCGCTGCCCCGCCCCGCGGTCACGCGCCTCCCGGTGCGCGACCTCCCCGAGGACGACCGTCGCCGAGGTGCCCAGCAGGGCCCCCGTCAGCAGAACGCACCACGCGGCCCTCACGCCCACGCCGCCGGAGTCCCCACGGTCAGTACGTGTTCCAGTAGGTCCGGCAGGTGTGTCCCGCCCCGGACGTCACGGAGGTCCTCGACCATGCGGTGCACGCCAGGGCTGCCATGATCCTTCTGATCCTCGTCACGGGATCACCTCCTTCAGCACGATGCCGACCTCCCACCGTGGCACCGTTGCCCGGCGGTACGGCGTCGATGCTCCCAGGCTAGGGCGGGGGCAGGAAGCCGGATCGACCGCGCTGACGGCACATGTGCCGATCTCGGCATGCTGGCTCTCCTCACAGGGGTCGTCGTCCTCCTCGGCCTCCTCATGGAGCCCCGGTGATCAACGAGGCAAGGTTCAAGGACCGACGGCGCTGAGCGCCAAGTGGGAGCCATCCCCGCGGGCAGGCGTCTTCACTGCCGAGAAGTCGTCCGGCCGCGTGTAGGATGCGCGCCATGAGCGATGAGAGCCCCCGCCACCCATGCACGAGGCTGAGACGATTGGTCCTCGCCGCCGTCGTCGCCGTGGCGCTGCTCTGCTCGGCCGGTTGTTCCGCACCAGAGGCGGATTCCGGCGGCCCCTCCGGAGCGGGGACCGGGGACCCGGCGTCGTCCGCCCCTGCAGCATCAGGTTCAGTGTCACCCGTCCCCGCGACGTCCGACTCAACGTCACCCGCCCCCGCGGCGTCGGCCGCGGACGGATCCCCCACCGCACCGCCGGCGGGCGCCGCCTTCGACTACCAGCTCGGCGGCCCCTACGACCCTCCGGGCGGTGCGACCACGGTCGTGCGCGACCGCACCGCCCCGCCCGCCGGCCGCGGCTACGACGTCTGCTACGTCAACGGCTTCCAGACCCAGCCCGGCGAGTCGAGTCGATGGCTCGAGGAGCGGCCGGACCTCGTGCTGCGCGACCGCGACGGCGAGCCGCTGGCCGACCCCGGCTGGCCCGACGAGTACCTCCTGGACACCTCCACCGCCGGGAAGCGGGAGCGCATCGCGGACGTCGTCGGGCCCTGGATCGAGGGGTGCGCGCGGGACGGGTACGACGCCGTCGAGGTGGACAACCTCGACTCCCACCTCCGCTCCGAAGGGGCGCTGACCGCGGAGGACAACGAGGCGCTGGCGGCCCTGCTGGTCGAGGCGGCGCACCGGAGCGGCCTGGCGATCGCGCAGAAGAACGCGGTCGAGCAGTCGGCCCGGCTGCGGGCGCTGGGCTTCGACTTCGCGATCACCGAGTCCTGCCGCGCCTTCGACGAGTGCGACGCCGCCGCGGACGCGTACCCCGTGGTGCTCGACGTCGAGTACACCGATGAGCTCGGCCGGGACGGCTTCACCTCCGCGTGCGAGGGCTCCGGCCCGGCCGTGCCGACGATCCTGCGGGACCCCGAGCTGCTGCTCGCGGGGCGCTCCGGCCACGTCTACGAATCCTGCCCCGCATCGGGCTGACGACGCGGAGGGGGCGGTAGTCAGCCCTCGACCGACGACGCGGACGAGCGGCGGTCAGCCCCCCCCCTGGCTGACGACGCGGACGGGCCGCGGTCAGTCCTCGGACGACGCGGGCGGCCGGAGGCCCGACCCCCGGTCAGGCCCCGTGCCCCTCCGAATCCCGCAGGGCGGCGTTCAGGGCGGTCACGAGGCCGTCAAAGTCCGCGAGGAGGCGTGACCGCTCGGCGTCGTCGCACCAGGCGGCCTCGAAGCCGGTGCGGGCGATGCGCACCGCGTCGGGGAGGTCGAGCCCCATCCGGGGGAGTGCCTCGACGTACTCCTTGCCGATGTCCGTCTTGAAGAAGACGGCGTCGTCGGTCGCGAAGGTCACCCGGAGGCCCGCGTCCACCATCCGGGCGATGCGGTGCGCGTCGGAGAACTCCCATCCGGAGAGCATCGCCGTGGAGTGGGGCGTGCAGACGAAGGGGACGCCGGCGTCGAGGGCGCGCTCCAGGACGGCCTCGTCGTCGACGACCCGGTACCCGTGGTCGACCCGGTCCACCTGCAGCTCGTCCAGGGCGATGAGCACGTTCTCCGGCGGCATGGTCAGGTTCTCGCCCACGTGCGCCGTGGTGCGCAGCCCGTGCCGGCGGGCCAGGGCGTACGCCTCCGCGAAACGGCGGGGGTCCTCCCCCCGCTCCGGGGTGATGTCGTCCTTGCCGATGCCGAGCACCCGGTCACGAGGGTGGTCGAGCACGGTGCGCACCATCTGCGTCGCCGCAGAGGCGGGCAGCGAGCGGTTGATGGAGGGGACGATCCCGAACCCCACGCCGAAGTCGCGCTCCGCCTGCAGCAGGCCGTCGCTCATGGCGTCGATCAGCGAGGGGTAGTCGATGCCGCGGTCCGCGAAGTTGTCCGGGTTGACGAAGTACTCCCGGTACCTGAGGTTGCCCGACCGGACGGCGTCCTCCACGCCCTCGTAGGCGACGCGGGCGATCTCGTCCCCCCGCGTGAGGGCGTGGTGGGCGGCGTTGAAGACGTCGAGGAAGTCGGGCAGGCCCTCGTAGTCGAGGAGCGAGTCGAGGTCGTCGGTGCGCAGCGGCACGCGGTGCTCCGCGCAGAGCTCGAGCAGGGTCGAGACGCGCATGGTCGACACGAAATGGCAGTGCAGCTCGGCCTTGGGAATCAGGCGCAGGTAGTCGTCGCGGTTCATGTGCGTTTCCCCTTCGTATCGTATCGGTGGTGCGGGCGCCCTCTCGTCACGGGTGGGCGAGCAGCCGCCCCAGGCCCCCGCGCACCGCGCGCTGGAGCCGCCGCGCCCGCCGCAGCCCGACGTAGAGCCGGTACCGCCAGGCCGTGACCGGGATGTCCCACGTCCCCGTCAGGTTCACGTCGTAGCCGCCGAAGGAGCGCTTGAAGCCGCTGAACCCCGCCCAGGGGTGCTCGGGGTCGTCGGTGGGCGCGATGCCGAACAGGTCAGCGATCTCCTGGCCGCGCGCGGCGGCGTCGAGGATCGCCTGGACGACCATCGGCTGGTTGGGGCGCAGCTTCCGCTGCCCCTCCTTCATCGCCGAGTGGGCGAAGATCCTGGTGCTCGGCGAGTCGTAGACCATCATCGCGCAGACCGGCTCGCCGCGGTGGCGGGTCACGTACACCGTCGCGGCGTCGCGGGGCAGGAGGGTGCGGGCGGCCTCGCGGAGGTAGCCGGCGTCGTGCGCCCGGAAGTCGTTGCGCTGCGCCGAGCCCTCGAGCAGGCCGATCAGCACCTCGACCTCCCCCGGGTCGCTGCTGGCCGTGATGCTCAGGTCCTTGTCGCGGTGGCGCCGCCAGAGGTTCCGGTTGGTTCCGGTCATGTCCCGGAGGATCTCCTCCTCGGAGCGCGCGACGTCGATCCAGCGGCTGCGGCGCGGCTGGATGTCCCGCGGCGCGGCGACGGCGCGCGAGCGCCCCAGGACCCGGGAGGCCTCGCCCGTCCCCGCGGCGGCCGGGCCGCGCACGACGTCGAGGATCGGCTCCACGCGCAGCCACCCGGCCCCCGCCGCACGGGCGGCCTCGCGCAGGCTCCGCAGGGCGGCGGCGAGCTGCTCGGGCCCCTCCGCGACCGGCCCGTAGGGCAGGTACCAGCACGTGCCGACCGCCGTGCTCTCCTCCACGACCAGGGCCCGCCACCCCTCCCCGGAGAGGCTGCGCACCGGCCGGTCGACCCGGCCCTGGAAGTCGCCCCACGCCGCGCTCTGGAGGACGCTCTGGGGCCCCACGACGGTGCGTGGGCGGGTGCGCTGCTCGGTCATGCTGGTCCAACCTCGCGGATCTCGAGAAAAATGCAGTGTTGACCAGTCTATTCATCGGGCGTCACATACGTCACATATGACGCGCGAACCGGGGTCTGGTACAGACCCTCCGGACGGCTCGCCCGCGCCTCAGCGGAAGGGGCGCTCCGCCCGCATCAGCCGCCGCGCCAGCTCCTCGCGCCCGGCCAGGCCCGTCTTCTTCAGCGCGTTGGCCACGTGGTTCTCCACGGTCCGCGTGCTCAGCCCCAGGCGCTGCGCGATCTCGGCGTTGGTGAGCATGCCCGCCAGCATCCCGACCTCCGCCTCGCGCCGGGACAGGCCCGTGACCGCCTCCTCGGCGGCGTCGCGCGAGGGGCCCAGCAGCCGCGCGAGCTCCTCCGCGCGCCGGTCCTCGCCGCGCCCCGCCACCAGCGCACCGCGGCGGCAACCATGCGCGCGGAGGTCGGCGCGAAGCCGGCGGGCAGGGCCGCGAGGATCCGCCCGGCCTCGTCCGCCCGGCCCGCCTCGAGCGCCCCGGCGAGGGGCTGCAGGAAGCTCAGGGGCGAGGAGCCCCGCGGCGCGGGGATGCCCGCGATGGCCGCGAACAGCTCCGGGCCCGCGTGCCGCTGCAGCGCCCCCACCCCCGTGTGCAGGGCGGCGATGACGTAGCCCCGCTCCACGCGCGCCCGGATCACCTCCGCGGCGGCCCGGTCGAAGCGCTCGGGGTCCTCCTCGACCATCGCCCGCACGAGGTCCCCGCCCATCCCGTAGAGCGGTCCGACGCCGGGGGCGTAGGAGGAGCCGTCCCGCCACAGCGCGTCCCGCAGCGCGTAGCGGCCCCGGTCGTGCGCGTCGACGGCCGCCCAGTGCAGCATGGCGCCGAAGAAGGTCGAGCTCACGACGCCGGGCTGCCCCACGCTCAGCGCCGCGCTGAGGATCGAGTGCGACGCCGCGGGGTCGCCCCAGTGCCGCTCGATCAGCGCCAGCCCGTGCGAGGCGATGAGGAAGGTGTCCCGGTCCGCGTCGGCCGAGGCCTCCTCCAGGAGGGCGCGCAGCCGCAGGATCGCCTCGTCGATGCGCCCGTCCAGGTACAGCACGTGGCAGCGCAGGGCGGCGCTGAGCCGGCTCGCGCCGAGCCGCTCGGAGAGGTCGCGGGCGGCGTCGATGCGGCCGGTGACGATCGCGCGGATCACGCAGCGGTCGGGGTCCGAGTCCTCCGGCGGGGACTCGAGGTCGTCGTCGGCGATCACCGCGAGGGCCTCGACGAGGGAGCGCGGGTCGGGGAACGGCTCGGCCCCCGACGGCGCCCCGTCCGCTCCCTCCTGACCCCCGGCGGCCCGCAGCGCCTGGCGCAGCAGCTCGACGTACCCCGCGGAGAAGGTGGGGCCCAGGTCCTCCAGCCAGGCGAGGACCTCGCGGAACCGCGCGGACTCCCCGGCCGAGCCGAAGGCGGCGTCGAGGTACCTGACGGCCCGGGCCTCCGTGGGGCGCTCCGCCCACCGTGCGTAGCGCTGCGCCGCCCGCCGCCGCGCGGCGTCCTGCATGCGCCGGGCGAGCATCACGGCGCGCCGCTCCGGCAGGTCGGCCGACGGTTCGCCGGGAAGGTCGGGACCGGCGGGAGGTCCCCGGCGGCGTCGCCGGTCAGCGCCATCCGCGCCAGGGTGCTCAGGCCGCGCTGGTAGCGGTCGGCGAGGATCGGCGGCCAGACGTGGATCCGGCGCGCCCCGCCCTCCGCCGCCTCCGCGAGGAGCCCGCGCCGCTCCAGGCCCACGAGGGCCTCGGCGGGGTGGGCGGCGATCAGCTCGGCCGGCGCGGCCGCGCCCCGCAGCGCGATGACCGCGAGCGCCTCCCGCTCGGCGCGCGGGAGGCCCTGCAGCCGGGCGTCGATGACGGGGGCCAGGTGCTGGTTCCACAGCGAGTCGGAGGCCACCCGCCACTGGCCGAACGCGAGCTCGATGTGCCCGGCGACCCGCGCGGTGGTGATGATGCTGGCCGAGAGGCCGGGGATGCCGCCGGACTTGGCGAGCACGCGGGCCGCGAGCATCGGCTCGGGCGGGGCGCCGAGCAGCTGCGCGGCCATCTCGACGACGTCGTCCGCGGTCATGGCGGGCATCGCGACGCCCACCTCGGCCGCGGCGGAGACGGGCCGGTCCAAGTCCTCGGGGTCCGCGACGCCGTGCCGCACCGCCCGGACCACGGGGACGCGCATCCGGCGCACGGCCCGGGCGAGGATGCCCGCCGAGACGGCGTCGATCTCGTGGGCGTCGTCCAGGAGCAGGACGGGGTGGCCCTCGGCGCTCCACGCGGCGCAGAGCCGATCCACCGCGGCGTCGACGCCGGTGGCCGCGGAGGACCCCGCGGGCGGCCAGGGAATGCCGAGCTGGGCGATCAGCTGCCCGGACATCCGTCGGGGAAGCTGCCCGCCCCCGCCGCGGTGCACGGTGTGGCCGAGGCGGCCCAGCCGCTCGGCGAGGCGGTCCATGACCGCGCTGCGGCCGCTGCCCTGGACCCCGGTGAGCCGGACGTTGGCGCCGGCCATGAGCGCCCGGCCGACCTCGTCCACCACCCGGGAGAAGTAGAAGCCCATGCCCGCCTTCCTGAGGCCCCCCGGTGAGGCGGGCGCGGGGCCCGGGGCCGTCCGTCGGCGCCGGAACACCTCGGGGCGCTCCCGTCCATTCTGCCTGCGGCCGCGGGGAGGGGCCATCGGATACGGCGCCGCGGGCCCGATGTGACGCGGCAGGGGGATCAGCCCCGCCCGCCGGGGGCGCCGGATGCGGTGGGCCGGTGCGCCCCACCGGGTGCGGCAGGCCGGTGCGCCTCGCCGGCTGCGCCGGGCCGGCCGGGGCCGCGCAGCCCTCGCCGCCGACGGGAGGGCCCCGCGGCTCGTCGGGGTCGCGCAGCTGCCAGGCGTAGGCGGCCAGCACTGCCGCCGCCAGGACTACGATCGCGGCGATCCCGCCCGGCGTCTTGAGCAGCGTGGCCAGGAACCCGACGCCGGGCAGCGTCACGACCTCCCGCCCCACGGTCGTCAGCGCGTAGGGTTCGGGGTCGGGAAACGTTCGCGTCGCCCTGCAGGGTGAGGACGCGCCGCCGCCCACGGGCTCGGTCGCGATCACGCGGTGGGTCACGAGCCCCTCGCCGTGGGGCCGCGGGACGGTGACGACGTCGCCGACCGCGACGTCCACGGCCGGCACCTGCCGCACCACCACGAGCGACCCGGTCGGGATGGCGGGCTCCATCGAGCCGGTCACGACCACCTGGGGACGCCACCCGAGGACGAGGCCGAGCACGAACAGGACGATGCACGCGAGGCCGAGCAGGGCCCCGCCCCAGAGGACCACGGAGCGCACGACGTCGGCGACCCCGGCGAGGCCCCGGGCCGGTGCTCCTCTTGCCGGTCCCGGTGAGGCCGCCGCGCCGCGGACGACGCCGGGACAGGCGACGCCATGACAGACGACGCCGGGGTGGGCGGCGTCGGGACGGCGGGCCCTCGGGCGCCGGGTTGGGCGTGGGCGCCGGGCCGGGCGTGGACGCCGGGCCGGGCGCGGGCGCCGGGTTGGGCGTGGGCGCCGGGCCGAGCGAGACCGCGGGGGCGTCGGGGGCCGCGGCGTCGGGTGCGGCGGACGGGGAGGGATGGCGCAGGGTCACGATGATGTTCCTTCGAGGGTCAGGGTGAGGCGGGTCGCCGCCGTGGAGACGGCGCTCGTCCGGTCGTTGTCGAGCAGATGGGCGTAGAGGACGACGCGGGCCCGGCTGGCCGCGGGTCCGGTCCACGGGTCCCCGCCGGCGAGGGGTCCCCTCGCGGGGCGACAGGCGCAGCGCCGCACCGGAGGGGATCTCCGCCGCGGGGAGGCCGCGCGAGGGATCGGCCGGGTCCCCGAAGAGCACGCGCCCGCCGGCGGACGGATCCGCGGCGGGCGGGTCCCCGGGCGGGTCCCGGCGGTGCCCGAGGGCACGACGGCGGCCGAGAAGCGGTACTCCCCCGCCAGCTCCCCCTCGGGAGCCACCCGCACGGTCGCCTGGGCCTCGGAGCCGCGGGTGTTGTTGAAGACGTCCAGGCCCAGCTCCGCGGTGCTGCCCGGCACCATCCGGTCGAGGGCCCCGAAGCGTCCGCTCAGGGAGTCGCCCTCGGTCAGGTGGACGCGGCCCGCGGCGTCGACCGCGCCGATCGCGAACGAGCTGGAGTAGGCGGCGTTGAGGAACCCCCGGTCGGTGTAGGCGGCGGCGGTGGTGCCCCCGGGCCCGTGGAGCCCGCCCAGCGCGAGGGCGAGGACCGCCGCGCCGCAGAGCGCGGTGCCCGCCCGGAGAAGACTCGCGCGAGGACGGCGGTCCCGGGGCTCATCCGGGCGGCGCCTCCCCCGGCGCGGCGGGATCCGACGGCTCATGAGAACTCCACCTCCGTGCTGAACCGCTCGCCCGCGGTGGTCTCCCCCACGACGTCGAGGTCGAGCGGGAACCCCGCGAGGTACGCCTCCCGGGGCGCGTCCGGGGCGAGCCAGACCCTGACCTCCACGACCGCGCTCCCCCCGCCGTCGGCGGGCAGCCGCGGCAGCGCGACGCCACCCGAGGCCGCGAGGCGGTCGGGCTGCACCGGAACCCCGCCGGGCAGGAGGGGCGCGCCCTCGGCGTAGACGCCCATCCGCAGCGCGCTCCACGTGCCGTCGGAGAC
>NZ_JANAFB010000053.1 GCF_024199905.1 Rothia santali
GATGACCTCGCCGGTGGCGGGGTTCTCGACGTCGAAGGTCCCGCCGTCCGAGGCGTCCCTCCATTCACCGGCGATGAGCAGTCCCGTGGGGACCTTGGCCAGCAGCTGATCGACGTTGATCGCCATACGAATTACCGTCCTTTCGTGTGTCATGAGACACAGAGCCTCGCTCTAGTTTACCAATATACAAATTTTGTTTTCCAGAGCCGGGCGGGGTGGATTTCTACGGCGCGCCGACGATCGGCAGCTCGCCGGTCCACGGCTGATCCGCGGACCCTCCCCTGCCAGGATGGTACTCGCGCGGCACGACCACCAGGGGGATCGGGAGCCTCGTCAGGATCTTGGCCGTGGTCGAGGAGAGGAAGAGCTCCCCGCGCCGGGCCAGCCGGGAGGAGCCGGCCATGAGCACCGTGCCCTCGCCCCAGGTCACGGACTCCACGGCGTCGGCGACCGAGGCCCCGCTGCCCACGACGACGCTCAGGCGCCCGGGGTCCTCCGGCTCGACCCGGGACGCGGCGACCAGGGCCTCGAGGGACTCGCGGGCCCGGGCGGCGTCGTCGCCCTCGGCCAGGGCGATCAGCCGGACCGGCAGGCCGGTGCGGTTCAGCGTCGCGACGGCCTCCTCCACGAGGCCGGCGGACTCGGGCTCGGGGCTCACCGCGCACGCGATCTCCGTCAGCGGCGCGGGCTCGTAGCCGCGCGGCGCCAGGATCACGGGGATGCGGGAGCGGTGCAGCAGCGCGCTGCCCGTGCCGCCGACGCCGTGGCGCAGCCAGCCGCTCGCCGAGGAGCCGCCCACGATGACCGCCGCCGCGCCGGATGAGGCGGCGACCTCCATCAGCCCGGCCGGGGCGTTGATCGAGCGGTGCAGGCGCAGCTCGACCTCGACGTCGTCGGGCACCAGCTCCGCGGCCTCGTTCAGCCACCGCTTGGCCTGGTCCTCCACGAGGCGGCCGAAGTCGTCCCGCGGGGCGCTCGAGTACTGCTCGCGGGCCTTGACGACCACCACGACCTCCAGCACGGCCCCGGTCGCCCGGGCCAGCGCGACGCCGAGGTTCAGGGCGTCCCGCCCGCGCTCGTGCGCGGCGTAGCCGACCGCGTACCTCACAGCGCGTCCAGGATGTCCGCGGCGGTCTTGCGACCCATCCGCACCGCGCCGTCGACGTGCTGGTAGCCCTCGGCGGCGAGGTCCGAGCAGGACCAGTGGATCGGGCCCACCGGGGTGCTCTGGTCCTTGCCGTAGCGGTGCAGGCCGCCCAGGTCGTAGCTCGCCGCGTAGGCGCCGCGGGTCCACTCCTCGGAGCCCCAGTCGGACTCGTAGTAGACCACGGGGCTCTGGGCCTCGGGGCCGAGCAGCTCGGCGATCGAGGCGAGGATCGCGGCACGGCGGTCCTCGGCGTCGAGCTCGAACATCGCGTCGGCCTTCTCGTCCGAGACGAAACCGACCAGGGTGCCGCGGGACTCCTCCTCGCCGGTCGCCGGGTCGTGGTTGGTGTTGTCGTAGACCTCCTGGACCAGGGAGCCGGCGGAGAAGCACGTGCCGGACAGGCCCTTATCCCGCCAGAACGGCGTCTCGTAGACCGCGTGGACCTTGATGACCAGGCCCAGCGACTGGTGCTGGTGCATCTGATGCTGGCGTCGGGGCAGCGGCGGGACGAAGCTGACACGCTCGTAGAGGTTGGGCGGGACGGCCATGACGGCGCGCTTGGCTCGGACGTGCAGGACCCGGCCGGAGGCCTCGCCGGCCTCGGAGAACTCCTCGGCCTCCGCGAGGACGGGGTACTCGGCGTCATCCTCGTCCCAGCGCAGCACGCGGACCGGGTGGCCGGTGACGACGGCGTCGCCGAGCTCCCGGGCCATGGTCTCGGAGACCGACTGCATGCCGCCCAGGACCCGCTTGTCGAGGATGAAGTCCTCGTCCACGAGGTTCGAGAAGGAGCCCGCGGAGGCGGCCATGAGCACCGCCTGGAGGGCGGAGAACGCGTGGGCGGGCTTGGTGAGCATGCCGCCGGCGACGAACAGGCCGATGTTGTTGCAGGCCTCCTCGTCGTCGGACTGCTCCCGGAGCCAGTGGTGGAAGGAGATCGTGTCCAGCTCGCGGGCCCGGGGGTGGGCCCAGGGCTCGGCGGGGCCGACCTCGGCGGCGAGGCCGTCCAGGAGGTCGACGAGGCGCTGCATCTCGGCCTCGGTCCGCTCGCCGGCGGGGAACATCTCGCCGGTGTAGCGGCTGACGGTGCCGTCCGAGGAGCGGTAGATGCCCTCGCCCTCGCGGTAGCGGGAGTAGGTGGAGAGGCCGAGCTCCTCGAGCAGCCCGATCAGCGCGGTCTGGTCCGGGGAGACCCACTGGCCGCCGATCTCCAGGAACGCGCCCTCGACGTGCTCCGACCAGGTGCGGCCGCCGACCCGCTCGCGGGCCTCCAGGACGGTCACGGTCTTGCCGGCGCGGGTCAGCTCGCGGGCGGCGGTCAGGCCGGAGGGGCCCGCTCCGATCACGACGACGTCGCACTCGCGGACGTCGCCGACCCGCGGGGCGGAGCCGGTGGCTGGGGTGCTGGGCGTGGTGTTCATGGGCTGACCCTTTCAAGAAAATGAATGGTGTTCGTTTTATGGTATCTCAGGCGCCCGCGGGAGTGAACCCCGGGCGGTGCGGTGCGAGTGGCCGGCGAGCCGGGACGGAGGCGCACGACGTCGCCCCCCTCACTCGGCCGGGCCGGAGCGGGCCTGGACGGCGTCGACGCCCTCCCGGAAGAACTGCGGCATCCGGCGCGAGAGCACGAGCATGACGACCAAGCCGAGCACGATCATCCCGGCCCCGAGGTAGAACACCAGGCCCACCCCGAACAGCGAGGACCCGGAGCCGTAGTCGGGGTCGAAGGAGTCGATCGTGGTGCGGACGAAGAAGACCAGCAGCAGCAGCCCGCCGAGCAGCGGCGCCGCGAGCCGGACCACGAAGGCCCGGACCGAGCCGAAGGCCTCCCGGCGGAAGTACCACGCGCAGGCCAGCGCGGTGAGCCCGTAGTAGTAGCAGACCATCAGGCCCAGGGCCGCGATGGTGTCCCACAGGACGTCCTCGGAGATGAAGCGCATGACGGCGTAGAACGCCGCCGCGATCACCGTGGAGGCCACCGTGGCGTAGCCCGGCGTCTGGAAGCGCGGGTGGATCCGGGCGAACCGGGCCGGCAGCGCGCGGTAGTGGCTCATGGCCAGCATGGTCCGCGCCGGGGAGATCATGGTCGACTGCAGCGAGGCGATCGAGGACATCAGCACCGCGATCGACATCAGCACGCCCAGCGGCCCCAGCACGGGCGTGGCCAGCGCGGCGAAGATGTTCTCCTGGATGTCCGGGTTGGTCATGCCCAGCGCCCCGTCCCCGACGCCGGCGAAGGCCAGCGTCCCGCACGCGACCAGCAGGTACAGCACCACGACGACGCCGATCACCACGATCGCCGCGCGCCCGGGCGTCCGCTCCGGGTCCTTGGTCTCCTCGTTCATGGTCAGCACCGTGTCCCAGCCCCAGTAGATGAACACCGAGAGGGAGACGCCGGCCGAGAACGCCGAGAACGAGTCGATCCCGGCGGGGTTGAACCACTCCAGCTGCGGCAGCTGGCCGTCGAAGGCAGAGCCGTTCGCGGCCCGCACGAGCCCCGTGACGGCGAAGGCGACGAGCACGACCAGTTGGAAGCCGACCAGCGTGAACTGGAACCGCTTGGTCTCCTGGAGGCCCCGGTAGGAGATCCAGCAGGCCCCGGCCATGAACACCAGGCAGGTGGCGACGTTGAGGGGCACGTTGCGCGCGAGGTCCGCGATGCCGGGGCTGCCGGCCAGCTGCGCGATCAGCAGGTAGAAGAAGTCCACCGCGATGCCCGCGAGGTTGGACAGCACGAGGATCGTGGCCGCGAGCAGGCCCCAGCCGCCCATCCAGCCGACCCACGGGCCGAAGGCCTTGGAGACCCAGGTGAACGTGGTCCCCGAGTCGGGCATCGCGGAGTTGAGCTCGCGGTAGCCCAGGGCCACCAGGAGCATGGGGATGAAGCCGACCAGGAAGATCGCGGGGAGGTGGAAGCCCACCACCGAGACCGTGGGGCCCAGCGCGCCGGACAGGGTGTAGGCCGGGGCGATGGTCGAGACGCCGATGACGGCCGCGCCCAGCAGGCCGATGGTCCCGGCGCTGAGCCCCTTCGCGGAGAGGCCGGTGGCGCGCCCGGCCTCCTGGACGGCGTCGGACCCGGCCGCGCGGCCCTGGTCCACGCCGATGACGACGGAGGATCCGCCGACCTTGCGCACCACCGGGGAGGTGGAGGTGTGGATCGGGACGCGACGCCGGCCCGGGCGCTTCTCGCTGGTGCCCATGGGAGGCTCCTAACCGTGGGGGTGGGACGGGACTAAAACGAATGTTGTTCGTTTATTTCCTGCTGGGAGCCTACGCCCAGTTTGCGTCCCTGTGAAGCCCCTCACGTTTCCGGAGCGTTAATTCCTCGGCCCTCCGCGCGCGCCGGGTCCACTCAGAGCCCGCGGGACCCGGATAGCATGGCCGTGACCACCGACCCGGCCGCCCCGGCGTCGGCCCGCCCCGTCGAGCCCGAGGTCCGCGTGCAGCCCATCGACTTCCTCCCCACCCTCCTCTCGCTCCTGCTGGGGGTGGGCATCCTCGTCTACTGCGTGCTCGGCTTCCGCCGGGCCGGGTACCGGCTGCGCTACGGCCTGGTCACGATCGTCGGCGCGCTCATGGTGCTCGACGCCGTCACCACGCTGCTCGGCGACGTCCGCTGGGAGTGGCTCTCGCTCGTCGTCGGCGCGCTCTCGCTCCTGACACTGCTCGCCGTGTTCTGCGGGTACTTCGTCCTGGCCGTGTTCCTGCTGGTCAACGGGGTGATCCTGCTGCGACGCGAGGGGGTGCGCCCGGCCAACGCGCTCTCGCTGGCCGCGGGGCTGTGGATGGTCGCGCTGCCGTTCTCACCGTTCCTGCTGGTGGCGGTCGGGCCGCTCGGCGACGTCGGCGTCCTGGTCCTCGGGTACGTCTTCGCGGGGCTGCTGCTGGTCACCGCCTACCTCGGGTTCTGCTTCCTGGGGTTCCTGATCTCCGCCGTGGGGTACCGGCGGTTCTCGCGGAAGACGCACCCGCGCTACATCGTGGTGCTGGGCGCGGGGCTGATCCGGGGGCGGGTCACGCCGCTGCTGGCGGGGCGGATCGACCGCGCGCTGGAGCTCTACCGGCGCGAACGGGCCCTGGGCCACGCCCCGGTCTTGATCCCCAGCGGCGGCCAGGGCGCGGACGAGCCGCTGCCCGAGGGCGAGGCGATGCGCGCCTACATGCTGGAGCAGGGGATCCCGGAGGAGTCGATCCTCGTGGAGGACCGGGCCGCGACGACCGACGAGAACCTGCGCTTCTCCCGGGAGCTGATGGGGCCCGCGGGCGCCGAGGCGGAGGTCGCGGTGGTGACCAGCGACTACCACGTCTACCGCGCGGCCGTCCTGACCCGGCGGGCCGGGCTGCGGGGGCGCGTCTCGGGCTCGCGCACGGCCGCGTACTACGTGCCCAGCGCGTTCATCCGCGAGTTCGCCGCGATCATGGTCATGAACCGCTGGGCGCACCTCGCGGTGGTGGGGGCCATGGGGCTGGCCGTGACGGGCGTGTTCGCGCTGGCCCTCCGGGCCGTGGCGGGCTGAGCCGGCTCACCCCTCCGCCGGCAGGAAGGCCTCCGCCAGGCCGCGCGAGGCCCTGGTCAGCAGCTGGACGTCCGCCCCCACCAGGGCGAAGGAGGCCCCGGCGTCGAGGTAGCGGTGCGCCTGGGCGTGGTCGAAGACGTTGACGCCCACCGGCTTGCCCGCCGCCCGCACGGCGTCGAAGGTCCGCAGCACGGCGTCGACGACGTCCGGGTGCGTCTGCTGCCCCAGGACCCCCATCGAGGCGGCGAGGTCCGCCGGGCCGACGAACACGGCGTCGACCCCGTCCACCGCGGCGATCTCCCCGGCGTTGGCGACGGCGGCCGCCGACTCGATCTGCACGGTCAGCGAGACGGTCTCCCGCGCGCCGGCCAGGTACCCCTCGACCGCGCCCCACCGGGAGGCCCGGGCGAGCGCCGAGCCGACGCCGCGCACCCCGTGGGGCGGGTAGCGCACCGCGGCCGCGGCGGCCCGGGCCTGCTCGGCGGTGTCGACCATGGGCACCAGCACGTTCTGGGCCCCGAGGTCCAGGACCTGCTTGAGGTGGGCCGCGTCCAGCTCGGGCACGCGCAGCATCGGGACGACCGGGTACGGGGCCAGGGCCCGCAGCAGCGAGGCCGCGGTCTCCAGGCCGACGGGCGAGTGCTCGCCGTCGACCAGCACCCAGTCCAGCCCGGAGCACCCGGCGATCTCGGCGGCCACCGGCGACCCGGAGCACACCCACATGCCCACGAGGGGGCGCTCGGCCTCCCGCAGGGCGTCCGCGAAGGTCGGCGGCAGCTCTACTCGAAGCGGCATGTGATCGCCCCCAGGGTCCCGTAGTCGGCGTGGATGGTGTCCCCGCGCTCGACCCACAGGGGCCGGGTGAAGGAGCCCGCCAGGACGACCTCGCCCGCGCCCAGGGAGTCCCCGTGCTCGGCGAGCTTGCGCGCGAGCCACGCGACGCCCGACGCCGGGTGGTTCAGCACCGCCGCCGCGACCCCCGAGTCCTCGACGACCTCGTTGCGGTACAGCAGCGCGGAGACCCAGCGCAGGTCCACGGCGTCGGGGGCCACCGGGCGGCCGCCCAGCACCATGGCGCCCAGCGCCGCGTTGTCGCTGATGGTGTCCACGATGGTGCGGCCCTGCATCTCGATCCGGGAGCTCAGGACCTCCAGCGCGGGGACCACGTACTCCGTGGCGCGCAGGACGTCGAAGAGCGTGACGTCCGGGCCGCCCAGCTCCTCGCGCAGGACGAAGGCCAGCTCGACCTCGATCCGCACGTTGGAGTACCGGCCGTGCTCGATCGCCGAGCCGTTCTCGTACACCTGGTCGGCGAAGATCGCACCGTAGTCGGGCTCGGTGATGCCGGTGGCCTGCTGCATGACCTTGGAGGTCAGGCCGATCTTGCGGCCCACGAGCCGGCGGCCCTCGGCCTCGCCGCGGCGGCGCCACTCGTTCTGGACCGCGTAGGAGTCCTCCACGGTCATCCCCGGGTTCCGGGCCGTGAGCAGCGGGACCGTGGTCCGCTCGCGCTCGGCCCGGGCCAGCTCGTCCGCGATCTCGCGGATCCTGTCATCGCTCAGCATGTGCGTCCTCCTCGTCGTGTCCTCGCGCCTCACAGCTGGTTCCCGAGCTTGTACTCGCCCTGCTTCCAGTCCGGCATGGACTCCTCGCCCTCCTCGCGGCGGGTGTAGGAGAAGCCGTCGGCGCCGATGGTCGCGGCCAGCTCGCTCTCGTCGGTCCGCTGCGTCAGCGGCACGGGCTCGCCGTCGAGGTCCAGCACGGTCGAAGCGTCGCGGTACCAGGAGGGGACCACCGGGGTGCCCCACCAGTCGCGCCGCTGGTTGTCGTGGACGTCCCAGGTGACCACCGGGTTGTCGGGGTCGCCGGTGTAGTAGTCCTGCGTGTAGATCTCGATCCGGTGCCCGTCCGGGTCCCGGAGGTAGAGGTAGAACGCATTGGAGACCCCGTGGCGGCCGGGGCCGCGCTCGATGTGGTCGGAGAGCCGCAGCGCGCCCAGCTTGTCGCAGATCGCGAGGATGTTGTGCTTCTCGTGGGTCGCGAAGGCCACGTGGTGCATGCGGGGGCCGTCCCCGCCGGTCATGGCCGTGTCGTGCACCGTGGACTTCCGCCGCATCCACGCCGCGTAGGTGGTGCCCTCCTCGTCCTGGATGTCCTCGGTGACGCGGAAGCCCAGGTCCTCCATGTACCTCACGGCCCGCGGCACGTCCGGGGTGACCTGGTTGAAGTGGTCCAGGCGCACCAGCGCACCGGGGGTGTAGAGGTCGTAGCGCCACGCCAGCCGCTCCACGTGCTCGACCTCGTGGAAGAACTCGTAGGGGAAGCCCAGCGGGTCCATGACCCGCACCGAGTCCCCGACGCCGCGGACGAACCCGCCGGGCTCGCGGCGGACCTCGCAGCCGAGCTCGCGGTAGAACGCCTCCGCGCGGTCCAGGTCCTCGGGCGTGCGCACCCGGTAGGAGAAGGCGGCGACGGCGGCCACCGGCCCCTGCCGCAGGATCAGGTTGTGGTGGATGAACTCCTCCAGCGAGCGCAGGTACACCGCGCCCTCGTCCTCCTCGGTCACGACGAGGCCAAGGACGTCGACGTAGAAGTCCCGCGAGCGCGCGAGGTCGGTCACCACGATCTCCATCGACGCGCAGCGCAGCACGTCCGGCGGGGTCGCGGAGGGGGTGGGCAGGGAGTCGGTCTGTTCGGTCATCTCAAGCGTCCTTGCTGTCTCGATGGGAGGGTGGGGTGCCGCGGCGCCGCGGGTCGGGCGGACCGCCGGGGTGAGGCGGCGGCGCGGGCCGGGCCTAGTCGGCCTTGCCGAAGACGGGGTTGTGGACCTCGCCGAGGTTGATGTGCACGGCCTGCTGGTCGGTGTAGAAGTCGATCGAGCGGTACCCGCCCTCGTGCCCGAGCCCGGAGGCCTTGACCCCGCCGAAGGGGGTGCGCAGGTCCCGGACGTTGTTGGAGTTCAGCCACACCATGCCGGCCTGCACCTCCTGTGAGAAGTTGTGCGCCCGCCGCAGGTCGTTGGTCCAGATGTAGGCGGCCAGGCCGTACTTGGTGTCGTTGGCCAGCTCCAGCGCCTCCTCGTCCGTGTCGAAGGGCGTGATGGCGACGACGGGGCCGAAGATCTCCTCCTGGAAGATCCGCGCATCGCGGGGCACGTCGACGAAGACGGTCGGGGCGACGAAGTTGCCGGTCTCGAAGCCCTCGGGGCGGCCGCCGCCGGCGGTCAGGCGCCCCTCCTGCTTGCCGAGCTCCACGTAGGACATGACCTTCTCGTAGTGCTCGGGGTGCACGAGCGCGCCGACCTCGGTGCGGGGGTCCGAGGGCAGCCCCACCCGGACCCGGGAGGCCTGGGCGGAGTATCGCTCCACGAACTCGTCGTAGACGCCCCGCTGCACGAGGATGCGCGAGCCCGCGGTGCAGCGCTCGCCGTTGAGGGAGAAGACCCCGAAGATGGTCGCGTCGATCGCGGTCTCGAGGTCGGCGTCGTCGAACACGACCGCCGGCGACTTCCCGCCCAGCTCCATGGACAGGCCCTTGAGGTGGGGGGCCGCGTTGCCGAAGATCAGCTGGCCGGTGGAGGACTCCCCGGTGAAGGAGATCAGCGGGACGTCCGGGTGCTTGACCAGGGCATCGCCGGCCGTCTCGCCCAACCCGTTGACCAGGTTGAACACGCCCTCCGGCAGGCCGGCCTCCTCGAAGATCCCGGCCCACAGCGAGGCGGAGAGCGGGGTGAACTCGGCGGGCTTGAGCACCACGGTGTTGCCGGTGGCGATCGCCGGGGCGAGCTTCCACGACTCGAGCATGAACGGGGTGTTCCAGGGGGTGATGAGGCCCGCGACGCCGATCGGCTTGCGGTTGACGTAGTTGGCCTGGCGGCCGGGGACCTTGTAGGCGTCGTCGACCTGGGCGACGATCAGGTCCGCGAAGAAGCGGAAGTTCTCGGCGGCGCGGCGGGCCTGGCCCAGGGCCTGGGTGATGGGCAGGCCGGAGTCGTAGGACTCCATCTCGGCCAGGCGGTCGCCGCGGGTCTCCACGATGTCGGCGATCCGCTGCAGGATCCGGGACCGCTCGCGCGGGAGCATCCGCGGCCACGGGCCCTCCTCGAAGGCGGTCCGGGCGGCGGCGACGGCGGCGGCGACGTCGGCCTGCTTGCCCGAGGCGGCCCGGATGTAGGGCTCGTTGGTCACGGGGTCGATCACGTCGAAGGTGTCCCCGTCGGCGGAGTCGACGTGCCGGCCGCCGATGTAGTGGCGGATGGCCTCGGGCAGGTCGGCGGGCCGGGCGTGCTCGGTGTTCGCGGTCATGGGGTCTCTCCCTGGGTCTGGTGGTGGACGGACGGGGTGGCTCGGGACGGCGGGCCCGTCCGGGCCGGGCTGTTCAGGTAGCTCTCCAGCGTGGCGGTGCGGTGGCCGCGCGCCGCCGCCTCGATCTCGTCGGGCGGGGCGGCCGCCTCGATCAGGTCGAGGATCCGGGCGTGCTCCGCGACCGACTCCCGGGCGCGGCCGGGGACGAAGGCGAAGGTCGAGTCGCGCACGCGCCCCAGGCGCTCCCACTCCGCGTTGACCAGCTCGATCAGCCGCTCGTTGGGGCAGTGGACGAACAGGGCCTGGTGGAAGGCGTGGTTGGCCTCGGTGAAGGAGTGCGGGTCGAAGTCCTCGAGGGAGGCCGCGAGCCGGGCGTTGAGCTCCCGGGCCTCGGCCAGGCCCTCCGGGGTGACGTGCGGGGCGGCCAGGGCGGTCGCGGCGCCCTCGAGGATGCCGAGGGTCTCCATCGAGAGCCGGTAGCTGCCCTCGTCGACCATCGCGACCCGGGCGCCGACGTTGCGCTCGAAGGTCACCAGCCCCTCGGCCTCGAGGCGGCGGATCGCCTCGCGGACCGGGACCACGCTCATCTCCAGCGAGGCCGCGATGCTGCTCAGCACCAGGCGGTAGCCGGGCGTGAAGCGGCCCGCGGCGATGCCCTCCCTGATCCAGGCGTGGGCCCGCTGGGCCTTGCTGAGCTCGGCGGGCGGGGACGCGGAGGCCGGGGACGCGCCGGCGGAGGGTGCGGCGGGGCGGGATTCGGGCGGGGTCGCGGCTGGGCGGGTGGAGGCCGGGCGGTCCGACGCCGGGCGGTTCGCGGTCCTGACAGCGGGCACCTCAGCGGCCCTCCGTTCCGGCGGCGCGGGCGGCGGCAGCGGCGGCGTCGCGGGCGGCGGCAGCGGCGGTCGGGTCCCCTCCGGTGGTGGCGGCGCCCGGGGCGGACGCCGCGGCGTCGGGCTCCCGGACGGCGGCCGCCGGGTCCGCCGGCGGATTCTCGGCGAGCCACGCGCGGTAGCGCTCCTTCCACTCCCCGGTCGGGGGGAACAGCCCGTCGACGGGGTGCCCCTCGGCGACCCGGTCGTAGACCCAGGCGTCCTCGTGCTCCTTGGCCAGGGCCTCCTCGACCACCTCCTCGACCAGGGCGCGCGGGATCACGACGACGCCGTCGTCGTCGCCCACGATCACGTCCCCCGGCAGGACGGTCGCATTCCCGCAGGCCACGGCGGTATCCGACTCCCACGGGACGTGCTTGCGGCCGAGCACCGCCGGGTGGGCCGTCCGCGAGAAGACCGGCAGCCCGACCTCCCGCACGGCCGCGGAGTCCCGCACCCCGCCGTCGGTCACGACGCCGGCCGCCCCGTTGGCCCGGGCCCGCAGCGCGAGGACGTCCCCCAGCGTCCCGGAGCCGGACTCGTTGCGGGCCTCGATGACCAGGACCTCGCCGGGGGCGACGGCGTCGAAGGCGCGCTTCTGGGCGTTGTACCCGCCGCCGTGGGCCGCGAAGAGGTCCTCGCGGTGCGGGAGGAAGCGCAGGGTCTTGGCGACGCCGACCATCGTGGTGCCCGGGGCGCCGGAGCGGACGCCCTCGATCACCACCTGGTTCAGCCCGCGCTTGCGCAGCTGGGCGGAGAGACCGGCCGTGGGGGCGGCCAGGAGTCGGGCGCGCAGCGCCTCGGAGAGCGGGCCGGAGCCGGGGTCGGCGGCGGCGCTGGAGCCGGTGGCGTCGGCGTCGGGGGCGGCCGGGGTGCCGTCGGTGGAGGGGGCGGAGGGGTCGGATGCGGCGGCAGCCGGGGCGGTCGCGGCGTCGGCGGCGTCCTCCCGGGGCGGCAGGCCCGCGGCCTCGCGGGAGCCCCAGGCGTCCTCGCGCTGGGCGTCGTCGGCCGCGGGCAGAGAGCCCAGCGACTCGTCGAAGCCGCCGGGGCCCTCGACCACGCGGGTCCTCAGCCGGCCCGAGCTGGGCGCGCCCTCGGCGTCGGGCGCGTCCACCTCGACCTCGACGACGTCGCCCGGCCCGATCACGGAGGACCCGGCCGGGGTGCCGGTGAGGATCACGTCCCCGGTCTCGAGGGTCATGTGCTGGGAGAGGTCCGCGACGAACCGCGCCAGCGGGAAGATCAGCCGGTCCGCGCCGGTCAGGTCCTCCTGGACGAGCTCGCCGTTGACCCAGGTGCGCACGCGCAGCCCGGCGGGGTCGACGCGGCGGGCGTCGATCAGCCGCGGGCCCAGCGGGGTGTACCCGTCCCGCCCCTTGGAGCGGAGGTTGGAGCCCTTGTCGGCCGCGCGGTAGTCGTAGACGCCCAGGTCGTTGGAGGCGGTCACGGACGCGACGTGGCCCCACGCCTCGGCCAGCCCGACCCGGTGCGCCGGCTCGCCGATGACCAGGGCGATCTCGCCCTCGAAGGCCAGCAGCTCGGTGCCCTCCGGGCGCTCGACCGAGGCCCCGGAGCCGGCCAGGGAGCTGGTCGGCTTGACGAAGTAGGAGGGCTGGGCGGGGCGCCGCCCGCGCTGGGCCGCCCGCGACTCGTAGGCCACGTGCACCGCGATGACCTTGCCCGGCCGGACGGGGACCTCCGCCGGCCTCTCGCCCGCGCTGCCGGTGTTCGCCTGCTGTTCCATGGAGCCTCCTCGTCGACGCCCTTGCTCTTGACCTCGGATCGTATATCATTTGAAATCATCCAACAAGTTACCTGGATCACACTCTGGCGCGGTCCACGAGGCGGCGCCGGAGACCCCAAGACCACGCCCAGACAAGGGAGTCAGCATGGCGCACCACGATCCCACCCTCAAGAAGGCATCCCACCGGACCCGGAGCCAGGCCGCCGAACAGCGGCGCGTGGTCGCCGGCACGGTCATCGGCACCAGCATCGAGTGGTACGACTTCTTCCTCTACGCCTCGGCCGCCGGCCTGGTGTTCAGCCAGCTCTTCTTCGAGCCGATGGGCCCCCAGGCCGCGCTGCTCGTCTCCTTCGCCTCCGTGGGGCTGAGCTTCCTCTTCCGCCCGCTGGGGGCGTTCCTCGCGGGCCACTTCGGGGACAGGATCGACCGCAAGGCCATCCTCATGGTCACGCTGATCGGCATGGGCGCGGCGACCACGCTGATCGGCGTGCTGCCGACCTACGACTCGATCGGGATCGCCGCGCCGATCCTCCTCATCCTGCTGCGCATCCTGCAGGGCGTCTCGGCCGGCGGCGAGTGGGGCGGCGCGGTGTTGATGTCGGTCGAGCACGCGCCCGTGGACAAGCGCGGCCTCTTCGGCTCGAGCCCGCAGGTCGGGGTCCCGCTGGGGCTGCTCATGGCCTCGGGGATGCTCGCGCTCATGAGCGTGGTCGCGCCCGGCGAGGCCTTCCTCGAGTGGGGCTGGCGCGTGCCGTTCCTGCTCAGCGTCGTGCTGATCGGCGTCGGGTACTTCATCCGCCACGGCGTCCAGGAGTCGCCAGTCTTCGCCGAGATCGCCCAGCGCAGGGAGCAGACGAGGGCGCCCGTCGCCCGGCTGTTCGGCGGGCACCTGCTGCTCGTCCTCGTCGCGGCCCTCGTCTTCGCCGGGAACAACGCCGTGGGGTACATGACCACGGGCGGGTTCATCCAGAACTACTCGACCAACCCCGAGGGTGCGATCGTCCTCGAGCGCGGGCCGGTGCTGCTGGCCGTCACGGCGTCGGCGGTGGTGTGGCTGGTCTTCACGCTCGTCGCGGGGTGGCTCTCCGACCGGATCGGGCGCCGGTCCGCGTACATCATCGGCTGGTGCGCCCAGCTGGTGGGCGTCGGCACGCTGTTCCCGCTGGTCAACACGGGGCAGGTGGGGCTGCTCTTCCTCGCCCTCGCGGTGCTCAGCGTCGGCCTCGGCCTGACCTACGGCCAGCAGTCGGCGATGTACTCCGAGCTCTTCCCGGCCTCGATCCGCTTCTCGGGCGTCTCGATCACCTACGCGATCGGCGCGATCCTCGGCGGCGCCTTCGCCCCCACGATCGCCACGGCCCTGCTCCAGGCCACCGGCACCACCCTGTCGATCACCGCCTACCTCGCGGGGATGACCCTGATCGGGCTCGTCGCGACGCTGCTGCTGCGCGACCGCACCGGGATCCCGCTGGGCCCTGACCACGAGGAGGAGCAGGCCGTCAGCCCGCTGTACGGGAGCGGGAGGAAGGCGAGGGCGTAGGGCTGGCACCGCGCGGGGAACGCCCGGCGGGCCCCCGGGTGGCGCCCGCGGCCTGTGCCCGCACCTCCGCCAGGTACGGTGCGAGGACCGTCCGGGAGATGCGGCAGTCCGCCACGTAGGTGCCCGCCGCCCCGGAGGCGAGCCACGCCCCCAGGTCAGCGAGGTCCTCCAACCGCTCGACGACGCGCGTCCGGGCCCCCAGCGCGGCGAGCATCCCGGCGAAGTCGAGGTCGGGCAGCAGCATCGGCCGCTCGGCGAGGCCGCGGGCGCCGTACTGGTGCACCTCGGCCCCGTAGGCGCCGTCGTTCATGACCACGACGACGCCGCGCCGGGCGGTCCGCACGAAGCTCTCGGCGTCGGCGATCCCCATGAGCCCGCCGCCGTCCCCGACCACCAGGACCGTGGTCCGCTCCCCCGCCGCCCGGACGGCCCCGGGTGCGGAGGGGAACCCCAGCCCGATGCTCTGGAACTGCGTGCCGACCAGCACGAGGCTCTCCGCGCTCTCGACCCGCAGGTAGGTCGCCGGCCACTGGATGAAGTGGCCGCCGTCGGTGACGACGACGCGGTCCACCGGCAGCAGCTGATCCAAGCGGCCCATCAGCCGGCGGGGGTCGAGGCGGCCGTCGGGGGCGACGTCGTCCCCGGCCGGGCGGTCGGCGGCGCCGGCGAGGGGGCGGGGGCGAGCCGGGGTGGCCGGGTGCTCGGCGGCCAGCCCGCGGCGGCCGGCATCGGGCGCCCGGATACGCGGTGCCCGAAGTCGCAGTGCCCCGGCCCGCGGCGCCCGGATGCGCGAGCGAGGCCAGCTCGGCGTCGAGGGCCGCGGCGACCGGGCCGACGTCGCCGCGCAGGTGGTCGGTGACCAGGGCGCTGGTGGGCGACGCCGCCAGATCCACCTGGAGGACGCGGGCTCCCGCGCCGAAGGCGTGACCGAAGGAGAGCGTGAACTGGTTGAGGCCCGCCCCCAGGATCAGCACGACGTCGGCCTCCCGGATGCGCGCGGCCGATCCCGCCGCGGTGAAGCCCCCGCAGACCCCGAGATCGGTGAATCCGGCAACCTCGCCGGGTTTCACGTGAAACAGGCCCTGCGCAGGGGCCGTGGTGGCGACGTCGGCCCCGAGGCGCGCGGCCAGGGACCGCACCCGCCCCGCGGCCCGGATCGCGCCGCGGCCCGCGAGGATCAGGGCCGCTCGGCGCGGGCCAGGAGCAGCGCCGCGGCGGCGACCTCGCCCGGCGCGGGGCGGGCGGCGCCGGGGCGGGCGGCAGGCCGGGATGCGGGCACCCTCGGGCGTGACCGGAAGGGGCGCGACGTCGTAGGGGAGCGCGAGAACCACGGGGCGGGAGGAGTCGCGCGCCTCGGCCGCGGCGGCCACGGCCACCGCGCCGGCGTCCTCGCGCGAGGCGGTGAGGGTCCGCACGCCGAGGGCCGCCGCGAGCGCTGGCTGATCGACGTCCCAGGGGCGGGGCCCGACTCCGGGCGGTCGCCCGCGACGAGGATCAGCGGGATGCCCGCTTGGGCGGCGTCGGCCAGGGCGGTGAGCGCGTTGGTGAAGCCGGGCCCGTAGGTGGTGGTCGCGATCGCGAGCCGGCCCGAGACGCGCCGGTAGGCGTCGGCCGAGGCGACGGCCGCCGCCTCGTGGCGCACCTGGACCAGGGGACGGCCGAGGCGCTCGAGCGCGTCGACGAAGTGGGCGTTGCCGTTGCCCATGAGGCCGAAGGCCTCTCCCGCCAGGGGCAGGAGGGCTCGCGCGATGGTTTCCGAGACTGAGTGCACTGGTGCTCCCACAAGAGATACATGCTGGTGATCAGGCCATATATGTCTTGCGCGAGCGCTGAGTGCCCCTTTTTCGGGCACCGGCGCCGCAGGGGTGACGCCGGACACTCTCAGGGTAGGCCCGGGGTGCGGCGGCGGCAAGGACGGGCCGGGGTGCGGCGGCAGCAAGGACGGGCCGGGGCCGCGCCGAAGGCGGGCGGGCCGCGAGCGGGGCGAGTG
>NZ_JANAFB010000054.1 GCF_024199905.1 Rothia santali
GACGACGCCCCCGGCCGCATCGCCGTCGGGCCCGACGCCGCGCTCGAGCTGCACGGCGCGGGCCTGCCGGCCTCGGAGCAGCGGCTGCTGCCGGTGGTGGCGACCCAGCTGGCCGCGGCGCTGGAGCACCGCCGCCTCGTCGAGACGGCCCGGGAGGCGGAGACCATCGCGGCCTCGGACCGGGTGCGCGGCGCCCTGCTCTCGGCCCTCAGCCACGACCTGCGCCGCCCCCTCGCGGCCGCGGCGACCGCGGTGGGCGGCCTGCGCGCCGCCGGCGACGCCCTCAGCCCGGCGGACCAGCGGGAGCTCCTGGACACCGCGGAGGAGAGCCTGGGCTCCCTGGGCACCCTCCTGACCGACCTCCTGGACGTCAGCCGTCTCCAGGCCGACGCGCTGACCATCGCCTCGACGCCCCTGGACCCCGCGGACGCGCTCCTCCCCGCCCTGGAGGAGCTGGGACTGGCGCCCGACGACGTCGTCCTCTCGCTCGAGCACGGATCGGCGCAGGTCCTGGCCGACCCCATCCTGCTGCAGCGCGCCGCCGTGAACGTCCTCGCCAACGCCCTGCGCTACGCGCCGCCCGGGACGCCGGTGCGGATCGCCACGAGCGCCTTCGAGGGCCGCGTCGAGATCCGCGTGGTGGACCACGGGCCGGGCATCCCGCCGGAGCGCCGCGACGACGTCTTCCGTCCCTTCCAGCGCCTCGGCGACACCGACAACTCCACCGGCCTGGGGCTGGGGCTGGCCCTCTCGCGGGGCTTCGCGGAGGCCATGCGGGGCACGCTCGAGCCGGAGGACACCCCCGGGGGCGGCCTGACGATGGTCCTGTCGCTGCCCGCCGAGCCGGACCCCGCCGACGTCGCCGCGGTGACGGAGACGGCGGAACGGGCGACGGAGGAGACGGCGGAGCAGATGGCGGAACGGGCGACGGAGCGGACGGAGAAGGAGACGCCGGTTCGGACGACGAAGGAGACGCCGCAGCAGACGACGGAGAGGCGCGAGCCGTGAAGATCCTCATCGCCGACGACGACCCCCGGCTCGTGCGGGCCCTGCGCATCACCCTGACCGCCAAGGGGTACGACGTCGTGACCGCGGCCGACGGCGAGGCGGCCCTCGAGGCGGCGGTCGCGGAGCGCCCCGACGCGTACCTGATCGACCTCGGCATGCCGCGCCTCGACGGCGTCGAGGTCATCCGCGCGATCCGCGGCTGGTCGGACGCGCCCATCCTGGTGGTCTCGGGGCGCGCGGGCTCCCCCGACAAGGTCCAGGCCCTCGACGCCGGCGCCGACGACTACGTGACCAAGCCCTTCTCGGTGCCCGAGCTGCTCGCGCGGCTGCGAGCCCTGTCCCGGCGCGCGCGGCCGCGGGAGTTCGACGCCGTCGCCCGCCTCGGCTCCATCACGGTGGACCTCGCGGCCCGGACGGTGACCGACGCCGCCCAGGAGCCGCCGCTCGCCATCCGCCTCACCCCGACGGAGTGGCAGGTCATCGAGCTGCTGATGCGCAGCCCCGGGCAGCTGGTGACCCGCCGGACGCTGCTGACGAGCATCTGGGGACGCGAGCACGCCGCGGACACCGGGTACCTGCGCCTCTACCTCTCCCAGCTGCGCAAGAAGCTGGAGCCGCGTCCGGCGGAGCCGCGCTACCTGATCACCGTGCCGGGCATGGGGTACCGGCTGCGGCCGGACGTGTAGGCGGGGCGCCCGGGTGCCGGACCGCTCCCGACCGTGGGGGAACCGGCTCTCACCCCGCTCCGGCGCCACCGCCCGGATGCCCTGGGGCGCCCGGCCCGAGGACGCAGTCCACGGCCATGCCGAGCACCTCGCGCTCCGTGCGCGGGTCGGCCGCCTCGGAGGGGAGCGCCTGCGCGATCGAGACGCCGTCGACCACCGTCATCAGAAACCGCGCGCGGCGAGCGTTGTCGCCCGGGGGGACGGCGCCCTCGTCCCGCAAGACGTTGAGGCAGTACTCGACGCGGCGATGCAGCTCCCGGTCGATCGCCGCGTACTCGGCGCGGATCGCGGCGGTCGGCTCCGGACGGATGTACCGTTCGACGACCGTGAGCCAGGCCTCGCGCGCCCCGCCCGCGGCCTCGGCCCCCTCGGGCGCCAGCAGCCGCCGGAGGCAGGAGAGCAGACGCTCGCGCGCGGGGATCGAGGAGTCGTGGAGGCTCCCCTCGGGCAGCACCATGTCGTAGACGATCGCCAGGACCGCGTCCATGAGCTCGCGCTGCGTCGGGAAGTGGTGCCGCAGCGAACCGGTGCTGACCCCCGCCCGCGCCGCGACCCCGCGGACGCTGAGCGCCGCGCCGGGACCTTCCCCGAGCATCGACGCGGCCGCCCACAGGATGCGGTCCCTGCTCCCGAGGCCCTCCGGTGGACCCTGACTCATCCGAACCTCCCAATACGCCGTGCTAGTACACCGTGATACTATCATCGCATCCGGACCAACACGGTGTGTTGGTCGAGACGACGACCAGTGGGAGGCCCGCAGATGCTCGAGGACTGGACGCGACGCAGGGCCGCCCGGCGCGTGGAGGGCGGCGACGACCGGCCCCTCCAGCCCTTTCGCTGGTGGCATCTCCTCGCGGGGCGCAAGCTGCTCTATCTCCCCGCGTCGCCCGCGGAGGGCCGGGACGCGGACTACGCCGTCGACATCCGGCACTGGGGCAAGCAGGGCGGCGAGGAGGGGGCCCGGGCGCACCTGTACCGCGACGGCAAGCATCGCGCGCAGTCCCGGCTCCCCGCCGGATTCCCCGTGGAGGGCGGCACGCTGGAGGTGGCCATGAGCGACGTCGGCCTCAAGCGCGCCCGCTACGTGACGGAGGACGGCGCGCGCCGCCAGCTCACGCCGGACCCGCGCTCGGCGGTCGGGCGGCGCCTGCGCTTCGACCGCGAGCACCCGGTGGCCGGGCGGTGGATCGGGGCAGTCTCCGTGCTGCTGCTCCTGGTCGGCGTCGGGTTGAACCTGCTGCAGATCGCGGAGCCGGTCTCCGAGATCCCGCCGATCGCGGAGAGCATCGGAACCTTCGAGTCACCGGTCCGCCTGCCGCTCTGGCTGAACGTGACGCTCGGGATCGGCGCCGCGCTGGGCAGCATGGAGCGCGGGCTGCGGCTGCGCTATCACTGGCTGCTCGACGGCGCGGGCGCCTAGGCCCGCGCCGACCACGGGGAGGGAGACCGGCCGGCCGTGGGCGAGACCTGACCGCCGGGTCCGGCTGTCCGGCTGCTGGCATCCGGCTGATCGGACGTCGGGACCCGATCGACCGGCGGTCGGCACGCGGCCGATCGGCCGCCGGGCTCCGACGCCCGCGGCACCCCGGCGCGCTACCCCGTCGGGCTCGCGCCGCCCCAGGCCCGGCTGTAGAAGGACCCGGACCGCGACTCCAGCAGCTCGGCGTAGGCGCTGTCGTCCAGGGCCTGGGCCGAGCCCTCCGGGACCGTCCCGGCGAAGGCGGAGACGCCCAGTCCCGCCTCCCGGTTCCTGATCTCCAGGCCGGCCGCCTCCAGGACGGTCGGGTACATGCTCAGCTGGTCCACGCGGGGCCGCAGCTGCGACTCGCGGTCCTGTCCGGGGACCCAGATGCGGTTGAAGATCGTGCGGTTCTCGTGGTGGTCGAGCTGCTCGTGGAAGGCGTCGCCGGCGCTCATGTGCTTGAGGTGGTCACCCATGATGACCACGGCGGTGTCCTCGAGGTAGCCCTGCTGCTCCAGGTAGTCGACGAAGCCGGCGACCTGGGTCATGGAGCACTCGAAGGCGGAGGTCACGTCGCTCTCCGTGTCCACGTCGCAGTAGTCGTAGATGTGGACGGGCTCGTGGGTGTCCAGCGTCAGCATGGAGAGGTTGAAGGGCTGGCCCGTCTCCTCGGACTGGGCGTGCAGCGCGTCGACCTCCTCCCGTGCGTGGGCCATCAGGCGCTCGTCGCTGAGGCCCCAGTCGCCGCGGAAGTTCTCCTCCGGCTCGCCGGCGGCCCGCCAGTCGTCGAGGTCCTTCTGCTCGGTGTAGCCGTGGCCGCCCAGGAACACGTCCTTCGCGGCGAAGGAGCCATTGGCGCCGCCGATGAAGGAGTTGGTGTACCCGTGCTCCCCGAGGACGTCGCCCAGGCAGGTCAGCCCGCCCAGGTAGCTCCCTTCGGTCCCCTGGTCCTCGAGCGCGACGCTGCTCGACGCGGAGCCGGTCCCCTTCAGCGGGACGCCGCACTGCGTCGAGGTCAGCCCGGCCATGGTCCAGCCGCCGCCGTCGTACTGCTGGAAGTCCTCGATGCTCTGCCAGCCGTCCTCGCCCCGGGTCGCCTCCTGGAGCGGGGCGAAGGCGTTCTTCTCGAAGAGCTGGTCGTCCGCGAGCGTGGCCTCGCCCGACTCGAGGTAGATCTGCACCACGTTGCGCTTGCCCGAGTCGTCCGTGACCTCGGGCTCGGCGTAGTAGTCGTCCAGCTCGTAGTCGGAGTTCGCGGACTTGATGTAGTCCCGCATGCCCACCGTGGTGGAGAAGGCGGTGGTGCCGGCGACGACCAGCGCACCGACCATGACCGTGGAGACGGATCGGGCGATCCACCGGGTCCGGCGCGTCCGGGTGATGTCACGACGCCGACGCCGGCGGCGCCGCAGGAGCTGCCACAGCAGGATCCCCCCGGTGACGACGACGGGCACGACGCCGATCCAGATGATGCCCATCCACACGATGGAACCGCCGCCGCCGTCGGTCTGCACGGAGACGAGGTTCAGCAGCATCTGCCCCACCGAGATCTCGCCCCAGTAGTGGCGGATGCCGACGCCCGCGATCAGCATGGCCAACCCGGCCCAGATCAGGACGTAGACCAGGACGTGGCCGGTCACGACGCCGACTCGGCGGGCAATCTTCAGAATTCGGCCGGAAATGGCAGCACCTCGCGTTCCGGATGCCGCGACGTTCGCCGACCATCCTCGACATCCAACCCGTTCTCGGGCCCACCACATCTTAATGGAGTCGTCGAGGCCGTTCAACTGAAGTTCGCCTGGCAATGGTGCGGCGTACATCTCGGCGTGCGCGCCTGAGGGCACCCTGAAGCGGGCCGGCGGGGCCCATGTCCCCCACCGGCCGGCTGCGCTCCTCTACCGCCCGGTGAGCACCCGCTCGAGGGGGATGCTGCCGTCCTGCCAGGGGGTCAGCGCCCAGATCGCGAGGTAGAGGCCCACGCCGACGAAGGGCAGGGCGAACGCGAGGAGGACGAGCAGGCGGACCAGCCACACGTTGAGTCCCGTGGCGGCGGCGATCCCGCCCCCGATCCCGGCGACGAGGCGGCTGGGCCCGCGGCGGAAGCCGGCGTTCCTGATGGAGTCGAAGAGCTGTCTCATGCCTCCGACCTTACGGGGTGCGGCGGGCGCGCGTCAGTAGAGACGGCTCTACCGCGGGCGGACGGGGTGCGCGGACGGACGAGGCGCCGGGAAGAGATCACCGGCCTGCGTCTCGACAACTCGGCCGGTGAGGGCCTAGTCTGATCGCTTGCGCATCTGGGCGACGTCGTCCGATTCCTTCTCCTGAGAAAGGCGGACCATGCCCGCTCTCGCACCCGCACGCCGCGCCGTCGCCCTCTTCGCCATCGCGCTGGGCGGCTTCGGCATCGGCGTCACCGAATTCGCCTCGATGGGGCTCCTGCCTGAGATCGCCCGCGATCTGCTGCCCGGCTACGAGAGCTCCCCCAGCACCGAGATCGCCCGGGCCGGGCTGCTCATCACCATGTACGCCCTCGGCGTCGTGGTCGGCGCGCCGACCGTCGCCGCGCTCGGCGCCAGGGCCTCGCAGGCGCGCCTGACCTTCCTGCTGCTCGGGCTGTTCATCGTCGGCACGCTGGCCTCCGCGCTCGCACCCACCTTCGAGTGGCTCTCCGCGTTCCGCTTCATCGCAGCACTCCCGCACGGCGCGTACTTCGCCGTGGCCTCCCTCCTGGCCGCGCGGATCATGGGGCCGGGCAGCCAGGGCAAGGGCATCGCGCTCGCCCTCTCGGGGCTGACCGTCGCCAACGTGGTCGGCGTGCCGTTGGCCACGTGGCTGGGCCAGGGCCTCGGCTGGCGCTGGGCCTACGTCATGGTGGCGGGCATCTTCGCCCTGGCGCTCGTGCTCGCGCTCGCAGCGCTCCCCCGCTACCCCGGCGATCCCTCGCGCACCGCGGCCTCCGAGCTGCGCGCGTTCAGGAACGGCCGGATCTGGATCATGATCGCGGTGGGCTCCATCGGCTTCGGCGGGTTCTTCGCGGTGTACTCCTACATCGCCGAGGTCTCCACGCAGGTCGCGGGTCTCTCGGCCGGGACCGTCCCCTGGGTGCTGGCAGTCATGGGCGTGGGCATGACCCTCGGCAACGTGGTCGGCGGCTGGGCCACCGACCGGAACCTCACCCGGACCATCGTCTTCGGCTTCTCCGCCATGATCGCCGCGCTCGTGCTGTACACGCTGCTCGCCTCGACCGCCGTCGGCCTCTTCGCCACGGTGTTCCTGATCGGCGCGATGCAGTCGATCCTCATCCCGTCCATCCAGGCCCGGCTGATCCGCATCGCCGACGAGGCGGCGCTTCTCGGCGCGGCGGTGAACCACTCGGCGTTCAACGTCGGCAACGCCCTCGGAGCTGCCCTGGGCGGCGCCTCCATCGCCGCCGGCTTCGGCTACCTGTCCCCCGGCTGGGTGGGCGTGGGACTGGCCGCGGTGGGCATGCTCCTCGCGCTGGTCAGCCTGTCCGTCACGCGCCGCGACAAGCGCGCGGACCTCAACACGGTCGGCATCAGCGTGATCGACGGGCCGCGGCGGTAGCGGGCCGAGGCAGCAGCTGACCGAGGGGCGCCTCCCGCGCGACGCCGTCGAGGCGGCGACCGCCGGAAGGCGCCCCATCCTTCACGCCCGAGGGGACGAGGGAGCGTCTAGGATGGATGTCGTGCCGACTGAGCCCAGCCGGCAGGGCATCCGGCCCGCACGCCAGACGGGAGCGATCTCGCTCCCCCGGCGGCTCCACGCTCATGCCATCGCCCGCGCGCGTCGAACCGCTCGCGGCCCCGGAGGGAGGCGCCTCGGGATGCCAGGAGAAGAAGGGACCTCACATGCTCCGCACCGTACTCGGCGGGAAGATCCACCGGGCCACCGTCACCCAGGCCGACCTGCACTACGTCGGATCGATCACCATCGACGCCGACCTCGTCCGGGCGGCGGGGCTCATCGAGGGTGAGCAGGTGCAGATCGTGGACATCACGAACGGCGCCCGGCTCGAGACCTACGTGATCGAGGGGCAGTCCGGGGACGGGCGCATCTGCATCAACGGCGCGGCGGCCCACCTCGTGCGGCCCGGCGACCTGGTGATCATCATGTCCTACCTGCTGGCGGACGACGCCGAGCTGGACGGGTACCGGCCCCGCGTGGTGCACGTGGACGCCGAGAACCGCATCCTCGCCCTCGGCGCGGACCCCGCCGAACCGGTGCCCGGCGCGGAGGACCAGCGCCCCTCGCGGGTGGGCTGAGCCGGTCCGCCGGCTGGGGCCGGGGCCGGGGCGGCGCTCTCCCATGACCGCTTCGTGCTTACCACCTCGCGAGGATACCCCTCAGGCGACACCGGACGGGAGCATAGCAAAAGACCCCGCACCGCTTCTGAGGGATGCAGGGTCTCTGCGTTCTGAGTGGAGCTGAGGGGACTCGAACCCCTGACCCCCTGCATGCCATGCAGGTGCGCTACCAGCTGCGCCACAGCCCCAAACTCACCACCGTTTCCGGTGATCCGAAGGCATTTCTTCCTCGCCCCTCCGTGGCAACTCCTCTACTGTAATGGGTCCTCCCGGCCGGGTGCAAATCGGCGCGCGGGGCGTGTCGGCGTCCGGCGCTCGAGGCGGAAACGGCCGGGACCGGGACCGCGGACCGCCGTCCTCCCGCCGGCGTCAGGGCCGGGCCGCATGGCCCGCCCCGGCCCCGGCGAGGGGACGGCGTCGTGCGCTGGTCAGGAGGCCGGCTCCTGGGCGAGCTCGGTCGCCTCGGGGATCTCGGTCACGGCCTCGAGCTCGTTCTCCACGCCCAGCTCGATCCGCGGAGCCTCGCCCCACAGGCGGTCCAGAGCGTAGAAGGCGCGCTCCTCCTCGTGCTGCACGTGCACCACGATGTCGCCGAAGTCGAGGAGGACCCAGCGGCCCTCGGACTTGCCCTCGCGGCGCAGCGGCTTGATGCCGAGCTGCTCGCGGAGCTGGTCCTCGACCTCGTCCACGACGGCGTCGACGATGCGCTCATTGGCCGCGGAGGCGATGAGGAAGCCGTCGATCAGGCCCATGATGTCGGAGACGTCGAACGCGTTGAGCTGGGTCGCGTGCTTCGACTCGGCCGCGCGGGCGGCGAGCTTGAGGGCTTCGATGGATTCGTTGGCTGCAGGCATGGGGTCCTTTCGAGGACGTCGGTATGACGAGTACTGGGGGTCCCGCTCAGGAGGCGGGGACGACGCGGGGCCCGCGTCAGGGCATGAGGAAGACGATGCCGAGCACCACGGCCGCGGCGATCACGAGCACGAGGAGCGTCGCCAGGGCGATCTTCCCGCCGTTGCCGGGCGCCTTCTGGTCCAGACCCGTCAGGTCCAGGCCGTGGGCGTCCATGGCGCTGACGGGCTCGGCGGAGACCGTCTCCGGGGCGACGTCGCGCATCGACCCGGCGCCGGACGGCTCGGGCTCCGCGCTGAGGTCTGGATCCGCCGAGGCGGACGGGACCGCGCGCGGCGTCTCCCCCACCTCGTCGGCCGCCTGCGGCCGGGACCCCCCGGCGTCGCCGCGGCTGCCGAAGACGATCGGCACGCTCATGGTCATTGGACCCAACAGGTTCTCGTCGTAGACGGTGGTCTGGATGTCCGAGCTGGAGAAGCCCGAGAGGTGGGCCGGGTTGATCCCGCCCGTCGGCTGGGCGGCCGTCACGCCGCCGTCGCCGAGGATCTGGCGCCGCACGTC
This sequence comes from Rothia santali, assembly GCF_024199905.1. Classification (GTDB taxonomy): domain Bacteria; phylum Actinomycetota; class Actinomycetes; order Actinomycetales; family Micrococcaceae; genus Rothia; species Rothia santali. The sequence continues at coordinate 8,934 of NZ_JANAFB010000054.1, forward strand.
GTCGAGCCGGTTCTCCTCGCGGAAGGGCAGCGCGACGCCGTCGCCGGCCATGAACTGCGCGAACTCCCGCTCGGCGTCCAGCGTGCTGATCGTGCCCCGCTCGGCCAGCGCGGCGAACCGCTGCTGGATGCGGAGGGCGCCGGCGTCGGGCGCGGCGACCGGGACGATCGGCACCCCCTGGGTCTCAGGGGGCGGCGCCTCGCCGCGAAGGCGCGCGAGGTACTCCCGGCGATACCGCATGAGCCGGCGGGGTCCGTAGCCTTCGGGCGCCGGAGGGACCTCCGTGCCGTCCTCGGCCACGTACACCTTCTCCGGCTCGGCGGTGATCTCGGTGGTGGTGGGGCGATCGGTGCTCAGCTGACAACTCCTTGACGTGCTGACGTGCGACGAGACTCAGCTCGTTGACTCCGATTCTACCGCTACCGACTCCGAGCCCGTCCACAGCGGCAGCTGCGCCGGGCTCGGATGACCCGCGCCGCCCCCCGGCTCCCGGGGATCCGCGTAGACCCGGTACTTGTTGATGTACTGCACCACGCCGTCCGGTACCAGGTACCAAACGGGCTTGCCAGCGGCGGAACGGCGCCGGACGTCGGTCGAGGAGATCGCCATGGCGGGGATCTCCAGGAGCCCGACGCCGTGCGCCCGCTCGGGCGCCGCGAGCTCGTGGCCGGGCCGGGTGACGCCCACGAAGTATGCCAGATCCCACATCTGGCCGGCGTCCTTCCACGAGAGGATCTGCGCCATGGCGTCGGCGCCGGTGATGAAGAACAGGTCCGCGTCGGGACGCTGGGCGCTCAGGTCGCGCAGCGTGTCCACCGTGTAGGTGGGCCCCGGGCGGTCGATGTCCACCCGGGAGACCGTGAATCGAGGGTTCGACGCGGTGGCCACCACCGTCATCAGGTAGCGGTGCTCGGCGGCCGAGACCTGCCGGTCCTGCTTCTGCCACGGCTGGCCGGTGGGGACGAAGACGACCTCGTCCAGGTCGAACACGGAGGCCACCTCGCTGGCGGCCACCAGGTGCCCGTGGTGGATGGGGTCGAACGTCCCGCCCATGACTCCCAGGCGCGTGCGCCCGGGGATCCGGGGTGGGACGTTCAGCCCGTCAGAGGGCGATTGCTTCAGGTGCGGGTTCATCCGAGCTCGGTCGATGCGAGGGTGGTGCGCGTCGCGGAGGACGCGGCCTAGCCCTGGCGGGTCTTCGAGTACTCGGACAGCGCGGCCTGCTCCTCGGAGGAGAGGTCCGAGGGGGCGGCGTCCGACCGCGAGACGCCGCGGCCGCCGAACGAGGAGGCCACGAACGCCAGGATGATGAAGGTGGCCATGAACGCGATGGCGAACCAGATCGGCTGCACCGGGAGCTCGTTGACCACGTGGTGGCCTTCCTCGGCGATCACGGTGGCGGCGGAGAGGACGGTGTGCGTCATGACGTCGTTATTCCCTTCGAGCAGCGGCCTCCACGGCCCTGCCTCACGGTCGGTGCGATGGTCTCCGGACCATTCTAGCCCCTGATCTGACCCTCGCCGCGGACGACCCACTGCGTGGAGGTCAGCTGTGCCATGCCCATGGGGCCGCGGGCGTGCAGCTTCTGGGTCGAGATGCCCACCTCGGCGCCCAGGCCCAGCTCGCCGCCGTCGGTGAACCGCGTCGAGGCGTTGACCATGACGGCCGCAGAGTCGACGCGGGCCACGAACTCGTCGGCCACGCGGAGGTCGTTGGTGATGACGGCCTCGGTGTGCCCGGTCGAGTAGCGCTGGATGTGATCCAGGGCGGCCTCGAGGGAGTCGACGACCTTCACGGACATCTCCAGCGCGAGCGACTCGGCCTCCCAGTCCCCGGGCTCGGCGGCGACGACCCGCTCCGAGTAGCCGCCGGCCAGCTCCGCGGCGCGCTCGTCCACGTGCAGCCGCACGTTCTCCTTCAGCAGCCCGGCCAGCACCTCGCGGGCCGCCGGCGCGCCCTCGCGGATGAGCAGGGTCTCCGCCGAGTTGCACGCGGAGGGGCGGTGGATCTTGGAGTTGACGACCAGCGGCGTCGCGGTCTTCGCCTCGGCGGTGGAGTCCAGGTAGACGTGCACGTTGCCCTCGCCGGTCTCGATGACCGGCACCCGGGCGTTGTTGACCACCGACTGGATGAGGTTGTGGCCGCCGCGCGGGATGAGCACGTCGACGCGGCCGCGCGCCTGCATGAGCGCGTTGGCGCCGTCGCGGCCGAACTCGTCCACCGACTGCACGGAGTCCACGGGGAAGCCGGCGCCGTACATGGCGTCCCGGATGATCCCGACCAGCGTCGTGTTGGTCTTCGACGCCGCCGAGCCGCCGCGCAGCATCGCCGCGTTGCCGGACTTGATGGCCAGGCCAGCGATGTCCACGGTCACGTTGGGACGGGCCTCGTAGATCGCGCCGACGACGCCGAGCGGGACCCGGAGCTGCTCCACGCGCAGGCCGTTGGGCAGCGTCTGGCCGTCGATGACCTGGCCGACGGGGTCGGTCTGCGCGGCGAGGCTCTGCAGGGCCGAGATGAGGCCGTCGATCCGCTCATGGTCCAGGCTGAGCCGGTCGAGCAGGTTCTCGGCGAGGCCCTTCTCGCGGCCCCGCTCGACGTCCTGGGCGTTGGAGCGCAGGATCGTCTCGCGGTGGGAGTCGATGGCCTCGGCGATGCGGTGCAGGGCACGGTCCTTGCGGCTCCGGTGCGCCGTCGCCAGGACGCGGGAGGCGGCGCGCGCGTCGTCGGCCATGGCGTTGACGGCGCTCTGCACCTCCTCGGGGACGGTGAACGCGGTCTGGGTCTCTGCGGTGTTTTGCGTCATGCCCCGATGATAGCCGGAGCGGGCCCTCCCGCACCGGGGCGTTTCACTCTGTGCATAACTTCGGCCGGGCCCGTCCCCCGGCCGGTCCGCCGACGCGGGTCCGCCCGCCGGCCGGGCCCGAGGACGGGTTCCCGGACGGCGGGCGGTAGGTCGGCCGGCATGCGGGCCGGTCGGCGGAAGCGGCGGGTGCATCAAGCCGGCCGGCGGCCGTTCAGCGCTTGGAGCGCCTGTTGGTCAGCAGCGCCAGGTTGTCCACGTGGACCACGACGCCGTCGTGCTCGTCCCCGAGCTCGTCCATCGCCTCGTCCGTGTGCTTGCCGGCGATCCGGTGCATGTCGTCGCTCGAGTAGGCCGCGATGCCGTTGGCCACGGGCTTGCCGTCCTGGTCCCTCAGCGAGATGGGCTCCCCCGGGCGGAAGACGCCCTCGACGTCGGTCACGCCCGCCGCGAGCAGCGAGGTGCGGCGGCGGATGGCCTTGACCGCGCCGGCGTCGAGGGTCAGCGAGCCCTTGGTCTTGGCCAGCTGCGTGAGCCAGACCAGGCGCACCGAGCGGCGGCCGCCGGTGGGGGTGAACCAGGTGCCGACGTCCTCGCCGGCCAGCGCGGCGGCCGCGTTGGCGGTGGAGGTCACCAGCGCGGGGATGCCGGAGCTCGCCGCGATCTTGGCGGCCTCGACCTTGGTGACCATGCCGCCCGAGCCGACGCCGGCCCGGCCGATGGTCCCGATCTCCACGCCCTCGAGGTCCTTGACCGGGTCGTTGACCTCGTCGATGCGCGTGCCGCCCTCGGCGGGGTGCTTGGTGTAGAGCGCGTCGACGTCGGAGAGCAGCAGCAGCGCGTCGGCCTTGATCGTGTGGGCCACCAGGGCCGCGATCCGGTCGTTGTCGCCGAACTTGATCTCGTGGGTCGCGACGGCGTCGTTCTCGTTGACGATCGGCAGGACGTCGAGGTCCAGCAGCCGCTCCAGCTGGCGGTGCGCGTTGTGGTAGCGGTTGCGGTGCATGAGGTCCTCGGCGGTCACGAGCACCTGGGAGATGGTCACGTTGTAGCGCGAGAAGATCTCGGTGTACCGGTTCATGATCAGCGACTGCCCCACCGCGGCGGCCGCCTGCTGGGTCGCGAGGTCCTTGGGCCGGCGGGTCAGGCCCAGCGGCGCAAGGCCCGCGGCGATCGCGCCCGAGGACACGAAGACGACCTCGACGCCGCGCGCGTGCGTCTTGGCGAGCACGTCCGCGATCGTGGCGACCGCGAGCTCGTCGAGGGAGTTGACGATCGAGGTCAGCGAGGAGGAGCCGACCTTCACCACCACGCGGCGGGCGCTGGGGATGTCGGCGCGGGTCTTGATCGGGCTGACCCGGTTCTTTCCTCGCGACTCGGCGGAGCGGCGGACCGCCGCCTGTCCCAGTTTGGCGTTGGACGTCTTGGTCATGTTCTGCGTCATGCTCCTCCCGCGGCGGCCTCCGGGCACGGATCACCGCCGCGATCGATGTGTTTTCTCGAACAGTCTATGGGGGTGGGGCTCAGCCCTCGGTCTGCGGGTCGGAGTCGGGGCGATCCTCGGAGCGCGCGGCGCGGCGGGCGCGGGCCGCCTCCACGGACTCGGTCCACTTCCCGGCGCGGCGCTCGGTCTCGAGCTCCTCGCGGGCCGCGGCGCGGGCGTCCTTGCGCTCCTGGTAGTCCTCGCGCTTCTCGGCGCGGGTCGGGCGGACGAGCTCCTCGAGGCGGGCGTCGGTGCCGCGGGGGCTCGTGAGCAGCTCGGCGCCGCTCATCATGGTGGGCTCCCAGTCGAAGATCACCGAGTCGGTGGCGTCGCCGATCACGACGGCGTCGCCCGGGCGCGCGCCCTGCTTGAACAGGGCGTCCTCCACGCCGAGCTTGGCCAGGCGGTCGGCGAGGTAGCCCACGGCCTCGTCGTTGTTGAAGTCCGTCTGCTGGATCCACCGCTCCGGCTTCTCCCCCAGCACGCGGTACAGCGGCTCGAGGTTGCGCTCCTCGCGGCGGATGGTGAACTCCTGGGCGCGGCGGCGCGAGAAGCCCTTGGGCCGCAGCACGGGCTCCGGCTCCACGGCGTCCTCCGCGACGGCGTCGCGGCGCGCCTGGTCGACCAGCTGGGCCATCGCGAAGCTCAGCTGGCGCAGGCCCTCGTGGGAGGCGGTGGAGATCTCGAAGACGCGCAGGCCGCGGGACTCCAGCTCGGGGCGGACGAAGTCGGCGAGCTCGCGGGCCTCGGGGACGTCCACCTTGTTGAGCACCACCAGGTGGGGGCGCTCGACCAGCGGCGTGGAAGTCGCGGCCGAGGGGTCGACCTCGTAGCGGGACAGCTCGGTCTCGATGACCTCGAAGTCGCTGATGGGGTCGCGGCGCGGCTCGAGGGTCGCGCAGTCGATCACGTGCACGATCGCCGCGCAGCGCTCGACGTGGCGCAGGAAGCGCTGGCCGAGGCCGCGCCCCTCGGAGGCGCCCTCGATCAGCCCGGGCACGTCGGCCACGGTGAAGCGCACGTCGCCGGCCTCCACGACGCCGAGGTTGGGCACCAGCGTCGTGAACGGGTAGTCGGCGATCTTGGGGCGCGCGGCGGACATCGCGGCGATCAGCGAGGACTTGCCAGCCGAGGGGTAGCCGACGAGCGCGACGTCGGCGATGGACTTCAGCTCCAGGACGAGGTCGCGGGCGCTGCCGGGCACGCCGAGCAGCGCGAAGCCGGGGGCCTTGCGCTTGGGCGAGGCGAGGGCCGCGTTGCCGAGGCCGCCCATGCCGCCCTTCGCGGCGACGAACTCGTCGCCCTCGCGCGCCAGGTCGGCCAGGACCTCGCCGTCGTGGGACTTCACGACCGTTCCCTGCGGCACGGAGAGGACGAGGTCCTGACCGTGGGAGCCGTGGCTGAGGTCGCCGCGCCCGACGTCGCCCTTGGGCGCGGTCTGGTGCGGCGAGTGGTGGTACTCCAGCAGCGTCGTGGACTGGCCGTCGACGCGGAGGATCACCGAGCCGCCGTTGCCGCCGTTGCCGCCGTCGGGCCCGCCCAGCGGCTTGAACTTCTCCCGACGGACGGAGACGCAGCCATGGCCCCCGGTTCCGCCGCTCGCGTGCAGCACGACCCGGTCCACAAAACTTGCCACGAATCTCTCCTCGGTTGATCGGGGGGACGCCCCCGGGCGGCGGGGGCTCTCCCCTGCGAGTCTACGGAGTTAAAGAGAAAGAGGGCAGCAACCCTGCAGGAATGCTGCCCTCTTCCCGGGACCGGCGCGCCGGTCCCGTCAGCTGGCCTTCGCGGGGAGGACTACTCCGCCGCCGCCAGGATGTTGACGACCTTGCGGCCGCGCCGGCGGCCGAACTCGACCTGACCTGCGGCCAGGGCGAACAGCGTGTCGTCGCCGCCACGGCCCACGTTCTCACCGGGGTGGAAGTGGGTGCCGCGCTGGCGGACGATGATCTCGCCGGCGTTGACGGCCTGGCCGCCGAAGCGCTTCACGCCCAGGTACTGGGGGTTCGAGTCGCGGCCGTTACGGGTTGAGCTTGCACCTTTTTTGTGTGCCATACCTGCCTACCTTGGTTTTCTACTTCTCCGGGACGCTTCCGGAAGCTGACGGGTGGTTAGGAGTCGATCGCGGTGATCTTGACCTTGGTCAGATCGGCGCGGAAGCCCTGACGCTTCTTGTAGCCCGTCTTGTTCTTGTACTTCTGGATGACGATCTTCGGACCGCGGAGGTCCTCGACCTTCTCGGCGGTGACCTTGGCGGAGGTCAGGGCCTTGGCATCGGCGGTGACCTTCTCGCCGTCGACCAGCATCAGGACGGGCAGCTCGATGGTGCTGCCGGCCTCACCGGCGACGCGGTCAAGGGTAACGAGGTCTCCAACGGAAACCTTTTCCTGGCGGCCGCCAGCGCGGACAATCGCGTACACCACTTGGGACTCACTTCTCTCGACGTTGTATGTACAAAGTTTCTGGGAGAGCACGGCTACCGACTCTCGAGGCGCCTCGTCCATACCGAGGCCTCAGCTCGCCGCCCGCCTTTTCAGCGGGACGCGCCGTCGCCTGCTCTCTCATGCTCATTCGCTGATCTCTGCCCGTCGGTTGTGCGGTCCCGGGTGGAGGCCCGAGCGAGAGGTGGCAATGAGCACCGACATATAAGGTTACGACACGCCCGCGTGACCGGCAAGTGAAGACGGCACGTGTCGCCCGCCGAAACGGGCGACACGTGTCACATCCAGCCCCGCCGGATCACCTGGTCCGGCGGATGTCCTCGGCCTTGACGCCGACGCCGAGCATGCTGACCCCGGCCTCCGACTCGGCCTTCCGCTCCCC
>NZ_JANAFB010000055.1 GCF_024199905.1 Rothia santali
CTCGCCCTGGTAGGTCCGCACGTCCATCGCCTGGGGGTCCAGGGTGCCCGCGGTGCGGGTCAGGCTCTTGCGCGCCCGGCGCCGGAAGGACCGGCGGGCCTCCGCGGTGTCGGCGGTCAGGGAGAGGGCGGTGTGGGGCCGCGCGGCGGGCCGCGGGGCGGGCCAAGTCGGCGATCCGCGAGCGGCTGCTGGGGCGGCTCCTCGGGGCGCCCGCCGCGCAGGGCGAGGACGCCGCCGCGGACCGGAGCGCGGGCGGCACCGCGATCCTGGTCTCCCGCGGTCTGGACGCGCTGGACGACTACTACGTCAAGTCGCTCACCGCGACCGTCGCTTCCGCCGTCATCCCGCTGCTGATCTGGATCGTCGTGGCGGTGCACGACGTCGTCAGCGCCGTCGTCCTGGCGATCACCCTGCCGCTGGTGCCGCTGTTCATGGTGCTGATCGGCAAGAGCACGGCCGAGGAGACCCGGCGGTCGCAGAACGGGCTGCTGCGGCTCGCGGAGCACATCGTGGAGCTCGCCCGGGGGTTGCCGGTCCTGGTCGGCCTGCGGCGGGACCGCGCGCAGGCCCGGGCGCTCGAGGAGCTGGACGAGGGATACCGGCGCCGCGCGCTGCGGACCCTGCGCTCGGCCTTCATGTCCTCCCTGGCGCTGGAGCTGATCACCACGCTCTCGGTGGCCGTGGTGGCGGTGTTCATCGGGGTGCGGCTGGTCGGCGGCGGCATCGGGCTGGACACCGCGCTCCTGCTGCTGCTCATCGCGCCGGAGTGCTTCCAGCCGCTGCGCGACCTCGGGACGGCCTTCCACCAGTCCCAGGACGGCGTCGACGCGCTGAACCGCGCCGAGGAGCGCCTCGCGGGGGAGCCGCCGCGCTCGCCGGTGCGGGCCGGTGCCCCCGGCCTGCGGGTGTCCGGCCTCCGCGTCGGCTACCCGGGGCGTCCCACGGTGCTGGGCGGCGTGGACCTCGCCGCGGCGCCCGGGACGGTCACGGCGCTGACCGGGCCATCGGGGTGCGGCAAGTCGAGCCTGCTGCGGGCGGTGGCCGGCCTGATCGGGGACGAGGCGCCTCCGGGCGGGGGCGCCCGGGTGAGCGGGGACGCCGCCCCTCCGGGCGCTGGCGCCCGGGTGACCGGGGTCGTCGAGGTCGGCGGGCCGGTGCGGTGGATCGACCAGTCGCCGGTGTTCGTCGCGGCCACCGTGCTGGACGAGGTCCGCCTGTTCCTGGCGCCCGAGCGCGCCGAGAGCTGGCTGGGCGCCGGTGCGGATCAGGCCGGTGCGGATCGGGCCGGCGCGGATCGACCCGGTGAGGACCGGCTTGGCGCGGATCGGCCCGGTGCGGACGAGGGGGCGCCCGCCCCGGCATCGGACGCCGCAGCCGCGGAGGAGGCGGCCACCGCAGCGGCCCGGGAGGCCCTGGCCGCCCTCGGGATCGAGGGCCTGGCGTCGCTGCCCCGGGGCGATCAGCGCCGGCCAGGCGCGCCGGCTCGCCGTCGCCCGCGTGCTGGCGGCCGCCCAGGGCCGGTGCGGCGCCCGTGGTCCTGGTGGACGAGCCCACGGCGCACCTCGACGCGGCGGCGTCGGCCGCGGTCGGCCAGGCCCTGCGGCGGCTCGCCGATGCGGGCGCCACGGTGCTCATGGTCACCCACGACCTGGCGCTCGCCGCCGACGCCGACCGCCGCCTGGCGATGACCGGGCGCGGCGAGCTGAGCGAGGTGACCGCCACAGCGGGGCGGGCGGCGTCGTCGGTCCTTCCCGTCTCGGCACCGTCCGCTCCGCGCCCGCGCAGCCGTCTCGGCGCCGTCCCGCCCGCGCCCGCGCAGCCCGGTCCGCCGCCCGCGCCGCGGATCCGGGCCCCGCGGCCACCCTGCGCGCCCTGCGCCGGCTGACCGAGGCCTCCCGTGGCGGGTCGCGCTCAGCGTCGGCCTGGCGTTCCTGACGGTCGCCTTCGGGGCCGCGCTCACGGCGCTGTCGGGGTGGCTCATCGTCCGCGCCTCGCAGCAGCCGGGTCTGATGTACCTGCTGCTGGCCATCACCGGCGTGCGCTTCTTCGGGCTGGGCCGCGCCGTCTTCCGCTACGCGGAGCGGCTGGTCACCCACGACGTGGCCCTGCGCGCCTCGCAGCGGCTGCGGATCGGCTCCTGGCTGGCGACGGGGAGGACGGCCCTGGGGGTGCGCTCGCTTCTGCGGGGGAGCACGTTCCTGGACCGGCTGATCGGCGACGTCGACGACCTGCGCGACGCGCTGCCCCGCGTGCTGCTGCCCGCCGCCGTCCAGGTGCCGGTCATGGCGGGCGCGGTGCTGGTCACCGCGATCACGGTTCCGGCGGCGACGTGGCTGGTGGCGCTCGCGGCGGTGCTCGCCTGCACCCTCGTCCCGTGGGCGACGCTCCGAGCCGACCGCAGCGCCGAGCACCGCGTCCGCGCCGCCCGCTCCGGGACGCTGCGCCTGGCGGCCGACGCGATCGAGGCCGCCGACGACCTGCGCGGCAACGGCATGGCCGCACCGATCCTGCGGGCGCTCGGCGCCCGGGAGCGCCGGGCCCGCCGGGCGGAGTCCCGCGCCGCGTACGCCGCGGGGCTCGGCGGCGGCGCCAACCTGGCGCTCTGGTGGACGACGGCACTGGGGGTCCTCGCGCTGGCCTGGGGGCCGGTGACCGAGGGGGCCGTGAGCGCTCCCATCGCGGCGATCCCCGTGCTGCTGTGCACCGCCCTGGTGGAGCCCTCCGCCCAGGCGACCGAGGCCCTGCGCGCGTGGCCCGCGCTGGCGCGCCTGGTGGCCAAGATCGACGCCGACGTCGGCGCGGCGCCGCTGCCGGGAGGCACCGGGTCCGAGACCGAGCGGGAGTCCGGGTCCATTCCGGGACTGGACCCCGAGTCGGCACCCGCTCCGGCGCTCGACGGGCGGGGGAGCAGGCTCCAGCGGGAGTCCCTCTCGGCCACGCCCCCCGCGCGCCTCGCGGCCGACGCCGTCTCGGCGCGCTGGCCCGGCATGGACCGGCCCGCCCTGGACGGGCTCACGGGCCGGGTCGCCCCGGGGCGCTGGTGGGGGATCACCGGCCCCTCCGGCTCGGGGAAGACCACCGCGCTCGCCGTCCTGCTCGGGTTCCTGCCCGCGGAGCGGGGGAGGGTCGCGGTGGACGGCGTCCCGACCGGGACGGAGCGGCTGCGCGGCCTGGCGGCCTGGTGCCCCCAGAACGCCTACGTCTTCGACTCGACCCTGCGCGGCAACCTCGCCCTGGCCCGCCCCCGCGAGGAGGCGCCGACCGACGCCGAGATGGCCCGCGCCCTGGCCCGGGTCGGCCTGGCCGACTTCCTGGCCGGGCTTCCCCGCGGCCTGGAGACGGGCGTGGGGGCCGGCGGGTCGATGCTCTCCGGCGGGCAGCGGCAGCGGCTCGCGGTGGCCCGGGCGCTGCTGACCTCCTCGCCCCTAATGCTCATGGACGAGCCCACCGCGCACCTGGACGTGGAGACCGCCGAGCGGGTCATGGACGAGATCGCACGCGGGACCGCCGCGGACGCGGGGCGGGGCGGCTCGCCGGCGCCGAGCGTCGTGATCGTCTCCCACCGGCCCGAGGACCTCGCGCACTGCGACGCGGTGGCACGTCTCGGCTGAGCCGACCCGCCCGTCAGGCCAGCGCCGGCCCCACGGCGTCGATCGACTGGTTCACCGGCACCCCGGAGCCGTCCCGGGCACCGTGCTCGGTCGGCAGGGAGCGGGCGACGCCGGCCGCCGAGACCGCGCGCCCCGGCCCGCGGCCGACCCACGCCAGGGACAGCTCCTGCTCGCCCTTGAGGAAGCGATGCGCCCGGACCCCGCCGGTCGCCCGCCCCTTGGCCGGGTACTCCTCCAGCGGGGTGACCTTGACCGAGGCGGCGCCGGACCCGGGCAGCGAGCCCTCGGTGGGGGCCACGGTGACCACCACGGAACCGTCCCCGGGCGCCGCGGAGCCGAAGAAGAGCACGGCGTCGTCCTCGGCCAGCTTGACGCCCGCGACGCCGCCGCCGGCCCGGCCCTGGGGCCGCACCTTCCCGGCGTCGAAGGTCAGCAGCTTCGCCTGGCGGGTCACGAAGACCAGGGCGTCGTCGTCCGCGGCCGCGGTCACCCCCACGACCTCGTCGTCGCCCTTCAGGGAGATGCCCTCCCAGTCGTCGCGGTTCAGCGGGTACTCCGGCTGGACGCGCTTGACGACGCCGCGCAGGGTGCCCAGCGCGATCACCCGGTTCAGCGGGGCCAGCGCCACGAGGCGCTCGCCCTTGCCCAGGCTCAGGAACTCCCCGGCGGCCGAGCCGCCCGCGAGGTCCGGGAAGCCCGCCCGGACCTCCACCTGCGGCAGGTCCATGACGTTGACGCGGATCATCCGCCCCGTGGACGTCACGGCGCCCACCTCGCCGCGGGCCGTGCAGGGCACCAGGGAGGCGAACGCGTCGTGCTTCGTCCGCTTCGAGGGCGTGGCCAGCTGCTCCCGGCCGCCCGCACTACCCGGGGTGCGCCCCAGCCGCCCGGAGGTGGACAGCAGGACCCAGCACGGGTCGTCGGCGATCTCCAGCGCGAGGCCCAGCCCCTTCTTGCCACCCGCCGCGGCCGCTGGGTCCGTGACCGACGCCGCGAGGGCCGCCAGCTCGTCCGTGTCCGTCAGGCGCGTGCGCCGGTCGGTGCCGTAGCGCTCCGCGACCTCGTCCAGCTCGTCCGAGACCAGCGAGCGCAGCCGCGCGTCGGAGCCGAGGACGGCGGTCAGCTCGGCGATCCGGCGCTGCAGCTCGTCCCGCTCGCTCTCCAGCTCGATCCGGGAGAACTTGGTCAGCTGCCGCAGCCGCAGCTCGAGGATGTGGTTGGCCTGCAGCTCGGTCAGGTCGAACACGGTCATGAGCCGCTCGCGGGCCTGCGCCGTCTCGTCCGAGCCGCGCACGATCTGGATGACCTCGTCGATGTCCACGATCGCCAGCAGCAGCCCCTCGACCAGGTGCAGCCGGTCCTGGGACCTGCGCAGCCGGTACTCGGTGCGGCGGCGCACGACGTCGATCCGGTGGTCCACGTAGACCCGCAGCAGCTCCAGCAGCCCCAGGGTCTGCGGCTGCCCCTGCACCAGGGCGACGTTGTTGATGCCGAAGGAGTCCTCGAGCGGGGTGTGCTTGTGCAGGCTCTGCAGCACCGCGTGCGGGTTGAAGCCGTTCTTCAGCTCGATGACCAGGCGCGTGCCGTTCTTGCGGTCGGTGAGGTCCACGACGTCGGAGATGCCCGAGAGCTTCTTCGACTGGACCCCGTCCTTGATCTTGTCGATGACCTTCTCGACGCCGACCAGGTACGGCAGCTCGGTGACCACGATGCCCTGCTTACGCGGGGTCACCTGCTCGATCGAGGTGCGCGCCCGGGTGCGGAAGGTGCCGCGGCCGGTGGCGTAGGCGTCCCGGATCCCGGCCAGCCCGGCGATGACGCCGCCGGTGGGCAGGTCGGGGCCAGGGATGAAGCGCATGACGTCGTCCAGCGACGCCTGCGGGTTCTCGATCAGGTGCCGGGCGCCGGCGATCACCTCGCGCAGATTGTGCGGCGGCATGTTGGTGGCCATGCCGACGGCGATGCCCGAGGAGCCGTTGACCAGCAGGTTGGGGAACGCCGCCGGCAGCACGCCCGGCTGGGTGAACTGGTTGTCGTAGTTGGGGACGAAGTCGACGACGTCCTCGTCGAGGTCGCCCGTGAGCGCCTGGGCGGCCGGGGCCATCCGGGCCTCGGTGTAGCGCGCGGCGGCCGGGCCGTCGTCGACCGAGCCGAAGTTGCCGTGCCCGTCCACCAGCGGCAGCCGCATCGCGAAGGACTGGGCCAGGCGCACCATCGCGTCGTAGATCGCGCCGTCGCCGTGCGGGTGCAGCTTGCCCATGACCTCGCCGACGACGCGCGCGGACTTCACGTGCCCGCGGTCCGGCCGCAGCCCCATCTGCATCATCATGTACAGGATGCGTCGCTGGACCGGCTTGAGCCCGTCCCGGGCGTCGGGGAGCGCGCGCGAGTAGATGACCGAGTAGGAGTACTCCAGGAAGCTGGTCTCCATCTCGGAGGAGACGTCGATGTCGACGATGTTCTCGACGACGTCGGTGGGGAACTCCTCGCGGGAGGGCGTCGCCTTGCGTCGGGCGGCCATTGGGGGCACTCCTTGCTGCTCACGGGCACGGGCCACACCAGTCTAGATCACCGCGCATCGGGTGCCGCCCGCCACTAGGATGGGGCCATGGCCGAGCCGATTCCGTACCCGTCCCACTGGGAAGCCGACGTGGTCCTGCGCGACGGCGCCACGGCGCACCTGCGCCCCGTGCTCCCCACCGACCGCGACGCCCTGACCGCGATGTACTCGGGCCAGTCCGAGCGCACCATCTACCTGCGGTTCTTCACCTACAAGTCCACGCTCTCGGCCCGGGAGCTGACCCGCTTCACCACGGTGGACCACCACGACCGCGTCGCCTTCGTGATGATGAACGGCGACGAGATGATCGGCATCGGCCGCTACGACCGCACCGACGACCCGGCCGAGGCCGAGGTCGCCTTCTTCATCTCCGACGCCCACCACGGCCGCGGCATCGGTTCGATCCTGCTGGAGCACCTCGCCGCCGCGGGCCTGGAGAACGGCATCACCCGGTTCTCCGCCGAGGTCCTGCCGGAGAACCGCAAGATGCTGGACGTGTTCTCCGACGCCGGCTACGAGCTGGCCCGCGGGTACGACGACGGCGTCATCGCCGTCCACTTCGACATCGACCCCACCGCCAAGTCCCGCGCCGTGATGGAGGCCCGCGAGCACCGCGCGGAGGCGAAGTCGGTCTCCACGCTGGTCGCCCCGCGCTCGGTCGCCGTGATCGGGGCCTCCCGGGACGGCCGGCAGCTCGGCCACGAGATCCTCGTCAACATCGTCGAGGGCGGGTTCACCGGGGCCGTCTACGGCGTCAACCCCGAGGCGCTGGAGCTCGCCGGGATGCGCTGCTACGCGAGCATCGGCGAGGTGCCCGAGGACGTCGACCTCGCCGTGATCGCCGTGCCTATCGCCGCGGTGGCCGACGTCGTCGAGCAGTGCGGCCGCGCCGGGGTGCGCGGCGTGCTGATCGTGACCAGCGGCTACGCGGACGACGGCGCCCGCGGCCGCGCCCGCCAGCAGGCCCTGGTGCGCACGGCCCGGACCTACGGGATGCGCGTGGTCGGCCCGGCCTCGCTGGGCGTGATCAACACCGACCCCGCCGTGAGCCTGTGCGCCTCGCCCCGGATGGGCCACCCCGTGCACGGGACGCTCGGGATGTTCAGCCAGTCCGCGGCGATCGGAGCCATGCTCTACACCGCCGCGCACCGCCGCGCGATCGGCGTCTCCTCGGTCCTCTCGGCCGGGAACCGGGCGGACGTGTCCGGCAACGACCTCATGCAGTACTGGGAGGACGACCCGGACACGCTCGCCTGCTGCATGTACCTCGAGTCCATCGGCAACCCGCGCAAGTTCTCCCGGATCGCCCGCCGGCTCGCGCGGACCAAGCCGCTGATCGTCGCGAAGTCCGAGGTGACCGGGGTGCAGCTGCCGCCCGGGCACACCGGGCGCACCAGCTCCGCGCCGCCCCGGGCCATCAGCGCGATGTTCCGCCAGGCCGGCGTCATCCGCGCCGAGACCAGCGAGCACCTCATGGACATCGCGCAGGTGGTGGTCTCGCAGCCGCTGCCGGCCGGCCGCCGGGTCGCGGTGTTCTCCAACGCCTTCGCGCTCGCCAGCGTGGTCTCGGACGCGTGCGCCTCACACGGCGTCGAGGTCGCCCACACCGAGGGCGCGTTGGACACCACGAGCGAGGACGTGGACACGCTCGACCTCATCCGGGAGACGGTGCTGGGCGCGCTGGGCTCCAGCGGGGTCGACGCCGCGGTCGCGACCTTCCTGCCCTCGCCCCTGGTGGCCATCGAGGACATCTCCGAGGTCCTCATGGACTGCGCGGCGCAGACCGGTAAGCCCGTGGTGGCCGCCTACGCCGGCATCCTGGACGCCTCCTCGGTCCGGCGCGGCATCCACCCCAGCCCGCGCGTGCCCGAGGGCGGGGGCCCGGAGCTGCCCGGCCTGCCGTGCTTCGAGAGCCCGGGGGCCGCGGTCGGCGCGCTCGCGGCGATCATGGAGTACGCCGAGTGGCGGGAGAAGGAGGAGGCCCTGCTCGCCGAGGCCGAGGGCACCGACCGCCGGGCCGCCGAGCGGGTCATCGAGGAGTTCGCCCCGCGGGTCCCGGGCGAGGGTCTGCTGCGGCTGGATCAGGACGAGGCGAGCCGCCTGCTCGGCACCTACGGGATCCGGGTCCTGCGCTCGGAGCCGTTCGAGGACGCCGAGGAGGCGGCCGCCGCCGCGGCGCGGATCGGCTACCCGGTGGCGCTGAAGACCACCGACCCGCGGATGCGCCACCGCCTGGACCTGGGCGGGGTGCGGCTGGGCATCGAGGACGAGCCGTCGCTGCGGCGCGACATCGACCTCATGCGCCGCACCCTGGAGCCCTACGGCGACTTCGACCTCGAGGTGCAGGCCATGGCGCCCCCGGGCCAGAACTGCGTCGTCCGCGCCATGGAGGACCCGCTGCTGGGGCCGGTGATCTCCTTCGGCATGGCCGGCGACTCGGTGAACCTCCTGGACGACTGGGCGCACCGGGTGCCGCCGCTGACCGAGCGGGACGTGCGGCTGATGGTGCGGCGGCCCAAGGCCTCCCGCAAGCTCTTCGGCTACGAGGGACTGCCGCCGGTCGACGTCGGGCGCCTCGAGGACCTCCTGCGGCGGGTCGCGCAGCTGAAGGACCTGCACCCGGAGATCGCGCTGATGGAGCTCAACCCGGTCATGGTCTCGGAGGACTCGCTGACGGTCCTGGCGGCGCAGGTGGACCTGGGCAACCCGCGGCGGCGCACCGACTCCGCCCGGCGCACGATGCCGGGGTGAGCCGGCCGCCGGCCTCGCGGGCGCGCGGATTGACCGGGGGCGTAGAATGATGCAGTGCTTTCCCGCCGGAGGGCGCCGGCGGACCGCCGTCATCGAAGGACCGAAGAAGCGAGTGCATGGCAGACTCAGGACCCCACGGATCGAGGCTCGACCGCGACATCACCAACGCCGGGTTCTACCCGGAGCTGGTCACGGACGTGGTCAGGGACGCCCTGGACGGGCAGGAGCCCTCCTCCCACCTCGTGCAGCTCGAGACCCACTTCGACCAGACCGAGGTGCACCGGCACATCACGGTGCTCGCGCTGGCCGGTGAGATCGTGCAGGTCACCCACGTGGACGACCAGTCGCTGGACGAGGACGGCCAGGACGTCGTCGCGCACGTGTCCACCGAGACGGTCCCGGTGCGCAACCTCAGCTCCGTGACGCTCTCCTACGCCTACCGGCAGCCGCAGAACTACACCTCCTCGACGCCGGCCACCGAGGTCACCCTTATGATGTCCTGGACCGGGAGCCAGCGCATCGACGTCCAGCCCGCCGGCTGCCAGGACCCGGAGTGCGAGGCCGACCACGGCTACACCGGCGTCGCGGCCCGCGAGGACGTGGTCCTGCGCATCAGCGCCGAGGCGGACGGCCCGCGCGCGGTCGAGGACGCCCGGGAGTTCGCCCGGGCGCTGCGCCGCGCCAACACCGCGCTGTCCGGCACCACGCAGGCGTGAGCGCGGAACCGGCCGGCGGCCGCACCGACCTGCTGGGGCGCCGCTGCCCGCCCCGCCCCGCTACGGGACCGACGCCGTGGCCGACGTCCTGGTCTCCGCGGCCTGCCGGCTGCGGGTCGTGGCGGAGGGCGCCGGGGGGTTCGAGGACCGCCTCGGGCTCGCCGGGCGCCTCGAGCGGGCCGGGCTGCGGGCCGGGCCCTACCGGAACGTGTGCGTGGTGCTCGTGGACGGGCTGGGGGAGTCGCTGCTCTCCCGGAACCTGGGCCACGCCCCCTCGCTGCGCCGCGCCGCGCACCTGGGCGTGCTCGACGCCGCTCTGCCCTCCACCACCGCGGCCTCGCTCGCGACCCTCGGCATCGGGGAGCCCGCGGGCCGGACGGGGATGGTGGGGTACGACGTCGTCGACCCCGAACGCGACGTCGTCGTGAACCAGCTCTCCGGCTGGGACCCGGCCGTGGTGCCCGAGCGGTGGCAGCCGCTGCCGACCGTCTTCGAGCGGCTGGAGGGCGTCGCCGACCCGGTCACCGTGTCCATGGGCAGCTACGAGGGCTCGGCGCTGACCCGCGCGGCCCTGCGCGGGGGCCGGTTCGAGGCGGCGCGCTCGACGCTGGCCCGCGTCACCCGCGCCGTGGACGTCCTCTCGACCCGCACGCCGAACTTCATGTACCTGTACTGGGGCGAGCTGGACCAGGTCGGGCACCGGCACGGTTGCGGCTCGGACCGCTGGCTCGAGGCTCTCGAGGACCTGGACTCCGGGCTGCGCCGCCTGGCCGCCCGCACCGGCGAGGAGACCCTGATCCTGCTGACTGCCGACCACGGGATGGTCGACGTCGAGCCGCAGGACCGCGTCGACTACGGCGCGATGCCCGAGCTGGTCGACGGCGTGCGGCTCACCGCGGGCGAGCCCCGCATGGTCCAGCTGCACCTGGAGGACCCCGCCGACGACGCCGCCCGCGCCCGCCTGGTGAGCGCCTGGGACGCCGCGTTCGGCGACCGGGCGTGGATCCTCGACCGGGAGCGGCTGATCGCCGAGGGCTACTTCGGGGACGGGCTGCGAGCGGGCGTGCGGGAGCGGATCGGCGACCTGATCGTCGCGGCCCGGGGCCCGCTGGCGCTGTACGACCTGCGCCGGGTCAGGCCCGCCGCGCTGGAGATGGTCGGCCAGCACGGCTCCTGGACCGACGCCGAGCGCGAGGTGCCGCTGCTGGCGCTGCGGCGCTGAGGCACGTCTGCCGCGGGGCATGGAGGACGACGACGTTGGCCGCGGGCCGGTGACGTGAGGCGGCCGACGCCGGCGTCCCGTGGAACCCGTGGAACGTGCGGGGACGGCCTCGCGGCGCGCTACCCGGTGGGGGAGGCGGAGGGGGCCGCATCTTCCTGCGCCGGCTCCTGCTGCGCGTCCGAGTCGGCGTCCTCGGCGTCGTTCCCGGGCAGCGACGCCCCGCTCGGGGCGCCCTGGCTCTGCGTGCTCTCGGGGGGAGGCTGCGTCGCCGTCGGCTCCGGGGCGGGCTGCTCCGTCTGCGGGACCTCCGGCGCCTCCGTTGCGGGCGGGGGCTCCTCCGTGGCCGTGGGCTCCGGCGCGGCCGGCTCGCTCTGGGTGGGCTCGGGGGTCGGCTCCTCGGCGGGCTGGGTCGGCGCGGGGCGGGCGGGAGCTGTTCCTCCGGCGGATCACCGGGCGGGCGGCAGCTCCTGCACCGGTGGGAGCTGCTCCTGCGTGGGCTCGGGGCCGGCGGCTGCGTCGGGCTCGGGCTCGGGGCGGGGAGGTGCGCGTGGGCGTCGGGGTCGCCGAGGGGCTCGCGCTGGTCGGCGCGGGGGCGGGGTCCTGGTCGCCGCCGCCCGTGGTCGCCCAGATCGCCGCGCCCGTGGCGCCCACGAGCACGAGGGCGAAGACCGCGGCGCCGGCCCGGGAGAACTGGGCGGCCGATCGGCGCTTGCGGGGGCCTCGGCCTGGGGCTGCTCGGACAGGGTGGAGAACGCGAGCTGGGCCTCGGGCGGGCCGCCTCGCCGTCGTCGGCAGCGGGCAGGGCGGCGGTGGCCTCCCGGAGGGTGCGGGGAGGTCGTCTCCGGGGCTGGCTCGGAGGAGCCAGACCGGGCCGGCGGCGCCTGCGGTCCCTGCCGAGTCGGCGGCGCCGGGGGTCCCTGCCGCGCCCGCGGTGCCTGCCGAACCCGCGGCGCCCGCTGCGGCGCCCGCCGCGTCGCTTCGGCGACGGCCGTGACCGTGGCCGCGCTCCCGCCGGCTCGCGCGGTGCCCGGTGCGCTCCGGGGCGTCGTCGGATCCGGCGGCGTCGGCGGGGCCGAAGAGCTCGTCCCCGAGGCTCGGGCCGTCCCCGTCCTCCTCGCGAGCCGCGGCGTCGCCGCCGCCCACGTACTCGTATCCGGGATCCAGCGGGCCGGTGGGGGCGTCGTCCGGCGCCCGCCGCCCACGCTCCTCGGGACCCTGAGGATTCTCAGGCGTGCCCTGTTCGCGGTCTCTGCGGCCCATCGTCGTCCTAGCGTGCGTGTGGCGGTCTGTCGTGCATGTGTCTCCTAGTGGCGGTTGCCGAAGAGGATGTCGTCCCAGCTCGGGACGGAGGGGCGCTTGCCGCGTCCGCGGGTCTCGGGGGCCTCCGCGCCGGCGTCGGCACCCTTCCGTCCGGCGTCGTCGTCCTCGCCGACGCGGGCCGGGCCCCTCCCGGTGGGCTCGTCGCCCTCGGGGGACTCGGCGCCCGGGCCGTCCTCGGGGGACTGCCCGCGGCCCGGCTCGTCGTCGCCGGAGGGCTCGCGGGCCTCCCGGCCGAGCCGGTCGGAGAGGTTGCGGACCCGGTCGTCGCTGCCCGGGTCCTCGCCCGCGCGGTGCCGCGGCGCTCCTCCAGCTCGTCGAGGAGGCGGGCCGCCGCGTCGTCGTCGTCCGCGGGGACCGCCTGCAGGGTCGCGGGGCGCGGGGCGGCGTCGGGCTCCCGGCCGGGCTCCTGCTGCCCGCCGGAGGGCTCCGGGTGCTCCTCGTGGTCGGCGGGCTCGTCCGGCGAGGTCGCCTGGGACTCGGGCGCGGGCGCCGGGCGGTCCAGGGTCCTGCCGAGCAGGAACTCCGCCACGGCGTTGCCCGCGACCACGGTCTGGTTGGCGGGGTTGTAGACGAAGCGGGCGGGGAAGTCCGCGCCCTCGGGGATCTGGTCCAGCGCGGCGCGGGAGTAGTCCACGGAGGCCGAGACGTTCCACTGGCCGTCCTCGCGCTGCCACGAGTTCCAGTGCGCGTCGCCCTCGGCGAAGTTCAGGCGCTCGCGCACGGCCACGACCTGGTCGTTGAGGCTCAGGCGGGCGGCGTCGTCCGCGGCGCTGCCCAGCGGGTCCACGAGCACCGCGCGGGCCGCCTTCACGATGTGCGCGCGCTCGGCCAGGATGGGCCACTCGTAGCGCTTGACGCGCTCGGGCTTCCACCCCGACTCGGCGACGATCTCGTCGATGGTGGCGCCCTGGCGGAAGCGGGTCTGGATGTCTCGGGGCCCGAAGACGCCGTTGCCGCTCAGCCCGCGGGCCGGGTGCGCGCGCCGGGCCTTGAGGACGGCGTTGCGCAGCGAGGAGTCGATGACCACCCGGAACCGCTCGCCGCTCTCGGGGGCCTCGAGGACGAGGTGCTCGCCGTCATCGTGGACGCCGACGAATCTCAGCTGCTGCATCAGGTCTCCTTGTCGAATCGACTCGCCTCCCCCTCGCCTGACCGGGGAGACGCGCGTGTCTCCTGACAGAATACCCGCTGGGCTAGGGCCTTCCGGAATGCCGTGCGGTCACATAATTCGCTGTGAGAACAATCGGTTGGACAGGCGCGGCATCCATAGTGAACAATCATCGCGTTACCGGCCCACAGGGGGCTGGGCCGCGTGACCCCAGAACAGACGGAGAGCCATCGGCTTTCCACCGAAGATCTCTCGAAAGCGAGACACGAATGGCTACCGATTACGACGCTCCGCGGAAGCAAGAGGACGAGGGCAACAACGACTCCATCGAGGAGCTGAAGTCGCACCGCGGCGACCAGCAGTCCAACGTGGTCGACGAGGACGAGAACGCCGCCGCCGAGAGCTTCGAGCTGCCCGGGGCGGACCTCTCCCACGAGGAGCTGTCCGTCGTGGTGCTGCCGGCCCAGCAGGACGAGTTCACCTGCGCCTCGTGCTTCCTGGTGCGTCACCGCTCGCAGATCTCCCGCGAAGAGGACGGTCTGTACTACTGCATCGAGTGCGACGCCTGATCCAGGCGTCGCTCACCCGCCGCGCCTTCGCCGCGGCGGGGTCGCACGAAGGGCCGGTCCGTCAGGACCGGCCCTTCGCGCGTTTCCGGGACCGCGCCCGGCCCTTTTCATGGCGCGCCCGGCCCCCGGGTGCGCCGCGGGAGGGCCCTTCGGGTGCGCGGTGCGCCCGGTCGGCCCGGGGAGGCCACGACGGCCCCTCCAGGGCACGCCGCGGCCGCCCCTCGGGAGGCGGGGCGCTCAGCCGTCCTCGCCGCGCTCCTCCGAGCCCAGCGCGCGGGCCAGCTCCTCGGGGTGGCGCGAGTTGGTCAGCCAGTAGGGGGTGGGGTCCGCCGGGTCGGTGATCTGGATCCGGGCGAGGGGGGAGACCCACGGACGGAAGTTCATGAACGCGCGGCCGTCGGCCTGGGGCCCCGCGGCCTGACGCGCCGACTCGCCGCGGAAGATCTCGACGTCGCCCACGAACTCCCGCTCGATGTGCGCCCGCCCGACCTGCAGGGACCGGTCGGTCACCTCCAGCACGGGGGAGGAGGACCACAGCAGCAGCCCCAGCCCGGCGGCCAGCACGACCGCCACGACGATGGCCACGGGGATGTTGATCGGGGCGCCGACGGCGAAGCACGCGAGCCCGAAGACCCCGACGAGCAGCCACACTCCCGGCGAGGGGACCAGCTTCTCGCGGTAGCGGACGGAGCGGGGGGAGGAGGCATCGTCGTGCCCCCGGACAGCGGAATCAGACATGCCTCCAGAATCTCACGGATCCGCCGGTGGCGCGCACCGGGCAGGGGTGAACCGGCCCGCCCAGCAACTAGAGTTGAAGGGTGGCGGGCGCCCCGGCGACCCCGGACCCGCACCAGATCCCCCAGCCCCTACCCCAGGACCCGACGCATGAACCCCACCCTGACCGTGAAGCTGCAGCAGCTGGACGCGAGCATCGAGCCGCCGTCCTACGCCCGCGACGGCGACGCCGGAGCGGACCTGCGCTCCCGCGTGGAGCTCACCCTGGCCCCGGGCGAGCGCGCCCTGGTCCCCACCGGGGTGGCCATCGCGCTGCCGGAGGGGTACGTGGGCCTGGTTCACCCCCGCTCGGGCCTGGCCGCCAAGCACGGGATCACCATCGTCAACGCCCCCGGCACGGTGGACTCCGGCTACCGGGGCGAGCTCATGGTCACGCTGCTCAACACGGACGCCGCCCAGGAGTTCACCGTGGGCCGCGGCGACCGCATCGCCCAGCTGGTGGTCCAGCGCTACGAGCACGCGGGATTCGAGGTCGTGGCCGAGCTGCCCGACTCCGAGCGCGGCAGCGGCGGCTTCGGCTCCACCGGACATCTCTAGGAGGAACAACGTGATGGCATTCGGCAAGCGCAGGAAGAAGAAGGACACGCGGCCCGTGGCGGGCGCTGCGGAGGAGACGGCCGCCCCCGGGGCCGGCCCCGCCCCGCCGTCCCCCCCCCCGCACGCCCCGTGCCCGCCGTAGGCCCGGGCCAGCCCCGCGAAGTCGGGGTTCTTCAGCTGCGTGCCGCTGATCCGCCCCGGGTAGTCCCGCTCCTGGTGGGTGCGGATCGTCCCGTACTCCCGGTT
>NZ_JANAFB010000056.1 GCF_024199905.1 Rothia santali
TGGTGCCGGCGTCGCCGCGGCCGGGGACGGAGGCGGCGGGGCCGGAGCCGATGGCGTCGGAGCCGGAAGTGCCGGAAGCATCGGAACCGGTGGCGCTGGGGGATGGCGACGACGTCGCGGCGGGGGGGGGGGGGGGGGGGGGCGGGGCCTTCCGTGGGGGGGCGGTGGGGGCGGGGGGGGCGGGGGGGCGGGGGGGGGGGGGGGGGGGGGCAGGGGGGGGGGGGGCGGGTCGGGGGGGTGCCCCGGGGCCTCGGCGCCGGGGGGTTAAACCCCCCGTGGCGGGTCCCCTGGTGGTGACCCGCCACGGGCACGTCGGGCGTCAGGCGCCCACGGAGCTACTTGGTGAACTTGTCACCGATGTTCCGTGCGGCGTCCTTGACCTTCTCCGCGCCGTCCTTGAAGGCGGCGCTGACCTGATCGGCCTTGCCCTCGTTCTTCAGGTCGTCGTTGCCCACGGCCTGACCGACCTTTTCCTTGGCGGTGCCGGAGGCATCCTGTGCCTTGTTCTCTGCCTTGTCCTCGATACCCATGGGCTCTCCTTCCTTCGCCGGAAGCTCCCCTCTGTGCCGCCCGATCAGATCGGGAGGGGGAGCCGCCTCTTGGTCCTCACCCTAGGCGACTCGCCCCCCGCTGTGAACCGCTCGCCGGGCGCTCGCGGCCGGTGTTCACGGTTGGCTCAAAAGACGGCGCAGAAAGTCGGCCGCCCGGGGGCTCCGCCGGGTCCGCGCGGGTGTATGTTCTCCTCGGGACGTCCACCGGCGCCCCACTGGTCAGTGAAGGACACGTCACGATGGGCACCACCCTGTCTGGCGAGACCCGCTCCTCCGGGACGCAGAACCCCGGGCCGCCCGCCTCGCGCACGCAGCGCTTTCGCTCCTGGTTCCTCTCCGAGGAGTCGTCGGTCCACGGCGACCTCCAGGGTCCCCACGGCCGCCGCCCCGCCGACCGGGAGGGCCACCCGTGGTGGAAGGTCATGTGCCTGTCCGGCGTCGACTACTTCTCCACGCTCGGCTACCAGCCCGCGATCGCGGCGCTCGCGGCCGGGCTGCTCTCGCCCTTCGCGACCCTCGTCCTGGTCGTGGTGACCCTGGGCGCCGCGCTGCCGATCTACCTCCGGGTGGCCCGCGAGTCCCCTCGGGGCGCGGGCTCCATCCGCATGCTGGAGCGGATGCTCTCGAGCTGGTCGGCCAAGCTCTTCGTGCTCGTGCTGCTGGGCTTCACCGTCACCGACTTCATGATCACCATGACGCTGTCCACCGCCGACGCCGCCGCTCACATCGAGGCCAACCCCTTCGCCCCCGCGTGGCTCCACGACCACCGCGTGCTCATCACCCTGGCCCTGCTGGCCCTGCTCGCCGCCGTCTTCCTCCGCGGCTTCCGCGAGACCATCAACCTCGCGGTCTGGCTCGTGGGGGTCTTCCTGGCGCTCAACGTGGTGGTGATCGGGGCCGCCGCGCTCAGGATCGCCGCGCAGCCCGGGCTGCTGTCCGGGTGGTCGAGCGCGGCGCTGACCTCCCACGGCAGCCCGTGGTTCGCGATCGCCCTGGTGCTGCTCGTGTTCCCCAAGCTCGCCCTGGGCCTGTCCGGGTTCGAGACCGGCGTCCTCGTCATGCCGCAGATCCGCGGCGAGGGGGCGACGCCGGCCGCCCGGACCCGCTCCCGGATCCGGGGCGCCGGGAAGCTGCTGACCGCCGCGGCCGTCACCATGTCGGCCCTGCTGGCCAGCTCCTCGCTCGTCACCGCCGTGCTGATCCCCCAGGAGCAGTTCCGGCCCGGCGGGCAGG
Organism: Rothia santali; assembly: GCF_024199905.1. Taxonomy (GTDB): domain Bacteria; phylum Actinomycetota; class Actinomycetes; order Actinomycetales; family Micrococcaceae; genus Rothia; species Rothia santali. Next base: position 1,785 of record NZ_JANAFB010000056.1, read on the forward strand.
CGGACGGCCGCGCCCTGGCCTACCTCGCCCACGAGCTGCTGGGGGAGGCCTTCGGCACCGCCTACGACGTCTCCACCAGCCTGATCCTCTGGTTCGCCGGCGCCTCGGCGATGGCGGGCCTGCTGAACCTCGTGCCGCGCTACCTCCCGCGCTACGGCATGGCGCCGGAGTGGGCGCGCGCCTCCCGGCCGCTGGTCCTCGTGTTCTCCGCGATCGCCGTCGTGGTCACGCTCATCTTCGACGCCGACGTCGAGGCCCAGGGCGGCGCCTACGCCACCGGGGTGCTGGTGCTCATGACCAGCGCCGGCGTCGCGGTCACGCTCTCGGCCAAGATGGCGCACCAGCGCGGCTGGTTCCTGTTCTACGGCGCGGTGGCCACGACGTTCGTGTACGTCACCGTCGCCAACATGATCGAGCGGCCGGACGGGCTGCGGATCGCGCTGGTGTTCATCGCGGGCATCCTCGCGGTCTCCCTGCTCTCCCGGTGGGCCCGCTCCTACGAGCTGCGCACGACGTCGGTGACCCTCGACGCCGCGGCCGAGGAGCTGATCCGCGCCCGCCCGGGCCGGCCCCTCCACCTGATCGCGCACAAGCCGGACAACTGCACCCTGGCCGACTACATCGAGAAGCGGCAGCGGGAGGGGCGCTCCCACAAGATGGGCGCGGAGAAGAACATCCTCTTCGTCGAGGTCACGATCGCGGATCCCTCCGAGTTCCGGAGCGAGCTGCACGTGGAGGGGCGCACGGTGGGGCGCTACGGGGTGCTGTACCTGAGCGGGGCCACGGTGCCCAACGACATCGCCGCGCTCGCGCTGCGGATCCGCGACATGACGGGCCAGATCCCGCACCTCTACCTCGACTGGAGCAGGGGGTCCCCGCTGCGCAACACGCTCGACTTCCTCCTCTTCGGCCAGGGGCAGATCGCGCCCACGGCCCACGAGGTCCTGCGCCGGGCCGAGCCCGACGAGAAGCGGCGTCCCGTGGTCCACGTGTCCTGAGGCGGCGGGCCGCCCGGCCCCGCCCCCGTGCCCCAGCCCCCCCCCCCGCCCGGCCTGCGCGCCGTCGTCGTCCGCCCCGGCTCCACAGCGCCGCCGCCCGCCCCGGATCGCTCGCCCCGCACCGCCGCCCGCCCCGGATCCCGGGACGGGCGGCGTCGGACGTCGGATGCGGCGGGTCCTACCGCCGGGCGCGGGCGTACTGGCCCGGCCAGGCGGTCTCCTGGCCCAGGGCCCGCGCGGCGTTCAGGGCCCAGCGCGGGTCCCGCAGCGCCTCGCGGCCGAGGCTCACGGCGTCGGCCTGGTCCGAGGCGAGGATGTGCTCGGCCTGCACCGGGTCGGTGATGATCCCGACGGCGCTGGTGGGCACTCCGGTCTCGCGGCGGATGTGCTCGGCGAACACGGTCTGGTAGCCGGGGCCCGGGCGCACCTGCGGGGCCGCCAGGTTGCCGCCGGAGGAGACGTCGACCATGTCCACGCCGAGCGCGCGGGCCCGCGCGACGAACTCCGTGATGTCCGCCAGGTCCTCGGCGTTGGCCGTCCGGGCCTCCTCGGTGTCCGTCGGCTCGCGCCAGTCCACCGCGGAGACCCGGAGCAGCAGGGGCAGCTCCTCGGGCAGCTCCGCGCGCACGGCCTCGACCACGCGCAGCGGGAAACGCATGCGGTCCTCGAGGCTCTCCCCGCCCCAGCGGTCCGAGCGGGTGTTCACGCGGCGCTGCAGGAACTCGTGCAGCAGGTAGCCGTGGGCGGCGTGGATCTGGACCGTGTCGACGCCGGCCGCCACCGCGCGGCGGGTGGACTCGCCGAAGGCGCGGACCGTCTCCTCGATCTCCTCCTCGGTCAGCGCGTGCGGGGCCGGGAAGTCGCCGAAGGGCTCGGTGGTCGGGGCGAGGGTCTGCCACGCGCCGTCGTCCTCGGCCAGGGGGCCGCCGGACAGGCCCGGGAGGTCCCCGGAGGTCGAGGCCTTGCGGCCCGCGTGGGCCAGCTGGATGCCGAACTTGGCCCCTTCGCCGTGCTCGTGGACGAAGTCGGCGATCCGCGCGAAGGAGGCCTGCTGCTCGTCGTCCCACAGTCCGAGGTCGCGCGGGGAGATGCGGCCCTCGGGGACCACCGCGGTGGCCTCGGCCAGCACGAGCGAGAAGCCGCCGGTCGCGAACGAGCCGAGGTGCATCAGGTGCCAGTCGGTGGGCACGCCGTCCGCGCCGGCCGAGTACTGGCACATCGGGGCGATCAGCGCGCGGTTCTTCAGGTCCAGGGACCGCAGGGTCAGAGGACGGAAAAGCTGGGAGTATGCCAACGAATTTTCCTTTCCGGATCACGTATCTTCCGCTTCAGGAAACCCGGTTCGCGGAGGTTGTATTCCGGTGTCCGCCCAGGGCTGATCCGCGGGGCCGGCCGGCGGCGACGTCGCGCACCTGCCGCCTCGTCCGCGGTCGTGCGTCCGGCGTCGCCCGCCGCCCCGCGTCCTGATGCCGCCCGTCGTCGCGCGTCCCGGTGCCGCCCCGCGTCGTCGGCGGCTACGCGTCCCGGTCCGCCGGGCGCCCCGGGGCCAGGGGGAGGAAGACGGGGCTGACGAAGCCGCGCTCGGCAAAGGCGTCGGCCACGGCCTGCGCCGTCGGGTTCAGGCGGTCGGCCTCGACCAGCGCCAGGACCGCCCCGCCGAACCCGCCGCCCACGAGCCGGGCGCCCAGCGCGCCCTCGGCCAGGCAGGTGTCCACCGCGACGTCGAGCTCCGCCCGGGAGGCCCCCAGGTCGTCCCGCATCGAGGCGTGCGACTCGGTGAACAGCTCGCCCAGCTCGGCCCACGTGGCCTCGGTGACGGGCATCCGGTCCACGAACAGCGCGCGCGCCCGCTCGACCAGGACCATGTCCGTGAACACGTGCCGGATCCAGGTGCGCAGCGTCCGCTCGCCCACGGAGTCGCGGATCGAGGGCTCGGCGACGCAGCGGTCCAGGGTCTCCTCGACGACGAGGTGCCGGGCCGTGCGCGCCGCCGCGGCGTCGAGCTCCGGGAACGCGATCTCGGCGGGCAGCAGCGCGCGCAGGTTCTCGACGCCGGCCGCCCGCGTGACGTCCTCGCAGGCCTGGCGGCGGCTGGAGTACTGGCCGTCCGCGAGGTCGTGCGGCGCGCGGGTGTCGATGACCAGGAACTTCAGCCCGGCGCCGGTGGCGTCGATGCGCACGGCCTCGATCGAGAGGTCGCGGAAGTCGATCACGAGCGCCTCGCCCGGCAGCGAGCGCAGGGCCGCGGTGTGGTCGAGCCCGCCGGTGCGGGCGCCCGCGACGCGGTTCTCCGCGTCCATGCTGACGGCGGCCAGCCGGGCGCGCAGGGCGTCGTTGTCCGGCCCGCAGCCGCCCACCGGCAGCGGGACCAGCGCTGCGGCCGCGCGCAGGGGGCAGGAGAGCTCGAGGAGGGCGAGCGCCGTCGAGGACAGCAGGGCCGCGGAGGAGGAGAGGCCGCCGCCCACGGGGACCGTGGAGTCGACCAGCAGGTCCGCGCCGAACTCGGCCGGCAGCGCGATGTCTGCCCCGCCCTGCTGGTTCATCGCCCAGGCGACGCCGCCTACGTAGGCGAACCAGCCGGAGACGTTCCCCGGCGCGATCTCCGCGATCCGGGCCTCGGCGTGCTCGGCCATCTGCAGCGACTCGGCGTGCAGGACGCCGTCGCGGCGCAGCCGGCCGGCCACGAGCGTGCGGTAGGGCAGCGGCGTCGGCATGCACGAGCCGCCGTTGAAGTCCACGTACTCGCCGAGCAGGTTCAGCCGGCCGGGCGCGGACCAGACGCCGTCGGGCTCACCGCCGAAGCGGGCCGTGAACTCCGCGCGGAGGGCGGCCACCTTCGCCGCGTGGTCCGGCAGGGTGGCCCAGTGGGCTGCGGCGTGGACCTCGGACATGCTGGGTGGCTCTTTTCTGGCGACGACGAAGGCTGCGGGGCTCGGACGCCGGGCGTTCGGACGTCGGGCCCGGGGCGCGGCGGTGCGCCCGGGCGGCGAGCACCACCACAGTTTAGAGGAACACGCCCCGCAGCACCGCCCGCACCCCGAACGCGCAGGCCTCGGCCCCGGCACCCGCGGGCGTCCGGGCCCCGGCCCCCGCCCCGGCGCCGCGCCGCCGCGCCGTGCCTCCTCCGGCCCCCGGGCCGCCGGCCTCCGGGGCCCGACGCCGCGGCGCCCGCCCGGGCCAGGTCCTGCTCCGTCCCCACGAAGCCCAGCACCACGTGCAGGACGGTCCGCGCCGCCCAGCCGGCGCGCTCCGGGCCGACCCCGGCGGACTCCAGGACCCCGGCGATCGCGGCCAGGGGCGGCACCGCGTCCGGGCGGAGGGCCAGGGCGAGGGAGACGACGTCGGCGGCGTCGGGGATCTCGACGAGGCGCTCGCGCACCAGCAGGGCCCGGCGCAGGGCCTCCTCGGCGGCGGCCGCGGACCCGGGCTCGGCGTCCGGAGGCAGGACGGGGGAGGGCCCGGTCGGGGCCGGGGGCTCGACGTCGTGCGGGGCGCCCAGCATCCGCTGCGCGAGCTGGGCCAGCAGCTCCTGCTTGCTCTTCACGTGGTAGTAGAGCGCGCCCGGCGCGACCTCCAGCTCGCCGGCGATCCGGCGCATCGAGAGGTCCCCGAGGCCGTAGGCGCTCAGGAGGTCCAGGGCGGTGTCAAGGATGCGCTCGCGGGTCAGGGCCACCCCACGAGTCTAGCCGCGGCGGCCCGGGCGGGGGCGCAGGGGGCGCCTCCCCGCCCGGGATGCGGACCCGAGCACCCGGGAGGCCGGCGCGGCACCCCGGATGTGAGCGCGGATACGTCTCATATCGTTTCCGCGGCATGCATTGATCAGGCACAATGATCTCGGGCCGGCGACGTGACGCGGACGACACCTCCGACGCCGGTGGTCACCCTGCTCCCGTCCTAGCCCGAAGCGAGAAGTCTGATGCACGAACCACCCCGCCCCTCGAAGGCCTCCTCGACGGCGGCCCCGCGGGCGACGGACCCGGCGGCCGCGGAGGCCGAGGCCCCGATCCGGTACTCCCTCGGCGGCGGCCGCCTGTGGATCCTCGTGGCCCTCATCGTGGCGGTCTCCGCGGCGGCGCAGGCGATCGGCCCCCTCGAGGTCCCGCTCGGCCAGACGGCGTCGATCGCGTTCCTGCCGATGATCTGGGCGCTGGTCATCGGCGCGGTCATCTCCATCCAGCGCATCAGGCCGCTGGCGGTCAACCTTCAGCACGCGGCCGGCGTCATCATGGCGGTCGCCGTGCTGGTGCTCACCGCGCGGCTCTCGCTCACCATGGGCCCCAACCTGCCCGTGATCCTCCAGGCGGGGCCCGCGCTGCTGCTGCAGGAGTTCGGCAACGTCCTGGGTGCCATCGTGCTGGCCCTGCCGCTGGCCGTCCTGCTCCGGATGGGGCCGGCCACGGTCGGCGCGACCTTCTCGATCGACCGCGAGGCGGCCTTCGCGATGGTCACGGAGCGGTTCGGCGCCAACTCCCCGCAGTACCGCGGGGTGCTGTCGATGTACGTCTTCGGCTCGGTGTTTGGGGCCGTCATCGTGACCCTGACCGCGACGCTGGCCTCCTCCATCGGCCTGTTCGACCCCCGCGCGCTCGCGATGGGCGCCGGCGTCGGGTCCGGGTCGATGATGGCGGCGGGCGCGGCGGCCGTCGCGGCGGCCCACCCGGAGATGCAGGAGCAGGTCCTCGCGCTCGCGGCCTCGGCCAACCTCGTGGCGAGCCTCGCGGGCATCTACCTCGGCGTGTGGATCTCGCTGCCGCTCGCGGACCGCTTCTACCGGCTGCTCACGCGCGGCGGGACGGTCGCGCAGCCGCGGCCCCGCACGGCCGTCACCGAGTCCGTGGTCACGACGGCGCGCGCGGTGGGCCAGACGCTGATGAAGACGCCCGACGTCCGCCTGCCGCTGTGGAACTCCCTGGCGATCTTCTGCGGCGCCGGGGTGGTCGTCGCGGCGATCGCGGCCCGCTCGTTCTCCTGGGGCATGGTCGCGACCTACGCGCTGCTCGGCCTGCTCGTCGCGCTGAGCCTCGGCATCGCGAAGGTCACCCGCGGCAAGGTCCCCGCGCTGATCGTGGTGGTGACCGTCGGCGTGCTGGCCACGGCGCCGATCTCGCCGGTCGCGCCCTGGATCGCCCAGGCCTCCGAGTCGGTGAACTTCCTCTCGGTCATCACCGTGATGCTCGCCGTGGCGGGCCTCAGCGTGGGCAAGGACATCCCCATGCTCCGGACCATCGGGTGGAAGATCGTCCCCGTCGGCATCGTGGTCATCGCCGCGACGTTCCTGGCCTCGACGCTGATCGCGCACGTGATGCTGACCCTCTGGGGGTGAGCGGCTCGCCCGGGGCGGTCCCGGGGGCAGACGACGCGAGGGGAGGCCGGGCGGGCTCGCGGCCCGTCCGGCCTCCCCTCGCGGAAGGCCGTGCGGCGGACCCGGGGCCGGAGGCTTACTCCGGTCCCGGGTCGGCGGCGCACCGGCGTCGTCAGCCGGCCGGTGACGTCAGCGGATCAGCTGAGCGCCTTGACGATCTCGGCGCTGAACGCCTCGAGGTCGTCGGGGTTGCGGCTGGTGATCAGGTTGTTGTCGACCACGACCTGCGAGTCCTGCCACTGCGCGCCCGCGTTCTGCAGGTCGACGCGGATGGACTGGAACGAGGTGAGGGAGCGGCCCTTCAGCGCGTCGGCCTCGGCGAGGATCCAGGGGCCGTGGCAGATGGCCGCCACGGTCTTGCCCTCGCGCAGGAACGCCTTGACGAAGTCGGTGGCGCCCTCGGCGATCCGGATCGTGTCGGCGTTGACGGTGCCGCCGGGCAGCACCAGCGCGTCGTAGTCGTCCGGGTTCGCGTCCGAGAGCGCGACGTCGACGTCGAAGGAGTCGGCGTGGTCCCAGTCGCCCTTCATCGCGGTGAGCTGCTCACCGGCGGGGGAGACGATGTGGGTCGTGGCGCCGGCGTCGTCGAGGGCCTTGCGGGGTTCGGTCAGCTCGACCTGCTCCACACCGTTGGTGAGGAGGAAGGCGACCTTCTTGGAGGACAGATCTGCCATGGTGTTTCCTTCCATGAGGGGTACGGGGACAACCGTCTCCGACGCTACGCCGGAGTCATCCGGGGCTGAACCCCCGTACGCTGTCCGCGCAAGCGGCCCCGACTGCGTAGCATTCCTAGTGTGGAATTCCTGATCGTACTCATCGCCATCCTGCTGGCCACCGTCGTCCTGGTGGGCGTGGGCGATCGGTTCAACCTGCCCTGGCCGGTGCTGCTGACGATCGCGACCGGGGCCGTCATCTTCGTCCCGGGCGTCCCGCAGGTCGATCTCGACGCCGAGCTCATCCTGCCGATCTTCCTCCCGCCGCTGCTCTGGGCCCTGGGCCAGCGGGCGAGCTGGCAGATGTTCCGCACCAACTGGCGCGCGATCGTGGTCTACTCCGTGGTCCTGGTGGTCATCACCATCCTCGCCGTCATCTGGACGGCTCTGATCTTCATCCCCGGGATCACCATCGCGGCCGCCGTGGCGATCGGCGCCGCCGTGGCCCCGCCCGACCCCGTCGCGGTCGAGGCCGTCGCCGAGCCCGTGGGGATCCCGCGGCGCATCGTGGCGACCCTGCAGACGGAGGGCCTGTTCAACGACGCCGTCTCGCTGGTCGCCTTCCAGGCCGCCCTCGCGGCGATCACCAGCCACAGCCACCTGTCCCCGGGGGCGCTGGGGCTCCAGTTCGTCTACACCGCGATCGCCGCGGTGGCCGTGGGGCTGGCGATGGGCTGGCTCGGCGCGCTGGGGCGCCGGCACCTCGCGCACGGCGTCGGGCGCTCCGCGCTGACGCTGGTCATCCCGTTCGCCGTCTACATCGTCGCCGAGGAGGTGGCGGCCTCCGGCGTGATCGCGGTGGTGGTCGCGGCGGTCCAGATGTCCAGCTCCAAGGGCGACCTCGAGCCCGAGGACCGGCTGACGGGTGCGGCCTTCTGGGAGGTCGTGGAGATGCTGCTGACCGGCGTCGCCTTCGGCCTGATCGGTCTGCAGCTGCGCCAGGTGATCGACGACGCCGGGGACCGGATCGGGGAGATGGTGCTGCACGGGGTGATCATCTCCGCCGTGGTGATCCTGCTGCGGCTGGCCTGGATGCTGCTCATCGCCGCGCTGGGCAAGATGAGCCGCTCCCCGCGCCCGCTCACGCCCCGCACCTTCGGGGAGTCCCTCGTGATGACCTGGGCGGGAATGCGCGGGCTGGTCACGCTGGCGCTCGCGCTCTCGCTGCCCGTGGAGGACTTCCCGTTCCACGCCGAGGGGCTGGTGATCGCCGCCGTCGTGCTGCTGTTCACCATGGTCTTCCCCGGCCTGACCCTGCCGCTGCTGGTGCGCATCCTGGGCCTGGGGCAGGAGGACTGGCAGGACCGGCAGGAGCGTCGGCTGCTCGAGCGGGCCCAGCGCGCGGCCCTGAGCTCGCTCAAGCACGAGGCCGAGGAGGCCCCGCCCGAGGTCGTGGCCACGGTGACCGAGATGTACCGGCGCATGGTGCCCAAGAAGCCCTCGGAGGTCGAGGACCAGGAGGCCTACCGCCGCCAGATGAAGGAGCGGAAGCGCCGCCGCGCGATCTTCACCAAGGTCCGCGACACCGCGCTCTCGGCCGCGCAGGACGAGGTCATCCGGGCCCGCTCCGACCGCGGCGTGGACCCCGCCGTGGTGGACCGCGTGCTGCACCAGCTCGACCAGATGGCCGCGGTCAGCAACCCCGAGATGTACTCCATGATCTCCGTGACCAGGCAGTCCGGAACCGGGAACAAGAACCCGCGGCCCGAGGGACGGGCTCCCGGCGAAGCATGATGGAATAGGACCATGAACTTCCGAGCCTTCCTCACGCCCGCCTACCTGACCTCGCTCGTGCTGCTGCTGCTCGGGGCGATCCTCGTCTCCACGGGACTGGGCGTGCTCGGCTGGCTGATCCTCCTGGTCGGGATGGCGCTGAACGTGGTGGCCGCCTCCGTGACCGCCAACCGCGAGGCGCTGCGCCGCACCGAGCGCTAGTCCCCCTCCCGCTCCAGCCGCTCGCCCACCCGGGCGAAGATCCTCTCCAGCTGCGCGGTCTCCTCCTCGGTGAGGTGCCGCATGAACAGCTCGCGCACGTGGCGGCGGTGCGCGCGCCGGGCGGCGGTGAAGACCTCGACGCCGTGCTCGGTCAGCTCCGCCAGCGTGGCCCGGCCGTCCTCGGGGTCCTCGACGCGGTGGATGATGCCCCGCCCGCACAGGTTGCTCACCTGGTAGCTCAGCCGCGAGGGTGAGAAGACCATGCCCCGGGCCAGATCGCCCAGCCGGAGGCGGCGGTCGGGGGCCGAATAGAGCATCAGGCACAGGTTGTAGTCGGCCAGCCGGAGCTCCGACTGCTTGCGCAGGAGCACCTCGAGGCGGTTCTGGAGGGCCTGGGAGGTCTCGAAGTACTGCCGCCACGCGCGGATCTGCGCCGGCGTCAGGACGGCGTCGGAGGACGCTCCCCGTGCTCGCGGGCCGAGGCCCGACGCGAGGGCCTCCGGGGGGTCGGCGGAATCGCCGAACGGCTCGTCGGGCATGTCCACGATGTGCTCCCTGGTGCATCCGATGGCGGCCGGGTGCGGCCGCGGCTCCCACCGCGGCGCTCGCGCGCCGTGCGGTGCTGTCTCTCCCTCCATTTTACGGCGCACGAGGAGGGGACTCACCCTCCCCTCCTGCGTATATTCCGCAATCGATATGTGTTGAGCATCGCGGAGCGATAGCTCACGATCGGTTGGCCTCGACCCTCGCGCATCCCTAGGGTGAGGGGCATGTCTGACGAAATCCGAGGCCCGGCGGCCGGCCGGCCCGCGAGCGACCTCGCCGAGCCCGATCCCGCCACGGCCGTGGGCGGTGCCCCGGGCGGCGCGGTGATGGGGCGGCGTCGTGCCCTGGGGATCGGCGCCTCCGCCCTGCTGACCGGCGCCCTGCTGGCCGCGTGCGGCGGGCGGGGGGAGCAGGAGGCGGCTCCCAGCGTGAGCGGCGCCCCGAGCGACGAGGCCGGGGACAGGATCACCCCCGCCCTCGAGGAGATCGCCGCGCGGTACGGCGCCGCGCTGAGCCTGGCCGGATACGACCACGACGCCGGGGTGCTCTACCGCTTCGACGCCCAGGAGCAGAGCTTCGAGGCGAGCATCGTCAAGGTGCCCATCGCGCTGTCGGTGATGCGGCGCGCCGCCGAGGAGGGCGGCCGGCTGAGCGACCTGCAGCGCGACCTCGTCGTCAGGTCGGTGGGCTACTCGGACAACCTGGCCACCGCCGAGCTGTTCCGCTCGCTCGCGGTGCAGGGCGAGTACCTCTCGGAGCAGGGTCCCGACGATCCCGGCGACCCCGCGCTGCAGGAGGAGGAGGCCCGGAAGTCCTCCGACGTCCTGAACGAGACCTATGGCCTGCTCGGGGTCGAGGGGACCCGCGCCGAGGGGTCCTGGGGGGACAACGAGACGCACGCTGCCGACCAGGTGCAGATCGTGCGCGGGATCGTCGACGGCGTCGACTGGGTCGACGCCGGGGACCTGGACTTCCTGACGAGCGTCATGACGCCGGAGGACGAGTCGCAGAACTGGGGCGTCGGGGCCATGATCGGGGGCGAGGACGTCACGGACGTGGACGTCAAGAACGGCTGGATCCAGGACGACTCCGGGGCCTGGCACATCAACTCGATGGGAGCGGTCTTCCGCGGGGACCGGTCGTATTCCGTGGCGGTCATATCCCACGGCTTCGACGACCAGATGGTCGGCCAGGAGGCTGCGAGCGAGGCGATCCGGGCCTACTTCGAGGGCAAGCTCGGCTGACCCGGCGCCTCTTTGCCGAGGACGGTCGGGAAGGCCGGGACGGCCCGCGCCTGGCCCCTATTTCCCGAGGAAGGCCATGACGGCCCCGCGCCCGGCGCTACTTGCCGAGGAAAGCCAGGACGGCCCGCACCCGGCGGTTCCCGGCGTCCGGATCCAGCCGCAGCTTGTCGAAGATGTTGCCGATGTGTTTGGCGACCGTGGCCGAGGAGACGTAGAGCTCCCGCTCGATCTCCGCGTTGGCCCGGCCCTGGGCCATCAGCTCCAGGATCTCCAGCTCCCGCGGGGTGAGGCTGCGCAGCGCCTCGGACCGGCTGTCGGCCGCGGCGTTGCCCATCAGGTGCTTCACGACATCGGGATCGATCACCGTCCCGCCCTCGGCCACCGTCTCCAGCGCGCGGGCGAAGTCCTCGATCCGCCCGACCCGGTCCTTCAGGAGGTAGCCCAGGCCGGTCGAGTCCTCCGAGAACAGCTCGCGGGCGTATGCGGCGGCGATGTACTGCGAGAGCACCAGCACGGGCATGCGGGGGTGGCGCTCCCGGATGCGGTGGGCCGCCTGGAGGCCGTCCGAGGTGTTGGTGGGCGGCATGCGCACGTCGGTGATGACGGCGTCGAGCCCCTGCTCGGCGGCCACCTCCTCCACGGTGCTGATCAGCGAGGGGGCGTCGGCCACTTGGCGGACCACCTCGTGCCCGAGCCGGGTGAGGACCATGACCAGGCCCTCGCGCAGGAGCGTGGAGTCTTCGGCGAGGACGATGCGCACGCGGGTCAGCCTTTCGTCGGTCCGTCTGCTGGCCGTCCCGCCGAGCCGCGGGGCCGGCGGACGGGCGGAGGAGCCGGGCCGAGGCAGGGGCCGCTTCAGAACCGCAGGGTACTCGCCCGCTCATCCTGGTTCAAGGGTAGCCGGAGGCGCAGCGTCGTCGGGCCACCGGGGGGCGAGTCGACCTCGACGGCGCCGCCCAGGGCCTCGGCGCGCTCGTTCAGGCCCGCGATGCCGCTGCCGCGGGCGGCGTCGGCCCCGCCCCGCCCGTCGTCGGCGATCTCCAGGCGGAGGGTTCCCTCGGCGGAGCGGGCGGTGATGCGCAGCCGGGTCGCCTCCGCGTGCTTCAGGGCGTTGGCGATCGCCTCGTTCGCGGCGTAGTAGGCCGTCCGCTCGGCGCTCCGGGGGAAGGGGTGCGCGGCGTCGTAGTCGAGCTCCACCGGCAGGATGCAGTTGTTGGCCAGCTCCTCCAGGGCCGCGCGCAGCCCGTGGTCCTCCAGCACGGCCGGGTAGATGCCGCGGACCGTGCTGCGCAGGGTCTGCAGCGCGTGGCGGGCCTGCTCCTGGGCGAGGGTCAGCTGCTCGCGCGCGCCGGCGGCGTCGGCCCCCTGCTGCTCGAGGCCCTTGAGGTCCAGCTCGACCATCCCGAGGCGCAGGCTGAGGTTCACCAGCTCCTGCTGGACGCCGTCGTGCAGGTCCCGCTCGATGCGGCGCCGCTCGCCCTCGAAGGACTCCATGATGCGGTCCCGCGAGCTGGCGAGCCGCACGACCTGGCGCTGGATCTCCTCGGGACGCGGGGCCAGCAGCGCCTTGGAGGCCGAGGCGGAGATCGCGGCCAGCAGGCCGTTGAGGTAGCCGAAGACGATCAGGGCCGCGAGGATCGCGAGGGCGACCATCCACCAGTCCTCCGGGCCGAGCTCGGGGACCTCGGCGTCCAGGGGGGCGAAGTTGCCCTCGTCGAGCCGCTCGTGGAGGACCCCCAGGTAGAGCAGCGCCCAGCCCATGGCCGCGAGGACGGCGACCTGCAGGAACAGCACGACGATGCTGAGCAGCCCGAAGATGCCGCCGACGACGGTGGCCAGCACCTCGCGCCAGGTCGCGGGCTCGCGGTAGCGCACCGCGATCCAGGACCAGAACGGGCGCAGCGGCATGCGCACGTGGCCGCTGTCCACGCCGTCGAACCCGAGGACCCAGAGCCGGCCGCGCTCGACGTAGCCGTACCAGAGGCCGACCAGCGGGATGATCGCGATGCACACCAGGGGCAGCAGGAGGATCAGTGGGGTGGTGACCGAGTGCGTGCTCAGCCCGCCCGTGACCATGATCAGGAGCAGCCCGCCCGCGAGCATGATGGCCGGCTGCATCGCCAGGGCGAACAGGGCGATCCACGGCCCCCCGGACAGCGCATAGAGGGGGCGGGCGAGCTGGCGCCACATGCTGATGGTCATGCCCCCATCATCCCGGAACGGCGGGCGGGGCGCAGGGGAGCGCGTTGGACCTCGTGGGGTAGGGATGGGTCTACCCCGCGGGCCGCTCGAGCCCGAAGAAGCCGCCGATCGCCTCGGCGGCCACGAGCACGCGCGTCCCCGGGCCCAGCGAGGCCGGCAGGTCGTGGGGCGCCGGGACGAGGTGGCCCATGCCGCGGACCGTCCACAGCTGCGTCGGCGCCCGCCCCGGGGCCTCCCAGGAGCTCACGACGACGCCGTCCCCCCGGTCCTCGCCCTCCGACTAGGCTTGATTCTCCCGGCTCCGAACCCACGAGAGGACGTTCCCATGCCCTACCGCCCCCGGCTCAAGG
>NZ_JANAFB010000057.1 GCF_024199905.1 Rothia santali
GACGACGGCAATGGACTCGCCGTCCACGGCGCGGAACTCGCGGGAGCGGTCGGCGATCGCCAGGTAGATCACGGCGGACAGGATCGCCCCGATGAACCAGGAGAACCCGGAGACCACCGCGAAGGCGACCTCGGCGGCCGGGACCCGCGCGCCGGCGACCGTCCAGTCCTCGGTGGGCTCGGCGTCGAGCCCCCAGAAGCGCGCGACCCACTCCTCGCGCGGCGCCTCGATCCCGGCCAGGAGGGGGCGTCCCGGGTCCGTGGGCGCGCGGTCCAGCCCCAGGGCCGCCAGGACCCGCTCGGCCAGCGCGGTCCAGACCGGATTGCCGGGGTGGTTGACGGTGCGCATGTGCGAGAAGCCGGGGTGGTCGAAGACGTCGGAGACCGCGACGGCGCCCGAGCGCCGTTCGCGCAGGCGCAGCTCGGCCAGGGACTCGCGGACCGTCTCGCGAAGAGCGTCCTCGTCCAGGGTCTCGCGCACCGCGATGCCCGCCGCGGCCGCGAGCGTCCGCACGTCGTGGTAGTCCACCAGCGGCGGCGCGTAGCCCCCCGAGGGGTGGCGCAGGACCAGCTGGAACGGGTGCAGCCCCGCGAACCTGACGGCCGGGACGGTCACCACCGGGCACCCGGGGCGCACGGCCTCGCGCGTCTGCTCGGTGCCCAGCGGGAGGTCCCGGTAGTCGCGGCGGATGGGCTGGGTGACCACGAAGTCGGCGCGCCGCAGCAGCCGGCGCAGCAGCGGCATCTCCTCGGCGGTCATCTCGTGGACCGGGGGGACCCGGACGGTGGGGGCGTCCGGGGCGTCGAGCATGATCCGCACGGACTCCGCCTGGCAATTGCCGAGGACCAGGCCGGCCCCCTCGGGCGCGTCCTCGAGGCCGTAGAACGCCCCGTAGTGGCGCGCCCGTGCGTCGTCGAGCGGGGCCTGCCCCACCGCGGGCGCGGACGGATCCACGGCGGGCCCGGACGGTTCCGTCGCGGGCGTGGAGGGCGCCGACGTCGCCGCGTCCCTGTGCTCTGTCATGGTCTCAGCGTAGCCCCTGGCGACCGGGCTCCGCGGCCAGGCCCGCGAACCGCGCCGCCCGGCCCGAGGTGCGCCGCCCGGGGCGGGGAGCTCGGCACGGGTAGATTGGGGGCATGACTGCTCTTCGCCCCCAGGCCCCGCGCCCGTGACCGCGCCCTCGGCCCCCTCGCGGCCGCTCCGCGTGGCCTCGGTGCCCGCCGGCCACCCGTACGTCGCCGCCGTGATCGACCCGGCGCGCGCCGACCTCCTGCCCGACCCGCGCCACCCGGGGGCCCCTGCCCATCGGTGGTGGCCGCCGATCGCGCTGACCCCCGAGTGGATCCGCCGCCACGCCGGGGAGATCGACCTCCTCCACCTGCACTTCGGGGCCGAGTCCTACGACGTCGAGCACCTCCGCCGGGTCGTCGAGGAGCTGGCCTCCTCGGGCGTGCCTCTCGTCTACACCGCCCACGACCTGCAGAACCCGCAGCTGGCCGACCAGGCGGAGCACGAGCGGATGCTCGACGTCGTGATCCCGGCGGCCTCCGCCCTGATCACGCTCACGCCCACGGCCGCCGAGGAGATCCGCCGCCGCTGGGGCCGGGAGGCGCGGGGCCACCCCCCCCCGCGGCCGCGCCCCCCCCCTCGCCCCGGCCGCGCGCGGCCCCCCCCGGGGGGGGGGCCCGGGGGGGGGGCGGGCGACCCCGCCGTAGGGCACGCCGTTGCGGTTGATGCGCGCGGCGAAGCGCGGCGCCGAGCCGGCCACCGCCATCGAGCGGAGGATGCGTCCCGTGGAGTACAGGCCCGCGTTGAGGGAGGACAGCGCCGCGGTCAGGACCACCAGGTTCATGACGACGTCGGCCCCCTGGATCCCGATCGAGCCGAAGAAGGTCACGAAGGGGCTCTCCCCGGCCCGGTACGAGGTGTAGGGCAGCAGGAGGGCCAGGAGCAGGACCGAGCCGATGTAGAACACCACGATCCGCAGGATCACGGTCCGGATGGCCCGCGGGATCACGCGCTGCGGGTCGGCGGTCTCGCCGGCCGTGGTCCCCACCAGCTCGATCGAGGCGTAGGCGAAGACCACGCCCTGGATGATGATGAACGCCGGCAGCACGCCCTGGGGGAAGAAGCCGCCGTTGTCGGAGATCAGGCTGAACCCGGTCGCGTGCCCCTCGACGGGGGTCCCGAAGAGCACGAAGTACACGCCGACGATCAGGAAGACCACGAGCGCGGCGACCTTGATGAACGCGAACCAGAACTCCAGCTCGCCGAACACCTTGACCGACAGCAGGTTCATCGACAGCACCAGGACCAGGGCGGCCAAGGCGAAGACCCACTGGTCGATCCCCTGCAGCCACGGCACGTAGCGCTGGAAGAACTTCATGTACAGGGCCGCGGCGGTCACGTCCGCGATCGAGGTCATCGCCCAGTTGATCCAGTACATCCAGCCGGCCGCGAAGGCCATCTTCTCGCCGTAGAACTCGCGGGCGTAGGAGACGAAGGACCCGGAGGAGGGGCGGTGCATCACGAGCTCGCCGAGCGCGCGCAGGATGAGGAAGGCGAAGAAGCCGCAGATCGCGTAGACCACGACCAGGGCCGGCCCGGCCTCGGCCATGCGCCCGCCGGCGCCCATGAACAGACCGGTGCCGATGGCGCCGCCGATCGCGATCATCTGGATCTGGCGCGGCTTGAGCGCCTTGCGGTACCCCTGCTCCTCGGCGGTGATGGTGCCGGTGGGCAGGGGCGTGGAGTACTCGGGCTGCGACACGGAGAAGGCCCTTCCTGTCTCGGTGATGGGCACACCACGCGCACGGGCCGGCCGGAGGGGCCGGGGCGCCGGCGTCGGGCGCGGATCCGCGGACGGGAAGTCCGGGGCGCACGACGTCGAACCGGGCGGTGGTCTGTAAGACAGGTCATACTGTGGCATGCGTCAAATGCGGTGTCAACCGGGTCGAGCGCGCCACTTGAACCAAACCTGTTAGACAGATTCGCTCGAACGGGGCATGATGTACCCCATGTCACAGACTCTCACCGAGACCACCCGCATGGAGAAGGACCTGCTCGGATCGAAGGAGATCCCCGCCGAGGCCTACTGGGGCGTGCACACCGCCCGGGCCGTGGAGAACTTCCCCATCACCGGGACCCCGATCGGCTCCCGCCCCCACCTGATCCGCGGCCTCGCCTTCGTCAAGGAGGCCGCGGCGCGCGCCAACCACGAGCTGGGCCTGCTGGACGAGGAGCGTGCCAGTGCCATCGGCCAGGCCTGCCGCGAGATCAGGGAGGGTGCGCTGCACGAGCAGTTCGTGGTCGACGTCGTCCAGGGCGGCGCCGGCACCTCCACCAACATGAACGCCAACGAGGTCATCGCCAACCGCGCCCTGGAGATCCTCGGCGCCCGCCGCGGCGACTACGCCCGGCTGCACCCCAACGACCACGTCAACCTCAGCCAGTCCACCAACGACGCGTACCCCACCGCGGTCAACGTGGCCACGGTCGAGGCCATCGACGGGCTCGAGGCGGCCATGGCCCACCTCGAGCGCGCCTTCGCGGCCAAGGCGGACCAGTTCCGCGACGTCCTGAAGATCGGCCGGACGCAGCTGCAGGACGCCGTCCCGATGACGCTGGGCCAGGAGTTCCGGACCTTCGCCGTGATGCTCGGCGAGGACCGGCAGCGGCTGCTCGAATCGGCCGAGCTGCTGCACGAGATCAACCTGGGCGCCACCGCGATCGGCACCGGGCTCAACGTTCCGCGCGGGTACGCCGAGGCCGCGGCCCGGCACCTGCGCGAGCTGACCGGGCGGCCGTTCCGGACGGCGTCGGACCTGGTGGAGGCCACCCAGGACCCGGGAGCCTTCGTCCACCTGTCCGGGGTGCTCAAGCGGGTTGCCGTGAAGCTGTCCAAGAGCTGCAACGACCTGCGGCTGCTCTCCTCCGGGCCGCGCGCGGGGCTGGGCGAGATCACGCTGCCGGCCGTGCAGGCCGGGTCCTCGATCATGCCCGGGAAGGTCAACCCGGTGATCCCCGAGGTGGTCAGCCAGGTCGCCTACGTCGTGGTGGGTAACGACGTCACCATCACCATGGCCGCCGAGGCGGGGCAGCTGCAGCTCAACGCCTTCGAGCCGGTCATCCTGCGCTCGCTCTCGCAGAGCGTTGAATACCTCGAGCGGGCCTGCCGGGTGCTCGCGGATCGCTGCGTGGACGGGATCGAGGCGCACGAGGAGCGGCTGCGCGGCGTCGTCGAGCGCTCCATCGGGCTCTCGACGGCGCTGAACCCGCTCATCGGGTACTACGCGGCCACCGAGGTCGCGCAGGAGGCGCTGGCCACCGGGGCCTCGGTGCTCGACGTCGCCCTGGCGCGCGGGTACCTCACCGAGGACCAGCTCGTGGCCGCGCTGAGTCCCGAGCGGCTGGCGAACATCGGCGGGAACTCAGCGGCCGAGGGCGACCCGGAGACCCGGGGCGCGGCCGGCGGGTAGGGCGCCGCGCTCAGTCCTCGCCGCGCGGGGCCTCGGCGTCGATGATCGGGGTCATGACCCGCTTGACCTCCGCGAGGTGGAAGCGCATCGCCGCCTCGGCCGACTCCGCCGAGCCGGTGGCGATCGCCTCGAAGATCGACCGGTGCTCCCAGCCGGAGGCGCCCCGCCGGTGGGCCAGGAGGTTGACCAGCGTCGACTGCCGGGCCAGCGCCTCGCGGGCGTCGGCGATCACGCCGGCGAACAGGTGGTTGCCGCTGGCCTCGGCGATCGCGGTGTGGAACCGCGAGTCCAGCTCGACCCAGCGCTCCGGGTCCTCGGTGGCGTCCATGGCCTCCAGCAGGTCCCGGAGCCCGGCGAGCTGATCCTCGGTGCGGCGCCGGGCCGCCCAGCCGGCCGCGGGGATCTCGATCGCCGGGCGCGCCTCGAGGAGGTCGCGCGCGGAGTACTTGCCGTAGGAGACCTCCGGGTGCGCCTCGGCCGAGGCGACGTACGTCCCGCTGCCCAGGCGGGTGCGGGTGAGCCCGAGGGCCTGGGCGGACTTGAGCGCCTCGCGCACCATGGGCCTGCTGACCCCGAAGTGGGCGGCCAGGGCGGTCTCCGAGGGGATGCGGGTCCCGGGCTCCAGCTCGCCCGACTCGATGGCGGAGCGGAGGGCCTCGAAGATCCCCGTGGAGGCACTGCTGCCCTCGGGGATGGCGGCTCGTTCCAGCCAGCTGGACATCGTCGTCTCCTCGCGGTCCTGCCTCGCGGCGTCTGGGGGGGTCAGTCAACTCTACCCCGGTCCGCCGCGGCCCCTCGGGGCGGCCCGGGGCGGAGGGGGCGAGGAATACGACGCCTCCCCGGTGGGTTGAGCCAGATGGCAAACATCCCCGTCCCGAAAGGACCCCTCGTGGCCTTCTCCCTCTCCAACACCCTCCTGCGCGGCATCCCCGGCGCCTACATCCTCAACGCCGGCGTGGAGAAGCTCTCCCTC
This sequence comes from Rothia santali, assembly GCF_024199905.1. Taxonomy (GTDB): domain Bacteria; phylum Actinomycetota; class Actinomycetes; order Actinomycetales; family Micrococcaceae; genus Rothia; species Rothia santali. Next base: position 5,452 of record NZ_JANAFB010000057.1, read on the forward strand.
GACGAGCAGACCGCGGGCTACCTGCAGTCCATGGCCGCCAAGGGCTTCCCGGCCCTGGAGGGCCTCGACGCCGCGACCTTCGGCAAGGCCCTGGCCGGCTCCGAGGTCGCGGTCGGCGCGGCCCTGCTGGCCCCGTTCGTCCCGACCCGCCTCGCGGGCCTCGCGCTCGGCGCCTTCTCGGCCGGCATGCTGACCATGTACTTCAAGACCGAGGAGTTCACCCAGGACAACGGCGTCTCGCCGAGCCAGGCGGGGACCCCGGTCTCGCACAACGTGTGGCTCGCGGCGATCGCCGCGGCCCTGCTGCTGCAGCGCAAGGGCGGCAAGAAGGGCAAGTAGGCCCGTCCGGCACGACGCCGCGGGGCCGGTCCGGAGCATCGGGCCGGCCCCGCGGCGCGTCCGGCTCGTGCGGCAGGGCCCGGGGGCGCGTCCGCCCCGGCGGGTTCCCCTCGGCCGGACCCGCCCGCGGCGCGTCCCCGCCGACCGCGGGCTCGCTAGCCCTCCCGGCCGAACCGCAGGTTGGCCAGCGCCGCGGCGAAGACCACCACGGCCGCGCCCACCGGCACCAGGGCCGCACCCTGCGTGCCGAAGGCGTCCGCGAGGTAGCCGGTGACGGCCGAGGCCGCCGACTGCCCGATCACGATCGACGTGCTGGCCAGCGACATCGCCGTGGCCGAGCGGCTGGCGGGGCTTCGCTGGGACACGAGGCTGTACTCGGTCACCAGCGTCGGCCCCACGCCGATCCCGATGATCAGCAGGCAGGCCAGCACCACCGGGATCGAGGGCGCCACGCAGAGCCCGACGGCGCCCACCACGATCAGCGCCGAGAACGTCAGCCACCGCGCGCGCAGGGTGAACGACGTCGAGAACCAGGCGGCGGCAAGCGCGAACGCCGCCGAACCCACGCCCATGGCGCCGTAGACCAGCCCGGCGCGCTCGCCGTGCCCGGCGTCCTCCATGAGCGAGGTCAGCGTGGTCAGCGTGGAGCCGAACAGCACGCCGATCCCCAGCACGCCCGCGAGCACCACGAGCAGCCGCGGGGTCAGCAGCGAGCCGAAGGAGGCCCGGGGCCCGTCCGCGCCGGCCGCGTGCCGGGTCGCGTGGACGCTGGGGTGCAGCGCGAAGGCCACGATGAACACGGCCGAGAGCACGACGCCGGCCAGGATGGGCGCCGTCGGGCTCAGCAGGGTGGCCAGCACGCCCACGATCATGGGGCCGAAGACGAAGGTGATCTCGTCGGCCGCGGACTCGTAGGCCATGGTCCCGTTCAGGGCGCGGTGGCGCCGCTCGGGCCGGAGCCGGCCGCGGATGACGCCGACCAGGCGGCTGCGGGACATCGGGGGGATCTGCGGCGTCGTGGCCCCGATGAGCAGGGCGGAGACCAGGACGGCGGCCGCAGGGGTGTCCGCGTGGACGACGGCGGCCAGCGTCAGCAGGCTCGCGATGCTCAGGGCCGCGGCGAGGATCAGGACCAGGCGCTGGCCGAAGCGGTCGGCCGCGGAGCCGATCACGGGTCCCGAGAGGGCCGTGCCCAGGCCGACCATGGCCGAGGTGGCCCCGCCCAGGGTGAGCGAGCCGCGCGCCGAGACGACCAGCGTCAGCACGCCGATCACCATCATCGCGTAGGGCAGGCGGGCGATCAGAGCGACGGGGAAGTAGGTCGCGCCGACGGCCGAGACGACCGTCTCGTGGCCCGGCTCGGCGGGCGGGGCGGGGTGGGCGACGTCGTGCGCAGTCTGGCTCATGTGCAGCTCCTCGAGAAGGCGGGGGACCGGTGGACCGTGCCGCCTTGACCGCGCCTCGTCGGACGCGAGGCCAGGTAGATACACGTGAAAAATGGACCTTTGAATTATGCCACGACGACGGCGCGGCGGCTAGGAGCGGGATCACCCCGGATCCCGGATCCCGGAACCGGACGCGGGAGCGCCCGGCCCGCCGAATGGCAGGCCGGGCGCTCACGAGGCGCGGCGGCGGAGGATCAGTCCTCCGCGACCGTCACCTGCACCTCGATGTTGCCGCGGGTGGCGTTGGAGTAGGGGCACATCTGGTGCGCCTGCTCGGCCAGCTCCTGGGCCTGCTCGCGGTCCACGTTGGGCAGCACGACCTCGAGGACCACGCCCAGCTGCATGCCGCCCTCGCCGTTGTCGCCGATGGAGACCCGCGCGCCCACGGCCGAGTCCGCGGCGTCGGCCTTGACCTTGCGGGAGACGGCCTTCAGGGCCTGGTGGAAGCATGCGGCGTAGCCGGCGGCGAAGAGCTGCTCGGGGTTGCTCCCCTCGCCGGAGCCGCCCATCTCCTTCGGCGCGGCCATCTCGAAGGCCAGGTTGCTGTCCTTGACCTCGACGTGGCCGTTGCGGGCGTCGCCGGTGGACAGGGCCTCGGTGGTGTACTTCGGTTCCATGATCGTCTCCTTGAGGATCGTCGGTGCCCCTGCGACGGGGCGTTCCACTCCTCACCGTAGGAAGGCGAGCCCCGCCGGGCCAGGGATTCAGCCAGCGGCGTGAGCCGGTTGCCCCGCCCCGGCCCCGGGCCTTGAATGGCGGGAGAAGCAGATCCAAGCGCCCGGGCGGTGCCCGGGGGAAGGGCAGGTCCCCATGGCCGTCAGCACCCAGATCCAGCTCGCCTCCCGCCCCGAGGGGTGGCCAGCCGACGAGAACTTCTCGACCGTCCGCGTCGAGCTGCCCGACCTCGCCGAGGGCGAGGTGCGCGTGCGCAACGAGGCGGTCTCGGTGGACCCCTACATGCGCGGCCGGATGACCGACGCGGAGAGCTACGTCGAGCCGTTCGCGGTCGGGGAGACGATGACGGGCGGCGCGGTCGGCCGGGTCGTCGAGTCCTCGTCGGAGGACCTGCCGGTCGGGACGCCGGTGCTGCACCAGCTGGGCTGGCGCGACCTCGCCCAGGGGCCGGCCGAGCAGTTCCGCGCGGTCCGCGAGCCCGAGGGCGCCCCGCTCTCCCTGTACCTCGGCATCCTGGGGATGCCCGGGCTGACCGCCTACACGGGGCTGACCCAGGCCGCCGGGCTGAGGGAGGGGGACACCGTGTTCGTCTCCGGGGCCGCGGGGGCGGTGGGCACCGCCGTCGGCCAGATCGCGCGGTTGCTGGGGGCCGGCCGGGTCCTCGGCTCGGCCGGCAGCGGGGAGAAGGTCGAGCTGCTCACGGGCAAGTACGGGTACGACGCCGCGGTGAACTACAAGGACGCCCCCATCCGGGAGCAGCTGCCCGAGATGGCGGGGGAGGACGGCGTCGACGTCTACTTCGACAACGTCGGCGGGGACCACCTCGAGGCCGCCCTGGACGTGCTCAACCGCAACGGGCGCGTGGCGGTCTGCGGGGCCATCAGCCAGTACAACGCGACCGAGGCGACGCCGGGCCCGGACAACCTGGCCCAGCTCATCAAGAACTCGCTGCGGCTCCAGGGCTTCACCGTGGGCGACTACCTGCAGCACGCGGAGGAGTTCAACCGGCGGATGCTCGAGTGGTTCTCCGAGGGGAGGATCGCCTACGACGAGACGGTGGTCGAGGGGATCGAGAACGCCCCGGAGGCGTTCGTCTCCATGATGCGCGGGGCCAACCAGGGGAAGATGGTCGTCCGGGTCTGACCCGCCCGGACGGCGGGGCCGGGGGGGGCGGTGGCGTCGTCCGACGACACCGCCCCCGGCCCCGCCAGCGGCCTGGCCGGCCCCGCTCAGCGGCCCAGCCGGCCCCGCCGAGGGGACCGGCCGGAACCGGAGCGCCTCAGACCTCCACGACGGGCGAGTAGTCCGAGGCATCCCCCTCCAGCGCGTAGCTGCGCCGCCCGTCCACGGCCGCGGGGACGTCCCCGGCCACCGTGATCCGGTTCAGCTTGCGCGGGCTGCGGTCGTAGTTGTCGATCGCGTAGTGCTGGGTGATCCGGTTGTCGAAGAGCACCAGCTGCCCCGGCTCCCATGCGACGCGCACGACGTGCTCCGGCCGGGTCACGTGCCGCTGGAGGATCCGCAGGATGTCCAGCGACTCCTCCGCGGTGACCCCGAGGATCCGCAGCCGCTGGGCGAAGGCGCCGATGAACAGCCCGCGCTCACCGCTCAGCGGGTGCACCCTCACCACCGGGTGCGCCGTCCGGAAGGCCGAGGAGACGAACTGCTCCTGGTAGCTGCGCTCGGCGTCGGAGGTCACCCGGTCCGGGCGGACGTAGTCGGAGTCGTTGCTGTGCACGGCCCAGAGCGTGTCCGCGAAGCGCCGCAGCTCCTCCGGCAGCCCCGCGTAGGCCGCGGCCGCGTTGGCGATCAGGGTCTCCCCGCCGTAGTCGGGCAGGACCACGGCGCGCAGCGTCGAGAGCTGCGGCGGGTTGAGGACGAAGGTGACGTCCGTGTGCCATTTGTTGGCGACCGAGGACTCGCTGTCCACCGGCAGCACGTTCAGGGAGCTCTGCCCGGTGAAGCGCACGGTCGGGTGGGCCGCGGTGAGCGGGCCGAAGTGCGCGGCGAAGCGGGCCTGCTCCTCGTCGGTGGTCACGCCGGCGTCCTTGAACACCAGCGCCTTGTGCTCGTGCAGCAGCTCGCGGACGCGGGCCACGGTCGCCGGATCGAGCGGGCCGGAGAGGTCCAGCCCGCGGACCTCGGCGCCGATGTGCTGACCGAGCCGGCGGACGGCGAGCCCGGCCGGGGCGGTGGTGCCGGAGTCGATGGTCATGGGGTGCTCCTTAGAGGGTCGTGTTCCACCGGGAGAACCGGCGTTCGAGGGCGACGAGGCCGGAGTTGACGATGAGCCCGAGCAGGGAGATCGTCAGCACGCCGGCGTACATCTGGGGGATGAGGAAGCTGTTCTGGCTGGAGGTGATGAGGAAGCCGAGGCCGGACTTGGCGCCGACCATCTCGGCCGCCACCAGGACGAGGATCGCGGCGGACCCGGCGATGCGGATGCCCGTGAAGATCGTGGGAACCGAGGCCGGCAGCACGATCCGGGCGAACAGCTGCGGCCGGCTTAGCCCGAGCGTCAGCCCGGCCCGGATCAGCAGCGGGTCCACGGTCTTGACGCCCGCGGCCGTGTTGAGCAGGACCGGGAAGAACGCCGCGTAGACGACGATGCCGACCTTGGAGACCTCCCCGATCCCGAGCAGCAGCACGAAGACCGGCAGCAGCGCGAGCGCCGCGGTGTTCCGGAACATCTCCAGCAGCGGGTTCAGCGCCTCGTGGACCGCGCGGTACCAGCCGATGACCAGGCCCAGCGCGATCCCGGCGGCCGTGGCGAGGCCGAAGCCGACGACGGAGCGGGCGAAGCTCGCGGAGAAGTGCTCCCACAGCTGGCCGGTGACGAGCAGCTCCCACCACGCGCCGGCCACCACGTGGAACCGCGGCAGGAAGACCTGGAAGGACGGCGAGCCCAGCAGGGGGCCGAACTCCCAGATCAGCAGGAAGGCGGCGACGGCGTAGGCGCCGCGCAGCCAGGCCCGCCAGCGCGGCGGCCCGATCCTCGCCCGCGGTGAGCGGCGGGGCAGCAGCGGGCGCCGGCCGGGCGGCGTCGGCGTCGCGTGGGCGGGGACGGCGGTGCGGTCTCCGGCGCGAGGGCCGGGGCGGCGGTGGTGCTCATGAGCTGGTCTCCTCGTCGTGGGATGGGGCCGCGTCCGGGTGGGCTGCGCCCGAGTGGGGTGCACCGGGGCGGGCCGCGTCCGGGTGTGCGCGCCCGGGTGGGCCGCCTCCGAGTGGGTCGCTTCCAGGTGGGCCGCACCCGGAGGCGCCGGCGCCGCGGCGGGGACGGCGTCGTCGTCGGCCGGCTCCCGGCCGTGCAGGAGCTCCCACACGCGGTGCCGGGAGGCGACGAACTCCGGCGTCGAGCGGGGGTCGGTCCCGCCGTCCCGCCGCGGCCGCTCGACCTCGACGATCGTCCGCACCCGCCCCGGCCGCGCGCTCAGCACGACGACGCGCTGCCCGAGGTACACGGCCTCCTCGACGGAGTGGGTGATGAACACGACGGTGGTCCCGGTGCTCTCCCACAGCCGCAGCAGCTCGGTCTGGAGCAGCTCCCGGGTCTGGGCGTCGAGGGCGCCGAAGGGCTCGTCCATCAGCAGGATCTCGGGCTCGTAGGACAGCGAGCGGGCGATCGCCACGCGCTGCCTCATCCCGCCCGAGAGCTGGTGCGGGTACCGGTCGGCGTGCTCGCCCAGCCCCACCAGCTCCAGGCACTCCCGGGCCCGCCGCTGCCGCTCGGCGCGGCTCAGCCCGCGGTCCGCCGCCCTCAGCGCGAAGACGATGTTCTCGAGCGTGGTCTTCCACGGCAGGAGGGCGTACTGCTGGAACACGACGCCGCGGTCCCGCCCGGGCCCGGTCACCGGCCGGCCGTCGACCAGGATGCGGCCCGCGGACGGCGTCGTGAGCCCGGCGAGCAGGTCCAGGATGGTGGTCTTGCCGGAGCCCGAGGGCCCGACCATGGTGAGGAACTCGCCGCGGCGGACCTCGAGGTCGACGTCCTCGACGGCGACCACCCGCCCGGGCTCGGAACGGGAGGGTCCGGCGACGTCGAACGCCTTGCCGACCCCCTCGACGCGGATCTTGACGGGCGCGTTCATGCGGGGACCTCCGTGGTCGCGGCGCTACGGATGAGCGAGTTGGTGTAGTAGCGGCCGGGATCCGGCGCGTCGTCGACGATGCGGCTGTCCCGCAGCCAGTCCGACCAGCGGGTGAAATCCTGCGGCTCCATGAGACCGCCCCGGGTCAGCCCGGTGGACTTCCAGTACTTCAGGGGGGAGGGGTCCTCGCCGCGGCCGCGCTCGGAGACGATCCGCGTGAAGCGCTCCACCACCTCCTCGCGCGGCCGCTCGGTGGCCCAGCGGATCGCGCGGTCCACACCGGTGGCGAGCTCCGCGGCGGTCTCGGGGTGGGCGTCGATCCAGCTGCCCCGCATGACCATCTGGCCGGCGGGGAAGCTGCCGAAGAGGTCGACGTCGCGCCCCAGCCGCCGCAGCGTGCCGTGCTCGACGGCGAGGTCCTGGGCGATCCCGTCGATGACCCCGGCGTCCAGGTGCCCGCGGACGATCGAGATCTCGAGGTCGCTGGGCGGGATGGGCACCAGCGTGATCTCCGCGATCTCCTCCGCGCTCAGCCCGCTGGCCGCGAGGAACTGGTGGACGAAGGCCTCGGCGTGGGCCCCGAGGGCGTTCATGCCGACGGTCCGGCCGATCAGGTCCCGGGGCTCGAGGACGTCGCTCTCGCGGCCGACGAAGACCCCGAGGAAGGACCGCTCGTCGGAGCCGTAGTAGTTGGCCACGCCGCGGATGTCGACGCCGGCCTCGACGAGCTTGATGACCGCGCCGGAGAACGCGTGGCCGATCTCGGCGTCGCCGGTCGCGACGGTCTGGATGTCCTGCGGCCCGCTGGTGGTGTTGCCGATGTACTCCAGCTCGACCGTGGGGAGGTGGCCGAGGTCCCGCGCGAGCTCGGCGAACAGGACGGTCTGGGGCCAGCCCTGGTAGCGCACGACGGCGCTGCCGCCGGCGTCGTCCTGGGTGCGGCCGCAGCCGGCGAGCGGGCCGGCGAGCCCGAGCGCGGCGAGCGAGCCGAGCCCGAGCAGGGCCTGCCGGCGGGGGACGCCGGCCGGCGGGGAGAGGGGTCTACGTGGGTGGGTGTGCATGGTGCGTCGCCCTTCTGGGGGTCGCTGGGGGAGGGACGGTCCGGTGCCGACGCCGCGGGGCGCGGCGGTCGAGGGCGGGGCGACAGCACATGTTCTGAGGGTTCATGGGGCATGACGCTAGGACCGCCCGGGAACCCCGGTCAACGGTCCGGTCACGGGGCGTCGCACGGCGCAACGCGTCACGAGACGCAATAGGTGAATCAGTGTGACGCGACGGTGTGATCCCGGCGCGGAAGGGCCTACGTTGGGGAGTCACAGCGCACGCATCACGTCAGGAGAACCCCATGAGCGGACTGCGATTCCACTGGTTCCTGCCGACCGGCGGGGACTCCCGCGGGATCGTCTCGGGCGGGCACGGGGCCGACGTCGGCTACACCGCCGCCGGGCGCCCGCCGGAGCTGGCCTACCTCACGCAGGTGGCCCAGGCCGCGGAGTACAACGGCTTCGAGTCGGCGCTGACGCCCACGGGCCTGTGGTGCCAGGACTCGTGGCTGACCACGGCGGCGCTCGCGCAGCATACCGAGCGGCTGAAGTTCCTGGTCGCGTTCAGGCCCGGCTCGCTCACGCCCACGTTGGGCGCGCAGATGGCCGAGACGTTCCAGAACGTGACCGGCGGGCGGCTGGCGCTGAACATCGTGACCGGCGGCGAGCCCGCGGAGCAGCGGGCCTTCGGCGACTTCCTGGACAAGACGGGCCGCTACGAGCGCACCGGGGAGTTCCTGGACATCCTGACCCGGCTGTGGGACGGCGGCGAGCCGTTCGACTACGACGGCCGGCACCTGCGGGTCGAGGGCGCGCGCCTCTCGGCGGTCCCGGACCCCCGCCCGGAGATCTACTTCGGCGGCTCCTCCGCGCCCGCGGGCGACGTCGCGGCCCGGCACGCGGACGTGTACCTCACCTGGGGAGAGCCCCCGGCCCAGGCGCGGGAGAAAATCGAGTGGGTCCGCGGCCTCGCGGCGGCCCAGGGGCGCCGGCCCCGCTTCGGCATCCGGCTGCACACGATCTCCCGGGACACCTCGGCCGAGGCGTGGGCCGTCGCGGAGCGGCTGCTGCGGGACGTGCCGCGGGAGCTGATCGAGCAGCAGCAGCGGGCCTTCGCGGCGTCGGAGTCGACCGGCCAGCGCCGGATGCTGGACCTGCACGGCGGCAGCACCGCGGACCTGGAGATCCACCCGGGCCTGTGGGCCGGGGTGGGCCTGCTGCGGGGCGGGGCCGGGACCGCCCTGGTGGGCTCGCACGAGGAGGTCGCGGACCTGATCGGCGAGTACGCGGAGGCCGGTTTCGAGGAGTTCGTGCTCTCCGGGTACCCGTGCCTCGAGGAGGCCTACTGGTTCGGGGAGGGCGTGCGCCCGATCCTGCGGCGCCGGGGTCTGCTGGGCGGGCGCCCCGAGGACGCGCTGGTCACCGCGGGGCGCTGAGCGGGGGCGCGGGTCCGGGCATCGCGGCGGCCGCGGGGGGGGGGGGGGGGGGG
>NZ_JANAFB010000058.1 GCF_024199905.1 Rothia santali
CTGCACGCCCTGAGCGGCAACCTCTGCCGCTGCACCGGCTACCGCCCGATCAAGGACGCCGCCTACGCCCTGGGCTCCCCCGAGGAGCACGACCCCCTCCTCCGGCGGCAGGGCACCGCGGCCCCGCGGCGCTGCGCCTCTTCGCCGACTCCCCCGTCCAGGACCGGGCGGCCTCCCGCCGGGCGCAGGTCGAGGCGCTCGGGCGCCTGGCCGCCGGGGACCAGTTCCCCGCGGCCGTCTACGCGATGCTGGAGCTGGTGCAGCGGCGCGGCAAGCGCCCCTCGATGGTCCCGCCCGGGGCCAGGCCGGCGCGGGTCGGGCACGTCGGCGTCGTGGGGGCCGGGCTCATGGCGGCCCAGCTGGCCGTGCTGTTCCTGACCCGGCTGCGCGTGCCCGTGGTCGTCAGCGACGTCGACCGGGAGCGGGTCCAGCGCGGCCTGGGGCACGTCCGCACGGAGCTGACGCGGCGGGGCGAGCGCGGGCGGCTCACGGCGCGCGAGGCCGAGCACCTGGGCGAGCTGGTCACCGGGCGGGTGGGGACCTCCGGCTTCGAGGACTGCGACCTGGTGATCGAGGCCGTCTTCGAGGAGATCGGCGTCAAGCGCCGGGTCTTCGCGGACCTGGAGCGGGTGGTCCGGGCCGACTGCGTCCTGGCGACCAACACCTCCTCGCTGCTGGTGACCGAGATGGCCGAGGGGCTGCGGCACCCGGACCGCGTCGTCGGGATCCACTTCTTCAACCCGGTCGCGGCGATGCCGCTGGTCGAGATCGTGCGGACGCCCGCGACCTCGGACCGCGCGCTGGCCACCGCCTTCGAGCTCGCCCGCGACCTGGGCAAGACGCCCGTGGGGGCCGCCGACTCCTCCGGGTTCATCGTCAACCGCGTGCTCGGCGCGGTGCTCTCGGAGCAGGGCCGGGCGCTCGACGCCGGCGCCTCGCCCGAGCGCATCGAGGAGGCCTACGCGCCGCTCGGGCTCCCGATGGGACCGCTGGTGCTGATCGACCTGGTCGGGCTGCCGATCGCGGTCCATCTGCTCGAGTCGCTGCGCCGGCACCACGGGGACCGGTTCCACCTCTCCCCCGTGCTCGCCGAGCTCGAGCGGCGGGGCGTCCGCCCGCTCGCGGGCCCCGCCGGGGGCTGGAGCGACCCGGCGCGGGAGGTCGCGGAGGACCTCGGCGGGGAGGCGGAGGAAGCGCCCTCCGCGGCGACACTCCGCCGCCGCCTGGAGGACGCTCTCGCCGGGGAGATCTCTCGTATGCTGGACGAGGGCGTGGTCCCGGACCGGCAGGACATTGACCTGGCCATGATCCTCGGCGCCGGATGGCCGTTCTTCAACGGCGGCATCACCCCCTACCTCGACCGCGTGGGCGCCTTCGAGCGACGTCGCGGACGATGAGACCGGCGGGCCGCTCTGCCCGCCCTGGCGAGCGAAGGACGGCATGAGCGACGTCGAGCACCACCACCAGAACCAGCGCCCCGGCCGCGAGCCGGAGGTCTGCGGCGGCTGCGGCCCGAGCAGGCGCCGGGCCATCGCGGGCGCGGGCCTGATCGCCGGAACCGCCGGTCTCCTCGCGGCGTGCGGGGAGGGCTCGGCCGCCGACGACGGCACCCCGGTCGACCTCGCCGCGGCCGCCGACGTACCGGTGGGCGGGGCGCTGAAGGCCACCGAGCAGGGCCTCACCGCGCTGCTGACCCAGCCGGCCGAGGGAGAGTTCAGGGCGTTCAGCTCCTCGTGCACCCACCAGGGGTGCACCCTCAATGTGCAGGGGACGGAGATCGTCTGCCCCTGCCACGCCTCGAAGTTCTCGACCGAGGACGGCTCGGTGCAGGGCGGACCCGCGACCGAGGCGCTGCCGGGTACCCGGTCCGGGTCGCCGACGGCCGGCTCATCGTCGGCGGCTGACCCCGCCGGCCCGACCGCCCGGCCGGTCCCGCCGGACGGCCTAGACCCGCCGCCCGGCCGGGGCCCGTCCTCCGGCCGGGTCTCGGCGGGGCGGCCCGGGACCGCCCCCGCCGCCTAGATCTCGCGCGGACGCGCCGCCCGGGCGTAGGGCACCTGGTGGCCCGCGAGCTGCTCCAGCGTCGAGCGGGTGATCCGCTCGGCCGTGAGCCCGGCGTCGTCGAAGACCTCCTGGCGGGAGGCGTGCGGCAGGAACTCCGCGGGCAGGCCCACCTCGTTCAGGGCCGTGTCGACCCCGGCCGCGCGCATCTCCTGACGGATCCGGGAGCCGATGCCGCCGGCCCGCACGCCGTCCTCGATCACGACGACGATCCGGTGCTCGGCCGCCTGCTCGAGGACCGACGCGGGCACGGGGATCACCCACCGCGGGTCCAGCACGGTCACGTTGACGCCCTCGTCCCGCAACCGCCCCGCGATCTCCAGGGACAGCTCGGCCATGGCGCCCACCGAGATGATCAGCACGTCCTTCTCCCGCTCGGCCTCGCCGGTGCGCAGGAGGACCTCCGCGCCGTCGCGCAGGCGCTCGATCGCCTCGATCTCCTCGCCCACGTTGCCCTTGGGGTAGCGGACGACGGTCGGGGCGTCGTCGATGGCCACGGCCTCGCGGAGCTCCTCGCGCAGCCGGGCGGCGTCGCGCGGCGCCGCGAGGTGCAGGTGCGGCACGATCTGCAGCAGCGCCAGGTCCCACTGCCCGTGGTGGCTGGGGCCGTCCGGGCCGGTGACGCCGGCCCGGTCGAGCACGATCGTCACGCCGGCCCGGTGCAGGGCCACGTCCATGAGCAGCTGGTCGAAGCCGCGGTTCAGGAAGGTCGCGTAGAGCGCGATCACCGGATGCATCCCGCCGAAGGCGAGCCCCGCGGACATGGCCACGGCGTGCTGCTCGGCGATGCCGACGTCGATCACCCGGTCCGGGTGCTCCAGCGCCATCTGCTGCAGCCCCACGGGGATGGTCATGGCGCCGGTGATGCCGACGACGTCGTCCCGCTCCCCCGCGATGCGCGCGATCTCCTCGCCGAAGACCGAGGTCCAGGAGCGCCCCGGCCCCTTGGGGGCCGCCTCGCCGGTCAGGGGGTCGATCTTGCCGACGGCGTGGAACTGGTCGGCGTCGTCGGCCCGGGCCGGCGCGTAGCCGTGGCCCTTCTCGGTGATCGCGTGGACGATCACGGGGCCGCCGTAGTTCTTGGCGGAGGTCAGGGCGGACTCCAGCGCCTCGATGTCGTGCCCGTCGATGGGCCCGAGGTACTTCATCCCGACGTCCTCGAAGATCCCGTGCGGGACCATGACGTCCTTGAGCCCGGCCTTCATGCCGTGCAGCGCGCGGTAGACCATCTCGCCGGGCGCCCCGGCGCGGTGCAGGCCGCGGCGCATGAGGTCCAGCGTCCGGTCGTAGCGGCGGTCAGTGCGGACCTTGTCCATGGACTGCTGGAAGCCCTGCTGGATGTCGGCCAGGTGGTTGGCGAAGCCGCCGACGGTCGGCGCGTAGGAGCGCCCGTTGTCGTTGACGACGATGATCGCGCGGCGGTCCTTGTCCGCGGCGATGTTGTTGACGGCCTCCCAGGTCATACCGCCGGTGAGGGCGCCGTCGCCCACCACCGCCACGGCGTAGCGGTCGTCCTCGCCGGTCAGCCGGCGGGCGCGCGAGATGCCGTCCAGCCAGGACAGCGAGGAGGAGGCGTGCGAGGACTGGACGATGTCGTGCACCGACTCGGCGCGCTCCGGATACCCGGACAGCCCGCCCTTCTGGCGCAGCGTCGAGAAGTCCTGGCGGCCGGTCACGAGCTTGTGCACGTAGGACTGGTGCCCGGTGTCGAAGACGATCGAGTCCCGCGGGGAGTCGAAGACCCGGTGGATGCTCAGGGTCAGCTCGACGACGCCCAGGTTGGGCCCGAGGTGTCCGCCCGTCGCGGAGACGTTGCGGATGAGGAACTCCCGAATCTCCGTGCTCAGTCGCTCCAGCTCCGCCGAGCCCAGGCGCCTCAGGTCGCGAGGCTCCCGGATGCTCTCAAGAATACCCACATCTACTCCTAGAGACCCGCCCCCGCCCGGGCCGGGTCATGACGACAAAAAAGGCGGGGTAGCCTCCCCGCCGGATGGGCGGTGCGGGAGGCCCCGGAGGACCTCCCGCACCAAGTCTACGGTCTATTTACCGCGGACCAGATTGCGCAGGACGTACTGCAGAATGCCACCGTTGCGGTAGTACTCGGCCTCGCCCGGGGTGTCGATGCGCACGACCGCGTCGAACTCCGTGACGGACCCGTCCTGGGCCGTGGCGGTCACGTGGACCGTCTTGGGGGTGCGCCCCTCGTTGAGCTCGGTCACGCCGGAGATCGAGAAGGTCTCCGTGCCGTCCAGGCCCAGCGACGCGTGGGACTCGCCCTCGGGGAACTGCAGCGGCAGGACGCCCATGCCGATGAGGTTCGAGCGGTGGATGCGCTCGAAGGACTCGGTGATCACGGCGCGGACGCCGAGCAGGCGGGTGCCCTTGGCGGCCCAGTCGCGCGAGGAGCCGGTGCCGTACTCCTTGCCGCCCAGCACGACCAGGGGGGTGCCCTCGGCCGCGTAGTTCTGCGCGGCATCGTACACCGTGGTCTCCTCGCCGTCGCGGGTGAAGTCGCGGGTAAACCCGCCCTCCGTGCCGTCGAGCAGCTGGTTCTTGATCCGGATGTTGGCGAAGGTGCCGCGGATCATGACCTCGTGGTTGCCTCGGCGGGAGCCGTAGGAGTTGAAGTCCTTGCGCTCGACGCCGTTCTCGGACAGGTAGCGTCCGGCCGGGGTCTCCGACTTGAACGAGCCCGCGGGCGAGATGTGGTCGGTGGTCACCGAGTCGCCGAGCTTGAGCAGCACGCGCGCGCCCTCGATGTCCTCGACCGGGCTGATGTCCATGCTCATGCCCTCGAAGTACGGGGGCTTGCGCACGTAGGTGGACTCCGCGTCCCACTCGAAGGTGTCACCGGTCGGGGTGTCCAGGTTCTTCCAGCGGTCGTCGCCCTCGAAGATGGTGCTGTACTCGGTCTTGTAGGCGTCGGTGCTGACGGACTCGTCGATGATCTGCTGGACCTCGGTCGGGTCCGGCCAGATGTCCTTGAGGTAGACGTCGTTGCCGTCCTGGTCCTGGCCCAGGGCGTCGTTCTCGAAGTCGAAGTCCATCGAGCCGGCCAGGGCGTAGGCGATGACCAGCGGCGGGGAGGCCAGGTAGTTCATCTTCACGTCCGGGTTGATCCGGCCCTCGAAGTTGCGGTTGCCCGAGAGCACCGAGGTGACCGAGAGGTCCTTCTCGGCGATCGCGGCGGAGACCTCGTCCTCGAGCGGGCCCGAGTTGCCGATGCAGGTCGTGCAGCCGTAGCCCACGATGTAGAAGCCGACCTTCTCGAGGTCGGGCAGCAGCCCGGCCTTCTCGTAGTAGTCGGTCACGACCTTGGAGCCCGGCGCCACGGAGGTCTTGACCCACGGCTTGGAGCTCAGGCCCTTGGCGACGGCGTTGCGCGCCAGCACGCCCGCGGCCATCATGACCGAGGGGTTGGAGGTGTTGGTGCAGGAGGTGATCGAGGCGATCGACACCGCGCCGTGGTCCAGCTCGAACTCGCGCCCGTCGGGCATCGAGACGTGGACGGGCTGGGAGGTGCGGCCCTCGGCGTGCTGGGCGGCCGAGACGGTGTGCCGCGGCTTCTGCTCCTCCTGATCCTCGGCGGTCGCGGTGGTCGAGGGGGCGTCGGAGGCCGGGAAGGACTCCTCGAGGGCCTCGCAGGCGTCGTCGCCGACGTAGTTGACCAGGTCCTCGCGGAACTGCTCCTTGGCCTTCGTCAGCTCGATGCGGTCCTGCGGGCGCTTGGGCCCGGCGATCGAGGGCACCACGGTCGAAAGGTCCAGCTCGAGGTACTCCGAGTACTTGACCTCCTTCGACGGGTCGTGCCACAGGCCCTGCTCCTTGGTGTACTTCTCCACCAGGGCGACCTGGTCCTCGTCCCGGCCGGTCAGGCGCAGGTAGTCGAGGGTCACGTCGTCGATCGGGAACATCGCGGCGGTCGAGCCGAACTCGGGGCTCATGTTGCCGATGGTCGCGCGGTTGGCCAGGGGCACCTCGCCGACGCCCTCGCCGTAGAACTCGACGAACTTGCCGACGACGCCCTGCTCGCGGAGCATCTCGGTGATGGTGAGCACGACGTCGGTCGCGGTCGAGCCGGCGGGGATCTTCCCGGTCAGCTTGAAGCCGACGACCTTGGGGATCAGCATCGACACGGGCTGGCCCAGCATCGCGGCCTCGGCCTCGATGCCGCCCACGCCCCAGCCCAGCACGCCCAGGCCGTTGACCATGGTGGTGTGGGAGTCGGTGCCGACGAGGGTGTCCGGGTAGGCGCGCAGGGCGCCGTCGACCTCGCGGGCCATGACGGTGCGGGCCAGGTACTCGATGTTGACCTGGTGCACGATGCCCATGCCCGGGGGGACGACCTTGAAGTCCTCGAACGCGGTCTGGCCCCAGCGCAGGAACTGGTAGCGCTCCCCGTTGCGCTGGTACTCGATGTCCATGTTGCGCTCGATCGCGTCGCTGTTGCCGAACGAGTCGATCTGGACCGAGTGGTCGATCACGAGCTCGGCCGGGGCCAGCGGGTTGATCTTGGTCGGGTCGCCGCCGAGCTCCTTCACGGCCTCGCGCATGGTCGCGAGGTCCACGATGCAGGGCACACCCGTGAAGTCCTGCATGATGACGCGGGCCGGGGTGAACTGGATCTCGGTGCTGGGGTCCGCCGTCGGATCCCAGCTGGCGAGCGCCTTGACGTGCTCGCCCGTGATGTTGGCACCGTCTTCGGTGCGCAGGAGGTTCTCCAGGAGAACCTTGAGGCTGAAGGGCAGGTTCTCGGAACCCTCGACCTTGTTCAGCCGGAAAATTTCGTACTCGGTGCCGTTGACGTCCAGGACGCCCTTGGAACCGAAGCTGTCCACAGTGCTCATTGCGTGGGACTCCTCTCGCCACTGTTCTTACTGAGGCGTAGCCGCGCGTCCCCTGGCTGAGTCCTAGCTGTTCCGTCGCGTCGTGTGTGAACGCCGAAGTGAGTAGGTGTGATGCAAAACCTTTGGAGACACAGTGCCGCTAAGCCTTCGTCCAGCAGTCTACCCGCTCCGGCGGTCCGAGCCCGCGTCGGGAGGGGCGTGGCGGCCGAAAACCGCTCCATCGCGGGCCAGAAGGGCCCGCAACGAAGCGGCCGGGACCCTCAGCCGGCCGGCTCGAAGACCGCGACCGCCTCGACGTGGTGCGTCTCCGGATACAGGTCCAGGCCGCGCGTGGAACGCAGCCGCCACCCCAGGCCGCGCAGGTATCCGGCGTCCCGGCCGAGGGCCGCCGGGTCGCAGGCGACGTAGACGATGCGGCGCGCACCCGAGGCCGCCAGCGCCTCGATCGCCTCCCGCCCGGCCCCCTGCCGCGGCGGATCCAGCACGACGACGTCGGGCCGGCCGGGCAGCACCTCGGGGCCCGGCCTGCGGGACGGACCGCGTCCACGTCCCCGCCTGCCCCGGGGCTCGCGTGCGCACCACCCGTCCCCGGATCGGTGCCCGCTCCCGAGCCTCCCGAGGCCCGGGCGTGCGCCGCCAGCGCCTGCTCGACGCCGGAGCGGGTCACCAGGATCCGCGCCCCCTCGGCCCGGCGCCGCGGGCGGTCCTCCCGGCCGCAGGTTCTCCACCGCGTCGGCGGAGGTGACCGGCGAGCCCTCGACCGTCCAGACGGCCCCCGACTCCCGACCTGACCGGCCACGACGGCGGCGAACAGCCCCGCCCCGCCGTACAGGTCCCAGGCCGTCTCGCCGGGGCGCAGGGCGGTGGCCGCCGCGACCTCGCGCGCCAGCAGCCCCGGCGCCGCGCGGTGGATCTGCCAGAAGCCCCCGCGCCGACCCTGAACGCCAGCCGCGGCGCGTCCGGTCCGCCGGCGGGATCCGCCACCGTCTCGGTCACGGCGTCGTCCCCGCGCAGGGTCACCGGGTCGGGGCGGGTGCCGCGGGCGCGCCCGGGAACGGCCGCCGGGCGCGCGACGGCCGAGACGTCCGCCCCCTCCGGCAGGCACGCGGCGAGCGCCTCGTCCAGCAGCGGGACCGTCGCGGCGAAGTCGGCGTCGGCCCGGACGGTGAGCTGGATCAGCGGACGGCCGCCGTCGGCCGGGGCCGCGACGTCGATCCGCTCGACGCCCGGCCAGCGCCCGCGCCACAGGCCGAGCGCGTTGATGGCGGGCACGGCCAGCGGGAACTCCTCGATCGGGACGACGTCGGAGCTGTGATGCGGGTGCATGCCCGGACGGCCGGCGTCGTCGACGGCGAAGTGGACGCGGGTCCGCCAGCCGGACCCGCCCTCCCCGGCCCCGTCGCCCACGGTCCGGTGCGCCGCGGCCCCGGACCCGTCCTCCTCCGGCTCGGCGGGGGGGACCCGCAGGTCGCGCACGGCCGGGTCGTGGCCCGGGATGCCGCCGAGCCGGGTCAGCTGCTCGCGCAGCACCTCGGCCTTGAGCTCGCGCTGCGCCTCGGGGAGGAGGTGGCCGTAATCCACGCCGCCCACGGGCAGCTCACGGCGCAGGGCGTCCGCGAGCGGCCAGGGGTGGGGGCGCCTGCTGGGCGAGGGCTCCAGGACCTCGAGCAGCCGGGCCGTGGCGAAGCGCCCGCGCGGCCCGAAACCCTCCACCTCGACCCGCACCCGCTCGCCCGGCACGCCGTGGCGGACGAAGACGACCCGCCCCTCGTGCCGGCCGACGCAGGCGCCGCCGTGGGCGATGGCCCCCAGCTCGACCTCGAAGACGTCTCCCGTGTCCATCAGCTCTCCTCCAGATCGTCGTTCTCTCGCCCCAGCCGCCAGGGCACCAGCGCGGTGACCACGCCCGGCTCCTCCGCGAGCGCCCTGCTCAGCCGGCGCCCCAGCCTCCGGTGCAGGATGCGCTGCCACCACCGCTCCACGATGTACTCCGGCACGTAGACGATCACGACGTCGCGGGGCGAGCGGGTGCGCGCGGCCCGGACGTGCTCCAGGATGGGGCGGATCCGGTCCCGGTAGGGGGCCTCGAGGACGGTCATGGGCACCGGGATCTCGTAGGCGTCCCAGCGGGAGCGGATCTCGCGGGTCTGGGCGTCGTCGACGTTGAGCACCAGCGCCTCGAGGGTCGAGGGCCGGGTGGCGCGGGCGTAGGACAGCGCGCGCAGCGCCGGCCGGCGCAACCGGGGGATGACCACCATCGCGTGCACCCGGGCGGGCAGGGCCTTGTACTGATGGCGTCCGGTCACGGCCAGCTCCTCGTCGATGCGTCGGTAGTGTCTCTTGGTGGCGTTGGCGGCGAGGCTCAGCGCCGCCACCACGAGCACGGTCACCCAGGCCCCCTGCCCGAGCTTGGTGATGAGCACGACGACCAGCGCCAGCAGGGTCGCCGCGAGGCCCGCCGCCGTGACCGCCTGGGCGCGCAGGAGCCGGCGGCGCGGGAACCGGTCGGTGGTCCGCCGGATCTGCCGGTGCCGGCTGCGCAGGACCGCTCCCTGGGTCAGGGACATCGAGAACAGGACCCCCAGCACGTAGAGCTGGATCAGGTCGTTGACGTCGGCGCCGAAGGCCGCGGTGACCGCCGCCGCGCCGGCCCCGAGCATGAGCGCCCCGCTGGCGTAGGCGGAGCGGTTCTCCCCCGCCCGCAGCTGCACGGGCAGGTAGCCGCGGTCGGCCATGGAGGAGGCGAGGATGGGGAACCCGATGTACGCGGCCACGGGCGCGACGAGCAGCAGCAGGGCCGTGCTGATCAGCAGCAGCTCGGAGACGACGCCGCGGCCGAAGACCGCGACCACGACCTGCCCCAGCACGGGCATCTGCAGGAAGCCCTCGGGCGCCGGGCTCCCGTCTATGCGCAGCTGCTCGGGGTCCATGGCGACCACGGCGCCGGACTCCCGGGCGAGGTAGAGCACGCCGAGCAGGGCCACCGCGGAGATGCTGCCGGTGATCATCAGCGTCGTCGCGGCGTTGCGAGAGCGCGGGGGGCGGAAGAAGGGGACGGCGTTGCTCACCGACTCGACGCCGGTCAGGGTCACCGCGCCGGAGGAGAAGGCCCGGGCCAGCAGCAGCGCCAGGCCGAAGCCGACCAGCGCGTCCTCGGCCGGCGTCGCCGGCACCAGCTCGTACCCCGCGCTGGGGGCCGGGCCGAGCGCGCCCACCCACGACTGCACGACGCCGACGCCGACGGTGAGCGCGAGCAGCACGGCGAACGCCCAGGCCGGCACCGGCGCCGCCCGCCCGGCCAGGCGCAGCCCGCGCAGGTAGGCCACGGTCAGCAGGACCACGAGCCCGACCGCGAGCAGGGGCCGGTGGCCCTGGAGCACCGGCAGGAGCGTGACCAGGTACGTCGAGGCGCTGGAGATCGAGACCGCGACCATCAGGACGAAGTCGAAGAGCAGGCTAGCCCCGACCGCGCTGCCGGCCGCCGGTCCGAGGCGCTCGGTGACCACCGCGAAGTCCCCGCCCGAGCGGGCCACCTCGGTGATGTTGTACCGGTAGGTCCCCACCACCAGGAAGAGGGTGACCGCGATGGCCAGGCCCACCCAGGGCGAGAGGGCGAGGGCCGCCGTGCCGGAGAGGGCCAGCACCATGATGATCTCGTCGGGCGCGTAGGCCAGCGCCGAGAGCCCGTCCGAGCCGAAGACGGGCAGGGCCGACCGCTTCGGCAGGGTCAGCTCGCGGAGGTTCCGCGTCTCCTCCGGGGCGCCGAGGAGCACCCGGCGCGCGCGAGCGGTCAGTGATTGCACAGTGCCCAAGGGTACTCCACGCCCGGCCCGGACGCCCCCGCGCCGTGGGCGCGGTGGACTAGGCTGGAGCATGCGGCCGGGAGGGACCGGCCGCGGGAGCGCGAGGAGCGGAGGGACCGTGCCACATTTCGTGATCATGGGCGTCGGACGGGTGGGCGCCATGCTGGCCCGCACCCTCGAGGCGGCCGGGCACACGGTCGCGGTCATCGACCAGGACGAGTCCGCGTTCCGGCGGCTCGACGCCGACTTCCAGGGCAAGCGCGTGACCGGCGTCGGCTTCGACCGCGGGACCCTGGAGCGGGCCGGCATCGAGGGCGCCTACGCGTTCGCGGCCGTGTCCAACGGGGACAACTCGAACATCCTGGCGGCCCGGGTGGCCCGGGAGACCTTCCGCGTGGCCCGGGTCGTGGCCCGCATCAACGACCCGCACCGCGCGGAGTTCTACCAGCGCCTGGGCATCCCCACGGTCGCCGCGGTGCGGTGGAGCTCGGACCAGGTGCTCCGGCGCATCCTGCCCGAGCAGAGCCTGACCGGGGACTACCGCGAGTCCTCCGGGCGGCTGATGCTCGCGGAGCTGCACCTCCACGAGGACTGGGCGGGCCGCCCGCTCCGGGACATCGAGGAGGCGGGCGGGGTCCGCATCGCCTACGTCACCCGCTTCGGCGAGGGCATGCTGCCCGGGGCCGAGACGAGCTACCAGCAGGGCGACGTCCTGCACGCGATGATGCGCACCCGGGAGATCGACGAGATCTCCCGGATCCTGTCCGCGCCGCCCCACGAGGACGACGGCGTGCTGCGGACCGTGGCCACGGAGAGGAGCTGATCGTGCGGGTGCTGATCGTGGGGGCGGGGTCCGTGGGATCCTCGATCGCCCGGGAGCTGCTGAGCCACGGCCACCGGGTGACCGTGATGGACCAGAAGCCGGAGTCGATCGGCCGGTCCGAGCTGGGCGGGGCCGAGTGGCTGGTCGGGGACGCGTGCGAGCTCAGCGAGCTCAAGCGCGCGGAGCCGCACCGGGCCGACGTCGTGGTGGCCGCCACCGGGGACGACAAGACCAACCTGGTGGTCTCCCTGCTCTCCCGCTCGGAGTTCGGGGTGCCGCGCACCGTGGGGCGGGTCAACAACCCGCGCAACGAGTGGCTCTTCGACGACTCGTGGGGCGTCGACGTCGCGGTCTCCACGCCGCGGCTCATGACGGCGCTGGTCGAGGAGGCCGTGGAGGTGGGCGACGTCGTGCGCCTCCTGAGCCTGCAGGCCGGCGGGGCGACGCTGAGCGAGTACACCGTTCCCGAGGACCACGCGCTGGCCGGGGAGACGGTGGGCTCGGTGCCGTGGCCGGAGGAGAGCACGCTCGTGGCGATCCTGCGCGACGGCGTGCCGATCCCGCCGAGCCGCGATGACGTCCTGGAGGAGGGCGACGAGCTGTTCTTCATCACGACGCTGCGCGGCGAGGAGGCGCTGCAGCTGCTGATGAACCGCTCCGACCGGAGGGCCGGCGGGAGCGCGGCCGACGCCGGCGAGGCGGCCTCCCAGGAGGCGGCGCAGGGCCAGGAGCTCTAGGGGCGGGCCGGGGCGCTCACGGGCAGGCCCGGGGCCCGGGCAGGTCCAGGACTCGCACGGCCGGGACCGGGGTGGCCGCGCGCCAGGCCCCGGGGCCGGGCCTCAGGCCGCGGGCTCCTCGCGGGTCGCGGCGGGCCGGCTCACCATCCAGCACCACCAGATGGTCAGCGCGTAGAGGGGCAGGCCCATGACGATCCGCGCGATCCCGATCCCGGCCACGTTGTCGGCCAGGTAGAGCGGCACCTGCACCAGCAGCCGCAGCAGGAACATGCCCGCGAACAGCCCGGTGGCCCACTGGTAGGCCCGCAGCCGCTCGGGCTGCTTGCGCCACCGGAAGTCCTCGCCGCGGATGAACCCGAGCAGGATGCCGACGAAGGGCCAGCGGACCACGATGGACAGCACGGTGCCGAGCAGGTATGCCGCGTTGAGCCACAGCCCGGGCACGTAGTAGTCGATCGCCTGGCCGCTCACGCGCGCGACGACGGCGCAGATCACCACGCCCACGGCCCCGGAGACCGCCTGCATCACGCTCTCCCGCTTGAGCAGGCGCAGCACGGAGGCGAGGACGGCGAGCCCGACGGCGATGATGAGCGCGAGCCGCAGCGACTCGGTCGAGAGGTAGATCGCGAGGAACAGCGCACCGGGCACGACGGCCTCGAGCAGCCCGCGGACGCCGCCGATCGCGTGCAGGACGTCGATCTGGCCGTTGGCGTGGCGGCGGAGCCCGTCCCGGCCCCGGTAGGAGGCGGCGATCCTGTCGCTCAGGGAGCCCTGATCCGGGCGCTCCTCGCGGTCCTCGGCGGGGCCCTCCTCGGGCGGTCGTTCGGACATGCTCAGCTCTCCTCGCCGGCTCAGTACTGTCGGTTGCGCGAGACGATCTCGTACCGCGGATTGTAGATGACGGCGTCGGCCCCGGAGCGGGTCAGCAGCCCCGAGCACCGCAGCGTGGTCCCCGCGCCCACGCCGGAGACGATGCGCTGGCCGTGCCAGACGAGCCGCACCCGCGCGCCCGCCGCGACGGGCCGCTCGCGTTCCTGCCATTCTGGCACATCGGCCTCGGGGGACGACCCCCGGACCGGGCGGTCCCCGCCGCGGGGGACCGCCCGGCGGCTCCAGGCGACCTCGAGCACCGCCTCGTAGCGCGGCGGCGCGTCGTAGGGCCGGATCACGACCTCCGCGACCCGGCCCTCCACGATGGCCCGGGCGCGCCGGGCCGTCGCCTCGTCAGCCAATCTGGGTGGTCTCCGGGCCGCGCTCGGGGACCTGCAGGTCGGGCTCCTCGGCGGAGCCGGCCCGGGGGTCGCGGGCCACGGCGTCGTCGGGCACCTTGAGGGGCAGCATGTCCCGCGGCGCCATCGGCTCCTCGCCGCGGACCACCACGAGGGAGCGGAAGACCTCCTCCAGCGGCTCGGCCGCCTGGGCCTTGACCGCGGCGTCGCCGGAGACGACGCCGCGCAGGAACCACCGGGGCCCGTCCACGCCGATGAACCGGGCGATCTTGAAGCCGCGGCCGCCGTCGGGCAGGGCGGCGGGGATCCGGGCGGTGACCTGGCGGCCCAGCGGCCCGTCGGTGACCTCCACGACGCCGCCCTGGGAGCGGATGGACTCCGCGAGCTCGGTGCGGATCTCGGGCCAGAGCCCGCGGCTCTTGGGGGCCGCGAAGGCCTGGGCCTGGAGCACGGAGTTGCCGTGCTGGAAGGTGACGGAGACGACGCTCTGGCGCTTCTGGTCGACGTCGATCCGCACGTTCACGTTCGCGACCGGGCGGATCAGGAGCCCGCCCATGTCGATGTAGGGCGCGTCCTCGTCGCGCTCGGAGGCGTCGAAGGGGCCGGTGGCCGCGCGGTCGGCGAGGGCCTCCTCGTCCGCGGGCTCGTCGGCGGTCTCGTCGGTGGGCTCGTCCGCGGCGGTGCCGACTCGGTCCGCGGGGCTGTCCCCCCGGCCCGACCGGGTGCCCGCGGGGACGTCCTCGGCGTCCGCGCCGGTGG
>NZ_JANAFB010000059.1 GCF_024199905.1 Rothia santali
AAAGCAGAGGCGGGAATCCGAGTTCATGCCTGGTCTCGTGGGCTCGGAGATGTGTATAAGAGCCGGTCGGGGGCGGGGTCCGGGGCGGGGGCGTGGGTGGCCTGGTGGGCGATGGGCGAGGAGACGGCCGAGGGGGCCGCGGCGTCGGCGGCGCGACCGCGGGCGGCCGGGTTGCGGGGCGAGCGCTCCTGGGTGGAGAGGATGAGGAACTCGCCCGGCCGGAGCTCCTCGGAGCGGGCACGGGTGAAGGTCACCCGGACCGCGCCGCGCAGCGTGTAGCCCTGCGAGCGGGCGTGGCGGATGGCGACGTCGCACAGCTCCTCGGCGAGGTTCTCGCCCCAGTCCTGGGCCCGGGGGAAGTCGGCCTCCGAGAACTCGATGGTGAAGACGTTGGGCGCGAGGGTGCGGCCCTCGGCGATGACGTAGGACTTGTTGTCCATCTCCGCCCGCAGGCGGCTGGCGAGGTCCACCGGCTCGATCCGGTTCCGGGAGCCCGCGGTGAAGACGCCGCGCACAGCCCTTTCGAGGCCGCGCTCGATGTTGTCCATCAGTCCCACTGGCTGCCTCCTGTTCTGCTGGCCGGCGTTCCGACGCCCGGCCGTTCGGCGGGCGTACTCGATCTAAGGATAGTAGAGAGGGATTCTGGGAGGCCCATCAACGCGTGGCGGAGGACACGCGACCCTCGATTAGACACCCGCGTCCCCTCGTGGTTATGATTGTCAGCGTTGCTTTCCGCAAGCACCGCCGGTCACGGTGGGTGATGCGGAGTCCACTTGCGCGAGTGGCGGAATAGGCAGACGCGCACGGTTCAGGTCCGTGTGCCCGAAAGGGCGTGGGGGTTCAACTCCCCCCTCGCGCACCAAGGAAGCTCCCCGGTCAGGGTTCTGGCCGGGGAGCTTTTGCGTGCGCCGGGCGCGTCGTTCCCGCCGACGCGAGATCCCGACGCCGGGTGGGAGGCTGGGCCCTACCGCCTGACGTCCGTCTCCCGCAGCTCCGTCTGCAGCACGCGCCCGCTCTCCCAGGAGTTCGCGCCCGGGGCGACCTCCGGCGTCGGGATGTCCCGGCGCCGCTCGCGGTTGCGCCGGGTCGAGACGCCGACCTCGCGGTCCCGCTCCCGGACCAGCTCCTCGCGGGCCTGGCCGTCCTCGGTGAAGCCCATCATCAGCTGCGGGGCGCCGTAGGGGAAGTCGTCGACGTCGTACTGCCAGGTGTGGAAGGTCTTGCCGTAGGTCGTCACCAGGTCCTCGAAGTACGCGTGCTCGGCGATCTCCGGGACGCCCGGGGCGGTCAGGATGCCGGAGGCGATCTCGTAGTGGTGGCTGTGCCAGAGCCGCTTTTCCTCCTCGGGGAGGGTGCGGAACCGCTCCTCGCTGATGATGTACTCGATGCCGATCAGGCGGGCGTCGGGGGCGTTGCGGTCGAAGATGACGCACTGGTGGAGGTCGTGCTGCAGGTGGATGCAGAAGTGGGCGGCGTGGACCTGCCGGCCGGCGTCGTCGGCGTACAGATGCAGGCCGTCGAGGTAGGTGCTCATCGCGCTCAGCGGGTACTTGCGCTGCAGGAACGTGGAGCCCAGGTCCAGCACGCGGTGCTTCCAGGGGTGGCCCGTGCTGGTCTTGAGGGTGTTCGCGGCCCTGCGCCCCGCGAGGGCCGCCGCGGCCGCCCCGATGCCGAGGGCGAGGCCGGTGCCTAAAGTCTTCAAGCGTGTGTTCTCCATCACCTCACTCTACGGGGAATGGCGCCTTCGACGAACCCTGGCCTCACGACTCAGCGCCGGACAGAGTCTTCATCAACCGTTGCGCGGCAGACTCCCCGCTGCGCAGTGCCCCTTCCATCAGGCCGGTGTACTCCGGATCGATGTACTCCCCGGCGAAGTGGACACGCCCCTCGGGCGCGGCAAGCGCCACGAAGTCCCCGTCGCTGAAATCCGGCGCATGCGCGGTGTACGCCCCCTGGGCCATAGGATCGAGCGACCAAGCGGTGAGTACGGCGCTCCTCTCCATGATCTCCAGGTCCCCACGCTGTGTTCGGACGCGGTCCTCCCATGTTTGGGCTCCGTTTTCGAGGCCGAGTGCGATCAGATGGTCGAGCTCCCCTCCGAAACTGTTGATCACGGGGGCGACCCTCCCCGGCGTCTCGTAGGCCGTCCACGTCCAGAACCGGTCCGAGACGTTCATGACGGCCGAAGTCTCCGGCGCCCTCTTCAATCCCAGGTGCAGCTTGGCGGCATGCCCCTGCACCACCCGAGCCATGGCGTCCCTCTTCTCCTGCGACAGGTCGAGCGCGACGTCGCCCCCGGGTGCGACGAGGCTGAAGGGCAGGGCTGCGACGACGTAGTCGAAGACCTCGCGCCCATCGTCGAGGACGACTTCGACCTCGTGTGCGGACTGGACGACCGCCTCAACCCGTCGCCCCAATGCGACGCGGCCGCCCAGGCCTTCCGCCATGGCGCATGGCAGGCGTTGGTTCCCCCCGCTGACACGCCAGCTGGGGCCCGGGTCGAAGGATGCCACGTGGTCCAGCGTCCCTCGGGCCACGACCTGATCGGTCCTGACGGCGGTGGACATCTCCACCCGGGCCTCAAGCGCCTCACGCACGGGTCCGTTGGCCTCGATGTCGTCCAGGACGTCGGCCACGGACAGGCCCGCGGACGCTTCGGCACGTCGTGCCGCGGCCGTGCCGAGCGATTCCATGTCATCGGTGGTCACCCCGGGACGGTCGACCGGAGTGCGGATGTAGTAGCTCATGCCGGTGTCCACGAGCTCGAGGCCATGACGCTCGCAGTACTCTCTGAAAAGTGAGTACCCGTCGAGGACGAACTCGGCGCCGCGTTCGATGACGTGCTCGCCGCCGCCGGCCTCCATCGTCTCCGACCAGAGCCGCCCCCCGACACGGTCGCGGGCCTCGAAGACGGTGACGTCGTGTCCGTCGCGAATCAGCTGCGTCGCTGCGGCGAGACCGGCGAGGCCGGCGCCGAGAACGGCGATGCGGGGTGGGGTGCTCATCGAAGCGCTCCTTGGTTGGTGGTGATGGATGATGTCTCGGCAAGGGACCTGCCCCTGGTCTCCGGCGCCCAGGCGTAGCAGATGACCAGCGCCACCACGGTGACGATCGCGAAGACGCCCAGGGTGCCGTTGATGCCGATGGTGGCGATGCCCACGGGCACCAGGTAGGTGCCGGTGGCGGCCCCGATTCGGCTGAAACCGACGGCGACCCCTACGGCGGTCGCCCGAATCTCGGTGGGGAACAGCTCGTTCGGGTAGATCCACTGCAGAATGCTGGGTCCGCCGGAGACGAACGCGTAGAAGAAGAACCCGAGGACAATGAACCAGGGTGGGGCCCCGACCCACAGCGCCAGGGCGCCGAGCGAGACGGACATCAGCACGAAGGGAATGACGGTCATCGGGCGGCGTCCCACTGATTCGACCAGCTTCAGGGCCGGTAGAATCCCGATGGCGAAGAGCGCCGCGATCAGCAGCTCACCGAGCGTCTCGGTCGAGCTCTCGGGGAGGCCGGCAGCCGAGAGGATGACGGCTCCGAAGGTGTAGAGAGCGTACTGGGGCGTGATCTGGGCGAAGTAGAGCATTCCGCACATCAGGGTCCGCTTCCAGTACCCGCCTTTCACCAGCAGCGCCAGGTCCCGGAGCATCGAGCGCTGGGTCTGCGCGGGACGGGCCGGCTCGAGCTGTACCTGGTTGGCGGCCTCAGCGCCGTAGATCTCGGTCAGAACCTTCCGAGCTTCGTCGAGGCGCCCCTTGTCTGCCAGCCAGCGCGGCGACTCCGGAATCCCCCGTCGCATCAGGACCACGACGACGCCCAGCACGGCCCCGCTCGCGAGCATGATGCGCCACGGGTGTTCGCCGGTGATGTTGATGAGGAGGAATCCGACCAGGAAGGCGGTCATGGCGCCCAGGGACCACGCCAGCCCCGAAAGCCCGATCATGAAGCCGCGGCTCTTCTTCGGTGTGAACTCCGTCAGCAGCGACGTGGCGATGGGGTAGTCGGCCCCGATGGCCAATCCGATGATGAACCGAAGCGCGATCAGCTGCCACGGCGCCCCCACGAACGCCGAGAGAGCGCACGCGACGACTAGGACGGTTAAGTCGAGGGCGTACATCTTCTCGCGCCCAATCTTGTCCGTCAGTGCTCCGAAGAAGGTGGCGCCGAAGAAGATGCCGATCAGTCCGGACGCGCCGATCAGGCCGAGTTCGGTCGGCCCCGCGGGGATCTCCCCGAGAAATCCGGTCATGGCGACGCCGATCAGGCTGATGATGTACCCGTCCAGGAACGGGCCGCCGCAGCAGGCGATGAGGAGCCTTCGATGGAACGAGGACTTTGGCGCGTCGTCGATGACGGAAAAGTTGCTCATCTGGGGGGTCTCCTTCGAAGCCATTCACGAGGTGTGAGTGATCTGGAGCACTACCCTACGGATGGCGTTGAGGAACCGGCAGCGTACATCGTGCTAGACATCAGCTCCCAACCATACGAATGTAAGACCATGAACACGCGATTTACCGTCGGAGAACTCGTCGAGGACCCCAGTCTCGACACCCGGGTGATGAGCGGTGCGCGCGGGCTGAGCCGGGCCGTCCTCTGGGCCCACTCGTGCGAGAAGTCTGATCCGGCCCGGTGGCTGGGGCCGCATGAGCTGCTGATGACCGTCGGTCTGTGCATTCCCGAGGGGGGCGAGGCTCAGAGGGTCCTCGTCGCCGAGCTTGACCAGGCGGGGGTTGCCGGGATCGCCATCGGTGACGACGGCCTGGCACCGCATCTGACGGATGCCTTCCACGCCGAGGCGGACTCCAGAGCGTTTCCCGTCCTGTTCTCCGGTCCCCACACGCCGTTCGCGGCCATCGGCCGCACGGTCGCCGCCGCCAACACCGACCGTCAAGCGATGAGCGTCCTCCTGCTGGCCAAGCTCTACCGGCTCACCGGCGACCGCACGGATGGGGATCGCCGCGCGGCCCGTGACATCGGCGACTTGCTCGGGATTCCGGTGGCAGTCCGCGACGAGAAGAGCGGCTGCGTGATCATCGGTGAAGATCTTCCGCCGGCGGATCGGACGCAGGAGTACCCACTGCGCACCCATCACCCCGCGCGGCTGATCGTTGATCGGAGGACGCCGATCGACTCTTTCGTCCTCGGTCATCTGACTCAGATCCTGACGGTGGATGCCAACACCGTCATGCAGCAGCTGGAGCAACGGCTCCGCTCGGGGGCGGAGCTGCTCGAGCAGACCCTGGGGGGCTTCGTCGGTGCCGGAGACAGGCTCCTGGCACTCTGGGGTCGCCCGCTGCCCGACTTCAGGGTGCTGGCCATCCCCGCCTCGGAGGCCCGAAGTATCGGCCTGTCGCTCGCCCTGGCCGAGCTCCCCTTCGCGATGATCCACCACCGGCGGACGTCCCACGTCGTGATCCCGCCGAGCAACTACATCGATGCCGCGAGCATCGTGGGCGAGTTGTCACCCGCGACGGGCGTCTCGTCCGAGCGACGCAGCTTTGCGGACCTTGCGGCTGCCGGCGAGGAGGCAGATGCGGAATATCTGGAGGCGGCGGCGCGGGGTCAGGCGTGGCGCGAATACGGCCCTCAGAAAATCTCGCTGCTCTCCAGATCTGGAACCGAATCGGACCGGGTGATCTCCGAGGTGCTGGGCCCGCTGGCCGTGGACGACGCCCAGCATCGGATTCTGCGTGAGACGCTGTTCGCCTTTCTCGACCATGACCTGGGGTGGAAGCCCACGGCGGCGTCCTTGAACCTGCACCGACAGAGCCTGGTCTACCGAATTCGGAAGATCGAGGCTCTGACCGGTCGGAGCGTCCGGGTCACCCGGGACATCTCGGCGTTCTGGCTGGCTCGCACCGCCTGGGCGGCCCGCGGGGAAAGGCCGGGGCCGTAGGGGGCCGATCCCGGATATGAGGCCGGGCATGTCCCAGCGCGGCCATCGTCACGACGGGCCACGAAATGGCAATCCCTACCGCCGAGGATGCGGCGGGTCCGAGGTTGGGCTAGGCTGGAGAACTGTACCGTCTGGACGGTGCTATTCAACCTGTCAGGCCCGGTTGGGCTGAAGCTCGAAACCGCCAGGGCGGTGGAAAGTGGATGGTCATGCGCGTGATGTTTTTTGGTGACGCATGGGATGTGCTCGGCCCGTCTGGACATGAAGACTGCGCGTCCGGGGAGGGGCAGCGGGGGACGCTAGCACTCGCGGTGTACGCGAAGCCGGAGCGGGAAAGCCTGTCGGCCTGTCGGAGATTCCGCCGTCGTCTTCTGGACGACGTGCGGCGAAATCTCCATGCCCAGCGGGCCGACGCTTTGGTCCTCGTCCTGGACGCGGTGGGGTGTCGCCGAGAGAACCGGTTGAGGGGTGTCCTGCGCGACGTCGTCAATCGGCTCTCTTACGACGTCGTCGTTCTCCCACTCAACAGCAGGATGGTCATCAAGTCCACGATCATCCTCCACGAGAACCAGCGGCGTGCGGTCAGGGAGACCGTGTCGAGGCGCCAGCTCCACCCCTCCTATGCCGAGGCGGACCCGCGGGCGCTCAGTCGTCCCCGGGGCACAGCGTCAGGGCCGCCTGGATGAGCGCCAGGTGGCTCAGCGCCTGGGGCAGGTTCCCCAGGAAGTCGCCGGTCTCCGGGTCGATCATCTCGGGCCAGACGCCGACGTCGTTCGCCAGCCCCAGCAGCTCCTCCATCCACTCCTCGGCCTCCTCGCAGCGGCCCACGAGCGTCAGCGCCGCCACGCCCCAGAAGGCGCACGCGAGGAACGCGCCCTCCTCCTCGGGCATACCGGTGTAGCGGTAGAGCAGGGCGCCGCTGCCGAGCTCCGCGCGCAGCGCGTCGATGGTGCGGCTCATCCGCTCCCCGGTGTCGAAGCCGCTGCGGGCGTGGAGGAGGACCGAGGCGTCGAGGGAGTCGCCGCCCGGGTGCATCAGGTAGGCGCCCCGCTCCTCGGACCAGCAGTTCTCCTCGACCCAGCGGCGGATCCGCTCGGCCTCGGCGCGCCACCGGTCGGGCTCGCCGGGGATCTGGCCGAGGTCGGCCAGGTGGGCGGCGCACTGCAGCGCCTGCCAGCAGCCCATCTTGGAGGAGGTGTAGTGGCGCTCCTCGGGCAGCTCCCACATGCCGGCGTCGGGGCGGTGCCAGGCGTCGGCGGCGTCGTCGGCCACCGCGGCCAGGAGGCGGCCCGTCTCGGCGTCGACCAGGTTGCCGGCGTCGACGTAGCCGCGCGTGACGGCCAGGATGTCCCCGTAGACGCCGAGCTGCAGCTGCCCGTGGGCCCGGTTGCCCGTGACGACGGGGCCCAGGCCGCGCCAGCCCGGGACGTCGGACTCCCGCGGCTCCGGCGGCAGGGCGCCGTCCAGGCCGAAGAAGATCTGCACGCCGTGCTCCCGCAGCATCGTCAGCGTCCAGGAGATCGCGCGGTGCACCTCCTCGCGCAGGCCGAACCCGATCCACGCGTCCAGGGTGTACGCGGCGTCGCGGACCCAGGCGTAGCGGTAGTCCCAGTTCTTGCCGCCGGAGCGGCTCTCCGGGAGCGAGGTGGTGCCGGCCGCGGCGATCGCGCCGGTGGGCTCGCGCATCAGCAGCTTGAGGGTCAGCGCGCTGCGCTGGACCGCCTTGCCCCACGGGCCGTCGTAGTGGAACTCCTCCGACCAGGCGGTCCAGTTCTCGATCGTGCGGTCGATGCCCCGGTCCACGTCCTCGGGGTCCGGCATCCACAGGGGTTCGTGGAGTGCTCCCGCCAGGACCACCAGGTGCCGGGACCCCTCGGTCGCGGTGAACGAGCCGGTGCAGGCTTGCTCCTCCGGCGTCGTCGTCATCTCGCCGAGCGTCTGCACCGTGAGCGTCACGCCGTCGACGCGCAGCACCGGGCCCAGGTGCGTTCGGTGGACCCAGGGCGACGCCGTGCCGAGCATGGTGCCGGGCGCCACCCGCCAGGCCATCGGCACCGAACCGGAGAGGCCCTCGACGCGCGAGGCGAGCTCGCACCAGGGCAGGCGCCCCGAGACGCCCGTGTTCATCGACTGGGTGACCCGGGCCCGGCCGCGCTCGGTCTCGTAGGTGGTGACCAGGACGTTGGTCCCAACGACGTACTGGCGGCGCAGGCGGTACGGCACCGTGGGCGCGAGCTCGACGTGGCCGCCATGCTCCGCGTCCAGGAGGGCGGCGAAGGCCGGCTCGGTGTCCAGCTGGGGCACCGGGAGCCAGTCGATGCGGCCGTCGTCGGCCACCAGCGCGAGCGTCCGGCCGTCGCCGAGGACCGCGTAGGAGCGCAGGTCCGCGTAGCCGTCGGTGCGAGGGGTGGGCTCGCGGGGCTCCTCGGCGTCGGCGTGGCCGGAGCCCTCCGTGCGGGTGCGGGGGCCGCCGTCCAGGGTGATCCCGGTGGCGGCGGGGTCGTCGGTGGGTGCGGGGGTGGCCATGGGGATGTCCTTCCGGGGACCGGGGTCTCCTCCCGAAGGTAGCCGACGGACTCGGGGGGCAGGCCAGCGCAGAGGGGCGATGTCATCCGAGGGCGGAACCGCGTGTCGCCGCCCCACCCGGCGCGCTGTGATGCACGCTACGCCCCGCGGCCGTAGACTTCCCCCATGAGCAGCGATTTCGATGTGAAGCCCGGCGTGGACATCAAGCCCCGGTCCCGCGACGTGACCGACGGCCTCGAGCGAGCGGCGGCCCGCGGCATGCTCCGCGCCGTCGGGATGGGGGACGAGGACTGGGGGAAGCCGCAGATCGGCGTCGCCTCCTCCTGGAACGAGATCACCCCGTGCAACCTCACCCTGGAGAAGCTGGCCGGCTTCGCGAAGGAGGGCGTGCACGCCGCGGGCGGCTACCCGCTGGAGTTCGGGACCATCTCCGTCTCCGACGGCATCTCGATGGGCCACGAGGGCATGCACTACTCGCTGGTCAGCCGCGAGGTCATCACCGACTCCGTGGAGACCGTCTTCGGCGCCGAGCGACTGGACGGCTCGGTGCTCATGGCCGGCTGCGACAAGTCGATCCCGGGCATGCTCATGGCCGCGGCGCGCCTGGGTCTGTCGAGCGTGTTCCTCTACAACGGCTCGATCATGCCGGGCACCGCCAAGCTCTCCGACGGCACCGAGCGCGAGGTGACACTCATCGACGCCTTCGAGGCCGTGGGCGCCTGCCGCGCGGGCAAGATGAGCGAGGTCGACGTCGACGCGATCGAGCGCGCGGTCTGCCCCGGCGAGGGCGCGTGCGGCGGCATGTACACGGCCAACACGATGGCCTCGGCGGCCGAGGCGATGGGCATGTCCCTGCCCGGCTCCGCCGCGCCGCCCGCGATCCACCGCAACCGCACGATCTACGCCCGCCGCTCCGGCGAGGCCGTGGTCAACCTGCTGCGCCGCGGCATCACGACCAAGGACATCATCACCTACGAGTCGCTGTGCAACGCGATCGCCGTGGTCATGGCCTTCGGCGGCTCGACCAACGCGGTGCTGCACCTCATGGCGATCGCGCACGAGGCCGGCGTCGACCTCACCCTGGACGACTTCAACAAGATCGGCGACCGGGTCCCGCACCTGGGCAACGTCAAGCCCTTCGGCCAGTACGTCATGAACGACGTCTTCAAGATCGGCGGCGTGCCCGTGGTCATGAAGGCGCTGCTCGACGCCGGGCTGCTCGAGGGCGACTGCCTCACCGTGACCGGCAAGACGGTCGCGGAGAACCTCGCCGAGATCAACCCGCCGGATCCGGACGGCAAGATCCTGCGCGCGCTGGACGACCCGCTGCACCCCACCG
Organism: Rothia santali; assembly: GCF_024199905.1. Classification (GTDB taxonomy): domain Bacteria; phylum Actinomycetota; class Actinomycetes; order Actinomycetales; family Micrococcaceae; genus Rothia; species Rothia santali. The sequence goes on from NZ_JANAFB010000059.1 coordinate 9,762, forward strand.
GCGGGCTCACGGTCCTCAAGGGCTCGCTCGCCCCCGACGGTGCCGTGGTGAAGTCCGCGGGCTTCGACGCCGACGTCTTCGAGGGCACCGCGCGCGTCTTCGACCAGGAGCAGCCCGCGATGGACGCGGTGCTGAACGGGGAGCTGAAGAAGGGCGACGTCGTCGTCATCCGGTACGAGGGGCCCAAGGGCGGGCCCGGGATGCGGGAGATGCTCGCGATCACCGGCGCGATCAAGGGCGCGGGCATCGGCAAGGACGTCCTGCTGATCACCGACGGGCGGTTCTCCGGGGGCTCGACCGGGCTGTGCATCGGGCACGTGGCGCCCGAGGCGGTCGACGGCGGCCCCATCGCCTTCGTGCGCGACGGCGACCCGATCCGGGTGGACATCGCGGGGCGCACGATCGAGGTGGACGTCTCCGAGGAGGAGATGGCCGAGCGCCGGAAGGGCTGGGCCCCGCCGGAGAATCCCCGCCTGCACGGGGTGCTGGGCAAGTTCGCGAAGTTGGTGCGCTCGGCGTCGGTGGGGGCCGTGACGAGCTACTGAGGGCGGGTGCGGTGTGCCGGGGCGTCGTCACTCTCACGCCGCTCCCATGCTCCACGGGGTGGCACTCAGCTCTCCGCTCCGGCTGCGGCGCAGCGCCTCCTCATGCAGTACCTCCCACCGGTCGGGCGGCATTCGATGCCTCATGTCCTCGAGCGCGCGCCAGACGGTCGTCGCCGGAATGCCCGACCAACGAGTAAGGTCTTGGTCGGGCACGTCGGGCCGACTCTCCAGGTCCATCCACTCCGGCAAGGCGCGCCGTACCCGGCGGCGGGTGCCGACGCGCACCTTCGGCGAGTTGAACTGCCCGAGCCCGAGCAGGCCGAACACGGATTCGCGATGCAGGAAGGCCCCCCCCTGCCGGCGAGGGCGACGGCGACCGCCGGCTCGGTCAGCGAGGTCGTCGGAACCCCGCAGTGCGTCGAGACGCCTCGCCCGTATCCTCGGAGCGCCCCCCGAGAGGCGCGTTTGCGCATCTCAACGGCGGGGGCGCCCGCGTCCCCGGCATCGGCAACGGCCACGATGCCGTGGTGCGATGCGGCGATCTCCCACGGGTCGCGTCGGTAGCTCATGATCCAACCTCCATGTCATCGCCGTACTCAATGTGGTACGTCTTTGCCATCAGCCCTCTGGAGACGAGTGAACGATTGTCAGAAGTGGTGTGAGGGGTGATGCCATGGGCGAGGTGCTGACGAGTGGAGTGACACTGCAGTGAGACTCGAGTGATAGTGCAGTGACACTGCAGTGAGACTCGAGTGATGTGCACTGACGGTTCAGTGAGACTCCAGAGACGCAAAGTGAGACAGAAAGCCAGTCAAGTGAGCGCGAAGCGAGACTGAGTGAGCATGGATCGAGAGACGTACGGATTCAGTGAGCTCCCGTGGCAACCGGTGGACGGTTCGCTCATCCGGTCGTGAATCGAATGGGCCCAGACGGTCTCGGCGCATGCAGGGTAGTACCTCCAGCCCTGCCCCCTCCAGGGCCTGACTCCGCGCCCCCGATTCCTTAGGATGGTCTCCACCGGCGACGGCGCCGGCAGAGGACCCGGGCGCGGAGCGGACGGCCGCTCAGGCCCCGGCCTCGCGACCGAAAGGCCCGCCATGTCCCATCCCGAGGCCATCACGGAGGGCGACGCCCGTTACGGCACGCTCCTCGGCGGATTCAACCAGCGCTGGCCCAGCGCCCGCGAGCAGCGGGCGCGCAGGATCTACGTCTGCGCCACGGAGCAGGAGGTGCTCGACGCCGTCCGCGCCGCGCTGCGCGACCCCTCGCTCGTCCCCGCCCCCGGGCAGCGCGACACCCCCGCGAGCCGCACCGGCAGGCGAATCACCGTGCGCAGCGGCGGCCACGCCTACGAGGGCTTCGTCTCGGATAACCCGGGCGGCGTCATCCTCGACCTCGGTCCGCTCAGCGGCTTCGACGCCGACGTCGTCCTGGACCCGGGCCGGTACGAGGCGGCCCGCGGCGTCGAGCTCGGCGACGGCCGCACCGTGGACG
>NZ_JANAFB010000005.1 GCF_024199905.1 Rothia santali
CCCGCCGGAGTGGGCGGCGCCCTCGTGGGCGGCGCCGGCCCCGCCGGGCTGCTCGCGCGCGGCGTCGTCGGCGCCCTTGACGCCACGGGCCCGGTTGAACTTGCCGAGGTCGAACAGCTCGGACTTCCGGCGCTTCTGCCGGGGCTCCTCCGGGCCGGAGGTCTGGTCGAAGAGCCGGGTGCGGGCATCGGCGTCGTCGCCGGCCGGGCGGCGGCCCGCGGCGGGCGCATCGATCGGCCCGGTCTCGGCGTCGAGCAGGGCCTGGGTGAACGCCTCGTCGCCGCTGTAGCCGTCGAGGGACCGGTCCTGCCTGTCGCGCTTGCGGCGCCCGAACAGGCCGCGTTTGCGGGAGGCCTGGGGCGCGGCGTCGGAGGAGAAGGACTCCTGGAGGTAGCTGCGGTCGTGACCGCGCTCCTCGCCGGGCCGGGCCGGCGGCTTCTCCCCCATGAGCCGGGCGAGGCCGCCGCGGATCCGCGGGACGATCTGCCGCACGGGCGTGGCCGTGACGATCAGGACGGAGACCAGCAGGAGGAGGACGTGCAGGGCCATGGCGCCCGGGCCGGAGATCAGCTTGGCCAGCGTCCCCCCGGCGAGCAGGCCGACGATGCCGCCGCCCCCGCGGATGGCCTCGAGGCCCTCCCCGATGCCCGGGGAGCCGGCGGCCAGGTCGAACAGCGAGGACCCGGCGATGGTCATGAGCAGCAGCCCGATGGCGATCCGGTTGTTGGCCCCCATCTCGGTGGGGTGCCGGAAGGCGCGCACGGCGAAGCCGCCCAGCAGCACGGGGGCCGCGAGCGCCATGAGCCCGAAGGTCCCGGCGGCCACGGCGTGCCACGCGAGCGCGGGCCAGGCGGCGGCCTGGGCGCCGATCGCGGCGAAGTTCCACCACTCGACGGCGGCGGTGATCAGCGCGAGGACCAGCATGAGCAGCGCCCCGCCGTCGCGCCGCTCCTCGGGGCCGACCTCGGTGCGCAGCGTGCCCATGCGGCGGATCGCGCCGCCGACCACGTGGGCGACGCTCAGCCAGGCGCCGACGACGACCCGCACCAGCCAGGGAGGCTGCTCGGGTGAACGCGCGGGCGCCTTGGCGGGCCGCCGGGTGGACTTCGTGGATCCTCCCGACTTCCGGCCCTTCGAGGAGGCGCCCTTCTGGGGGGTGGGGGAAGTTCGAGTCGCCATATCACTCAAGGGTACTGGATACGACGACGGGCCCGGGAGACGGCGACGGTGAAGTGCGCCATCCCCCGGGCCCGCTGCGCGAGCGGCCGGCGGCCTACTTCTCGCGCTTGGACTCCACGACCACGGGGATGATCAGCGGCTTCCGGCGCAGCTTGCGCCCGACCCACTGGCCCACGGTGCGGCGCACGACCTGCTGCAGCTGGTGCGTGCTGGGCTTCTTGCCCGACGAGTCCGCCAGGGCCTCCTCCACCGCGGAGGAGATCTTGGGGATGATCGAGGAGAAGACCGAGTCAGACTCGGCGACGCCGCGGGTGTGGATGTCCGGCCCGGCGATCACGCGCTTGGACTGGCGGTCGATGACCGTGACGATCGAGACGAAGCCCTCCTCGCCCAGGGTGCGGCGGTCGCGCAGGTCGGTGTCGGTGATCTCGCCGACCGACTTGCCGTCCACGTAGATGTAGCCGCACTCGATCGCGCCGACGATCTTGGCCTCGTGGTCCTTCATGTCCACCACGATGCCGCTCTCGCCCAGCAGCACGTTCTCCTCGGGCACGCCCGTCTCGATCGCGAGCTTGCCGTTGGCGAGCAGGTGCCGGACCTCGCCGTGCACCGGCATGACGTAGCCGGGCTCGAGGATGTTGTAGCAGTACAGCAGCTCGCCCGCGGCCGCGTGGCCGGAGACGTGCACCTTGGCGTTGCCCTTGTGGACCACGTTGGCACCGAGCTTGAGCAGCCCGTTGATGATGCGGAAGACGCTGTTCTCGTTGCCGGGGATCAGGGACGAGGCGAGGATGATCGTGTCGTCCTGCTCGATCTGAATCTGGTGGTCGCCGGTGGACATCCGGGACAGGGCGGCCATCGGCTCGCCCTGCGAGCCGGTGCACATCAGCACGACCTGGTCGTCGCGGTAGTCGCCGACCTTCTTGAGGTCGATCAGGATGTCATTGGGTACGTGCAGGTAGCCCAGCTTCTCCGCGATGGACATGTTGCGGACCATCGAGCGGCCCACCAGGGCGACCTTGCGGCCGTGCTCCGCGGCGGCGTCGATGACCTGCTGCACGCGGTGCACGTGCGAGGAGAACGAGGCCACGATGATCCGCTTGGGCGAGTCGCGCATGACGCTGGAGAGCACCCCGCCGATGTTCTTCTCGGTGGGGGTGAAGCCGGGGACCTCCGCGTTGGTGGAGTCGGGCAGGAACAGGTCCACGCCCTCCTCGCCCAGGCGGGAGAAGTGCCGCAGGTCGGTCAGGCGGCCGTCCAGCGGCAGCTGGTCCATCTTGAAGTCGCCGGTGTGCAGCACGGTGCCGGCCTGGGTGCGGATGAACACGGCCAGCGCGTCGGGGATCGAGTGGTTCACGGCGATGAACTCGCACTCGAAGGGCTTGAGGTCCTCGACGTCGCCCTCGACCACGGCGAGGCTGCGGCTGCGGATCTTGTGCTCCTGCAGCTTGGCCTCGACCAGGGCGAGCGTGAGCTGCGAGCCGATGAGGGGGATGTCGGGGCGCCGCTTGAGCAGGTAGGGCACCGCGCCGATGTGGTCCTCGTGGCCGTGGGTCAGCACCATGCCCACGACGTCGTCCAGGCGGTCCAGGACGTAGTTGAGGTCCGGAAGGATCAGGTCCACGCCGGGCTGGGTCTCCTCGGGGAAGAGCACCCCGCAGTCGACGATCAGCAGCTTGCCGTTGAGCTCGTAGACCGTCATGTTGCGGCCCACCTCGCCCAGCCCGCCGAGCGGGATGACCCGGAGGGTGTTGCGCCCGAGCTTGGGAGGCTTGGGCAGGTCGTACTGGATATGGGTCACGGGACCCCTTTCTGTGTGAGGGCCCGGCCGCCTCACTGGCGGCCGGGCCCGGATGTCTCTCTAGCTGATGGTCGAGGCGACCACGGAGCCCTCCAGATCGGAGCGGATCAGCGCCAGCTCCTGATCCGTGGGGCTCACGTGGGGCAGGCGCACCGCGTCGGATGCGAGCCTTCCCTGCCACTTGAGGATCGTCTTGGCGGCCACGGCGCCGGGGGCGCGGGTCATGGTCGCCTTGGCCACCGGGTGCAGCTCGCGGTGGATGCGGCGGGCCTCCTCGAGGTCCCCGGCCACGGCGGCGTCGATCATCTTCCGGAAGCGCTCCGGGTCCACGTGGGTGGTCACGCCGACCAGCCCGACCGCGCCGACCGAGAGCCAGGGCAGCGTGAGCCCGTCGTCGCCGGAGTAGTACTGCAGGTCCGTCCGGGACATGACGTCGGTGCCGGCCGCGAGGTCCGCCTTGGCGTCCTTCACGGCCACGATGTTGGGGTGCTCCGCGAGCTCCACGATGGTCTCGGGGTCGATCGCGATGCCGGCGCGGCCCGGGATGTCGTAGAGCATCACGGGGGTGTCCGCGGCGTCGGCGACCGTGCGGAAGTGGGCCAGCAGGCCCGCCTGAGTGGGCTTGTTGTAGTACGGCGTGACGACCAGCAGGCCGTCCACCTTGGCCTTCTCGGCCAGCTCGGTCAGGTGCAGCGTGTGCGCCGTGTCGTTGGAGCCGACGCCGGCCACGATCTTGGCGCGGTCGCCCACGGCGTCCTTGACCACCTGGAAGACCCGGGCGTTCTCCTCGTCGGTCATGGTCGAGTACTCGCCCGTGGTGCCGCAGACGACGAGGCCGTCGTTCCCGCGGTCCACGAGCTCGGCCGCGAGGCTCGCGGTCGCCTCCTCGTCCACCGACCCGTCCGCTGCGAACGGGGTGACCATGGCCGTCAGCAGACGACCGAAGAGGGGCTCTGTGGCGGGCTGGTTTCCGAACGTAGTCTCAGACATAGTGCCCAGGGTACCGCACATCCGTCACTTCTCCCCGTCATAGAGGGCGTGCGGAGGACGGCCCCGCCAGATGCCGACGGCGTCGCGCATCGAGCGGCGGGCGCGCTTGCGGTCACCGGAGGCGTCGTAGGCCAGGGAGAGCCGGAACCAGCGCCGCCAGTCCCCCGGGTCCTCCTCGACCGCGCCCCGGTAGGCCGCGAACTCGGCGTCGGCCGCGTCCCGGTCCACGCGGCCCGAGTCGGTCCGCGGGAGCGTGTCCTCCGGCAGCCCGCCCTCCTCGGCCAGGCGCCCGGCGAGCTGCTGCACGCGCACGCCGAAGAGCACCTCGCGGACCAGCGCCCACGCGCCGACCACCGGGAGGATGACCATGCCGAGGCCCAGCAGCGTCGGGGCCCAGCCGCCCGCGAGCAGCAGCAGGACGCCGCGCTGCGCCGTCGCGCCCAGGTAGAGGGCCAGCAGGGCGATCGTGATGGCGGCGAAGGTCTTGCCCTTGCGCGTCGAGTCGACGAAGACGAAGACGGCGCTGAAGGCGAGGACGACGAGGATGAACAGGCGCGTGCCCGGGGGCAGGGGCAGCAGCCAGACGGTGGCCGCCGCCAGCACGGCGGCGCCGGCCACGAAGTAGCGCAGCGATCCCACGCCCTAGTCCAGCTCCAGGTATCCGTCGAGGCCGTGGGTCAGCCCGGGGGCCGAGCCGACCCGCCGCACGCCCAGCAGCACGCCGGGCATGAAGGAGACGCGGTCGAAGGAGTCGTGGCGGATGGACAGCTGCTGGCCCGTGTCCCCGAGCAGGATCTCCTCGTGGGCCACGAGGCCGCGCAGGCGCACCGCGTGCACGTGCACGTCCTCGATCACGGCCCCGCGGGAGCCCTCGGGATCCGACTCGGTGGCGTCCGGGCTGGGGGCGACGCCGGCCTCGCGCCGGGCCTCGGCGATCAGCTGCGCGGTGTGCCGCGCGGTGCCCGAGGGCGCGTCCAGCTTGTTGGGGTGGTGCAGCTCGATGACCTCGACCGACTCGAAGTACCGCGACGCCGCGGCCGCGAACTTCCCCGCCAGCACGGCGCCGATCGCGAAGTTCGGCGCGATGAGCACGCCGGTCTCCGGGTGCTCGTCCAGCAGGTCCCGCAGGCGCTGCAGCTTCTCCTCGTCCCAGCCGGTGGTGCCCACCACGGCGTGCATCCCGTGCTCGACGGCGTAGCGGACGTTCGCCTCGCTGACGGAGGGGACGGTGAGGTCGACGACGATGTCGGCCCCGGTCCCCTCCAGCGACTCGAGGGGGTCCCCCGACCCCAGGGCCGCGACGAGCTCCAGGTCCGCGGCGGAGTTGATGGCTTTGACGGCCTCCGAGCCCATGCGGCCGGCGGCGCCCAGGACGGCTACCTTGATCACGTCAGTCATCCCTCCACCTTAGCGGGTGCCCGCGACACAACCGGCCGGCACGGGGTCATCGAGACGCTCGCCACGCTCCCGCTCGCTACGATGGAGTCCGGCGCGCGGCCCGGCCTCCCGAGCCGCCACGCCCTGTCGCCACGCTTTGTCGCCGCGCCCGGTGCACTCCGCGCGCGACGCCGCCCGCCCCGCCTCCCGAGGAACCAGCCCGCCCATGCCCACCGCGCCCGCCGCCACGCCCTTCGGCACGGCCGTCTCGCCCCGCGACGGCGACCGGCGGTTCGTGCTGCGCGGCCTGGACGGGCTGCGCGCCCTGGCGGTGGCCGGCGTCGTCGTCTTCCACCTCTGGCCGGGGCTGCTGCCCGGCGGGCTGATCGGCGTCGACGTCTTCTTCGTGATCTCCGGGTACCTCATCACCGCGCTGCTGCTGCGCGAGGCCGCCTACACCGACCGGATGCGGCTGCCGCAGTTCTGGATGCGGCGGCTGCGGCGGCTCGTGCCGGCGATGCTCGTGTGCGTCGCGACCTGCGCGGGCCTGGCCGCGCTGATCGGCGGCGATGTGCTGGCGGGCATGCCCCGCCAGCTCCTCTCCGCGCTGACCTACACGACCAACTGGGCGGGCATCGCCGCCGAGCACGACTACTTCCAGCAGACCTCCCCGGAGCTGTTCACCAACTTCTGGTCGATCGCGGTGGAGGAGCAGTTCTACCTCCTGTGGCCCGTGCTCCTGGTGCTCGCCTGCATGCTGCTGGCCACCTGGCGCGCGCGGCGCCGGGTCCCGCTGGCCCTGGGCGGGCTCTCGGTCCTCGCGATGGCCGGGGTCCTCTGGGCCACGGGGGACGCGACCCGCGTCTACTACGGGCTGGACACCCACGCGTTCGGGCTCATGGCGGGCGCCGCGCTCGCCCTGGCCGTCCCCTGGAGCATGTACCCGCGGCGCGACGCGGGCGGCGAGCGGTCCCCGGGCGTCCCGCGGCGCTCCGGGGCGCTGAACGCCGCGCGGATCGTGCTGGGCTGGGTCAGCCTCGCGATGCTGCTGCCCACGGCCCTGCTGCTCACGGAGGCCCAGCCCCGGGTGCTGTTCCCGGGGGGCCTGCTCGCGGCGTCGCTGCTGGCCCTCGGCGTCGTCCAGTGCCTGCTGCCCGACGTGCGCGGGACCGGGGCCGAGGGGCTGCGGCGGCTGCTGTCCCTCCGCCCGCTCGCCTGGGTCGGGGCGCGCTCCTACGGCATCTACCTGTGGCACTGGCCCCTGTGGGTCCTCGCCCACTACGCCGCACCGGGCGCGGACGCGGGCGTGCGCGGCGGCGTCGTGCTGGCGCTGACCGTGGGGGTCGCGGCGGCCTCGTACCGGTGGGTCGAGAACCCCGTGCGCCGGCTGGGGTTCGGCGGGGCGGTGGGGGCCCTGCTGGGCGGGCTGTTCCGGCCGGGGCGGCCCGCGCGGCCGCGGCCGCCGCCCTGGCCGCCGCGGTGGCCGGGGTCCTCGGCGTCGGCGCCGCGTGGGTCGGCGCGCCGGAGATGACCGAGGCACAGCGGGTGGTCGCGGAGGGGGCGGAGTCCGTGGCGAGCGAGCCCGCTCCCCGCCGCCCGCGCCGGAGGAGCCCGCCGCGAGCGAGGGCCCGGAGGAGCCGCGGCCCGCGGGCGAGGGCGTGACGGTGATCGGGGACTCGGTGACGCTCGCGGCGGCGCCGGCGCTGAGCGAGGCGCTGCCCGGGCTGACGGTCGACGCCGCGGTCTCCCGCGACGTCGAGGACGGGATCGCCGCGCTCCGGGAGCGGCTCGACGCCGGCACCCTCGGCGGGATCGTGGTCGTCTCGCTGTCGACCAACTCCGAGATGACCCGGGAGAAGATCGACCGGGTCGTGGAGATCGCGCGGACCGGGGAGCCGCGGAGGGTCGTGCTCGTCACCGGGCAGGCTCCCCCGGAGCTGACCTGGGTCGAGGCCTCGAACGCGGCGGTGCGGGAGGCCTCCGGCCCCGGTGGGCCCGCCGTGCTGGCCGACTGGGCGGCCGCCAGCGCGGGCCGCCCGGAGCTGCTGGTCTCCGACGGCGTCCACCCGCAGCCCGAGGGCCAGCGGCTCTACGCGCGCACGATCGCCGACGCCGTCGACCGGGCCCGCGCGGAGCCCGCGCCCGGCGGGCCGGGCCCGGTGCGTGAGACCCGACGCGCGAGTCGAAGGCGCCTGCACCGGCGGCGCGCGCTCCCGGCCGCCTGAACCGGCGGCGCCCGGGACCCGCCGCGCGAGGCCCGGGCGCCCGGCTCAGGCCCCGACGACCGTCAGGACCGTCTCGCGGGAGGCCAGCTCGGCCGCCAGCTCCCGCACCTCCGCCGCGGTCACGGCGCGCAGGGAGGCGAGCAGCTCGTCGAGGTCGGTGAAGTGCCCGGTGTCCAGCTCGGAGCGGCCCAGGCGGGACATGCGGGAGCCGACGTCCTCGCTGCCCATCACGGTGGACCCGCCCAGCTGCCCGGTCACCTTGGCGAGCTCGGTGGGGAGCATCTCCTCCGCGGCCATGCGGTCCAGCTCGGCCCGCATCAGGTCGGTCACCAGGGCGACCTTCTCCGGGGTGCAGCCGGCGTACATGCCGAAGTACCCGGCGTCGGAGTACGAGCCCGCGAAGGAGAAGGTGTTGTAGGCCAGGCCGCGGCGCTCGCGGATCTCCTGGAACAGCCGGGAGGACATCCCGCCGCCCAGGGCCGCGTTGAGCACCGACATCGCGAAGCGGCGCTCGTGGCCCGCGATCAGCCCGGTGGTGCCGAGGATGACGTTGGCCTGCTCGAAGGTGCGGTCCACCCGGTGCTCGCCGAACTCGGGGGCGAGCGGGGACGGACGGCGCACGCGGCGGGGGCGCGGCGTGACGCCCTCGGTGAGGTCCCAGCCCGCGCGCTCCAGCGCCTCCAGGACCAGCTCGACCAGCTCGTGGTGCTCCAGGCCGCCCGCGGCCGAGATGACCAGCCGGTCCGGGGTGTAGTGGCGGCGGTAGTGCTCCCACACGGCGTCGCGCTCCACGGCGGTGATCTCCGCGGGGGTCCCGCCGATCGGGCGGCCCAGGGGGTGGCGGCCCATGATCTGGGCGGTGAACTCCTCGAAGGCGACGTCGGTCGGGTCGTCGAGGTCCATCGCGATCTCCTCGAGGATCACCCCGCGCTCCTGCTCGAGCTCGGCGGGCTCCAGGACCGCGGAGGTCACCATGTCCGCGATGACGCTCACCGCCATCGGCACGTCCTCGGAGAGCACGCGCGCGTAGTAGCAGGTGTGCTCCTTGGCGGTCAGGGCGTTGGACTCGCCGCCGACGGCGTCGAAGGCCTCGGCGATGTCCAGCGCGGTCCGGTTCGCCGTGCCCTTGAACAGCAGGTGCTCGAGGAAGTGCGTGGAGCCGAGCATCCCGGGCTCCTCGTCGCGCGAGCCGACGCCGACCCAGAAGCCGAGCGCGACGCTGCGCTGGCTGGGCATCCGCTCGGTGACCACGCGGACGCCGCCGGGCAGCACCGAGCGGCGGACGTCGTTGCCGCCCTCGCCGGAGTAGACCAGGCGGCCGGTGCGGTAGTCGAGCTCCTCGGTCAGGCGCTGCGGGTCGAGGGAGAGGTCGTAGGGCATGAGGGGTGTGTCAGCTTTCGGTGGGTCGGGGTGGGGCGAGGGGTCGGGGAGGGCCCCGGACGAGGGGGCCGGGAGGAAGGCCCGAACGAGGGGGCCGGGGAAGGGCCCGGACGCCGACGACGCCGCCCGTCCCGGTCCCCGGGGCACCCGGGGGTGCTGCGGGAACGGGCCGGACGGCGTCGTCGTGCGTGGGCGGGGACGCTTAGGCCTCCGCGTCCTCCAGGGCCTCGGACTCCTCGGAGTCCTCGGTCACGGGGGCCAGGGACAGCTTGCCGCGGTCGTCGATCTTGGTGATCTCGACCTGGACCTTCTGCCCCACGCCGAGGACGTCCTCGACGTCGTTGACGCGCTTGCCCTCGTTGAGCTTGCGCAGCTCCGAGATGTGCAGCAGGCCGTCCTTGCCCGGGGTCAGCGAGACGAACGCGCCGAACGTGGTGGTCTTGACGACCGTGCCCAGGTAGCGCTCCCCCACCTCGGGGACCTGCGGGTTGGCGATCGCGTTGATCGCCGAGCGCGCGGCCTCGGCCGAGGGGCCGTCCACGGCGCCGATGAACACGGTGCCGTCGTCCTCGATCGAGATGTCGGCGCCGGTGTCCTCCTGGATCTGGTTGATCATCTTGCCCTTGGGCCCGATGACCTCGCCGATCTTGGAGACCGGGACGTTGACGGTGATGATCCGCGGGGCGAACTCGCTCATCTCGTCCGGGGCGTCGATCGCGGAGGTCAGCACCTCGAGGATGTGCAGGCGGGCCTCGCGGGCCTGCTTCAGCGCGGCGCCCAGCACCGAGGCGGGGATGCCGTCGAGCTTGGTGTCGAGCTGGATCGCGGTCACGAACTCGGAGGTGCCAGCGACCTTGAAGTCCATGTCGCCCAGCGCGTCCTCCGCGCCCAGGATGTCGGTCAGCGCGGCGTAGCGGGTCTCGCCGTCGACCTCGTCGGAGACCAGGCCCATCGCGATGCCGGCGACCGGGGCCCGCAGGGGCACGCCGGCGTTGAGCAGCGAGAGGGTCGAGGCGCAGACGGAGCCCATCGACGTCGAGCCGTTGGAGCCCAGCGCCTCGGAGACCTGGCGGATCGCGTAGGGGAACTCCTCGCGCGAGGGCAGGACCGGGGTGATCGCGCGCTCGGCGAGCGCGCCGTGGCCGATCTCGCGGCGCTTGGGCGAGCCCACGCGGCCGGTCTCGCCGGTGGAGTAGGGCGGGAAGTTGTAGTGGTGGATGTACCGCTTGGACTTCACCGGGGACAGCGAGTCGATCTGCTGCTCGAGCTTGAGCATGTTCAGCGTGGTGACGCCCATGATCTGGGTCTCGCCGCGCTCGAAGATCGCGGAGCCGTGCACGCGGGGCAGGACCTCGACCTCGGCGGTCAGCTGGCGGATGTCGGTGAGCCCGCGGCCGTCGATCCGGACCTGGTCGGTCAGGATGCGCTGGCGCACGGTCTGCTTGCTGATCGCGTTGAACGCGCCGTTGACCTCGTCCGCGCGGTCGGCGAACTCGGCGCCCTCGCCGGCCAGGGCCTCGAAGACCTCCTGCTGGAGCTCGGCCGAGGCGGTCTCGCGCTCCTGCTTGCCGGCGATCGAGTAGACGTCCTTGACCTTCTGGCCGAAGCGGGACTCCACGGCCTGGGCGACGTCGTCGCCGTAGCCGCCGAAGCGGGGCAGCTCCATCTGGGGCTTGCCGGCGCGCGCGGCCAGGTCGGCCTGCGCCTGGCACAGGGCCTTGAGGAACGGCTTCGCGGCCTCGAGGCCCTCGGCGACGACGTCCTCGGTGGGCGCCTGGGCGCCGCCCTGGATGAGGTTCCAGGACTGGTCGGTGGCCTCGGCCTCGACCATCATGATCGCGACGTCCTCGGTGCCGTCCGCCTTGGTCACGATGCGGCCCGCGACGGCCATGTCGAACACGGCGTTCTCGAGCTGCGAGTGCTTGGGGAAGGCGACCCACTGGCCGTCGATCAGGGCGATGCGCACGCCGCCGACCGGGCCCTGGAAGGGCAGACCGGACAGGACGGTGGACATCGACGCGGCGTTGATCGCCACGGTGTTGTAGATCTCGTCCGGGTCGATGGTCAGGACGGTCACGACGACCTGGACCTCGTTGCGGATGCCCTTGGTGAAGGCGGGGCGCAGCGGGCGGTCGATGAGCCGGCAGGCCAGGATCGCGTCGGTGGACGGGCGGCCCTCGCGGCGGAAGAACGAGCCGGGGATGCGGCCCGCGGCGTACATGCGCTCCTCGACGTCGACCGTCAGCGGGAAGAAGTCGAAGCCCTCGCGGGGGTTCTTGCCCACGGCCGTGGCCGAGAGCATGCTGGTGTCCTCGTCGATGGAGACGAGGGTGGCGCCGGCGGCCTGCTGGGCGAGGCGGCCGGTCTCGAAGCGCACGGTGCGCTTGCCGAATGCGCCGTTGTCGATGACGGCTTCTGCGTACTGAATCTCGGGACCCTCCACGGGTCACCTCCGTTTCTCGTTGGTGCGCGGCGCCGCGCGTTACGAGACTCGGTCTTCGATCGAGGCCCACGGAATCCGCTGGGGACTCCGGAGGCCACTACCGAGGACCGCACGTCGCGCGGGCCGCGCCGGTATGGTCTGCGCGCCGACCGGCTCCTGCCGGGCGGGCGCCCCCGTCATGCGATGCGGGCGGCGCCCTCCGATCAACCGATGGATCGGGAGGCGCCGCCCCCTCGCTGCGACGTCCTAGCGGCGGATGCCGAGGCGCTGGATCAGCGCACGGTACCGCTCGATGTCGACGCGGCGCAGGTAACCGAGCAGGTTACGGCGGCGGCCGACGAGGATCATCAGACCACGACGGGAGTGGTGGTCGTGCTTGTGGAACTTGAGGTGCTCCGTCAGATCGGAGATCCGGCGGGTCAGGACCGCGGCCTGGACCTCGGGCGAACCGGTGTCGCCCTCGACGGTCGCGTACTCCTTGATGATTTCCTGCTTGACAGCGGGATCGAGTGCCACTGAGTTAACTCCTAGAGTCAGTGCCGTGAACGGCCCCGGTGCGACGTCTGCCGCCGGGGACCCGCCCGGGTCCGCTTCCCGGCGCCGGCGCGCGGGCCGGCCGCCGGATGCGGGGTGGGAGGGGCGCCCGGCAACCACGGACTGCAGCCAGACGCGTCCCCGAGTCTATCGGATCGCGGGGGCGGGTGAAAGGCATGTGACCGGGGCGTCACCCGCGCGCCGCCCCGGCTCGTGCCAGGATGGACGGATGATCGACTTCACCGACACGGCCGACGTCGTGGCCCCGCAGCTGCTCGGCGCGGTGATCCACCGGGGCGACGTCGCGATCCGGCTCACCGAGGTGGAGGCCTACCTCGGCACCGGCGACCCCGCGTCCCACTCCTACAAGGGCCCGACGCCGCGCTGCGCCACGATGTTCGGCCCGCCCTCGCGCCTGTACGTCTACGCCTCCTACGGCATCCACCGCGCGGGCAACCTGGTCTGCTCGCCGGAGGGCATCGGCTCGGGGGTGCTGCTGCGCGCCGGGGAGGTGCTGTCCGGCTGGGACGAGGTCCGCTCGCGCCGCGGCGAGCGCGCGGAGGACGCCGGCCTGGCCCGCGGGCCGGGCAACCTCGGCTCGGCGCTGGGCTTGAGCCTCGAGGACGACGGCGCCCCGCTCGGCCAGTTCGGCCCCGGCCGCAGCGCTGAGTTCTTCCTGGAGCCGCCGCTCCGCCGGGTCGAGTCGGTGCGCGGCCGGCGCATCGGCATCTCGCGCAACGTCGACGCGCCCCTGCGGTTCTGGATCCCCGGGGACCCGACGGTCTCGAGCCCGCGGACGCGGCGGACCGCGCCGGCCTGAGGGCGCGCCCCGCACGCCGGCCGCCGCGGCCCGGGCCGTGCCCCCTCGGCTCCGTCGCGTCGCCTCAGTCGCGCGTGGCCACCGCGAACACGCGCCGGAACGGCAGCACCGTCCCCGCCTCCCCCGCCGGGTAGGCCCGGCGCAGCGCCGGGTAGGCCCGGCGCAGCGCCGCCCGGTACTCCCGGGCGAAGCGCTCGCGCTCGGCGTCGGGCAGGGACTCCAGGACCGGGCGCGCCCCCGTCCCCGAGATCCACTCGAAGACGGGGTCCGGGCCCTGCAGGACGTGCAGGTAGGTGGTCTCCCACGCGTCGACCCGCCAGCCCGGGCGGGCGAGCGCGCGCAGGTACTCCTCGGCGCGCACCGAGGTGTCCCGCAGGCGCGCCGTGACGTGGCGGGCGTACTCCGGGCGGGCCGCCAGCTCGCGCAGCAGCACGTGGGAGGGCGCGTCGAAGTTGGCCGGGACCTGCAGCGCGAGGCTGCCGCCCGGAGCCACCAGGTCGGCCAGCTCCGGGATCATCCCCAGGTGGTCCTCGACCCACTGGAACATCGCGTTGGAGACGATCGCGCGCGGCGCCTCCCCCGGCGCGTCCCGGCGCGCGGCCAGCCAGGCGCGGACGTCGGCCAGGACGTACTCGACGTCGTCCCCGGGCGCGGCGGCCCGGGCGGCGTCGACCATCTCGGGGCTGGCGTCCACCGCCTCGAGGCGGGCGCCGGGGAAGAAGGGGCGCAGGATCGGGGTGTCGGTGCCGGGCCCGCAGCCGAGGTCGACGACGAGCGGGCGGGCCGGGCCCCGTCCCCGGGCGCGGGAGGCACCCGGGCGAGGAGGTCCGCGAAGGGGCGGCTCCGCTCGTCGCCGAAGCGCAGGTAGCGGGCCGGGTCCCAGCGGGGTCCCTCGGCCACGGCCGCGCCCCTACTTCTTCCGGGGGCCGCCGAGGGCCAGCGAGGCCAGCCCGGTCGCGGCGGTCACGGCCGCGACGCTGGGCCACGCGCCCATCTTCTTGGCCAGCGGGTGGGAGGCGCCGAAGGCCGCGAGGTAGACCGCGGTCAGCACGGTCGCGCGGCCGGCCCCGGCGTTCTTCTTCCACCCCGCGAACGCCGCGGCGCCGCCGGCCGCGAGCGCCGCCCCGCCGAGCGGGCGGATCCCGGTGGCGCGGGCGACCTTGTACCCGCCGAGCAGGCCGGCGGTCGAGAAGGCGGTGGGGAGCAGAGCTGACATGGGTGGGTCCTTTCCACGGACGGTCGGATTCATCGGTCTCACCCTCCGGTATATCGGACGAAGCTGGGGGAAGTCAGCACGCCGTGCCGGGCCCGCCGCCTGACATCCGTGCCGCGCGTGCGAAAGAATGGGGGCATGCAGAAGATGAACGTCGAATCCTTCAACCTCGACCACACCAAGGTGGCGGCCCCCTACGTGCGCATCGCGGACCGGAAGGAGCTGCCCGGCGGGGACACCCTGATCAAGTACGACGTGCGGTTCGCCCAGCCCAACCGCGGCCACCTCGAGATGCCCACGGTGCACTCGATCGAGCACCTGACCGCGGAGCACATGCGCAACCACACCGAGGCGCTGATCGACTTCTCGCCGATGGGCTGCCAGACCGGCTTCTACGCCCTGACCCTGGGGCTGGAGCCCGAGGCCTTCCTCCCCGTGCTGGAGGCGACCTTCCGGGACATCCTGGAGGCCGGCGAGGTCCCGGCCGCCAACGAGACCCAGTGCGGCTGGGGGGCCAACCACACCCTGGAGGGCGCGCAGGCCGCCGTCCGCGAGTTCCTCGACGCCCGCGAGGCGTGGGAGGTCGTGTACGCGTGAGCATCCCCTACGCCCCGGTGCTCCCGGCCGCGACGCGGGAGCGCCTCCTGGGCGGCGTCGTGGTCCAGTGCGCCATGGACGAGGAGGTCGCGCCGTTCCTCGAGCGCACCGAGGCCCTCGGCGAGCCCTTCGACTTCGGCCGGGCCCGCTTCCACCCCCGCGTCCACGAGGGGCGCGCCCTGCTGGTGGTGCGCAGCGGGATCGGGCTGGTCAACGCGGCCGGGGCGGCGACGTCGGCCCTCGCCGCCGCGGAGCCGCGGGCGCTGATCTCGGCGGGCTCGGCCGGCGGGCTGCGGGCCGACGTCGAGGTGGGCGACCTCGCGATCGGCGAGTCCTACACCTACACCGACGCCGACGCCACGGCCTTCGGCTACGAGCGCGGCCAGGTCCCCGGCATGCCCGAGCGGTACCGCGCCGCCCCGGCCCTGCTCGAGGCCGCCCGCGCGCTGGAGCCGGAGGGCGGCCGGCACCTGGTGGGCCAGATGCTCGCGGGCGGCTCCTTCGTCACGGCCGCCAACGTCAAGGACACCCGCGAGGCCTTCCCCGACGCCGTGTCCACCGACATGGAGACCACCGCGATCGCGCAGGTCGCGGACAGCACCGGCGTCGACTTCCTCTCGCTGCGCGGGATCTCCGACCTGTGCGGGCCGCGGGCGGACCAGGACTTCCACATGGCGGTCGAGGTGGTCGCGGCACGCTCCGCGGCGGCCGCGCTGGCCGTGATCGCCGCCTCCCGCGCGTAAGATCGACAGCAATCCGTCCGACGCCGGGCCGCCCGGTCCGGCGTCGGACCCCGGCCCGCACGCGCCGGGACCGACGCCGACCACCGAGGAGACCCCGATGCACGAGCACACGATGAGGGACGGCCACCGGATCCCGGCCCTGGGCTTCGGCACCTACCCCATGTCCGACGCCGAGGCGGAGGTCAACGTCGCCGAGGCGATCATGCGCGGCTACCGGCTGATCGACACCGCGGCGCAGTACGGCAACGAGCGGGGCGTGGGGCGCGGGCTGGCCAACGGCGGCGTCGACCGCGAAGAGCTGTTCCTCACCACCAAGCTCGCCGGCAAGGACCACGGCTACGAGGCGACCATCGCGGCCGCCGAGGCCTCGCTGCGGCGCCTCGGGACCGACTACCTCGACCTCTACCTCATCCACTGGCCCAATCCGGGCGTCAACCTGTACGTGGAGTCGTGGCGGGCGCTGATCGCGCTCAAGGAGCGCGGGCTGGTGCGCTCGATCGGCACCTCGAACTTCCTCCCGGCGCACCTCGACCGGCTCCGGGAGGAGACCGGCGAGGTGCCGGCCGTGAACCAGATCGAGGTCCAGGTCCAGGCCCAGCAGGAGGCCGCCCGGGCCTACCACGAGGAGAACCGGATCATCACCGAGAGCTGGTCGCCGCTCGGCCGGATGAGCACCCTGGAGGACATCCCCCAGATCGGCAACATCGCCGAGGAGCTGGACGTGACGCCCGCGCAGGTGGCCCTGCGGTGGCACGTGCAGAGCAAGCTGGTGCCGATCCCCAAGACCTCGGACGTGGGCCGCATGGAGCAGAACCTCAACATCTTCGACTGGGAGCTCAGCCCCGAGCAGATGGAGGAGATCGAGCTGCTGAACACGGGGATCACCCGCAGCGGCTACGACCCCCGCACCCACGAGGAGTTCTAGGCGGCGGGGGCGCCACGCCGTCCTCGGGAGGGGCCCGGGCCGCGGCGCGAGGAGGGCCCCTAGGACGCCTCGCGCGGGGCGTAGGCCTCGGCCCGGGCCAGCGCCTCCTGGGCGTCCTCGACGTCGCGGGCCATCTGCTCGATGAGCGCCTCCAGGCCGCGGTAGGCCACCATGGGGCGCAGGTGTGCGACGAACTCCAGCAGGACCTGCTGGCCGTAGAGGTCGAAGTCCTCGACCTGCTCCTGCGGGCGCCCCATCACGTGCGCCTCGACCTGGCGGGAGACGCCCTCGAAGGTGGGGTTGGAGCCCACGGAGATCGCGACCGGCCAGCGCGTCCCCGCCCGGTCGTGGAGCCAGCCGGCGTAGACGCCGTCGGCCGGGATCAGGCCGTCAGAGTCGGCGGCCATGTTGGCGGTGGGGAAGCCGAGCTCGCGCCCGCGGGCCGCGCCGTGCACGACCTCGCCGCGCATCCGGTGGTGCCGGCCGAGCAGCAGGCCGGCCGCCTCGACGTCGCCCTGGGCCAGCAGCTCCCGGATCCAGGTCGAGGAGCAGCGGCGGTGGGGGTTCTCCGCGCCGAGGTCCCCGAGCTCGTCGTCGACCCCGAGGTCCTCGACCACGACGACGTCGAACCCGTATCTCTCCCCCAGCTCCTGCATGGTCGACAGGTCCCCGGCGTTGCCCTGGCCGAAGCGGACGTCGGCCCCGATCACCACGCGCTGGGCGCCCAGGCCCTCGACGAAGGTCTCGCGGATGAACTCCTCGGGCGACTTCCGCGCGAACTCCAGCGAGTACGGGAGCAGCGCGAGGGCGTCGAGCCCCAGCCCGGCCAGCAGCTGCGAGCTGTCCCGCTGGCCCATGATCGGGAAGTGGGGCTCGTCGGGCCGGTGGACGAGGGCGGGGTGCGGGTCGAAGCTGATCGCCACCGACCGCAGACCGCTCCGGCGGGCCTCCTCCACGAGGGTGCTGATCACGCGGGCGTGGCCGCGGTGCACGCCGTCGAAGTTCCCGATGGTCACCGCCGTGGGGCCGTACCCGGCGGGGACCTGCTCGAGGCTGGTGAAGCAGTCCACGTCTCTCCTTCGTGCGCACGTGGGCCCGCCGGGCGGCGGGCCGAGACCAGTGTAGTCGCTGCGGCCGGGGCCGGACCGGCTCAGGCGCGCCCGGCGCCCGACGCCGGGGTGCGGCCGGTGGCCATCTCCCGCCGGATGGAGTTGGCCTTGCGGATCCAGCCGTACCAGACCAGCAGGCAGGGCGGGATGACCAGGTCCAGCACCATCAGCACGATCATGCTCCAGTGCGGCAGGCCGAAGAAGGCCCAGGCCAGGATGCGGCCGATGCCGCCCAGGAAGATCGTGAAGCACACGAAGCTCAGCATGTTGGCCCACTTGAACTTCACGGCGATGGCGATCAGCGCCGCGCCGACCCCGCAGAGCACCGCGGCCAGGCCCGCGTAGGAGGAGGCCACCGTGGCTCCGCTGGCCGCGGCGTCGCCGGGCAGCGAGCCGGTCCCGGCGAAGACCTGCCAGACGCCGTAGGCGACGATGAGCGCGCCGTAGAGGGCGATGACGACCCGGAATAGCGTCCAGTCGTGGGGCGTGCCGTCCTCGGCGCCGCGCCGCTTCCGCCCGTCCTTCGCCGCCGGCCGCTTGCCGGCGGTGGTCTTCGCACCGGAGGCCTTCGCGGCGGCCGAGCCCTTGCGGCCGGCGTCCGCTGGCCGCCCGGCGTCCGACGCCCGGCCGGGGTCCGACGCCCGGCCGGGGTCCGACGCCGGCCGGGCGGGATTCGTCTCGGGGAACGCGGCGGTCTCGGGCACCGCGGCGCGGTCGGGACCCGGGGCTCCGGCGCCCGAGGATCCCGGTGCTCCGGCGCGAGCGGCGTCGGGAGCCTGACCGCGTCGCGGATCGGACGGGGTGCCGCCGGGTTCGGGAGTGGGACGAGTGCTCATCTGGATCACCTTCCGGGCTGTCGAGCGAGGTTCGCTGATTCCAGATTACGTGCATCCGCCCTCGCCGCGGACGGTTCAGCGCGCAGCGATCCGTCCGGGTCGGTTCCGGTACAGCCAGAGCAGCCCGACCACGGGCAGCACGAGCGGGACGTACCCGTACCCGGAGCCGAAGTGGGACCAGACCGAGGCCAGCGGGAACAGCTCGGGCCGCAGGAACGAGAAGGTCCCCACCCCCAGCACGCCGAGGAGCTCGACGCCGATCGTGGCCACCGCCGCCCAGTAGGCCCGCATCCCGCGCGTCGCCAGCGCGACCGTGGCCGCGACGTAGACGACCGCCGCGATCGCGGAGAGCACGAAGGACAGGGGGGCCTCGTCGAACTTGGTCGCGATCTGGTACGCGGCACGGGCGCCGGCCGAGAGGGAGAACAGGCCGTAGACGGCCACGATGATCATCCCGGGCCCCCGGGACTTCTGCTGGGGGCCGCCGTGCGCCGACGCCGCGTCCCGGTCTCCGGCGCCCGCCGAACGGGTCGAGCTCATCCGTGCCTCGCTCTCTGCGGAGGCCGCCGCGGCGGCCTCGCTGGTGTGGACTCTAGTAGTAGTACCAGAGCATGTTCATGCGCTGGATCATGACCACGATGATCGGCCCGGCCACCGCCAGCATCAGCGTGGACCATCGCGTGCGCTCGGTGAGCGACCACACGAAGGTCCCGGCCGGGATGATCATCGCGGTCAGCAGGTAGCCGTAGTACTCCCAGGCGTCCCCGGCCGGGCCGTCGGTCGCGAACTGCATGACGATCGAGCCGACCAGGTAGACCACCAGGAAGGCCTCGAGCAGCAGCACCGAGCCCTGCGAGAGGTCGTCCGGCGCCTTGCCGCGCAGGAACTGGACCAGGCAGACGATCGCGGAGGCCCCGCCCAGCAGGAGCGAGATCCAGAACCACAGGTCGTATCCCGCGATCACGACGCCGCCCCCTCCCGGTCGAAGCGCTGCCCCGACTCGAAGACCAGGTGCGGCACCGCGACGTCGCGGCCCCGGCGATGCTGGTCCTGCGCGAGGGCGACGAGGCGGCCATCGGGGGCGAAGCACGCCGTCAGCAGGCGGGCGGGGACGACGGCGTCGCTCCGGCCCGGTGCCTCCGGCGCGGGGGCGTCTCCGGGCCGTGTGGCCGCGACGTCTCCGCCCGGCTCCGCGCCGCCGCCGGCCGGCAGCGCCGTCGCCCGCCGGGGCGGCGTCGGCCGTGACGGCGCCAGCCTCAGGTTCCGCCGGTGCCGAGGGGGCGATCCAGCGGCCGTTGGAGAGGTCCGATGGCCTCCTCGGCCGTGAGCTCCCGGACCGCGAACAGGCGGCGGGCCGCCTCCTCGAGCGGCAGCAGCGGCAGGCCGCGGCCGGACTCGGCGGCGGCCGCCAGCTCCTCGAGGGTCGCGGCGTCGTCGAGCACGACGTCGCCCACCCGCGTCCGCCGCAGCGCGGTCAGGTGGCCGCCCACGCCGAGCGCGCGCCCAAGATCCCGGGCCAGCGCCCGGATGTAGGTCCCGGAGGTGCAGGAGACGACGACGTCGAGGTCGATCGCCCCGGCGGGCGCCTCCCCCGCGCCGTCGGCCGCCGCGTCCCGACGGACCGTGGTCAGCTCGAACTCGTGGATCGTCACCGGGCGGGCGGCGAGCTCGACGTCCTGCCCCGAGCGCACCCGGGCGTAGGAGCGGACCCCGTCCACCTTGATCGCGGACACCGAGGACGGCACCTGCCGGATCTCGCCCGTGAGCTCGCGGATGCCGGCGCGGATGGACTCCTCGGTCACGGCCGCCAGCGCCTCCGGGGAGGCGGTCTCGAGCGGGTCGCCCTCGGCGTCGTCCGTGACCGTGGAGACGCCCAGGCGGATGGTCGCCGCGTACGTCTTCGACGCGCCGCTGACCCAGGTCAGCAGCTTGGTGGCCTTGTTGACCCCGATCACGAGCACGCCGGTGGCCATGGGGTCCAGCGTGCCGCCGTGGCCGACCCGGCGGGTCCCCGCGACGCGGCGCATGCGGGCCACGACGTCATGGCTCGTGAAGCCGGCCGGCTTGTCCAGGACGATCAGCCCGGACGGCCCGCTCCCCTGCTTCCGGGCCACCTACTCGGCGTCTCCGGTCCGGCGGGCGGAGCCCTCGGCGTCGCGCTCCTCGGCGGACGACGCAGTGTCCTCCCCCTCCTCGACCTCCTCGGCCGTGACGGGCGAGCCGGAGTCCGGGTCGGCGGGCTCCTGGTCGGCGTCGCCGGACAGGTCCTCCTCGACGGGGTCGTAGGCGGTCATGAGGTCTTCCTCTCCCTCGGTCTCCTCGTCCTCCCGCTTGTACGGGTCGGACTCGCCCGCGTAGGCCGCACCCTCGGCGGCCTCGGCGAGCTCGGCGTCCCGGGCGCGGGCCTGGCGCAGGATGTCCTCGATGTGGCTCGCGTTCTCGGGCACCTCGTCGGGCACGAACGTCAGCGTCGGGGTCAGCCGGGCTGTGATGTTCTTGCCGACCTCCGAGCGCAGCACGCCCTTGGCCGACTCGAGGGCGGCGCGGGTCCCGGCCGTCTCCTCCTCGGTGCCGTACACGGTGTAGTACACGGTCGCGTGCTGCAGGTCGTTGGTCACGCGGGCGTCGGTCACGGTCACGAACCCGAGCCGCGGGTCCTTGATCCGCCGCTCCAGGGCGCGGGCCACGATGACCTTGATGCGATCGGCCATTCGGGCCGCGCGGGCTGCATCAGCCATGCTCTCTCCTTGCTCTCGCGGCCCCGGCACGGGGCGCGCTCTCGGTCAGCCGCGACGGGCCGGCCCCCGGGGTCTCCCCCGGTGAGCCGGCCCGTCGTGCGCGCCGCCCCGGCAGGGGGCGGCGCTCCTCATCGGTGCGGCGCGTGCTAGACGCGGGGCTTCTCCCGAAGCTCCCAGGTCTCGATGATGTCGCCTTCCTTGATGTCGTTGAAGGAGCCGAGCCCGATGCCGCACTCGTATCCCTCGCGCACCTCGGTGGCGTCGTCCTTGAACCGGCGCAGCGACTCGATGGTGAGGTTGTCCCCCACCACGTTGCCGTCGCGGACCAGGCGGGCCTTGGCGTTGCGGCGCATGATGCCGCCGCGCACGATCGAGCCGGCGATGTTGCCCCACTTGGAGGAGCGGAAGACCTCGCGGACCTCCGCCGAGCCGAGCTCGACCTCCTCGTACTCCGGCTTGAGCATGCCCTTGAGGGCCTGCTCGACCTCGTCGATGGCCTGGTAGATGACGGTGTAGAACTTCATCTCCACGCCCTCGCGCTCGGCGAGGTCCGTGACGCGCTCGGCCGGGCGGACGTTGAACCCGATGATGATGGCGTTGTCCACCGTCGCCAGGTTGACGTCGTTCTGGGTGATCGCGCCGACGCCGCGGTGGATGACCCGCAGCTGCACCTCGTCGCCGTTGCCGACCTCGATCTTGTAGAGCGAGTCCTCCAGCGCCTCGACGGCACCGGAGACGTCGCCCTTGATGATGAGGTTGAGCGTGTCCATCTTGCCCTCGGCCACGGCCTCGTCGAAGGACTCCAGCGTGACGCGCTTGCGGCGCTTGGCCAGCTGGGCGTTGCGGTCCGCCGCCTCGCGCTTCTCGGCGATCTGGCGGGCGGTGCGCTCCTCCTGCGTGGACAGGAAGGTGTCGCCCGCTCGCGGCACCGTGTTCAGGCCGAGGACCTGGACCGGACGCGAGGGCTCGGCCTCGGTCACGGCCTGGCCGTTCTCGTCGAACATCGCGCGCACGCGGCCGTGGGCCACGCCCGCCACGATGCTGTTGCCGACGCGCAGCGTGCCGGACTGGACCAGGACGGTCGAGACCGCGCCGCGGCCCTTGTCGAGGTTGGCCTCGATCGCGACGCCGCGGGCGTCCTTGTCCGGGTTGGCCAGCAGCTCCAGCGCACCGTCCGCGGTGAGGCACACGGCCTCGAGCAGCGAGTCGATGTGCTGGTTCTGGCGCGCGGAGACGTCGACGAACATGGTGTCGCCGCCGTACTCCTCGGGGACCAGGCCGTACTCGGAGAGCTGGCCGCGGATCTTGTCCGGGTTGGCGCCCTCCTTGTCGATCTTGTTCACCGCGACCACGATCGGCACGCCGGCCGCCTGGGCGTGGTTCAGCGCCTCGACGGTCTGCGGCATGACGCCGTCGTCGGCGGCCACCACGAGCACCGCGATGTCGGTGACCTTGGCACCGCGGGCACGCATGGCGGTGAACGCCTCGTGGCCCGGGGTGTCGATGAAGGTCAGCTTGCGGTCCTGGCCGTCGACCTCGGTGGTGATCTGGTACGCGCCGATGTGCTGGGTGATGCCGCCGGCCTCGCCCTCGATCACGTTGGTGTTGCGGATCGCGTCGAGCAGACGCGTCTTGCCGTGGTCGACGTGGCCCATGACCGTGACGACCGGGGGACGCGCCTCCAGCTGCTCCTCGGTCTCGGCCTCGCGCTCGCCCTCCAGGTCGATGTCGAAGGACTCGAAGAGCTCGCGCTCCTCGTCCTCCGGTGAGACGATCTGGACCTGGTAGCCCAGCTCCTCACCCAGCAGGGCGAAGGTCTCCTCGTCCAGGGACTGGGTCTGCGTGGCCATCTCACCGAGGTGGATGAGCACCGTCACCAGCGCGGCGGGGTTCGCGTTGATCTTCTCGGCGAAGTCCATGAGCGAGGCGCCGCGGCGCATGCGGATCACGGTCTCGCCGTTGCCGCGGGGGACGACGACGCCGCCCACCGCGGGAGCCTGCATCTGCTCCAGCTCGTGCCGCTTCGCCTGCTTCGACTTGCGCTGCTTGCGCTTGGAGCCGCCGCGGCCGAACGCGCCCTGCGCGTTGCCGCGACCGCGGCCGGGACCGCCGCCGCGGGCGGGGCCGCCGCCACCGGGGCCGCCGCGGCGCGGGCCGCTGCCGGCACCCGCGCCGGCACCCGGGCGTCCTCCGACGCCGGGGCCCATCTGGCGGGCATCATGTTCGGGCTGGGCGCGCGCCGCCGCTGGCCGCGGGCGCGGGGCGCCGGGACGACCCGCACCGGCCGCCTGGCCGGGACGCGGGCGCCCTGGCCCTGGGCGGGACGCGGGGCACCGGGGCGGGGACCGCCGCGGCGCTCGCCGCCCTGACCCTGTCCCTGGCCGGCCTGGCCGGGACGCGGCGCGCCGGGGCGCGGGCCGCCGCGGCGCTCGCCGCCGCCCTGGCCGCGGCCGCGCATGCCCTGCTGAGAGGCGAAGGGGTTGTTGCCCGGACGCGGCGCGCCCGGCTTGGGGCGTTCGGGCGCGCGGCCGAGGGCCGCGGACCGGGGTCGGCGCGTCGGAGGGGCGTCGCTCGCGCGCATGCCCTGCTGCGAGGCGAAGGGGTTGTTGCCGGGACGGTGCCCGGCTTCGGCGCGGGCTTGGCGGCCTGCGGGGCCTCCTGGGCGGGGCGCTCCTCGCGGGCCGGGGCGGCCTGCTCCGGGGCGGGCTTGGCCTGCGGGCCCGGCTTGGGCGCGGAGGACTGCGGACCGGGCGTGGGCGCGGTCCGGCCGGCGGTGGCGGGGGTCGCGCCCGAGGGCTTCGGGGCGGCGCCGGGCTTGGCGGCGTCGTTCCCGGGCTTGGGCGCGGAGGTCTGCGCGGACTGCTGGCCGGGCCGCGGGGACTTCCCCCGGCCGGCGAAGGCGGTGCGCAGCTTCTTCTCCACGGGGGGCTCCACCGTGGAGGATGCACCTCGGACGTACTCGCCGAGCTCTTGCAGCTTGGCGACGGCTTCCTTCGAGGTGACGTTGAGCTCCTTGGCGAGCTCGTGAACGCGGGGCTTAGCCACATTTCTCCTGTCTCGGTCTGCGCCGAAACAGGCCCAGACCGTTTAGTTCCGGATAAGGTCCCCGGCGACCGGATCGGTCGCGGGAACGCCGTTGGCAGAGCACGGTGAGGTACTCATTGCGCGGCACTCATCGGGTTTCCATCGGTTTTCTGGCTCGCTTTCTCAGGACACGTCGGTGCCCGTTGACTTAGGTTGGCGTGACCCCCGGTCGGATCCGGGTCCTGCCGGACCCTCCGCCCACCGGCGGAGGAGCTCCTCCGTGGCGACGGCCCGGCGGAAGGACCTCGCGAAGGACTTCGCGCGGACCGCCCGCTCGAGGCACGTGCGGTCGGGATGCAGCCAGGCGCCGCGGCCGTGGGCGGATCGCTCGGGATCCGGCACGACGACGTCGGGAGACTGCCCCTCCGAGGGCCTCAGGGTCACACGTACTAGTGCGGTCTGGTCATCGATCGCGCGGCACCCGATGCAGGTACGTCGCCCGGGAGGAGAAGACATGAGGTGCCCTCGCTCTCGGATGACGGGCGCCACGGGACGCCGCACGGTCTGATCACCGGAGACCATTCTAGACCCTGTGCGCGCAATCCCCCAATGCCTGAGGCCCAGCCCACACCGCCGGGCGGCGCGGGGGCCTTCTCAGAGGCCCTCCTGCCCCCTGGCCTTGGACTCGGCGATGATGTCGATGCGCCAGTTGGTCAGCTTGGCGGCCAGGCGGGCGTTCTGCCCCTCCTTGCCGATGGCCAGGGACAGCTGGTCGTCCGGCACGATGGCGCGGGCCTGGTAGCGCCCGGTCGTGTCGACCTCGACCCGGGCGACCCGCGCGGGGCTCAGGGCCCCCGCGATGAAGGCGGCGGGGTCCTCGGAGTAGCTGACGATGTCGATCTTCTCGTTGTTCAGCTCGGAAGTCACGGCGCGCACGCGCGAGCCCATCTCGCCGATGCAGGAGCCCTTCGCGTTGATCCCCGGACGGGTGGCGCGGACCGCGATCTTGGTGCGGTGGCCGGCCTCGCGGGCCACGGCCATGATCTCGACCGAGCCGTCCTGGATCTCCGGGACCTCGTGCTCGAAGAGCCGGCGGACCAGGTCGGGGTGCGAGCGGGAGAGCGTGATGGAGGGCCCCTTGAACCCGCGCCGGGCCTCGACCACGTAGGTGCGGATGCGCCCGCCGTGCTCGTAGCGCTCGCCGGGCACCTGCTCGTGCGGGGGCAGGACGCCCTCGACCGTGCCCAGGTCGATCTGGACCATGTTGTTCCGGCCGCCCTGCTGGATCTGGCCGGAGACCAGCTGGCCCTCTCGACCGCGGAAGTCGCCCAGGATCTGGTCGTCCTCGGCCTCGCGGAGGCGCTGGAAGATCACCTGCCGGGCGGTCGAGGCGGCGATGCGGCCGAAGTTGCGCGGGGTGTCGTCGAACTCCCCCACCACGGTCCCGTCCTCGTCCACCTCGGGGGCGATGATGCTCACCCGGCCGGTGGTCCGGTCCACCACGGCGCGCGCGTCGTGGATGGCGCCCGGGTTCTTCTGGTACGCGAGCAACAGGGCCGACTCGATCATGGAGATGAGCGCCTCCACCGGGATGTCGCGCTCCTTCTCCAGCAGCCGGAGGTTGCTCATGTCGATGTCCATTGCTGAACCTTTCTCGCGTGCGCTACCGAAACGCCGGAACGCGGGTGCGTTCCGGCGCCGGTCGCGCGGCTCCCCGCGGGGAGCCGCGCCAATCGATTAGTCTCGCGTCCAGTCTAGCGAGCCGGGGCTCACTGGTTGAACTCGACCTCCACGTGGGCCTTCTGGACGTCGCCGAGGTCCAGTCGCTCGGACTCCTCGTACTTCTCCGGGACCCCCTTGGGGGTGTCCCTCTTCCGCCGGATCGTGGCGGTCGAGCCGTCGGTCTCCTCCAGCCGGGCCAGGAAGTTCGCCCGGGCCGTGACGATCCGCACGAGGCGGCCGCGGGAGCGCTTCCAGTGCCGGGGCTCGGTGAGCTTGCGCGTCGCGCCGGGCGAGGAGACCTCCAGCAGGTACTCGCTTTCCGGCTCGTCGTCGGCCTCGTCCAGGGCGGCCGAGAGCGCGCGGGAGACCTCCGCGATCGTGTCCAGCGCCACGGAGCCCTCCTTGTCCTCGGCGAGGTCCACGACCACCGAGAGGGTCTGGCCGTTCCCCGCGCCCCGGGCGGTGATGTCCTCCAGGACGAGGTCGAACTGCTCGACCACGGGCTCCAGGCGGCCCCGGATGCGCTCGAGGTCGACGCTGTCCGCGAGCGCGCTGCGCGGGTGGGCCCGGTCGGAGTAGCCGGCATTGGCCTTCTCCCGCGCGACCTTCCGGCGCGACCTCGACGTCGACGACGTCTTCTTCTGCTGACCGTTCGACATGGTTCCTCCTCGTGGAGTCGTGGATCGTTGCTTCGCCCCAGCCTAGCGCCGCCGGCGGGGAGCCCCGTGCCATGATGGGACCGAAGGACCCCGTTCGGCTGCCCGCGGAAAGGACACGACCATGAGGATCCCCCTGCCCCAGCGCATCTCCGCCCTCGTCCTGTCGATCCTGCTGGTGCTGCTCCTGGCGCTCGCGGGGGTCCTGTGGTGGAGGGTCTCCGCCGCCTCCCCCGCGCTCGAGGCGCAGACCCGGGCCGCCGAGGAGCTGCTGGGCGTGCGGGCCGCGGTGGCGGACGGCGTCGTGGAGGATCCCGACGGCGTCCTGGAGCGGCGGATCGACGAGCAGCTGGCCGTGCTCGCCCCCGCCGCCCGGGAGAAGGCCGGCGAGCCCGCCGCCCCCGAGCCCGGGGAATCCCCGGCGCGGATCTTCGACGACTCCGCGCAGCGGCTGTACGAGCTCTCCGGGAGCCAGGACCTCGAGCCCCGCCAGGCGGCGCTGCTGGGCTCCATCGCCGTCAGCCACTGGCTCACCGCCCGCGGCCTCGAGGGCACCCTCCAGGAGGTCCCCTCGCTCGAGGGGCGGACCGCGGACTCGCTCGACGCCCTGCTGGGCGCCTCGCCCGCCGACGCCGCCCTGTCCGCCGGCCTGTGCCCCGACGGCGCGGCCGACGACGCCCGCAGCCGCGCGGTGGGCGAGGCCCTCTCGGAGCTCTACGCCACGACCTGGTCCGACGACGTCCTGGTCGCCCGCACCGAGGCCGACGCCCGGGAGCCGGTGACCGAGCAGAGCATCCGCGACGTCGCCCGGGTCCATGCGGGCCAGCTCGGCGAGCTGCGCCGCTCGGTCCCGCCGGGGTGCCAGGGCATCCCCCAGCCCGCCGCGGCCTACGCGATGCCCGACGCCGACCCGGCCCAGCTCCGCGCGCAGCAGTCAACGGCCCTGTCCGAGCGCACCTTCGCGATCCTCGCGGCCGAGGGCGGGCGCTCCTCCGCCGAGACGTGGCGGTCCTGGTCCCTCCGGTGGCTCGCGGTCAACACCGCGCTGGGCTCCTCGCCGGCCTCGGTCCCGGCCCTGCCCGGCACGCCCGCGGGGGCCGGCACGGACTGACCGGCCGGTGGCGGGCCGGCACGGATTGACCGGCCGGTGGCGGCCGGCACGGATTGACCGGCCGGTGGCGTGCGGCGCTCGGCGGCCCGGCGGCCCGTTCGGCCCACCCGCGCCGGACGACCCCGTCAGGCGAGCAGCTCCCGGTAGACGTCCCACGCCATCTTCGCGATCAGCACCAGCACGACGGCGAGGAAGACGACCCGGATGAACCGGTTGCCGCGAGCGACGGCGCTGCGGGCGCCCACGTAGCCGCCCAGCATGTTCGCCGCCCCCAGCACGAGCCCCAGCAGCGGCACGAGCGAGCCGTTGAGCGAGAAGAACAGCAGCGCGCCCAGGTTGGTCGCGAGGTTGACCACCTTGGCCTGCGCGCTGGCCCGCAGGAAGCTGAAGCCCAGGAGCGTGATCATGCCGATGATCAGGAAGGACCCGGTGCCCGGCCCCAGGATCCCGTCGTAGAACCCGATGCCGACGCCGAGCGCCGTCCCGATCAGCGCCTGCTCCCGCCGGGCGCGCTGCGGCCGCTCCAGCTGCCCCGCCTGCGGCCGGGCGACCGTGAAGGACGCGACGCCGATCAGCGCGGCCAGGATCACCGGCTTGAAGACCTCCGCGGGCAGCAGCGAGGCGACCGAGGCCCCGCCGAAGCTCCCGCAGAACGCCACCGCGGCCATCGGCAGGGCCGGTCGCAGCGGGGCCGTGGTGCGGCGGTAGAAGGTGACGGCGCTGGTCGCGGTGCCGAAGACCGAGCCCATCTTGTTGGTGGCCAGCGCCTGGACGGGCGACATGCCCGGGATCAGCAGGACCACGGGCAGCTGGATGAGCCCTCCCCCGCCGACGACGGCGTCGACCCACCCCGCCGCGAACCCCGCGACCACGATGAGCGTCAGGATCCCCGGGTCCAGCGACTCCAGGACGGCGGTCACCCGCGGCCCCCCGAGCCGTGCCGCGGCGCCTCAGCCGGCACGGACCTCGGCGATCGCCTCGGCGACGGCGTTGTCCAGCGGGATCTCCCGCGACTCGCCCGAGCGGCGGTCCTTGAGCTCGACCGTCCCGTCCTTGAACCCCCGGCCCACGACCAGCACGGTCGGCACGCCGAGCAGCTCGGCGTCGCCGAACTTCACCCCGGGCGAGACCTTGGGCCGGTCGTCGAAGAGCACCTCGAGGCCGGCGGCCTCCAGGTCGGCGACGAGTGCCTCGGCGCCCTCCATGATCTCCGGGCCCTTGCCGGTGGCGACGACGTGGAGGTCGGCCGGCGTGAGGTGCCGGGGCCAGATGAGGCCCTTCTCGTCGTGATTGGCCTCGGCCACGGCCGCGAGCGCGCGGGTGACGCCGACGCCGTAGGACCCCATGGTCACGGTCGTGAGCTTGCCGTTGGCGTCGAGCACGCGCAGCCCCAGGGCCTCGGCGTACTTGCGGCCCAGGGCGAAGATGTGGCCCATCTCGATCCCCCGGGCGGTGGACAGCGGCCCGGAGCCGTCCGGGGCCGGGTCGCCCTCGCGGACCTCGCAGGCCTCGACGACGCCGTCGGCCGCGAAGTCGCGCCCCATCACGAGGTCGAAGACGTGCCGGTCCCGCAGGTTGGCGCCGGTGATCCAGGCGGAGCCCTCGACGACGCGCGGATCCACGAAGTACGGGATGCCCGTCGGGGAGTCCTCGCCCAGCAGGGGCGCGTCCAGGCTCAGGCCCGGGCCGATGTAGCCCTTGACCAGCATGGGGAACGAGCGGAGGTCCGAGTCCTGGGCCTGCTCGACCTCGACCTCGCCGCCCGCGCCCAGCGCGACGCCGAGGCTCACCTCGAGCCGCTTGAGGTCCACGGCGCGGTCGCCCGGCACGCCCACGCCCACGACCCGGCGCTCGCCGGTCGGCAGGCTCACCGCCACCAGGACGTTCTTGAGCGTGTCCGCGGCGGTCCACTCCCCCTCCTCGCGGGGGTGCAGCTCGTTCGAGCGGTCCACGAGGGTCTCGATCGTCGGGGAGTCGGGGGTGTGCTCGACGTGCGCGGCCGGCGTCGCGGAGGCGTCGACCGGCTCGGGGGCCACGGTCGTGACGGCCTCGACGTTGGCGGCGTACCCGCCCTCCGAGCGCACGAAGGTGTCCTCGCCGATCGGCGTCGCGTAGAGGAACTCCTCGGAGCGGGAGCCGCCCATCGCGCCGGACTGCGCCCTGACGATGACCATCTCGAGCCCCAGCCGCTCGAAGATGCGCTGGTAGGCGCCGCGGTGGGCGAGGTAGGCCTCGTCGAGCCCGGCGTCGTCGGCGCTGAAGGAGTAGGAGTCCTTCATGACGAACTCGCGCCCGCGGAGCAGGCCCGCGCGGGGCCGGGCCTCGTCGCGGTACTTGGTCTGGATCTGGTACAGCGTGACGGGGAGGTCCTTGTACGAGGAGTACAGGTCCTTGACCAGCAGGGTGAACATCTCCTCGTGGGTCGGCGCGAGGAGGTAGTCGGAGCCCTTGCGGTCCTGGAGGCGGAAGAGGTTCTCGCCGTACTCGGTCCAGCGGTTGGTGGCCTCGTAGGGCTCGCGGGGCAGCAGCGCCGGGAAGTGGACCTCCTGACCGCCGATCGCGTTCATCTCCTCGCGGACGACGCGCTCGACCTTACCGAGCACCGTGAGGCCCAGCGGCAGCCAGCTGTAGATCCCCGGGGCGGCCCTCCTGATGTACCCGGCCCGCACCAGCAGCTTGTGACTGTCCACCTCGGCGTCGACGGGGTCTTCGCGCAGCGTGCGCAGGAACAGGGTGGAGAGGCGAAGGGCCAAGGAGGTGTCCGTTTCTCGTCGTCGGGTGCTGCCGGGTGTCCCAGCAAGTCTAGAACAGCTGAAAAGCGCGCCGCCAGCCGTCAGAACAGCACGGTCGCGAAGGTGTCCACCTGGTCGAACCCGACTCTACGGTAGAGGGCCCGGGCCCGCAGGTTGTACCCGTTGACGTAGAGGCTGATCGTGGGGTGCTGTGGCCTGATCAGCCGGCAGGCCTGCGCGAGCAGCCCCTCAGAGAGCCCCTGGCCGCGCAGCCGGGGCGCGAGCCAGACGCCCTGCAGCTGGCAGATCCCCTCGGCGGCGAGGCCGACGTCGGTCTTGAAGACGACGTCCCCCGCGGCGTCGTGGGCCAGCACCGTGCGGCCGGCGGCGACGCCCTCGGCGATGCGGCGGGCGTAGCCGGCGGGGTCGCGGGCGAGCGGCGAGTAGCCGACCTCCTCGGTGAACATCGCGATGGCGGCCGGCAGGAGGGCGTCGACGTCGCGGGAGGAGGCCCAGCGCACCGGGGTCACCCCGGCGCGGCGGGCGTGGTCGGCGTCGGCGGCCTCGAGGGCGGCGTCGGCGCGCAGCACGAGCAGGGGCTGCTCCGGGCGCACGTCGAAGGGCTGGTAGCCGGCTTGCTCGAGGCCCTCCCCGAGGACCGTGACCTCCCGGGCGGGGCCGAAGATCGAGGAGATCTCGCGCTCGGTGGCGCTCACGTAGGCCACGACCCGGGACAGGTGCGCCGGCGCCAGGTGCACGGGCACCAGGTTGGCGCCGAACCACACCGCGCCCGCGAGCCGCGGGGCCCCGCCCGGGCCGCCGGGCTCGAAGACCCCGAGGAAGGGCGAGGCCGTCCGGGCCCGCGTCAGGAACGACGGGCCCGGCAGGCCGATCCGCTGGAAGTGCTCGAGCGCGAAGAGATTGGCCACGGGGCGCGAGCGGATCATGTCCTGCAGCGGCTCGGCGTCCTCCTGGGTCAGGGGACGCACCGTGGGCCCGGTGACCCGGTCCAGCCGCTGCCGCAGGAATCGCATCGGACGCGCGATCAGCTCACGGAGACCGAGGGCTCGCCCTCGGGGAGCTCGCCGTTGGCCTCCATCTCCTCGGCGATGCGGTTGGCCTCCTCGATCAGGGTCTCCACGATCTGGTCCTCGGGCACGGTGCGGATGACCTCGCCCTTGACGAAGATCTGGCCCTTGCCGTTGCCGGAGGCCACGCCGAGGTCGGCCTCGCGGGCCTCGCCTGGGCCGTTGACGACGCAGCCCATGACGGCCACGCGCAGCGGCACCTTCATGCCCTCCAGCCCCTCCGTGACGGAGTTCGCGAGCTCGTAGACGTCCACCTGGGCCCGCCCGCACGAGGGGCAGGAGACGATCTCGAGCTTGCGGGGGCGCAGGTTCAGCGACTCCAGGATCTGGTTGCCGACCTTGACCTCCTCCACGGGAGGGGCGGACAGCGAGACGCGGATGGTGTCGCCGATGCCCTTCGAGAGCAGGGCCCCGAAGGCGGTCGCCGACTTGATGGTGCCCTGGAAGGCCGGGCCGGCCTCGGTCACGCCGAGGTGCAGGGGCCAGTCCCCGGCCTCGGCGAGCAGCTCGTAGGCGCGGACCATGACCACGGGGTCGTTGTGCTTGACCGAGATCTTGAAGTCGTGGAAGCCGTACTCCTCGAACAGCGAGGCCTCCCACACGGCCGACTCCACGAGAGCCTCGGGGGTGGCCTTGCCGTACTTCTGGAGCAGGCGGCGGTCCAGCGAGCCGGCGTTGACGCCGATCCGGATCGAGGTGCCGTGGTCCTTCGCGGCCTGGGCGATCTCCTTGATCTGGTCGTCGAACTTCCGGATGTTGCCCGGGTTCACGCGGACCGCGCCGCAGCCGGCCTCGATCGCGGCGAAGACGTACTTGGGCTGGAAGTGGATGTCCGCGATCACGGGGATGTTGGACTGCTTGGCGATGATGGGCAGCGCCTCGGCGTCCTTGTCCGTGGGGCAGGCCACGCGCACGATGTCGCAGCCCGACGCCGTGAGCTCGGCGATCTGCTGCAGGGTCGCGCCGATGTCGTGCGTCTTGGTGGTGGTCATCGACTGCACGCTGACCGGAGAGTCGGAGCCCACGCCCACGGCGCCCACCTGGATCTGCCGGGTCTTCCGACGCGGCGCGAGTACGGGCGGGGGCGGGGCGGGCATGCCAAGGTTGACCGAGGTCAAATCGTTCCTCCGAAAGAGATGGCTGGTATAGGGACGGCGTACCGCACTGGGCACAACGCATCCAACGTTCCCATTGTGCCCCACAACCGGGGTGAGGCCGACGACAGGGGGGTGTGATTTCACGCTGGGCGCGAGCGCCGGCTCAGAACACCCGCACGGGGTCGAAGATGTCCGCCGCGATCAGCAGGACCGTCATGCCGATGAACGCCGCCGCGACCCCGTAGGTCAGGGGCAGCATCCGCACCGGGTCGAACGGGCCCGGGTCCGCGCGCCGCCGGAGCCGCGCCCAGGCCCGGCGCAGCCCCTCCCACAGCGCCCCGGCGACGTGCCCGCCGTCGAGCGGCAGCAGCGGGAGCAAGTTGAACATGAACAGGCTGAAGTTCAGGGTGCCCAGGACCGAGATGAGCGAGGCCACCTTGGCGTCGGTGGGGATCCGGTCGGTCGCGGTGAGCTCGCCGGCGACCCGCCCGACGCCGACCACCGACATCGGCGAGTCGGCCGGTCGCTCCTGGTCGGTGAACAGCGCCGCGCCGACCTCCCAGAGGCGCACGGGCAGCTTGACGATCACCCCGACGATCTGCCCGAAGGTCTGGCCCACGACGGCGGGGACCTCCGTGATGCTCCCCGGCACCAGCTCCTGGGTGGGCCCGACCCCGATGAAGCCGACCGGCACGGTCTCGTACTGGCCGGCGTCGTCCAGCACGGGCAGCCCCGAGGCGTCGAGGACGGGGCGTTCGGTCACGATCGGCTCGATGCTGAGGGCGACCTCGGCGCCGTCGCGCTCCACGACGACCGGCACCCGCCGGTCCCCGCCGTCCCGGATCAGCCCGTTCAGCTGCTCCCAGGACCCCACCGCCTGCCCGTCGAAGGACACGATGCGGTCCCCCGGCTCCAGGCCGGCGGCGAGCGCCGGGGACTGCGGGTCGCCGGGCCCGCACTGCTGCGCCGCGTCCTCCTGGCCCGCCTGGACCTTCTGGACGCACTGGCTCACCGAGGCGACCGTGGTGCTGGGCTGGGCCGTGCCGAACCCGGTCACGACGACGCTGAGGCACACGATCCCGATCAGCAGGTTCATGAGCGGCCCGCCGAGCATGATGACGATCCGCCGGTGGATCGGCAGCCGGTAGAACTGCCGGTCCTCGTCCCCGGGGAGCAGCCGCCCCTCCTCGACGCTGCGGGTCTCGGCGGCGAGCTGCTGGAACAGCCCCGTGGAGTCGGCGGTAGCGGTGCCGCCCTTCGACGGCGGGTACATCCCGATCATCGAGATGTAGCCGCCCAGCGGGATCGCCTTGATCCCGTACTCGGTCTCGCCCCGGCGCCGGGAGAAGACCGTGCGGCCGAAGCCGACCATGTACTGGGTGACCCGCACGCCGAAGAGCTTGGCGGGGATCAGGTGCCCGACCTCGTGCAGCGCGATGGACAGCGCGATGCCCACGGCCATGACAAGGATGCCGAGGAGGAACAGCGGCCAGGAGCCGGTGAACAGCTGCAGGAGGTCCATCAGGCCCGGACCCCCAGCAGCTCGTCGGTGCGCTCGCGGGCCCAGCGCTCGGCGCGCAGCACAGCCTCGACGCTGAGGTCCTCGTCGGGGGTGTGGGCCCCGGAGCCCGGGTGCTCGGCCAGGACCGCGCCCACGGTCTCGACGATCTCGGTGAAGCGGATCGTCCCCGCGTGGAAGGCGGCGACGGCCTGCTCGTTGGCGGCGTTGAAGACCGCGGGCCCCGTGCCGCCGGCGCGCGCGGCCTCCTTGAGCATCCGCACCGCGGGGAAGGCCTCCTCGTCCAGGGGCTCGAAGGTCCAGTCCTGCGGGGCGTCCCACGCGCAGCCCGAGGCGATCCCCGCGACGCGGTGCGGCCACGTCAGGCCGAGGGCGATGGGCAGCCGCATGTCCGGCGGGGAGACCTGGGCGATCGTGGAGCCGTCGACGAACTCCACCAGCGAGTGGACCATCGACTGGGGATGGACGGCGACGACGATGCGGTCGAGGTCCACGCCGAAGAGCAGGTGGGCCTCGAGGACCTCCAGGGCCTTGTTGACCATCGTCGCGGAGTTGGTGGTGACCACCAGTCCCATGTCCCAGGTGGGGTGGGCCAGGGCCTCCCGCGGGGTCACGTCCCGCAGCTCCTCCCGCCCGCGGCCGCGGAAGGGGCCGCCGGAGGCCGTGACGACCAGGCGGGAGACCTCGCGGTCGGCCCCGCTGGCCAGGGCCTGCGCGAGCGCAGAGTGCTCGGAGTCGACGGGGATCAGCGGCTGCTCGAGCGGGCTCGCGGCGACCGCCTCCTGGACCAGGCGGCCCCCGGCGATCAGCGACTCCTTGTTGGCCAGCGCCAGGCGCTTGCCGGCGTTCAGGGCGGCCAGCGTGGGGGCCAGGCCGATCGAGCCGGTGATGCCGTTGAGCACCGTGTCCCCCGGGGCCTCGGCGGCCACGGCGGCGGCCGCCTCGGGGCCGTGGAGGATGACCGGGGCGTAGGCGGCGCCGGTGCCGGCCCCGACCTCGGCCGCGATCAGGGTCCGGAGGCGCTCGGCGTCGTCGGCCGTCCCGCTGGTGGCCACCACCCCCGGGCGGTGCCGGGCCGCCTGGGCGGCGAGCAGCGGGAGGTTCCCCGCGCCGGCCGCGAGCGCGGTGACGGTCAGCTCGGGGGTGGCGTCGGGACCGTCCTCGGCCCGCAGCGCCGCGCAGTGCTCCACGACGTCGAGCGCCTGGGTCCCGATGGAGCCGGTGGACCCGAGGATCGCGACGGCCCGCGCGGGGGGCGCCTCGACAGATGCGGCGGACGGCGAGGCGGCGGGGACGGAACCGAATTTCATGACCTCCAGTCTAGGCCCGCACCCTGAGCGCGCGCCCCGAGGTCGCCCACCCCGCGCACCGCGCCTCTGCCGGGGCCCGAGGCGGGGTCCGCACACGAGAAGACCCGGTGCGCGGGAGGATTCGCATCCATCCCGCGCACCGGGTCAACTCGTCAGGCGGCGGCTCCGGGGCCGCGCGCCTCAGGCTCGGGCGATTAGGCGCGGCGCTTGCGCCCGGTCACCAGGCCCCAGATCAGCAGCACGATGATCGAGCCGACGATCGCGAGGATCCAGGTCTGCAGCGACCAGAAGTTCTCGAGCGACGCCCCGAAGATCGCGGACCCGAGGAAGCCCCCGATGACCGCGCCGACGATGCCGAGGATCATCGTGATGATGATGCCCCCGCCCTGACGACCGGGCAGGATCGCCTTAGCGATCGCGCCGGCGATGATTCCCAATACGATCCAACCGATGATTCCCATGACATGTCCTCTCTAGGCCCCCGTGCCGGTGAGCTCATGGCGTCCGACCCCAGGGTTGCGATGTGACTTTACGAAGGCTTCAACTGTGTCAGACGTGCGCCTGACGTGGGCTCATTCTCCGGTCAGCAGAACTACCCCACCTCACCGGCTTCGGGCCGGATCCGCCGTGGTATGCGCGGGCGTGTGCCACGGTGGCCGTGCCGCCGGGCGGAGGCGAGGACTCAGTGCTCGACCGCCTTCTCCGCTCCGATGCCTGTCAGCGAACGCACCTCCATCTCTGCCTGCTTGCGACGATCCTCGCGGGTGCGGGAGGTGACCGACCCGATCCAGCCGAGGAGGAAAGCGGCGGGGATCGAGACGATCCCCGGGTTGCTCAGGGGGAACAGCGCGAAGTCGGCGGTCGGGATCATCGAGGTCTCCCTCCCGGACATGACCGGGGAGAACACGATCAGCACGACCGAGAGGATCAGCCCGCCGTACATCGAGAAGACCGCCCCGCGCGTGGTGAAGCCCCGCCAGAACAGCGAGTACACGATCGTCGGGAGGTTGGCCGAGGCCGCGACGGCGAAGGCGAGCGCGACGAGGAAGGCCACGTTCTGCCCCTGCGCGCCGATCCCGCCGCCGATCGCCAGCAGCCCGATGACGACCACGGTCGCCTTGGCCACCCGGATCTCCTTGCGGGGATCGCTCTTACCCCGGCAGATGACGTTGGTGTAGACGTCGTGGGCGAAGGAGGCCGACGCCGTGATGGCCAGCCCCGCGACGACGGCCAGGATCGTGGCGAACGCGACCGCCGCGATGACCCCCATCAGCAGCGAGCCGCCGAGCTCGAAGGCCAGCAGCGGCGCCGCGGAGTTGACCCCGCCCGGCGCCTCCGCGATCCGCTCGCTGCCGATCATCGCCGCCGCCCCGTACCCCAGGACCAGGGTGAACAGGTAGAACAGCCCGATCAGCACGATCGCCCAGACCACCGACTTCCGCGCCTCCTTGGCGGTGGGCACGGTGTAGAACCGCATCAGCACGTGGGGCAACCCCGCCGCGCCGAAGACCAGCGCCAGGCCGAGCGAGATGAAGTCGAGCTTGGTCAGGTTGCTCGCCCCGTACTGCTGCCCGGGCTCGAGGATCGCCTCGGTGCCCGAGGTCTCCACGGCGGCTCCCAGCAGCTCCGAGAGGTTGAAGCCGTTGAGCGCCAGGATCCAGACAGTCATGACGGCCACGCCGGTCAGCAGCAGCACGGCCTTGATGATCTGCACCCAGGTG
Source organism: Rothia santali (assembly GCF_024199905.1). Lineage (GTDB taxonomy): Bacteria > Actinomycetota > Actinomycetes > Actinomycetales > Micrococcaceae > Rothia > Rothia santali. The sequence continues at coordinate 36,891 of NZ_JANAFB010000005.1, forward strand.
GTGCCCTTCATCCCGCCGATCAGCACGTACACGATCATCAGCGCGCCGACGACCACGATGACCAGCGACTGCCCCGCCCGGGAGCTGATCCCCATCAGCAGCGAGACCAGCGCCCCCGCGCCGGCCATCTGCGCGAGCAGGTAGAAGAAGGTCACGGCCAGCGTCGCGATGCACGCCGCGACCCGCACCGGCCGCTGCCGCAGCCGGAAGGAGAGCACGTCGGCCATGGTGAACTTGCCCGTGTTCCGCAGCAGCTCGGCGACCAGCAGGAGGGCCACCAGCCAGGCGACCAGGAAGCCGATCGAGTAGAGGAACCCGTCGTACCCCTGCACCGCGATCGCCCCCACGATCCCCAGGAACGACGCCGCCGAGAGGTAGTCGCCCGCGATGGCCAGCCCGTTCTGGGTGCCGTTGAAGGACCGCCCGCCGGCGTAGTAGTCGGCCGCGGTCTTGTTGTTGCGCGAGGCGCGCAGCACCACCACGAGGGTGACGGCCACGAACGCCCCGAAGATGGACATGTTGACCCAGGGCGTGCCCACGGTCTCGGTCTCGGCCGCGCTCAGCAGGACCGGCCTCGTCTCCTCCAGGACTCTCATCGGGCGGCACCTCCCGCCCGGCCGGCGTCGGCGTCGTCGAACTCCCCGGCCTCCAGCTCCTCGCGCAGCCGCACGGCGCGCGGGTCCAGCCGGCGGTTGGCGAACAGGACGTACCAGGCGGTGATGCCGAAGGTCGAGGCGAACTGCAGCAGGCCCCAGACGATGCCCACGTTCACGTTCCCCACGACTTTGTGGGACATGAAGCCGGGCGCGTACATCGCGGTCACCGCGTAGGCCAGGTACCACACCAGGAACGCGACCGTCAGCGGGAAGACGAAGCTGCGGTGGGTGCGCCGGAGCTCCTGGAAGCTAGGGTCGGCCTGGGCCCTGACGAAGTCGATGGGTCCGTGCTCCTCGGCATCAGCCCGGGGGGCCGCGTCGGGGGGTCCGTGGGATGTCATAGGTGCCTCCTCAAAGCTGTGATGCAAGCAACACTACCTGGTGTTGGACATCACAACTAGGAGGCGGACGGCGTGGCCGGCGGGTCTAGCGACCTTCCGCCGAATACGCGTCTGACCAGCGCAAAGTCTGGATCAGCTCGCCCACTCGGGACATGAAGGCGTCCACCTGGGCCTCGTCGTAGGCGGCGCGGCCGTTGGCCACGCGGAAGGCCGCGTCGCGCAGCGGGCGCGGGTGCACCCGCTCGGCGGTGCGGAAGTGGACCAGCAGCTCCTCGCACAGCCGGTCCACGTCCCCGGCGAGGTACCCCAGGGTCCGATGCCGCGCCGGGCGGCGGAAGCGCTCCCCCGGCTCCCGGCGCAGGCGGCCGGTGACCAGCTCGGCCAGGTCCTCGGCCCGGGCGCGCAGCGCGGGCGCCCGTGCTCGGCCGCGAAGCGGGCGCACTCGGCGCGCGCGAGGCGGTCCTCGTAGGAGTCGAGCACCGAGTCGACGTCGGCGGCGTCGTACCCGCCGTCCTCCGGGGCGAACGACGCCGCCCGCACCCCGGCCGAGGAGATCCCCGGCTCCCGCCCGGCCTCGGCCGCCCGCAGGCCCTCCTCGCACTCGCGCACGAAGGACTCCACCTGCGCCGCCGCGTAGCCGCGCGTCCGGGCGGGGACGCGGCGGATGCTGTCGAGCTCCTGGGTCGCGGTGATGCTCGGCTCGGGCCCGGCGGTCCGCCCGGGCTCCGCAGTCCGCTCGAGCGGCTCGGACGGCTCGGGCCGCTCGGCGCGGCCGCCGCGGGGATCGTCGGTGCTGGGCATGGGGCCTCCTAGGGACGGGGTGCGGCCGGGGTCAGCCGAGGGCCACGAAGACGACGTAGCCCGCGGCGATCGCGAAGACGATGGAGTCGAGCCGGTCCATGACCCCGCCGTGGCCGGGCAGGATGTTGCTCATGTCCTTGATCCCGATCTCGCGCTTGATCATGGACTCGGACAGGTCCCCGGCCGTCGAGGCGATCACGAGCAGCACCGCGAGCACGACGCCGACCCACCAGGCCTCGCCCAGGAGCAGGACCGCGCACAGCACGCCGACCACGATCGAGCCGATCAGCGACCCGGCCATGCCCTCCCAGGTCTTCTTGGGACTGATGCGGGGAGCCATGGGGTGCTTGCCCCACAGGACGCCGGCGATGTAGCCCCAGGTGTCGTTGCCGATCGCCATGAGCACGATCGTGAACACCCGGGCCGCGCCGTCGTCCTGGCGGAAGAGCAGGACCGCCAGCGCGAGCATGAAGGGGACCCACAGCATCGTGAAGATGGATCCCATGATGGACAGCAGCATGCCGTCCCGGCGGCCCAGGGCGCGCCAGAGGATCACCACGATGATCGAGCCCAGCACCGCGTAGACGAGCGACTCGCTGCCGCCGTAGAACGCGGCGAACGGGAACATCGCGCCGGTGGCCACGGCGGGGATCAGCGGGACCCGCATCTTCCGCTTCTTGTTGAGCGACTGCCCGATCTCCCAGGTCCCGACGCCGGCGGCCACCGCGGCCAGCGCCACGACCACCAGGGGCACGAAGAAGAGCCCGACGACCAGCAGGCCGACGAGCACGGCCCCGACGCCGATCGCCGCGGGCAGATCCCGCCCCGCCCGCGGGGTCCGCTTGCGGGATCCCTCGGACGGGGCGGGGCGCTCTGATGATTCAGTCATGGACTAGACCTCGAGCAGCTCGGCTTCCTTGCGCTTGAGCAGCTCGTCGATCTGGTCGATGTGCTTCTTGGTCGTGGCGTCGAGCTCCTTCTCGCCGCGGGTGCCCTCGTCCTCGCCGGCGTCGCCGTCCTTGACGGCCTTCTCGATCTCGCCCTTGGCGGTGCGGCGGATGTTGCGCACCGAGACGCGGGCGTCCTCGGCCTTGCCGGAGACGAGGCGCACGTACTCGCGGCGGCGCTCCTCGGTCAGCTCGGGCATGACGATGCGGATGACGTTGCCGTCGTTGGCCGGGTTGGCCCCGAGGTCGGAGTTGCGCAGCGCCTTCTCGATGTCGCCCAGCGAGGACTTGTCGTAGGGCGTGATGAGGAGCGTGCGCGCCTCGGGGTTCTGGAACGAGGCCAGCTGCTGCAGCGGCGTCGGGGTCCCGTAGTACTCCACGAGCACGTTCGAGAACAGGGAGGGGTTGGCCCGGCCCGTGCGGACGGCCGCGAAGTCGTTCTTGGCCGTCTCGACGGCCTTGCCCATCTTGGTGCGGGCTTCGGACAGGGAATCTTCGATCACTGCGATCTCCTCGATGGTGGTGCGCCGCCGCCTCGGCGGCGCGGGGAGGCCTCGACGCCGGGGTCCGGGGCCCGCGCGGGGCAGGCTCCGGCGACGTCGAGGCCGTGCTTCTCTCGTGAAAGTCTACCGACCGCCGCGGGGACGCGACGACACGGCGGCCACCGCGCCTCAGGCGGTGACCCGGGTCCCGATCTCCTCGCCGAGGATGGCCCGGGTGACGTTGCCCTCGCCCTGCATGCCGAACACGCGCATGGTCACGTTGTTGTCCTTGCAGAGGCTGAACGCGGTCTGGTCCATCACGCGGATGTCCCGGCGCAGCGCCTCGTCGTAGGTCAGGTGGTGCAGGCGCTCGGCGGTGGGGTCCAGCTTGGGGTCCGCGGTGTAGACGCCGTCGACGCCGTTCTTGGCCACGAGGACCTCCTCGGCGTGGACCTCGAGCGCGCGCTGGGCCGCGACGGTGTCGGTCGAGAAGTAGGGCAGGCCGGCGCCGGCGCCGAAGATGACCACGCGGTCCTTCTCCATGTGCCGGATGGCGCGGCGGGGGATGTAGTTCTCGGCGACCTGGGCCATCTCGATGGCCGACTGGACGCGGGTGTCCACGCCCTCCTGCTCGAGGATGTCCTGCAGCGCGAGCGAGTTCATCACCGTGCCCAGCATGCCCATGTAGTCGGCCCGCGAGCGGTCCAGACCCGCGCCGGAGAGCTCCGCCCCGCGGAAGAAGTTGCCGCCGCCGACGACGACGGCGGTCTCGGCCTGGCCCACGGTCGAGGCGATCTGCACGGCGATCTGGCGCACCACGGAGGTGTCGATGCCGACCTTGCCGCCGCCGAAGACCTCGCCGGAGAGCTTCAGCAGGACGCGGCGCCGCCGCGGATGAGGACTGGGGATCGCGGAATTCTCAGACATGTTTCCTCCCGGGCCGCTTCCGGCCCTGTACTTGCTCTTGCGGAGTGTGCGCTGCTCGGGACGGCGTCGTGCGCCTCCCCCGGGTCAGCATACGCAGAGAGGGGGCGCCCACACGCGGTGGGCGCCCCCTCGGAGCGCGGACGCTCGATCAGCTGCCGACGCGGAAGCGCACGAACTCGGTGGCCTGGGCCCCCGACTCCTCGAGGACCTGGCCCACGGACTTCTTGGAGTCCTTGGCGAAGTCCTGGTCCAGCAGGGTGTTCTCCTTGAAGAAGCCCTTGAGGCGACCCTCGACGATCTGCGGGATGATCTTCTCGGGCTTGCCCTCGGACCGGGCGGTCTCCTCGGCGATGCGGCGCTCGGACTCGACCTGGTCGGCCGGGATCGAGCTGTCGTCGAGGAACTTCGGGGACATCGCGGCGATGTGCACGGCGACGTCGTGGGCGACCTCGTCGGTGCCCTCGCCGTCGACGGCCAGCAGGACGCCGACCTGGGCCGGGAGGTCCTTGGAGGTCTTGTGCAGGTAGACGGCCACGTTCTGGCCCTCGACGCGGGCCACGCGGCGCACGACGACCTTCTCGCCCAGCAGGGCGCCGGCCTCGGTGACCTGCTCCTCGACGGTCTTGCCGTTGGAGGTGGCCTTGAGGAGGTCCTCCAGGGTGCCGGCCTCGCCGGCGACGGCGGCCTCGAGCACGGAGTTGCCGAACTCGATGAAGGGGGCGGACTTGGCGACGAAGTCGGTCTCCGAGTTGACCTCGACCAGGTAGCCGACGCCGTTCTCCACGCGAGCGGCGACGAGGCCCTCGGCGGTGGCGCGGCCCTCGCGCTTGGTGACGCCCTTCAGGCCCTTGACGCGGATGATCTCCATGGCCTTCTGCTGGTCGCCGTCGGCCTCGTCGAGGGCCTTCTTGACGTCGAGCATGCCGGCGCCGGTGCGCTCGCGCAGGGCCTTGATGTCGGCTGCGGTGTAGTTCGCCATATGAACTCCTTTGCGGTTACGTGATGATCACGGTGTGAAAAACGGGGCCGGGCCGGTGCGGCCCGGCCCCGTCACAGGCTGTCGCGGATCCGCGGGATCCGCTGCTCAGTCCTAGTTGGAGGTCCCGCCCTGCTGGACGGTCTCACCCTGCTCGACGGTCTCCACCGGCTCGGGCTCGACGGTCTCGGCCTGGGCGGTCTCGGACTCGGCGGCCGCGGCCTCGGGAGCCGGGTTCACGGTCTCCGACGCGGCGGACTGCTGGGCCTGGTGCTGCTCGAGCAGCTCCTTCTCCCACTCGGCCATGGGCTCCTCGGCGGAGTTACCCTGGCCCGACTGCTTGCTGTTGCGCTCCATGAGGCCGGCGGCCACGGCGTCGGCGACGACGCGGGTCAGCAGGTTGACGGAGCGGATCGCATCGTCGTTGCCCGGGATCGGGAAGTTGACCTCGTCCGGGTCGCAGTTGGTGTCGAGGATGGCCACGACCGGGATGCCCAGCTTCTTGGCCTCGTCGACCGCCAGGTGCTCCTTGTTGGTGTCCACGACCCACACCAGGGACGGCGCCTTGGTGAGGTTGCGGATGCCGCCGAGGGTCTTCTCCAGCTTCTCGTACTCGCGGCGCAGCAGCAGCAGTTCCTTCTTGGTGTACTGCGAGGCGGCGACGTCGTCGAAGTCGACCTGCTCGAGCTCCTTCATGCGGTCGATCCGCTTGGAGACGGTGGCGAAGTTGGTGAGCATGCCGCCGAGCCAACGGTGGTTGACGTAGGGCATGTTGACGCGGGTCGCCTGCTCGGCGATGGTCTCCTGGGCCTGCTTCTTGGTGCCTACGAACAGGATGGTGCCGCCGTGGGCGACGGTGGCCTTGACGGCCTCGAAGGCGCGGTCGATGAACTGCAGCGACTGCTGCAGGTCCACGATGTAGATGCCGTTGCGCTCGGTGAAGATGTAACGCTTCATCTTCGGGTTCCAGCGGCGGGTCTGGTGACCGAAGTGGACACCCGAGTCGAGCAGCTGGCGCATAGTTACGACGGGCAAAGTCGTCTCCTTAGGTGCGGCACGCCCCATGTTCCTTAGGGTCACGCACCGCTCTCGTAGTTATCGGTTGTTCTCCCCGACGCTCACGGGATGCTCGCGTCGGGCCTGGCGGCGCACGGAAGAGGGGCGGAACCCGGCTCCTGGACGACCGTCACCGTCCCGCGCGAGTCGGAACGGACCGGTGGTCATCCCCGCGGCGACGCGCCCCTGCGATGCAGGACCTCGTCCCCGCGCGCGAACCACGCGAAGTCAGTGGGCACACGGCGACCACTGCCGCGTCAACTATACAGCACCGCCCCGCCGTCCACCGCCCCGCCCGAGGGTCGCCTTCGACACGGCTCCTCCACAGGGCCCCGGCACGGGGAGCCGGCGCGGGGGCGACGCCGGGCGGGGTCGTGTCTGATGGGGGCATGACCCTCCTCGCGCTCCTCTGCACCGCGCTGCTGGCCTGCGGCCCGGCGCTCGCCCAGCTCGGCCCGCCGGCCTCCGCACCGATGAGCCTCGGCCCGCAGGTTTCCACCCCGGCGAGCCCCGGCCCTCCGACCTCCGTGCCCGCGGGTGCCGGCTCTCCGCCCCCCGTGCCGGCGGGTTTTGACTCCCCGGCCCCCGTGCCGATGAGCCCCGCGGCCCGACGGGACGCCGCACCGTGGTCCTGGCCACTGGACCCGAGGCCGGCCGTGGTGGGCGCCTACGACCCGCCGATCCGGAACTGGCTGCCCGGGCACCGCGGGGTCGACCTCGCGGCGTCGCCCGGTCAGGCGGTCCTCTCGCCCGCCGAGGGGACCGTGACCTTCTCGGGGCGGGTCGTGGACCGCGGGATCGTCACGGTGACCACGCGCGGGGGCCTGCGCATCAGCTTCGAGCCGGTCGTGGAGCAGCTGCCGCGGGGGCGGCCGGTCGCGCGCGGCGAGCAGATCGCGCGCCGGGATCCCGACCTCCCCCACCGGCCGTGCGGCACCTGCCTGCACTGGGGCGTGCGCGAGGGCGACCGCTACGTCAACCCGCTGACCTTCGTGAGGGGGCTGCCCCCGTCCGTGCTCATGACGCCGCCGCGGGCGGGACGCGAACGCCCCGCCCGCGGCGGAATGGGTCGGGAAGGCGCGGGTCAGGCCGCCGAGCGCAGCCCGCCCCACATGGTCTCGAAGAGCACCTTCTGCAGGTTGTCGCGCTTCAGGGGGACGGACTCGACGCCGATCCGCTTGGACAGCGGGATGACCGCGGCGAGCATCATCTCGGCCCGCAGCGCGAACTCCTCCGCGGCCTCGGGCGCCAGGTCCTCGTCCGCGCCCACCGTCAGCGACTGCAGCAGGGTGTCACGCAGCTCGTGCAGGCGGTCGGCGACGTCGGGGATGTGCCCCATGTCGGACTCGAAGACGATGGCGTAGGTGTGAGGGTGGTCCACCGCGAGCCCGATGAACAGGGCGATCATCCGGGAGACCCGCTCCTCCAGCGTCAGGCCGGTGAACAGCGCGGGCGAGAACAGCGACTCGACGAACTCCGAGCACTCCTCGACCACGACGATGCACAGCTCGTCCTTGCTGTCGAAGTGGCGATAGAGCGCCGGCTTGGAGAGACCGCTCACGACGGCGACGTCGTCCATGGTGGCGCCGTAGCAGCCCTGCGTGACGAAGAGCTCGCGCGAGCTGTCGAGGATCTTGCGGCGCAGCTGCTCCCGGTGATGCCGAGTCATTCTGTTCATGACGTTCCCTTCCACTGCAGGCGGCCCGGGACATCCACCTCGTTGGAGATGCCTCTCACGATGGGCCGTGTGAATTTAAATCCACAGCTTAGTTCAAAACTAAAGAATGAGGAAGCCTGCAACTTTTGGGGGATGACTCCGTGAAATGTCCTGTCATGTATCCACTACGCACCAGTACACTTCTGAGTTTCACAACGGTGCGCTAACTTGTCAGTATTTCCAATACCCCGTGGAAAGCAAATGACGTTTTTCCTAATGAAATGGCATTTGTGGGAGAACTGCACGGTAATTGAGCGAACGGAACTAAAAGTTACCCGGAAGTCGAGTGAACGACTTACTAATGTACGACTTTCGGATGAGAAGAGCCCCCGCGCCGCGCCGTGAGGCTGCGGCCCGGGGGCCTGGGGTAGGGGGTGCGGGGCTTGAACCCGCGACCCAAGGATTATGAGTCCTCTGCTCTGACCAGCTGAGCTAACCCCCCACGGTCGGCCGGACCGACCGGCATCCCACCTTACCGCACCGGCACGGGCAGCACTCCACCGGTCGCCCACCGGCGCGGGACGCGTCCCACTCGTCGCAGAGCCGGTGCGGCCCCTAGGCCCGGCCGGGCCCGACGGGGTACTCGCCCCGGTACATCGCCTCGAAGGTGTCCCAGGTCTTCGCCGCCGAGTGGTGGCTCACGATCTCCCGGCTCGCCCGGCCCATCCGCCGCCGCTCCTCGCAGGACCGGCCCAGCACGGAGGCGAGCTTCTCGGCGAGGTCCGCGTCGTCGCCCGGCCGGAACAGGTGGCCGTTCACGCCCTCGTGCACCAGGTGGGGCAGCGCGAGGGCGTCGGCCAGGACCACCGGCTTGGAGGCGGACATCGCTTCGAGGGTGACCAGCGACTGCAGCTCCGCCGTGCCCGGCTGGCAGAAGACGTCCGCCGCGAGGTACTCCCGGCGCAGCTGCTCGTCGCTGACGTAGCCGAGGAAGTGCACCCGGTCCTCCACCCCGGCCTCGCGGGCCGCCGACCGCAGGGCCGGCTCGATCTCGCCGGAGCCGGCCACCCGCAGCCGCACGCCGTGGGACTCGGGGAGCCTGGCCACCGCGCGGATCAGGACGTCGATGTTCTTCTCGACCGCCAGCCGGCCCGTGAAGAGCACCACCGGGTGATCGGCGCGCTCGGGCCGCTCCCCCGGCCTCGGCTCGTAGGCGGCGGAGTCGATGCCATTGGAGACCGGCTCGACGTGGCGGCCGAAACCGTGCTCGTGCATCGCGCGCGCGCCGATGGGCGTCGGCGTCGTGATGTACTGCGCGCGGCCGAGGATCCGCTCCATGTCCTTCCATGACAGCTTGGCGAAGCCGCGCAGGAACCACTCCGGGAAGGGCAGGAACGGGTCGAGGTTCTCCGGCATGAAGTGGTTGGTCGCCACGAGCCGGATGCCGCGCCTGCGGCAGGAGCGGGCCAGCATGCGACCCACGATGTAGTGGCACTGGATGTGCACGGCGTCGGGCTTCACCCGGTCGAGGATCGCGTCGACCCGGCGCTGCACCTCCCACGGGAAGCAGAGCCGGAAGTAGGGGTGCGTCGGCGGGTGGTGGGACCGCAGGCGGTGCTCCCTGATCCCGTCGATCTCCACCTCGTAGGAGGGGCCCGAGCCCGTGCGGGCGGCGACCACGTGCACCTCGTGCCCCCGGTCCCGCATGCCCACGGCCAGGCGGTGCCCGAACTGGGCGGCTCCGTTGATGTCCGGCGGGTAGGTGTCCGCACCGATGAGGATTCTCAGGGGCTTCTTCTGCATTCTCGCTGTCATTCGTCGGGAACGGTCCGTGCGGAGGCCGCGGGCCTCGCGCGTCATTCTACCGGGCCGCCCCGCCCGTCCCACCCCCGGACACGACGACGCCCGGCCGGCTCGCGCGGGGCGAGGCGACCGGGCGTCGTCGTGCGGGGACGGGCTCCCTCAGCGGCGCTTGAGCAGCCGCGCGAGGAAGACCGCCGCGGTGCCCAGCGACACCGCGAGCACCGCGAGCGGCTTCCAGCGCAGGCGCAGGGCCTCGGGGTCCTGGGCGTTGGAGGCGAAGCCGCTGGCGGCCGAGCGGGCGCGGTCCGGGGCGGAGCGCGCGTCGTGCTTGGTCTTGCCGACCAGGCCCGTGGCGGTCGAGCGGATGGTCCGGGCCTGCTGGCCCAGGTCGTCGCGCAGGGACTTGAGGTGGTCGCGGCGGGCCTTGGTGCGCTGCTCGAGCTGGTCCTGGCTCGGCTGGGGCACCTCGGGGGCCTCCCCGGCCCGGCGGCGCCGGCTCTCCTCGTCCTTCTCCCGCTGCTTCGCCTCCTGCTTCTCGCGCATCTCGCGACGCACGCGGGTGGCCGTGTAGTCCGAGCCCTCCTTGGCGACGCCGACGTCGTAGAGCAGGCCGAAGATCGCGGACTCGGGCTTGAGCGGCAGCTGGGCCTTGATCTTCAGGAGCCCGATCAGCGCGAGCACCGCCAGGATGACCAGGAACAGGACGGCGATCAGCAGTGCCGCGAGCCAGGCCTCCATGACCTTGGACAGCCCGGCGACGGCGGCCACCACCAGGGCGATGACGGCGAGCAGGAGGAAGACCAGGCCGGCCACCACGAACGCGGCGCCGATGCCGAGCTTGACCCCCTTGTCCTTCATCTCCAGCTTGGCGATCTGGAGCTCGTCCTTGATCTGCTTGGGGCCCAGGCGGGTGGCGACCTTGGAGATTCCCAGCAGCTGGGTCGCCCCGTTCTTGAGGGTGCCGATTCCGCTGCGGTATGAGCGGGGCCGGGAGGTGGTTCCGGGTTCCGCCGGTCCGGGTGCGTGAGACATCGCGCCTCCTCGTGAAGATGGTGTTATTCCTCCACAACCTATCATCGTGCCCGGCCGGGAGGCCGTGTCCCGCGCCGGTTCCGCCGGGCTTTCGCCGGGCCGTCCGTCGGGATAGGCTGGCGGAGTCGGTGAGGGTCCGACATGCCCATGGCAGATCGGCCCCCCATTGACGTCTGCCGTGGGTCAGAAACAACCTTCCGTCGCCCCGCAGCGCCCCTGGTGCTGCGGGGCGTTGTCATTCCCGGGAGCGACGGCGAGCGGTTCCGTCCGTCGGGCCCGGTGGGGAGGGGCGCCGGGAGGATGCGAAAAGGGCCCGGTCAGCATTGCTGAACGGGCCCTCGTGAGTGGCTCCCCCGACTGGACTCGAACCAGTAACCCTTCGATTAACAGTCGAATGCTCTGCCAATTGAGCTACGGGGGATCGCTGCCGCGAACGGCTCCCCGTTCGCAACATCATGAGACTCTACCCGGTCCCGCCGGACGGCGCAAAACCATCCGCGCGTGACCCTCGCCACCCGGGCCGCCCGGCGGTCCCTCGGCTCACTGAGCCTCGAAGAGCTCCCGGCGGCGCATCTCCAGGCGCATCAGCTCCTGCTGGACCGACTGCCACGCGTCCCGGTCGGTCGCCGGGTCCAGCCGGTTGAGCTCGGCCATCTTGTCCGCCTTCTGCGCCACCAGCTCCTGCCCCAGGAGCCGGTTCAGGATGGCGGCGGCGTACCGGCCGAGCTGCTCGGGGCTCGACGCCGGCAGCGGCGCCACTGTGAGCTGGGCCAGCAGCCCGTGGGTCGCCTCGTGGGCGTGGGCCCGGATGGTGTTGACCCACTCCCCGCCCGGCCGGGCCTCGACCCGGGCGTGCGCGGCGAGCACGCCGTTCAGCAGCTCGCGGTGCATGCGGTAGCGCGTCCTGGCCGAGGCCAGGACCGTCCACTGCGAGTCGTCGATCAGCTGCGGGGTCTGCACCAGGACCTCGAGCGCCTCCCGCTCCATCCGGGCCGCCGGGTCCCGGGGGTCCGGGGCCTCGATCTCCGGGCGGGGGGCGTCGTCGCGCTCCGGCCGCCGGGCCTCCGGGCGCTCCCGCGGCTCCGGGGGCGGCGCGGACCCAGCCACCGCCACCGCGCGCTCGACCTCCAGCGGGTCCATCCCCAGCCACCCCGCCACGCGCCGGGCGTAGGCGGGCCGCAGGGCGCGGTCCCGGATCGAGGCGATCATGGGGGCCACGGCCCGCATGCCCCGCACCCGGCCCTCGAGCGAGTGCAGGTCGTAGTCCTTGAGCGTCACCTGGATCGCGAACTCGAAGAGCGGGCGCTTGGCCTGCAGGAGGTCGCGCACCGCCTTGTCGCCCCGGCGGAGCCGCAGGTCGCACGGGTCCATGTTATCCGGCGCCACGCACACGTAGGTCTGGGCGGTGAAGCGCTGGTCCTCCTGGAAGGCGTGCAGCGCGGCCTTCTGACCCGCCTCGTCGCCGTCGAAGGTGAAGATGACCTCGCCGCCCGAGCCGTCGTCGCCCAGCAGGCGGCGCACGATCTTGATGTGCTCCGCGCCGAAGGCGGTGCCGCACGTGGCCACCGCCGTCTCGATGCCCGCCAGGTGCGCCGCCATGACGTCGGTGTACCCCTCGACGACGACCAGCTGCTTGCCCTGCGCGATCTTCCGCTTGGCGAGGTCGATGCCGTAGAGCACCTGGGACTTCCGGTAGAGCTGCGTCTCGGGGGTGTTGAGGTACTTGGGGCCCTGGTCGTCCTCGAAGAGCTTGCGCGCGCCGAAGCCGATGGTCTCCCCCGTGATGTTCCGGATGGGCCACATGAGGCGGCCGCGGAACCTGTCGTAGAGGCCGCGCCTGCCCTCGGAGAACATGCCCGTGGCCTGGAGCTCCTCCTCGGTGAACCCCCGGTCCCGCAGGTGCTTGAGCAGGTTCGACCAGCCCTGCGGGGCGAAGCCGACGCCGAAGCGCTGGGCCGCCTGGCCGTCGAAGCCGCGCCCGCCGAGGAACTTCTGCGCCTCGGCGGCGCCGCGGGTGTAGAGGTTGCGCTCGAAGAACTCCTGAGCGATCTTGTGGGCGTCGATGAGCCGCTGCCGGCGGCCCTTCTCCTCGCGGCTGGGCCCGGAGCCCTGCTCGTAGCGCAGCTCGTAGCCCACCCGGGCGGCGAGCCGCTCCACCGTCTCGCTGAAGCCGGTGTGGTCCATTGCCATGACGAACGCGATGGCGTCGCCCGACTCCCCGCAGCCGAAGCAGTGGTAGGTGCCCATCTGCGGGCGGATGTGGAAGGAGGGCGTGCGCTCGTCGTGGAAGGGGCACAGGCCCTTGTAGGAGCCGATGCCGGCGGACTTCAGCGTCACGTAGCCCTCGACGATCTCCCGGATGTCGGTGCGTGAGCGCACCTCGTCGATGTCTTCGCGTCGTATCAGTCCTGCCACCCCTCCATGGTATCCGGCCGGGCAAGCGGCCGGGGGCCGATCACCACAGGGGCTTGTCGCCCGTCCTCCAGTTCAGGCCGGTGATGCGGTCGTGCAGCCGCACCGCCGAGCTGTCGGTCAGCGAGGCGACCTGGTCGATCACGAGCCGCAGGCGGGCGGCGTCGTCGTTCCGGTCGATCAGGCTCCAGTCCTCGGCGAAGACCGGGTCGAGGAACTGCCCGTCGGTCTCCAGCAGGGCCTCGACCAGGACCGTGAGCATCTCCCGCTGGTTGGCGTGCAGCGGCTCCTGGTCCCGCACGGCCATCACGAAGGCCGTGGCGATGCCCTTCATCACGGCGATCTCGGTCTCGGTCTCACGCGGGATCCGCAGCCGGGCCGCGTAGCGGGTCAGCGGGCCCTCCCCGTAGCGGGCGCGCGTGGCCTCGAGCGCGGCACCGGAGAAGCGGCCGATCAGCTGGCTCGTCAGCGCCTTGAGCGCCGCCATCGAGGCCCGGGTCCCGGTCATCTCCGGCAGCCACTCCGCGAGGCGCTCGAGGCGGGTCAGGGCGGCGTCGAGCTCGTCCGGCGAGGTCTCGGGCATGTACCAGCGGCGGGCCCACTGGATCACGCGGTCCCGGGCCCGGGCGTCGGCGACCCAGCCGAGCTGCACGTGGCCGCCGAACACCGCGTCCTCGACGTCGTGGACCGAGTAGGAGATGTCGTCCGCCAGGTCCATGACCTGCGCCTCGAGGCACTTCTGCCCGTCCGGGGCACCCTCGCGGAACCAGTCGAAGACCGGGAGGTCGTCGGCGTAGACGCCGAACTTGCGGGTCCTGACGCCCTCGCGCTCGGGGGCGTCCTCGCGCGACCACGGGTACTTGCACGCGGCGTCCAGCGCGGCGCGGGTCAAGTTGAGGCCCGCCGAGCCGCCGTCGGGCAGGATCAGCTTGGGCTCGAGCCGGCTGAGCAGGCGCAGGGTCTGGGCGTTGCCCTCGAAGCCCCCGGCCGGGGACCCGATGGCGTCGAGCGCGCTCTCCCCGTTGTGGCCGAAGGGCGGGTGGCCGAGGTCGTGCGAGAGGCAGGCGGCGTCGACCAGATCCGGGTCGCAGCCCAGCATGCGGCCGACCTCGCGGCCCACCTGGGCCACCTCGAGCGAGTGGGTCAGGCGGGTGCGGGTGAAGTCGTCCGACGTCGGGGAGACCACCTGGGTCTTGAAGCCGAGCCGGCGCAGGGCCGAGGAGTGGAGCACGCGGGCGCGGTCCCGCTCGAAGTGGCTGCGGTAGAGGTTCTTGTGGTGCTCGGGCAGGCGGCGCTCGGTGTCCTCCGCGGAGTAACCGGGGAGGCTCAGCGCGGAGGGGAAGGCCATGGGGCGAAGGTACCTCACGTGAGACGTCGGTGGACTGAGCCTCACAGTATCGCGGATCCCGCGGGATGCCGCGCTTCTCGCCCGCCTGTGGACGGCGGAGGACGACGACGCGGGGCGCGGGGCCGCCCCCGGCTCAGCCCCCGGAGATGTCCAGCTCGGCGTCGACGAGGCCGAGGCGCTCGGCGTCGTCGATGGTCCGGGAGTCCAGCCAGCCCTGCGGGAGGTGCGGGCGCTTGGGCGAGCCGGCGCGGCCGCGCGGGCCCTCCACCGCGGCCCCGGGGTACGGCAGGCTGAGGTCCAGCTCGCCGAGCAGCTCGCGGAAGGTGGCCAGGTCCGGGACCTGGGCCATGCGGGCGCGCAGCTCGCCGCCCACGGGGTAGCCCTTGAAGTACCAGGCGATGTGCTTGCGGATCTCGCGGACGCCGCGGTGCTCGTCGCCGAAGGTCTCCACGAGCATCTCCGCGTGCCGGTAGATGATCTCGGCCACGCGGGCGACGCCGGGGCGGAAGCGGTCCGCGCGCCCCTCGAACGCGGCCTGCAGGTCCCCGAACAGCCACGGCCGGCCCTGGCAGCCGCGGCCGATCACGACGCCGTCGACCCCGGTCTGCTCGACCATCCGGGCCGCGTCCTCCGCGGACCAGATGTCGCCGTTGCCGAGGACCGGCACGTCCGGGATCGCCTCGCGCAGCTCGGCGATCGCGTCCCAGTCGGCCTGACCGGAGTAGTGCTGGGCCGCGGTGCGCCCGTGCAGGGCGATCGCGGCCACCCCGTGGTCCCGCGCGGTCTTGGCCGCGTCGAGGAAGGTGATGTGCTCGTCGTCGATGCCCTTGCGCATCTTGACCGTGACCGGGATGTCCGCGCGCGCGGCCTCCCGCACGGCGGTGCCCACGATGGCCTCGAACAGGTCCGTCTTCCACGGCAGGGCCGAGCCGCCGCCGTTCTTGGTGACCTTGGGGACGGGGCAGCCGAAGTTCAGGTCGATGTGGTCCGCGCGGCCCTCCTCCGCGACCATCCGCACGGCCTTGCCGACGTTGACGGCGTCGACGCCGTAGATCTGGATCGAGCGGATCCGCTCGTCCGGGTCGTGGTCGATGATGCGCAGCGACTCCGGGCGGCGCTCGACCAGCGCGCGGGCGGTGACCATCTCGGTCACGTACAGTCCCCCGCCGTACTCGCGGCACAGCCGGCGGAAGGCCTTGTTGGTCACGCCCGCCATGGGGGCGAGGACCACCGGCACGTCGACGGTGAGGGGGCCGAGGCGCAGGGGCGGCAGGGACAGCTGGGCGGGGGTGGTCGAGGTCGTCACCGGGCGATTGTCTCACACGCCCGGGCGGGCGGCGCGGGGTCCGTGGGCGATCTCACCGGGGCCGGGCGGGCCCTCAGTCGGCGAGGTCCGCGACCGCCGCCTCCCAGCGCCGGCGCAGCTCCGCCTCGTCCGCGGCGACCCGGCGCAGCTCCACCACGGGCCCGGTGCCCGCCCGGCCCGTGCGGGCGGAACCGGACGCCCGGCCCGATCCGGAGGCCCCGCCCGGCCCGGCAACGCCACTCGGCCCGGCGGCGTCGGGCCCGGCCGCGAGCAGCCCCTCCCGCCGCCAGTGCGGCTCCGCCTCCGCCGCGTGCCCGGGGATCGCTCCCCCGGCGTTGACCACGCGCCACCAGGCGACGTTGGAGCCCCACAGGGAGAGCACGCGGCCGACGGTGCGCGGGCTCTCCCCGCAGATCCGCCCCAGCGTCCCGTAGGTCGCCGCGCGGCCCTCCGGGATGCACTCCACCGCGCGCAGCACCCTCTCGATCCGCACGTCCTCCATGCCGTGTGGCCCCCTCCCCGCTCGAGTCGTCAGAAGCGTAGCAGGACCTTGCAGGAGTCCTCGGCGCGGCGGGCCGTCTCGAAGGCCTCCCGGGCGTCGTCGAGGTCCATCACGTGGGAGACGATCGGCCCGGTGCGCAGCGAGCCGTCCGCGAGCGCGGCCAGCGCCTCGTCGATCTCGTCGTTGAACCGGAAGCAGCCGAGCAGCTCCAGCTCGCGCGCGATCGCGATCGAGAGGTCCACCGGCTGCTGGCCCGGGGGCAGCAGGCCCACCATGAGCACGCGCCCGCCCCGCGCGGCGCCCCGCAGCGCGGAGTCGGTCCCCTGCCAGCTCCCGCTGGACTCGAAGACCACGTCCGCCTGGACCTCGGCGATCTCCGCGGCGTCGGGCCGGTGCAGCGTGCCCTCCGCGCCGAGCTCCCGGGCCCGCTCCAGCGCGCTCTCGTGCAGGTCGACGGCGGTGATGCGGGCCGCGCCCGCCCGGGCGGCCGCGGCGATGATGAGCGACCCGATGGGTCCGCACCCAATCACCAGCACCTCCCGGCCCCGCAGGTCCCCCGCCCGGGAGACCGCGTGCAGCGCGACGCCGGCGGGCTCGGCCAGCGCCGCCTCGCGCAGGCCGAGTCCCTCGGGCAGCGGGCGCAGCATCCGCGTCTCCAGCACCGCCAGGCGGCTGAAGGCCCCCTCGGTGTGCGGGTCGTGGGCGGCGGAGCCGAGGTAGGTGCAGCGCGGCGAGAGGTTGGGCCGCTCCGCCGGGTAGCGGGTCCTGCCGTCGTCCCCGGGGGTCGCGGGGTGGACCGCGACGGGCGTGCCCGCGGCCGGCCCGGAGCCGTCGGCGGCGGCCTCCTCCACGGTCCCCACGACCTCGTGCCCCAGGGTCATCGGGTGGCGCAGGATCGAGGCGCCGGCCGCCCCGTGCAGCCAGTAGTGCAGGTCGGTCCCGCAGACCCCGCCGTAGGCGACCCGGATCAGGGCCTGGTCGGGCCGGCGCGGCGGGAGCTCGATCTCGGCGAGCTCGAGCCGCTGCCCGCCGCCCTCCTCCGGGACGGCCCGCAGGGCCCGGGTGGTCAGGTTCTCTCGGTTCTCAGACGACACTGGTCATCCCTCCGTCCACGTACAGGGTCTGCCCGGTGATGAAGTCGCTCGCGGAGCTGGCCAGGAACACGACGGCCCCGGACAGGTCCTCGAGCTGCCCCCAGCGGCCGGCCGGCGTGCGGGAGGTCACCCACGCGCTGAACTCCTCGTCCTCCACGAGCGGCCGGGTCAGCTCGGTCGCGAAGTACCCGGGGGCGATCGCGTTGACCTGGACGCCGTGCGGGCTGAGGTCCGCGCACAGGCCCTGGGACAGCATGACGACGCCGCCCTTGGTCGCGCAGTACGGCGCGATGCCCGGCCGGGCCAGCCGCGACTGCACCGAGCCGATGCTGATGATCTTCCCCGACCCGCGCGCCGTCATCCCCGGTGCCACGGCCCGGGAGATCAGGAAGGCGCTGGTCAGGTTGGTGGCCAGCAGCTGCTCCCAGTCGGCCACGCTGAACTCGTGGATGGGGGCGCGCTTCTGCATGCCGGCGTTGTTGACGAGGATGTCCGGGGTGCCCCAGCGCTCCTCGAGCTCGGCGATGCCCGCGCCCACCTGGCCCTCGTCGGTGACGTCGAAGGCCAGGCCGAGCGTCGTCGCGCCCGTGGCCTCGGCGATCTCCCGGGCCGTGGAGCGGGCGGTCTCGGGCGTGCGGCCGTGGACGACGACGCGCGCGCCCGCCTCGGCCAGCGCCGTGGCGAGCCCGCGGCCGATGCCCCGGCTCGATCCGGTGACCAGCGCCGTCCGGCCGGTCAGGTCGAAGATGGTCATGGACGGTCTCCTGTGTTCTCTAGGGTGTGTCGGTGGGCTGGGTGCGGGGCGCGGCCTCGGCGGTCGGGGCGCTCGCGGCGCGGGCGTCGTCGAGCACCGTCAGGTCCCGGCCCCGGGTCTCGGGGACGCGGAACGTCGTGGCGAGCGTGATCAGCGCGAGCAGCAGCGTGTAGGCGGCCAGGGGGATCCACGAGCCGTCGAAGGCCTTGATCAGGCTCGCGCCCACGACGCCGGCCAGCCCGCCGGCCAGCACCGCGGAGACCTCCCGGGACATCGCGACGCCCAGGTAGCGGCTGCGGTTGCCGAACAGCCTCGGCAGCAGCGCGCACTGCGGCCCGAGCATCGTGTTGACCGCGACGCCGATCCCCAGCGCGATGACCGCGATGGTCACGGCCGGGATCCCGAGCGAGAGCAGCCACCAGGCCGGGACCGCCCCGGCGGCCAGGATCAGCGCCCCGGCCCGGTAGACCGGAACGCGGCCCACGCGGTCGGACAGTGCGCCCGTCAGCGGCACCGAGACCAGCCCGATCAGCGAGCCCACGGCCACGGCGAGCGAGCCCACCCACGGGTCCTGGGCCACGGTCCCCGTCGCGTAGGCGACCGCGAGGCCCTGGAAGAGGTAGGAGCCCCCGTTCTCCGCCATCCGCAGACCCACGCCCTGCAGCACCAGCCGGCCCGAGCGCGTGAACAGCTCGCGCAGCGGCTGGCGCGCCACCTCGTCCCGCGCAGCGAGCTCCGCGAAGGCCGGGGTCTCCCGCAGCCGGGCGCGGATGTACACCGCCACCACGATGAGCACGACGCTGGAGAGGAACGGCACCCGCCACGCCCACCCCAGCAGCGTCTCCTCCGGCAGGGCGCCCAGCCCGGCGAAGACCACCGCGGCGAGCAGCGTCCCGCCCTGGATGCCGATGAAGGGCAGCGCGGCGAAGAAGCCGCGGCGCCGGGCCGGGGCCACCTCGCTCATGAGCACCGTGGCCCCCGCCTGCTCGGCACCGGCCCCGAACCCCTGCGCCAGGCGCATCAGCACCAGCAGGCACGGGGCGAGCAGTCCCGCCTGCTCGTAGGTGGGCAGGGCCCCGATCAGGGTCGAGGACCCGCCCATCAGCAGGATCGTGACCACCAGGACCGCCTTGCGGCCGATCCTGTCCCCCATGACGCCGAAGAACAGCCCGCCCAGGGGCCGCGCCAGGAACCCGACGCCGTAGACCGCGAAGCTCGAGATCAGCCCGGTGGCCGGGTCCAGCGAGGGGAAGAAGAGCCGGGAGAAGATCAGCGCCGAGGCCAGGCCGTAGAGGGCGAAGTCGTAGTACTCCAGGGCGCTGCCGACGCTCGAGGCCAGGGTGGCCCGGCGCAGCTGCCCGGTGCGCTCCCGCCCCGGGGGGCGCTCCTCCGGCCGGTCCCGTTCGGTGCTGCTGACGGCGTTCATCGCGCGCCCCTCTCCTCGATGGCGGTGTGGACCGCACGAACTCGAAGTGATAGGCGTCACGTGCGGGTGAGCACAACGTAACAAGAAGGGGAACGCCGTTCAACAGAGTGAACGTAGGGCGGCACGAATGCGGCACGAGCGGGATCATCGGCCCTCGTCACGGGGGCTGCGCAGGGTGTTGGTCAGAGACGAGACCAGGGTGAGGAGCGCCTCGCCCACCTCGCGGATGCGCTCCGGCGTCGCCTCGGAGGCGAGGATCGAGGCGCCGACGGCCATCGGCGCGTCGGCCGGGTTCCACGGCGCGAGGGGCACGGCGATCCCGACGATCCCCGGGTGCACGCCCTCCTGGTCGATCGCGTACCCGCGCCCGCGCGCCCGCTGCAGGGACGCCAGCAGGTGGGGCGCGTCCTGGACCGAGTGCGGCGTGAGGCGGGGGAAGGCCGAGGGATCCGCGCAGCGGGCGGCGACCTCGGCGTCGTCGAGCTCGGACAGCAGGGCCTGGCCCACCGCGGTCGACGCCGCCGGGAAGCGGGAGCCGACGCCGGCGGAGAAGCGGAACGGCGCCCGGCCCTCGTGACGGGCCAGGTAGATGACGTCGGAGCCGTCCAGGATCGCGATCTGCACGACCTCCCGGGCGAGCGAGGGCGAGTCGCCGCACAGGTCGTAGAAGGAGCGCAGCTGGTCGAAGCCGGAGAGGTAGGCGCCGGCCAGGTCCAGGACGGCGCGGCCTAGGCGGTAGCCGTTCGGGCGCCGGCCGATCAGGTGGGCCTCCTCGAGGGCGACGCAGACCGCGAGCGTCGAGGACTTCGCGGCGCCCAGGCCCGCGGCCAGCTCGTGCAGCGGCACCTCCCGGCCGGGGGAGGCCGCGAGCAGGGCGAGCAACTGCGCCGCGCGCCCCACGGCCGGGGCTCCCCCGCCCGACGGCGCGGGCGCGGCGGCCGGCGTCGTCGCGCTCTCCGGCGGCGTCGGCGCGCTTCCCGGCCTCGACGCCGTCGTCGTGCTCTCCGGCCTAGTAGAACTCAACGGTGTCCACCACGTTGCGCAGCCGGCCGCCGTCGATGAAGGCCCGCAGGTTCTCGATGAACAGCTCCGTGATCCGCCGCGGCTCGTGCTCGCTGAGCGCCGCGTTGTGGGGGCTGATCAGCACCTGCGGATGGTTCCAGAGGGGGCTGTCCTGGGGCAGCGGCTCGCGGGCCGTGACGTCGAGGGCGGCGAATCCCACCGAGCCCGCCTCCAGCGCGCGCACCAGCGCCGGCTCGTCCACCACCGTGCCGCGCCCTACGTTGACCAGGACCGCACCCGGGCGCAGCGCCCCGAGCAGCTCGGCGCCGACCAGGCCCTCGGTGCTCTCGGTCCCGGGCAGCGTGACGACCAGGGCGTCGACCTCGCCCGCCACCCGCGCGAGGTCCTCCAGCGGGACCATGGCCTCGACGTGCTCGGCGGGGCGGCCGCTCCGGGAGGCGCCCCAGACGCGCGCCCCCAGGGCGGAGAACTTGGCCGCGGCGGCCCGGCCGATCCCGCCCATCCCGAGGATCAGGACCGTCATCTCGGACAGCTGGGACATGAGCCAGCGCCGCTGCGGCCAGTTCCGCTCCGCCCGGTCCCGCTCGAGCCGCGGCAGCCCCTTGGCGCCGGCGAGGACCCCGAACAGGGCGAACTCGGCGAGCGGCTCGCCGTGGATGCCGGCCGAGGTGGTGACGACGACGCGGTCCAGCTCCTCCCGGTCCAGCCCCGCGGCCTTCAGCTGCGCGCCGCCCCCGGCCGCCATCGTCTGGACCCACCTCAGGCGCGGGTTGGCGCGCACGGTGCGGCGCAGCTGGGCGGGGTCGGTGTCGGGGATGCCGTAGAGGACGTCGGCGGAGTCCACGAGCTCCTCGAACTCGCGCTGCTGCCGCTCGGACCGCTCGAAGGCCGGGTCCCCGCCGTGGTCGGCCGGGAAGCGCATCGGCCGGTAGAGGTCCTGACGCCGCAGCACCTCCGCGCGCGGCTCGGACTCCTCGATGAGGCGGCACAGCTCCTCGTCGACCCAGGAGCCTACGGCCACCCGGACCCTGCCGTCCCCGCCTCCGGGCTCGCCCCGCGTCGTCGCGTCGTCGGTCATCGTTCCTGCTTCCCCTCGTGAGACACCCATCACTGGAAGTGTAGACGCTGTTCAGCATTTTGAATATCATTCAAGAAAGAATCCGCTGCAGAAGGGCGCGAGGATGGGTGCTGCACACGAGGAGACGTCCGCTTCCCCCGCCGTGGGGGTGATCGGCCTGGGCGCCATGGGCTCCCCCATGGCGCGCCGCCTGGCCGGGGCGGGGCGCGGCCCCGTCATGGTGTCCGCTCGCAGGCCGGAGCAGGCGGAGGACGCCCTCGCCGCCGGCGCCCGCTGGGCGGCGAGTCCGCGCGAGCTCGGCGCCCGGTGCGACGTCCTGCTCTCGATGCTCCCCGACCTCCCCCAGCTGCGCTCCGTGCTCGAGGGCCCGGAGGGGTTCCTCGCCGGGGCGGCCGGGCGGGAGGTCCTCGTGATCGTCGGCTCGACGTCCTCGCCCACCGGGGTCCGCGAGCTCGCCGAGGATCTGGGCACCCGCGCGCGGGTCGTCGACGCCCCCGTCTCGGGCGGCGTCGAGGGCGCGGAGGCCGGGAGCCTGTCGATCATGGTGGGCGGCGAAGAGCACGACGCCGCACGGGCCCGGGCCGTGCTCGAGCCCTGCGGGACCGCCGTGCGGCTGGGCCCGCTCGGCGCGGGCCAGATCGCCAAGGCCTGCAACCAGCTCGTCGTGGGCGCCACGGCGCTGGCGCTCGGCGAGGCCGCGGCCCTGGCCTCCCGCAGCGGGCTCGACGTCGCCCGGCTCTTCGGCGTGCTGGCGGAGGGCTACGCGGACAGCCGGGTGCTGCGGACCCGGGGCGCGGCGATGGTCGCGGAGGACTACCGGCCCGGCGGGATCGCCGCCTACATGGTCAAGGACCTCAACTTCGGGGCCGACGTCGCGGGCGCGGCGGCCGTCAACCCGGCGCTGCTGCCCGTGCTCCTCGAGTCCTACGAGGAGCTGGTGCGCCGCGGGCTCGGCGACCAGGACCTCAGTGTGACCCGCAGGTACGTCGAGGAGCGCTGAGCCCGCGGCCCCGCCGTCTCGCGGTCTCGCGAGGCGCCTACTGCGCCTCCGCCACCACGAGGGTCTCCTCCTCGACGCCGGCGCTCCCCCGGTGCACGAGGGCGTCCGCGATCCGCGCGAGCACCTCCATGGAGTCGTCGACCTCGATGACCACCGGGTACTGGTACACCAGCAGCGCGATGAGCTGCTGGAGGGCCTCGCCGGCCTCCTGGTGCTCGACGTCGTACCCGAGCAGGACCTCGGTGGCCTCCCCGTCCGAGACCTCGCGGTCCGGGGCGTCGGCGTCCAGCGGCCGGTAGCTCACGGCGAAGGCCGAGATGGGGGCGCGCTGGCCCTCCCGCTCGGCCCGCACGACGTCGCGCCGGAGCACGATGGCGCCGTAGGCCTCCGCCTCGTCCGAGAGGAAGAGCCGGTTGACCTGCCCCAGCGTCTGCTCGGCCGGCGGGTCCCAGGCGTGCACGCGCCGGTAGAAGTCCCACAGGACCCGGGTCAGCTCGAGCGAGCCGGTCGCGAGGTCCTCCACGGCCTGGGTGGTGCGCCCGGAGGCGTCCTCGTGCAGCGGCTGCGGCGGGAGGGCTCCGGCCTCGATCCGCACCATGCGGGTGCGCTGGATCGAGGAGAGCCCGGCCCACTGGGCGAAGCCGGCGCCCGAGGAGCCCGGGACGACCTTGCTGCGCAGGGCGGTGACGCCGCTGGGCGCCTCCGCGGCGGCCTCGCGCAGCGCGGCCAGGATCCGCCCGCCGAGCCCGCGCCGCCGGTGGTCGGGGGCGACCTCCACGTAGGCCCACAGCCGCGAGGAGTGCAGGCTCGTCTCGTAGGCGGTGCCCGCCGCCACCGGGACGCCGTGATGCTCCACCACGACGGTGCGCTGCCACTGGTGGGAGGGCTCCTCCCCCAGCTTGGCGCGGAACACGGAGGCGTGGACGTTCTCGGCGTCGGGCCACAGCTGCATCAGCTGCAGGTCGTCGCCCTCCTGCCAGGGCCGGAGCTGGTAGTCGCTCATGCTCTCCGCCATCCGACTAGCCGACGAGCTTCCCGGCGAGGTACGCCTTGACCTGGTCCAGGCTCACCCGCTCCTGGGCCATGGTGTCACGCTCGCGGATGGTCACGGCCTGGTCCTCCAGGGTGTCGAAGTCCACGGTGATGCAGAACGGGGTGCCGATCTCGTCCTGGCGGCGGTAGCGGCGGCCGATCGCGCCCGAGGTGTCGTAGTCGACGTTCCAGGCGGTCCGCAGCTCGGCGGCCAGCTTCTCGGCCACCGGGGTCAGCTCCGGCTTCTTGGACAGCGGCAGGACCGCGGCCTTGACCGGCGCGAGGCGCGGGTCCAGCTTGAGCACGGTGCGGACGTCCACGCCGCCCTTGGTGTTGGGGGCCTCGTCCTCGGTGTACGCGTCCACCAGGAAGGCCATCATGGAGCGGGTCAGGCCGAAGGAGGGCTCGATGACGTACGGGACATAGCGCTCGCCGCTCGCCTGGTCGAAGTACTCCAGGCGGGTGTTCGAGTTCTCGTTGTGCACGCCCAGGTCGTAGTCGGTGCGGTTGGCGACGCCCATGAGCTCGCCCCACTCGCTGCCCTGGAAACCGAAGCGGTACTCGATGTCGATGGTCCCGGCGGAGTAGTGCGCGCGGTCGTCCTCCGGCACGTCGAACTTGCGCATGTGGTCCGGGTTGATGCCGAGGTCCACGAACCAGTTCCAGCAGTCCTCGACCCACCGGTCGAAGGCCGCCGGGGCGTCCTCGGGGTGCGTGAAGTACTCGATCTCCATCTGCTCGAACTCGCGGGTGCGGAAGATGAAGTTGCCCGGGGTGATCTCGTTGCGGAAGGCCTTGCCGATCTGGCCGATGCCGAACGGCGGGCGCTTGCGGGAGGCGGTCACCACGTTGTTGAAGTTCACGAAGATGCCCTGCGCGGTCTCGGGGCGCAGGAAGTGCAGCCCCTCCTCGTTGTCCACCGCGCCCAGGTAGGTCTTCATGAGGCCCGAGAAGTTCTGCGGCTCGGTCCAGTTGCCGGGCTGGCCGGTCTCCGGGTCGCGGACGTCCGCCAGCCCGTTCTCCGGCGGGTGCCCGTGCTTGGCCTCGTAGGCCTCGAGCAGGTGGTCCGCGCGGTAGCGCCGGTGCGTGTGCAGCGACTCCACCAGCGGGTCGGTGAAGGTCTCGACGTGCCCCGAGGCCTCCCAGACCGCCTTGGGCAGGATGATGGAGGAGTCGAGGCCGACCATGTCCTCGCGGGAGCGGACGAAGTTCTGCCACCAGAGCTGGCGGATGTTCTCCTTCAGCTCCGCGCCGAGCGGACCGTAGTCCCACGCGGAGCGGGAGCCGCCGTAGATCTCGCCGGCCTGGAAGACGAATCCGCGGCGCTTGGCCAGCGTGATGACGTTGTCCAGCGTGGACTTGGGTGCCATATGTGTGTTCACTCCATGGTTCTGCAGGTGCCACGCGAGGTGGCAGGGGGTGGTGATCTCCGGACCAGCCTACCGGGTCGGTGCGGATAGACTGGCTTCGATGAGCGAACAGCACCGAGATACTGTGGAAATCCGCGACGAATCGATCCGCCTGGGCCAGCTGTTGAAACTGGCCGGGCTGGTGGAGGACGGCCTCCAGGCCCGCGAGGTCGTGACCGAGGGGTACGTGACCGTCAACGGCGAGACGGTGACCCAGCGCGGACGGCAGGTCCGCCCGGGCGACGTCGTCGGCTTCGCGGGGGCCGAGGTCGAGGTGGTCGCGGCCGCCTGAGCCAGGCCCCGGCGCGGCCCCAGGCCGGGCCTCGGCACCGGGAGGCCGGTCCGTCGTCGGCCGGCGCATGCGCCCAGGCGCCGGCCGCCCGCCTAGCGCAGCACGTGCCGCAGGAACTCTCCCACGTGCTTCATCTCCTGGTTGCTGACCCCGTGGCCCATGCCCGCGTATAGGACCTTCGTCACGTCGCAGGTCTCGCGCAGCCAGTCGAGGGTGTGGGCCACCGCCTCCTCGGGGACCACGGGGTCCGCCTGGTCGCGCCCGTAGAACACGGGCATCCGGGGCTCGCGGGCGGTGAGGGCGGCGTCGTCGGTGAAGCCCTCGATCGGGGCGGCCGCGAACCCGGAGAGCCCGACGACGGCGCGGGCCAGGTCCGGACGCCGGCGCACCGCCGTGGTGGCCACCGCCATCCCCTGGGAGAAGCCCAGCAGCGTGACGTCCGAATAGCCGGCGCGCTCGGCCTCGATCCAGGCGATGACCGCCTCCGTGGAGGCCCGCAGCTCCTCGTCGGAGTACCCGACCCGTTCCGGAAGGCCCGTCAGCGCGAACCATTCGTAGCCGGCGCCGCCGGGCATCGCCCCCGGCGCCCGCAGCGAGGCGTAGGTGAACCCCTCCTCGGGCAGGGCGGGCAGCAGGCCCATGAGGTCGCCCTCGTGGGAGCCGTAGCCGTGCAGCATGACGACCAGGTGGGTGCCCGGGCGCTGGTCCTCGGGGCGCGAGTGTTCGACGATGAGCTTCTGATCCATGGGGACCATGCTACGAGGCGCGCCCCGGCGGGTCCCACTCGGCCGCGCCGGAGGCGAGAGGGCGCCCGGAGGCCGCGGCCGCACGGCGGAGGTGGTGGCCGATCCGGGAGCGGCCGGGAACCGCGGCCGCCGGCCCCTCAGAGCCCCGGGACGCAGTCCCGCAGGATCTTGCTCAGCTGCGAGGTCTCCAGGAGGAACCCGTCGTGGCCGTTGGGCGAGCTGACGTGCCGCACCTCGACGGGCTCCGGCAGCGCCTCCGCGAGCGCCTCGGACTCCTTCGGGTAGAACAATCGGTCCGAGTCGACGGCGACGATGACCCAGCCGCACCCGGTCCGCGCGAGCGCCTCGCGCAGGGTGCCGCGCCCCCGGGTGATGTCGTGGCTCATGAGCGCCTCGTTGACCACGAGGTAGGAGTTCGCGTCGAACCGCCCCGCCAGCTTGGAGGCCTGGTGGTCCAGGTAGCTCTCCACGCGGTACCGGCCCCGGCGCGCGGCCAGGGGCCCGGCCGGGTCCTCCTCGCCCTGCGGGTGCCGGCCGAAGCGGTAGTGCAGCTCGGTGTCCGAGCGGTAGGTGATGTGCGCGATCCGGCGGGCGAGCCCGAGCCCGTCCACGGGGAAGGTCCCGCCGTAGTAGTCGCCGCCCGCGTAGTGCGGGTCCTGGCGGATCGCCAGCGACTGGGTCTGGCCCCAGGCCAGCTGCTCCGCGGTCGCGGCGGGCCCGGAGGCGACCACGGCGCAGTGACGCACCCGCTCCGGGTGGGTCACGGCCCACTCGGCCGCGCGCCCGCCGCCCATCGATCCCCCGAGGACGAGGAACCAGGAGTCGATGCCGAGCGCGTCGGCGAGCCGGGCCTCGGCGTGCACCGTGTCGCGGATCGTGACCAGCGGGAAGCGCGAGCCCCACGGACGCCGCTCCGGGTCCGCGGAGGCGGGGGCCGGCGTCGAGGGCCCGGTGGATCCGTAGCAGCCGCCCACGATGTTGGGGCAGACCACGAAGTACTTGTCCGTGTCGATCGCGGCGCCGGGCCCGATGAGCCCCTCCCACCACCCGGGGGCCTCGGCGGCCTCCCGGGTGAGCTCCGGGGCGTCCTCGCCCGCGAAGCCGTGGGCGACGTGGGTGTCGCCGGTCAGGGCGTGCATCACCAGGACGGCGTTGCCGCCGTCCTCGGCCAGCCGGCCCCACGTCTCATAGGCCAGGGTCACCTCCGGCAGGACCGACCCCGACTCGAGCTCGAGGTCGCCGACCTGCTGGAACTGCACCACCCCGTCCTGTCTGCCCGTGCGGCGTCCGGACCCGGTGCCAACGATCGTCACGCGTTCTTCCTCCTGATCATTCTGCGGCCGCCACGGCGGAGGCCCGGCGCGCGGACAGCGCGTCGAACCCGTGCTCGAGGTCGGCCAGGATGTCGTCGATGTGCTCCAGCCCCACCGAGAGCCGGACGAAGCCGGGGGCGACGCCGGCCGCCCGCAGCTCGTCCTCGGACAGCTGCGAGTGGGTGGTCGAGGCGGGGTGGATCACCAGCGAGTGGACGTCGCCGATGTTGGCGACGTTCGAGTGCAGCTGCAGCGAGTCCGCGAAGGCCTGCGCCTCGGGCGCGCCGCCCTCGACCTCGAAGCCCACGATCGCCCCCACGCCGCGCGGCGCGTACTTGCGCCCGCGCTCGTACCACGGCGAGGACTCCACGCCCGCGTAGTGCACCCGGGTCACCTCGGGACGCTCCTCGAGCCAGCGGGCCACCTTCTGGGCGTTCTCCACGTGGCGCTCCACGCGCAGCGAGAGCGTCTCGATCCCCACGGAGATGTTGAACGCGTTGGTCGGCGAGATGGCCGGGCCCAGGTCGCGCAGCAGGGTGACCCGCGCGCGCAGGATGTAGGAGAGGTTGACGCCGAAGACGCCGTCGGCCCCCAGGTCCTCCGCGAAGACCAGGCCGTGGTAGCTCGGGTCCGGGGTGGTGAACTGCGGGAAGCGGTCGGGGTGCCGGCCGTAGTCGAAGGTCCCGGCGTCGACGATCGCGCCGCCCACGCTGTTGCCGTGCCCACCCAGGTACTTCGTGGCGGAGTGCACGACGACGTCGGCGCCCCACTCGATGGGCCGCACCAGGTACGGCGTCGGCACGGTGTTGTCCACGATCAGCGGCACGCCGACCTCGTGCGCGAGCTCGGCCAGCGGCTCGATGTCCAGGACGTCGCTGCGCGGGTTGGGCACGGTCTCGCCGAAGAAGGCCTTGGTGTTGGGCCGCACGGCCGCGCGCCACGCCTCCGGGTCGTCGAAGTCCTCCACGAAGGTGGTCTCGATGCCGTAGTTGGCCAGCGTGTACCGCAGCAGGTTGTAGGTCCCGCCGTACAGGCTGGGGCTCGCGACGACGTGCCCGCCCGCCTGGGCGACGTTGAGGATGGCCAGCGTGATCGCCGCCTGCCCCGAGGCGACCAGCAGCGCGCCGACGCCGCCCTCGAGCGCCGCGATCCGGTTCTCCACGACCTCCTGGGTCGGGTTGGTCAGGCGCGAGTAGATCGGGCCGAGCTCCTTCAGGCCGAAGCGGTTGGCCGCCTGCTCGGAGTCCTTGAACACGAACGACGTCGACTGATAGATCGGCAGGGCGCGGGCGCCGGTCGCGGCGTCGGGCTCCTGGCCGGCGTGGATCTGGCGGGTCTCGAAGCGCCACCCGGCGGGGTTCGAGGGGGTGGGGAGGTCGTTCTCGGTGGTCATGCGTCGCTCCTTCTCGTCGTGAGGGGCGAGGCGACCCGGCCGATCCTGAGCGGCGCCGGCGCCCGTTCGACCCGGAACCCTCTGGTTCACCGGGGAGTGAGGCGTCACGCCGAGGTGACAGCCGGGCACACCGCGCCCGCGCTTGCCGGGGCGGACTCCGCACCCGGCCAGGTCCTCACCCAGGGCACCCCACCGCGGTTGGAGGGTTGCCGGCCAGCAAGCTGGGGCTTGGCGCTGGCTCTCTTGACCTCCCCACAGTTTGGCCCGCGCGCCGCCCCCGGTCAAGGCGGCGCCCCGCGTGACGTTCGCCGGGAAATGTGACGCGGCGTCCCGGAGCGTACACTGTCCCCTTGGGTCCGGCGCCTTCCGCGGTGCCGGACGCCCCGCCGCCCGCACCGCCTCCGAAGGATCCGCATGGCCACTCCGACCGTGTCCGACACCGACCTCACCCCGCTCTCCCGGGGGCTGTCGCTGCGGCACATCCTGTTCATCGCCCTCGGCTCGGCCATCGGCACGGGCCTGTTCCTCGGCTCGGCCTCGGCCATCGAGTTCGCCGGGCCCTCCGTGCTGCTGGCGTACGTCATCGGCGGCGCCGCGGTGTTCATGGTCATGCGGGCCATGGGCGAGATGGCGCTCGCGCACCCGGTCTCCGGGGCGTTCTCGGAGTACGCGACCCGCTACCTGGGCCGCTGGGCGGGCTTCGTCACGGGCTGGTCCTACGCCTTCGAGATGGCGCTGGTCGCGATCGCCGACGTCACCGCCGTCGCGGTGTACATGAAGTTCTGGTTCCCCGGCTCCCCCAGCTGGGTCTGGGTGGCCTCCGTGGTGCTGGTGATCCTCGCCATCAACCTCTCCAAGGTCAAGCTGTTCGGCGAGATGGAGTTCTGGTTCACGATCGTCAAGGTCGCCGCGATCGGGGCGATGATCGTGGGCGGGATCGCCCTGCTGGTCCTCGGGGTGCAGCTGCACGCCGACGCCGCTCCCTCGGTCACCCACCTCTGGGACGACGGCGGGTTCTTCCCCAACGGCCTGGGCGGCTTCCTCGCGTGCTTCACCGTGGTCATGTTCGCCTTCGGGGGCATCGAGACCATCGGCATCACGGCCGGGGAGGCGAAGGATCCGCGCGTCTCGATCCCCAAGGCCATCAACACCGTGCCCGTGCGCATCCTGCTGTTCTACGTACTGACCATGGCCGTGATCATGTCCCTGTACCCGTGGTCGGGCATCAGCTCCGGCAACTCCCCCTTCGTCCAGATCTTCGCCGGCCTGGGGATCCCGGCGGCCGCGCACATCCTCAACGTCGTCGTGCTGACCGCGGCCGTCTCGGCGATCAACGCGGACGTCTACGGGGCCGGGCGCATGCTCTACGGCCTCGCGCGGCGCGGGCTCGCCCCGGCGTCGTTCACCCGGGTCTCCTCGCGCGGGATCCCGTGGATGACCGTGGCCTGCATGGGCGTGGTGCTCGTGGCGGGCGTGCTGGTCAACTACCTCTTCGAGGACGCGTTCCTGATCGTGGCCTCGCTGGCCACCTTCGCCACGGTCCTGGTGTGGATCATGATCCTGGTCACCCACCTGGCCTTCAAGCGCGAGCGAGCTCGGACCGGGGAGGGCGCCACCGGGTTCCCGACGCCGTTCTGGCCCGTGGCCTCGTGGCTCGCGCTGGCCTTCATGCTCGGCGTCGTGGTCCTGCTCGGCTTCTTCGAGGGCACCCGGCTGGCGCTGGTCGTGGGCGCGGCCTGGTGCGCGCTGCTCGCGGTGCTCTACCTCGCCCTGCGGCCGGGCCGCCGTAGAGTGGAGGGATGACTTCCACCGCCTCACCCTGGAACGACGCCGCCCGCGCCCCCTCGACCCGCCGGACCCCCGCCGAGCGCCGGCTGCACGGCGACGTCTTCACCGACGACTACGAGTGGCTGCGCGCTAAGGAGGACCCCGAGGTCCTCGCCCAGCTGGAGGCCGAGAACCGCTACGCCGAGGCGGTGACGGAGCCGCTGGGGAGCCTGCGCGAGGCGATCTTCGGCGAGATCAAGGCCCGCACCCGGGAGACCGACCTCTCGGTCCCGGTGCGCAAGGGCGACTGGTGGTACTTCCGCCGCACGGCCGAGGGCAGCGACTACCCCGTCTTCTGCCGCGTCCCGGCCGAGACCACCGGCGAGACCGAGCGCGACTGGACCCCGCCCGAGGTACCGACCGGGGAGCGGCTCGCGGACGAGCAGGTCCTCCTGGACGCCAACGCCCTGGCCGAGGGCCTGCCGTTCTTCTCCCTCGGCGCCTTCCAGGTCACCCGCGACGGCCGCCATCTCACCTACTCGGTGGACGACTCCGGCGACGAGCGCTACACCCAGTACGTCAGGGACCTGGAGCGGGACGAGCTGCTGCCCGACCGCCTCGAGGGCGTCTTCGGCGGCGGCTTCCTGACCCCCGACGCCGGGCACCTGGTCTACACCCTGGTCGACGACTCGTGGCGCCCCTACGAGGTCCGCGCCCACCGCCTCGGCGCCTCGGGCGAGGACCGGGTCCTGGCCCGGGAGGAGGACCCGACCCTGTGGCTCGGCGCCGGCCTGAGCTCGGACGAGTCCCACCTGGTGCTCGACGCCGGCTGCTCCGAGTACAACGAGGCCCGCCTGCTCCCGCTGACCGCGCTCGACGACGACGCCGCGGAGCCCTGGACCGTGATCGGCCGCGAGGACCGGGTCCTCTACGACGCCGAGCCCGTGACGCTGCCCTCTGGCCCGCACCTGCTGGTCACCCACGACCACGCCGCGCCCAACGGCCAGCTGCTCCTGGTGGGCCTGGAGGAGGCCCGCGCGGCCGGGAGCGTCGGGGACCTCGAGCGGGCGGGCGCGGTCCTGCTCGGGCCCAGCGAGACCCGGCGGCTGAACGGCGTCGGGCTCACCGGCACGCACCTGGTGCTGGACCTGCGCGAGGACACCCTGCCCAAGGCGGCCTTCCTGCCGCTGGGCGCGCTCGAGGGGGCGCTGCGCGGGGAGCCGCTGCCCGACGCCGTCGAGCCGGGCTTCGAGGAGGAGCTGTACTCGGCCGGCGTGGGGGCGTTCTCCGTCCACTCCCCCGTGGTGGGCCTCGCCTACTCGTCCTTCGTGACCCCCGGGCGCCGCTACGACTACTTCCCGGAGACCGGCGCGCTGCGCCTGCGCAAGGAGACGCCGGTGCTGGGCGGGTACGACCCCGCCCGCTACACCGCCCGCCGCGAGTGGGCGCGCGCGGAGGACGGCACGCGGATCCCCGTCTCGGTGCTGCACCGGGCCGACCTGGACCTCACGCGCGAGCACCCGGTGGTGCAGTACGGCTACGGCTCGTACGAGATCAGCATGGACCCCGGGTTCTCGATCTCGCGGCTGAGCCTGCTGGACCGCGGCGTGGTCTACGCGGTCGCGCACGTGCGCGGGGGCGGGGAGCTCGGGCGGCGCTGGTACACCGACGGCAAGAAGCTGCGGAAGCTGAACACCTTCACCGACTTCATCGCGGTGACCGACCACCTGGCCGCGCAGCCGTGGGCCGACGCGGGGCGCATCGCCGCGACCGGCGGCTCGGCGGGCGGCCTGCTCATGGGCGGGATCGCGAACATGGCCCCGGAGCGGTACTGCGGGATCCTCGCGGTCGTGCCCTTCGTGGACCCGGTGACCTCGGTCTCCGACCCGGAGCTGCCGCTCTCGGCGCTCGAGTGGGAGGAGTGGGGCAACCCGCTCGAGGACCCGGAGGCCTACGCCTACATGATGCGCTACTCGCCGTACGAGAACGTCGGCGCCCTGCGGTACCCGCCGATCGCGGCCGTGACGAGCCTGAACGACACGCGCGTGCTCTACGTGGAGCCCGCAAAGTGGGTCCCGCGGCTGCGCGCGCTCGGCGCCTCGGACGCGCCGGTGCTGCTGCGCACCGAGATGGAGGGCGGCCACGGCGGCGGCTCGGGCCGGTACACCCGGTGGCGGGACACGGCCTGGGAGTACGCGTTCCTGCTGGCCTGCCTCGGGGCGGCCGGGTAGGGCCGGCCGGGCCCGGGCGCGACCGGTCGGCCGGGGAGGGCCGCCCGGATCCGGTCAGTCGGGAACCCGCCGCCCGGGACGCGGCCCCGGCCCGGGCCCGGATCCGGCTGATCCAGCCGGGGCCAGGATCCGGCTCCCGACGACGAACGGCCCGGACCCTCCCGGGAGCCATGCAGCCCCCGGGAGCGTCCGGGCCGTCGCGCGTCGCGCCCGGCGGGAGGGCTAGCCCTCCACGCCCAGCTTCTGCAGGATCAGCTCGCGTACGCGACCGGCGTCGGCCTGCCCGCGCGTGGCCTTCATGACCTGCCCGACGACGGCGCCGGCGGCCTGGACCTTGCCCCCGCGGATCTTCTCCGCGACGTCGGGCATCGCGGCCAGCGCCTCGTCGACGGCGGTCGAGAGCGCGCCCTCGTCGGAGACCACCGCGAGCCCGCGCTGCTCCACGATCTCGGCCGGGGTGCCCTCGCCCTCGAGCACGTGCTCCAGGACCTTGCGGGCGATCTTGTCGTTGATCTCGCCCTTCTCGATCAGCTGGTTCAGCTCCACGACGGTGACCGGGGAGATGCCCAGCTCGCCCGGCTCGACCTCGCGCTGCTTGGCCAGGCGGGAGATCTCGCCCATCCACCACTTGCGCGCCACGGCGGCCGAGGCCCCCGAGGCGATGGTCTCCTCGATCTGGTCCATGACCCCGGCGTTGACGACGTCGCGGAACTCCTCGTCGGAGTAGCCCCACTCGGCCTTGAGCCGCCGACGCCGCTCGGCCGGGGGCTCCGGCAGCTCGGCGCGCAGCCGCTCGATCCACTCCGCGTCGGTCACCACCGGCACGAGGTCCGGCTCGGGGAAGTAGCGGTAGTCGTCGGCGTCGGACTTCGGCCGCCCGGAGGTGGTCTCGCGGGTGTCCTCGTGCCAGTGCCGGGTCTCCTGGACGATCTTCGCCCCGGAGTCCAGGACGGCCGCGTGGCGGCAGATCTCGAAGCGCACGGCGCGCTCGACCGAGCGCATCGAGTTCACGTTCTTGGTCTCGGTGCGGGTGCCCAGCGCGTCCGTGCCCTTGGGCATGAGCGAGACGTTGGCGTCGCAGCGGACGTTGCCGCGCTCCATGCGAGCGTCCGAGATGCCGAGGTTCTTGACGATCTCCCGGATCGCGGCGACGTAGGCGCGCGCGAGCTCCGGGGCCCGCTCCCCCGCCCCGCGGATGGGCCGGGTCACGATCTCGATCAGCGGCACGCCCGCGCGGTTGTAGTCCACGAGCGAGTAGGCGGCGCCCTGGATGCGCCCGGCCCCTCCCTTGTGGTTGAGCTTGCCGGCGTCCTCCTCCATGTGGGCGCGCTCGATGTCCACGGTGAAGACGGTGCCGTCCTCGAGCTCGATGTCGATCGAGCCGTTCTCCGCGATCGGCTTGTCGTACTGCGAGGTCTGGAAGTTCTTCGGAGTGTCCGGGTAGAAGTAGTTCTTCCGGGAGAACTCGCTGACCGGCGCGATCTCGCAGCCCAGGGCGAGCCCCAGCTTGATCGCGGACTCGACCGCGGTGCGGTTGACCATCGGCAGGACCCCGGGCAGGCCCAGGGACACGGGCGTGGTGTTGGCGTTGGGCTCGTCGCCGAACGCGTTGGGGGCGGCGTCGAACATCTTGGTCTTGGTGTTCAGCTCGACGTGCACCTCGAAGCCCAGCACGGGGTCGTACTTGGCGAGGGCCTCGTCGAAGGACAGGGTCGCGTCGCTCATTTGGCGGCTCCTTCGGTGCGTGCGGAGATCAGGGTCTCGGTGGCGGGCAGGCGGCCCAGCAGCGGGCCGCCCCACTGCGCCTCGAGCGCGGCCTCGAGGCCCGCGGCGGCGCGGTAGAGCCGGGCATCCTCGCGGACGGGGGCCACGAACTGGATGCCCACCGGCAGGCCGTTCTCCGGGGCCAGGCCGCCGGGGACGGAGATCGCCGGGACGCCGGCCAGGTTGATCGGGATCGTGGCGATGTCGTTGAGGTACATGGCCAGCGGGTCGTCGACCTTCTCCCCCGCCCGGAACGCCGTGGTGGGCGAGGTCGGGGAGACGAGGACGTCGACCTGGCCGAAGGCCTGCTCGAAGTCCCGCATCACCAGGGTGCGGACCTTCTGCGCCGCGCCGTAGTACTGGTCGTAGTAGCCGGCCGAGAGCGCGTAGGTGCCCAGGATGATGCGGCGCTTGGCCTCGGGGTTGAACCCGGCGGCGCGCGTGGCCGCCATGACGCGCTCGATCGTGACCGGGCCGTCCTCGGGCAGCGTGCGGGCGCCGAAGCGGACGCCGTCGTACTTGGCCAGGTTGGAGGAGACCTCGGAGGACATGATGAGGTAGTACGCGCCCAGCGAGTACTTGAGGTGGGGCAGCGAGACCTCCACGATCTCGGCGCCGGCGGCGCGCAGCGCCTCGAGCGACTCGCGGAAGCGCTGGGAGACGCCGTCCTGCAGGCCCTCGGCGTGCAGAAGCTCCTGCACGACGCCGACCCGCAGGCCGCGCAGCCCGCCCTCGGCCGCGCCGGCGGCCGCCTCGGCGGCGTACGGGCCCACGGGGTCCTTGAGCGAGGTCGCGTCGCGGGGGTCGTGGCCGCCCAGGACCTCGTGCAGCAGCGCGGCGTCGCGCACCGTGCGGGCGTGCGGGCCGATCTGGTCCAGCGAGGAGGCCATCGCGATCGCGCCGTAGCGGGAGACGGAGCCGTAGGTCGGGTGGACGCCGACCGAGCCCGTCACGGACGCGGGCTGGCGGATCGAGCCGCCGGTGTCGCTGCCGAGCGCCAGGGGCGCCTGGAACGCGGCCACGGCCGCGGCCGAGCCGCCGCCCGAGCCGCCGGGGATCCGGTCCAGGTCCCACGGGTTGCGCGAGACCCCGAAGGCCGAGTGCTCCGTGGAGGAGCCCATCGCGAACTCGTCGAGGTTGGTCTTGCCGAGGATCGGCATGCGGGCCTCGCGGACCTTGGCGATCACGGTCGCGTCGTAGGGGCTCAGCCAGCCCTCGAGCATGCGGGAGGCGGCCGTCGTCGGCATCCCCCGGGTGACGATGTTGTCCTTGACGGCGATCGGGACGCCGGCCAGCGGGTGCAGCTCGTCGCCGGCGGCGCGGGAGGCGTCGACGCCGCGCGCGGTGGCCAGGGCCTCCTCCTCGGCGACGTGCAGGAAGGCGTTGAGGCCGGTCTTCCCGCGCGAGCGGTCGGCGGGGTCGACGGCGTCGCCGTCGGTCGCCGCGATGTGCTCGAGGTGGGCGCGGGTCAGCTCCTCGGAGGAGACCTCTCCCGCGGCGAGCTTCGCGGCCGCCGCGGCGGCGGACAGCTGGACGAGTTCGGTGCGACTCACGGTCATCTGCTCCTCTTAGTCTTCGTTCAGGATGGCCGGGACCTTGAACTGCCCGTCCTCGGCGTCGGGAGCGTTCAGGAGGGCCTCCTCGCTGGTGAGGCCGTCCTCCACGACGTCGTCGCGCAGCACGTTGGACATGGCGATCGGGTGCGAGGTGGGCGGGACGTCCTGGATGGGCGCCTCGGAGACCGAGCGCACGGCCTCGACGATCACGTCGAGCTCCGCGGCCATGTGGTCCAGCTCCCGGTCGTTCATCTCGATGCGCGCCAGGTTCGCGAGGTGCGCGACCTGGTCACGGCTGATGGCAGACATGAGTACTCCTGCTCGGTTGGTGGTCTACGGCGGCCCGGCGGCGCGATCGAGGGCGGCCGGGACCCTCCGCCCAGTCTAGTCACGGGGTGCGCGGGGGCCGCATCGGGGGTGTGGACGGCCCGGCCGCGGAAACGGCCGTTAACGGCGTCGCACCCCGCCCTGCGAACAGGACGGGGTGCGACGGAGATCACGCGGGCTCGGCGTGCGAGGCCCGGGGATCAGCCACTTACGCGGCGGGGATCTCCAGGACCTGGCCCGGGAAGATCAGGTTGGGGTCGGAGACCACGGAGCCGTTGGCCGAGGCGAGGGACTCCCAGGAGACGCCGTGCTGGGCGGCGATCGAGGAGAGGGTCTCACCGGCGGCGACGGTGTGCTCACCGGCGGAGGCCTGGACCGGGGCGGCGGGGGCCTCGGCGACCGGGGCGGCGGCCTCGTAGGACTGCTGGACCGGGGCAGCGGGGGCCTCGGCCTGGACGGGAGCCTCGGCCTGGACCGGAGCCTGGGCGGGGGCCTCGGCCTGAGCCGGGGCCTCGTAGGTCTCCACGTTGGAGGACTGCGGGGCGACGGTCTCGGCCTTGGCCGGGGCCGGGGTCTGGGCGGGAGCCTCGTTGGCGGAGGCGCTCGCGCCGCTCAGGCCGACGCCGCAGGAGGGCCAGGCGCCCTTGCCCTGGCCGGCGAGCACGCGCTCGGCGACCTGGATCTGCTCGGACTTGGAGGCGTTCTCGGGGCTGCCCTGGCCGCCGAAGCCGGCCCAGGTGCTCGGGGTGAACTGCAGACCGCCGGAGAAGCCGTTGCCGGTGTTGATGCCCCAGTCGCCGCCGGACTCGCACTGAGCGACGGCGTCCCACTCGGCCTCGGTGGCGGCGTTGGCCGGCATCGACAGGGCGGCTGCGGCCGCACCACCGATGACGAGGGCGGCGGCACCGCGGCGGGCGTGACGACGGATGTTGGAAGTAGTGTTCACGATGCTCCTCGGGCCACCTACGCTCCACCCATCCCTGGGCTTCCGCGCGCCGTCGTCTACCCCTAGATGTATTGGGGGGTGTACTTCAGGTGTCTGCCCTGTAGACGACGTCCGGTGTTACGGCAGCACCTAGCATGTAGTCCGCGCACTTCCGCGCGGTGACGTCCGGGCCTCTGGGGGCCTCGGACGTTGATAACGATACAATAACGTTTTTGGAGTTGGCAACCAGATTTTTGCCTGATCCTCAACTTTTTTCGGCCCGCGTCACGAATGGGCATCCGTGGAGCTCGATGGGCACGAGTGCCAGACTATGGGCCCTGCGGATAGGGGGTCAACCCCCTCGTCTATGCTTAAGATCACAGAACGATAACGCTGTCAAGTCGAACGACTTATTTTTCATCTTGCTCTTGACTAGGTGAAACGGCGGCGGGGCCCTCGTTCAGCAACCGCGTGAAGCCGTCGTTGTCCAGGATGGTGATCTTCAGCTGCTCGGCCTTGTCCAGCTTGCTGCCCGCGTTCTCGCCGGCCACCAGGAAGTCGGTGTTCTTGGACACGGACCCCGAGGCCTTCCCGCCCCGGAGGATGATGGCCTCCTTGGCAGAGTCCCGCGTGTAGTCCTCGAGCGTGCCCGTCACCACCACGGTCAGGCCCGCCAGGACGCGCGGGATCGAGGCGTCCCGCTCGTCCTCCATCCGCACCCCGGCGGCCGCCCAGCGGTCCACGATCTCCCGGTGCCACGGCTCGGCGAACCACTCCGTCACGGCCGCGGCGATGGTGGGCCCGACGCCGTCGGTGTCCGCCAGCCGCTCCTCGCTCGCCTCCCGGATGCCCTCCATCGTGCCGAACTCGGTCGCGAGCGCCCGCGCGGCCGTGGGGCCCACGTGCCGGATGGACAGGGCCACGAGCACGCGCCACAGCGGCGTGTCCTTCGCCTTCTCCAGCTGCTCGAAGAACGTCCCGGTGTTCTTGGTCGGCACGGACGGCTTCTTCGGCGTTCCCCGCGTGTAGAAGTACGGGACGAGCTCGGTCTCCCCCGGCTGCGCGCCCTTCCCCCGCTTGGCCCGTTCGATCCTGACGTCCGCCAGGTCCTCCGGGGTCAGGTCGAACAGGCCCGCCAGGCCCGTCAGCGGCGGCGCCTCGGGCTCGGCCGGCTGGGTCAGCGCCCGCGCGCCCTCCTCGCCGAGCGCCTCGATGTCGAAGGCCCCGCGCCCCGCGGTGTGCGTCAGCGTCTGCCAGAGCTGCGCCGGGCAGGAGCGGGAGTTGGGGCAGCGGATGTCGACGTCGTCCTCCTTGGCCGGCGCGAGCTCCGTGCCGCAGGAGGGGCAGTGGGTGGGCATGACGAACTCGCGCTCCGAGCCGTCGCGCAGCGCGGTCACCGGCCCCACGATCTCGGGGATGACGTCGCCCGCCTTGCGGACCACCACGGTGTCCCCGATCAGCACGCCCTTGGCCTTGACCACGTCCTGGTTGTGCAGCGTCGCCATCTCCACCGTGGAGCCGGCGACCTTGACCGGCTCCATCAGGCCGAACGGCGTCACGCGTCCGGTGCGCCCCACGCTGACGAGGATGTCGCGCAGCCTCGTGTTGACCTCCTCCGGCGGGTACTTGTACGCCACCGCCCAGCGGGGCACGCGGGAGGTGTGGCCCAGCAGCTGCTGGGTCCGGAAGTCGTCGACCTTGACCACGATGCCGTCGATCTCGTGGACGAGGTCGTGGCGCCGCTCGCCGTACTCGGCGATGAGCCCGAGGATCTCGTCCTCGGAGCCGAGGAGGCGCGTGTAGGGGCTCACCGGCAGGCCCCACGCGGCCAGCAGGTCGTAGGTCTCGCTCTGCGAGGCGGCCTCCAGGCCCGTGCGGGAGCCGATCCCGTGGGCGAACATCGAGAGCCGGCGCCGGGCGGTGACCTGGGGATCCTTCTGGCGCAGCGACCCAGCCGCGGCGTTGCGGGGGTTGGCGAAGGGCGCCTTCCCCTCGGCCACGAGCCCCTCGTTGAGCTCCTTGAAGTCGGCCGAGGCGATGAACACCTCGCCGCGCACCTCGATCTCGCTCGGGTGGCCCTCGCCCGCGAGGCGCTGGGGGATCTGGGCGATCGTGGCGACATTGTGCGTGACGTCCTCGCCCGTGGTGCCGTCGCCGCGCGTCGCGGCGCGGACCAGCTCGCCGTCGCGGTACAGCAGGTTCACGGCCAGGCCGTCGATCTTCAGCTCGGTCAGCCAGGCCGGCGCGCTGCCGGGGCGGACGTTCTCGATCGAGGCCGCGGCGCGCTGCAGCCAGGCGCGCAGCTCGTCCACGGAGAAGACGTCCTCGAGGGAGTACATCCGCTCCAGGTGCTTGACCGGGGCGAAGGCCACGGAGACCTCGCCGCCGACCTCCTGGGTGGGCGAGTCGTTGGCGACCAGCTCCGGGTTCTCCGCCTCCAGGCGCTCGAGGTCCCGGTACATCGCGTCGTACTCGGCGTCGGAGATCGTGGGCGCGTCCTCGACGTAGTACGCGGTCCGGGCCGTGCGCACGCGCTCGACGAGCTCGGCGTAGCGCTCCTTGAGCTCCTCGCGGGGGATCTCCCGCTCGACGTCCCGGGTGGCCTGCTCTGCCCTGTGCTTCTCTTCGCTAGTCACGATTCCTATTGTGACCCATCGCGGGGCTCCTCCCGCGCACCGGCCGGAGGCTCGCCCGGCGTGGCCCGGGGCTCGCCCGGGGCGTCCTGCGCCTCCCCCGGGGCGGCCTGCGGGCTCCGACCGTCGGCGTCGACGGTGGTCTCCTCCGGGGCCAGCGGGCCGTCGGGGCGGGAGCCGCCGCGCGAGGGGTCGGAGAGGTCCTTGGCGTTCCAGGTGTCGAGGTCGATGACGCCCTCCTCGGCGGCCTGCTCGTGCACGCCGTCGGTGTCGCCGTCGCAGCCGTGGTTCCGGCAGGAGCCCTCCGGGACGGCGTCGACCACGATCACGGAGATGTTGTCCCGCCCGCCGGCGCGGATGGCGGCGGCCTGCAGCACGTCCGCGGCGTCCTTGGGGTGGGCGACGGTGGCGAGCACGCGCGCCATGTACTCGTTGGACAGCTCGCCGGACAGCCCGTCGGAGCACATCATGAGGCGGTCCCCGGGGTGCGCCGGGATGACCCAGAAGTCCGGCTCCCAGTAGTTCCCGGTCCCCAGGGCGCGGGTGATCACGTTGCGCCGCGGGTGGGTCAGCGCCTCCAGGGCCGTGATCTGCCCGGTGTCCACGAGGTACTGGACCTCGGAGTGGTCCACCGTGACCTGCTCCAGCTCCACGCCCTGCGGGGCGCTCTGGGACATCGAGGTCGAGTTCTCGGTGATCGGGGCGTCCTCCTCGCGGCGCAGCCGGTAGGTCCGGGAGTCGCCCACGTTGAAGATGATCCACATGTTCTGCTCGCCGATGCGGGTCAGCCACGCACCGGTCAGCGTCGTGCCCGCGCGCATGTTGCCCGCGGTCTTGATGTTCTCGTCGGCCTCGCCGATCACGTCCTTGATCTCGCGCAGGACGCCCATGATGCGCTCGTTGAGCCGGCTGGTGGCCCGACGACGCCGGCGGAACAGCCCGCGCTGCTCCTCCGGCTCCTCGGTCGAGTCCTCGACGGCGAAGGAGCGGGTCGCGAACAGCGGGGAGGCGGAGAGGGTGTTGACCGCGATCGAGCTGGCGACCTCGCCGGCCTCGTGGCCGCCCATGCCGTCGGCCACGACGCTGAGGTTCCCGGAGGTGACCAGGGAGTCCTCGTTGTTCTTCCGGTGGCAGCCGCGGTGGGTGGTCGCTCCCAGGCAGGTGGCCAGCTCGACGGATTCGGTCATTCGAAGTCGATCTCCAGTTCGGTTCCCACGCCCTGAGTCACCGACACGGGCTGGACGTCCCCGAAACCACGCACGTTGCGCGTCCCCTGGGGGAACATCACGAACCGTTCGTCGCCTTCGAGCACGTTGGCGGTTGAGGCGTCCGTCAGGACGGAGCCGGGCTCGGCCAGCGCCACCAGGCGCGAGGCGAGATTCACGGTCGGGCCGTAAACATCTCCCAGCCTAGGCAGAATTCTGCCCCAGACAAAGGCAACGCGCGCGTTCGGCAGCTCGGTGTCCTCGCGGATGATCTTGGACAGCGCCAGGGAGATGCGCGCGCCGGCCTCGGGCGACTCGGTGAGGAACAGGACCTCGTCGCCCACGGTCTTGATGATCCGGCCGCCGCCGACCGCGATCACCTCGGCGCAGCGCTGCTCGAAGTGCTGGACGAGGCTCGCCAGGGTCTTCTCGCTCATCTGGCGCGAGAGGGAGGTGTAGGAGACCAGGTCCGCGAAGCCGATGCCGCGGACCAGCGGCAGGGCGCGGAAGTCGGCGTCCTGGTCCTCGTCGGGGTCCTCGGAGGGCTTCTCGACCTTGAGCGCGAGCCGCACCACGGCGGCGTTGAGCTGGCGCCGGTAGCCGTAGCGCATCAGGCCCTCGAGGTTGTCGATCAGCTCCGGGAGCATGTTCAGCAGCTGGCGCCGCGCCTGGGCGTCGGTGATGTCCCGGGCCGCGACCATGTCCTCCACGATCGCCTCGATCTGCCAGGCGACCATGCGGTCCATCATCTGGCCCACCGAGCGGACGATCGACAGGGCGCCGTCCTCCGTCACGAAGCCGTCGCGGACCATCTCGGAGACGGTCGCGAGCGCGTCGGAGTCGGCCTCGGTGAAGTAGACGTCGTCGTCCTTGAGGTTGGGCATGCCCAGGGCCCGCCAAATCTTCCGGGCGGAGAGCAGCGAGATCTCCGCCTCCTGCGCGGCCTCCCGCCGGCGCATCCACCGGTTCTCCCCGAGCAGCGCGCGCTCCAGGGCCCCCACCGCCGCCTTGGCTTCCTCCGACCGGTACAGGTTGAGCTGGGCCGGGTTGTGCAGATTCAGCTGGCTCGTCTGGGGCCCCGTGTACACCGGGCGCTCGTCGGGGCTCTCCTGCGTCACGGGCCGATCCACCTCATTCGTCACTCGTCATCACCACGCGGGTTCCCGGCAGGACCGCCCTCGTCCGCGCGGGCCTCCGCCCGGCGGCTCGATCATGCCTCAGCTCACACGTCTGGCACTGGGAAGCTTACACCGGGGCCCGCGGGTCGCGGAGTTCGCCGAGGTAGCGCCCGCGGTATTCATCACACATTCGGACGAAACGCCCAGGCTCCTTCTGGTAGGTCAGGTCGAAGCTCTGCCCCCGCGCCCGCACCCGGACCGTGCCGAACCCCGTCCACCGGGCGTAGGGACCGCGCGGGCCCCTGACCTCCTCGACCGTCTCCCACGGGATGGCCAGCGGCAGGCGCCCGCCCAGGCCGCGGAAGATGACGACGCGGCGGCTGGTCAGCGCGTAGCCGGTCACGGCCCAGCGGTACCCGCGGACCAGGGCGTAGACCACGGCGGCGACCAGGACGATCGGCGCGGCCGCCGACCACCCGGCCGAGAGCGAGCCCAGCACCTGCAGCATGCTGGCGAGGAAGACGCCGAGCAGCAGCACCGCGAGCGGCCGCAGCAGCTTCATGGGGTGGGCACGGTTGCAGGTGACCACCTGCTCGCCGGCCATCAGGGGCGCGCGGTACCTCACGGGCGGCCCCCCTCCGTCTCGG
Organism: Rothia santali; assembly: GCF_024199905.1. Lineage (GTDB taxonomy): Bacteria > Actinomycetota > Actinomycetes > Actinomycetales > Micrococcaceae > Rothia > Rothia santali. The sequence goes on from NZ_JANAFB010000005.1 coordinate 79,870, forward strand.
CCCGCGGGGCGGGCGACGCCGCGTCGGGCGCGGTGGGGCCCTCGGCACCCGCCCCGGGGCCCCAGGTGCCCGACTCGGGACGCAGGTGCACGACGTCGCCCACGGACACCGCCACGAGCTCGCCGTCGTCGGCGCGCACCACGAGGGCGCCGTCCGCGTCGACGTCCTGGGCGAGCCCGATCAGGTCCGGCTGCCCCTCGGAACGCTGGACGCGGACCCGGCGGCCCAGGGTGTCCAGGGCGCCGCGCACGGTCTCCAGCAGGGCGGGCGCCCCCGGCGTCGCGGTCAGCACGGACCCGCCGGCGGCCTCGAAGTCCGCGACGAGCCGCCTGAACCGCTCGATGACGCCGATCAGCAGCTCGGTGCGGTCGACCTCCCCGCCGGCCTCGATCAGGAGCGAGGTCGCCGCCTCGGAGGGCAGGTCCTCGGGCCGCAGGCCGGTGTTCACGCCCACGCCCACGACGACGCCGAGGCGGCCCGCGGCGTCGTGCGCCGCGCGGGCCAGGATCCCCGCGATCTTGCGCCCCCCGACGAGCAGGTCGTTGGGCCACTTGAGCTCGGCCGGCAGGCCGGTCTGCTCGCGGATCGCCCCGCGGACCGCCAGGGCGAGCAGGAGGGTGAGCCAGTGCAGGGACTCGGGGGGCAGCGTGGGCCGGGCCGCGTCCTCGCGGGCGGGGAGGACGGCGAAGGAGACGATCGCGGAGCTGCCGCGCGGCGTCGTCCAGGTGCGGTCCCGGCGGCCGCGCCCGGCGGTCTGGTGCTCGGTCAGCAGCGCGTGCAGGTGTCCCGGGGCCCCCTCGGGCCCCTCGGCGAGGCGGCGGACCAGCTCGTCGTTGGTGGAGGTGAGGCTGTCGATCACCTCGACCGCGGCCCCGGAGAGCCGGGGATCCTGCGTCGGCCCCGGGATCAGTCGCCCCGTCTCGAGTGGTGCTGGCATGGCCGTCCTTTCCGTCCTTCCCCGGGTCCTGCGGCGTGCGCCGCGCGTGGTGCCCGCGGCGGTCGCCGCGGAGGGTGCGGGATGCGTCCGCCGCGGGCCGGTGCCGGGCGGTCGTGCCCGACGCCGGTGCCGGGCGCGCGTGCCCGGGCCTGCCGCCGGGCCGTCGCCCACAGGCGCGGCGGCGCAGCGCGCGGCGGGCTCCCCGTGGGCTAGTTTAGAGGTGCACGACCGACGACGAGCGCGAGGACCCTTCGATGCCCCAGCATTTTGCCGTGACCTACTCCTACGGACCGGCCGAGGAGCAGGCCAAGCACCGCCCCCAGCACCGGGCCTACCTCGGCGCGCTGGTGGAGCGCGGCTGCCTCAAGGCCTCCGGGCCGTTCACCGACGAGCAGGCGCCGGGGGCGCTGCTGATCTTCGAGGCCGAGTCGCCCGCCGAGGTCCAGGAGCTGCTCGACGCGGATCCCATGGTCACCGGGGGCGCGGTGACCGGCGTCGAGATCCGCAGTTGGAATCCGGTTCTGGGTACAGTAGGTTAGCCGCTGTCTCCGGCACATCGCCGTGCCGGACCCCCGCATCCCGAGCCATCTCGCACTGAGGACGTCATGACCGAAGAACTCTCCCGCACTGCAACAGGTGACGCTCAGGCGGCGCCCGGTCCGGACCTGACCACCACCGCCGGCAAGATCGCGGACTTCTACGCCCGGCGCGAGTCCTCGTGGCTGCCCACGGGCCAGGCCCCGGTGGACCGCCAGCACTCCCGCGGGAAGAACACCGCCCGCGAGCGGATCGAGATGTTCCTGGACGAGGGCTCCTTCGTGGAGTTCGACGCCCTGGCCACCCACCAGTCCACCGCCTTCGGCATGCAGAAGAAGAAGCCGCTGGGCGACGGCCTGGTCTCCGGCTACGGGACCGTGGACGGGCGCCTGGTCGGCATCTACTCCCAGGACTTCACCGTCTTCGGCGGGTCCCTGTCCAAGGCCAACGGCGAGAAGATCGTCAAGGTGCAGAAGTTCGCGCTGCGCAACGGCTGCCCGGTCATCGGCATCAACGACGGCGGCGGGGCCCGGATCCAGGAGGGCGTGTCCTCGCTGGCGATGTTCGCCGACATCTTCCGGATGAACGTCCGCTCCTCCGGCGTCGTGCCCCAGATCTCCGTGATCATGGGGCCCTGCGCGGGCGGCGCCGCCTACTCCCCCGCGCTGACCGACTACGTGATCATGGTCGATAAGAGCTCGCACATGTTCATCACCGGGCCGGATGTCATCAAGACCGTGACCGGCGAGGACGTGGACATGGAGACCCTCGGCGGCGCGACGTCGCACAACTCCGTCACCGGCACCTCCCACTACCTCGCGGAGGACGAGGAGGACGCCTTCGACTTCCTGCGCGAGCTGCTGGAGTTCCTGCCCTCCAACAACCTCCAGGACGGGCTGACCCTCGACCACGACCAGGACCCCCAGATGTCGGTGGACGACCTGGACCTGGACACCCTGATCCCTGATTCTGCCAACCAGCCCTACGACATGCGCGCCGTCATCGAGACGGTCGTGGACGACGGCCACTTCCTCGAGATGCAGGCCCTCTACGCGCCGAACGTCATGATCGGCTACGGCCGGGTCGAGGGCCGCACGGTCGGCATCGTCGCGAACCAGCCGCTGCAGTTCGCCGGCACCCTGGACATCGCCGCCTCGGAGAAGGCCGCCCGCTTCGTGCGGCACTGCGACGCCTTCAACGTCCCCATCCTCACCTTCGTGGACGTCCCCGGCTTCCTGCCCGGGACCGAGCAGGAGTTCAACGGGATCATCCGGCGCGGGGCCAAGCTGATCTTCGCGTACGCCGAGGCGACCGTCCCCCTGGTCACCGTCATCACCCGCAAGGCGTACGGCGGGGCGTACATCGTGATGGGCTCCAAGAAGCTCGGCGCGGACGTCAACCTCGCCTGGCCCACGGCGCAGATCGGCGTCATGGGCGCCCAGGGCGCGGTCAACATCCTGTACCGCCGCGAGCTGGCCGCCGTGGCCGAGGCGGGCGAGGACGTCGAGGCCAAGCGGGCCGAGCTGATCCAGAAGTACGAGGAGGAGCTGCTCAACCCGTACCAGGCGGCCGAGCTGGGCTACATCGACTCGGTCATCGCGCCCTCCGAGACCCGCGTGAACATCATCAAGTCCCTGCGCGCGCTGCACGACAAGCGCGCCGCGATGCCGGCCAAGAAGCACGGCAACATCCCGCTGTAGGCCCGGACCCGTGAAGGAGTCAGCCATGGAACCGAACGACGCGCAGCGCCCGCTCTTGTCCGTCGTCAAGGGCGAGCCCAGCGAGGAGGAGCTCGCGGCGCTCACGCTGGCCGTGCTGTCCCGCCGGGGCGGCGCGGACCCCGGCGCGGGCCCGCCTCGAGCAGGCGACCGCACTCGTAGGCCTCGCAGACGGAGGGCGCGTGCGGTATCGCGGTGAGCGGCTCGACCCCCAGGGAACGCGCGACGTCGGCGTCGGTGACGTCGACGTACCGCGGGCCCACGGCCACCGGGATCAGCGGCAGCAGGGGCGACCAGCGCCGCAGCAGCTCCCGGCCGCGGCGGAGGCCGCGCAGCGTGAAGGGGACCAGCACCACCAGCGCGGAGCACCGGGACAGCCACCGCCCCTCCGAGGGCCCCGCGGGGGCGAGCTCGGCCGCGCTGCCGAGGTCGACGATCGCGGAGGCCTCCCGGCTGAGGAGGGTCGCCAGGTCCCACGGGGCGACCGGCCCGGCGGCGCCCCACGCGGGGAGTGGGCCGGCGTCGGGTGCGGGAGACGACGCCCGTTCGAGGGGGGAGATCGGCAGATCGGAAGCCGGGGCCGGGGCGCCGGGGAGCAACTCGTCCCCGGCCGTGAGGATCGGCAGCCCCTGCGCCGCGGGCAGGGAGCGCAGCAGCGCCGCCGGGTCCGGAGTCCGCGGCAACCGGGCGACCTCGGCCCAGCGCAGGCCGGGCGCGGGCGTCGGCGAGACGCAGGAGTCCAGGCCGATGCTGGACGGCACGGCGTCGACCACCACGACGGGCTCGCCGCGGTCGAGGAGGCGATCCGCCAGCCACAGGCAGACCGAGGAGGTCCCGATGCCGCCGCTGATCCCCACGACCCCGATCCGCGGCATGGTCGCGGGCGCCTCCTCCCGCGCCGCCAGGCGGTCCGCCAGCCAGCCGCGTCCCTGCGGCAGCACGACGACGGAGGGCGCGGCCCACCACCGCGCGAGCTCGCTCGCGACCTGCCACGGGTCCGCGCCGTGCTCCCGCCCGGCCACCACCACGGCCGGCCCCGGTCCGGGCCGTCCCGGCTCGCGGCCGAGGTGCGCGAGGAGCTCGGGCACGCATTCGGCCTCGATCACCAGGGAGTCCAGCGGCCCCCACAGGGGCGGGGCCCCCGACTCGTGGAAGCGCAGGGGGCGCTCCGCCGCCTGGGCGACGTCGGCCACGGTGCGCCGGAAGACCGGGTCACGGCCCCACGCCAGGACCGGCCCGCCACCCGGCTCCGCGGATTCGGGACGGTTCGGAGGAAGGGTCTTCGGCCCGGTGGAGGTCGCGGAGCTCGCGGCGCCGCGGATCGGAGGATGGAGGGGTCTGCTGAGCGGGTGCGATTCGATGGGCATGGGGTCAGCATGTCGGTTGGCCGAGAGGGTGGAGCGTCCTCGTCGAGGTCTTGGGCGGAGGATGTGGACGCTTGCCTATGGGTTGGCCGAATCGCCTCGTCTGGGGACGGCGTCGGGAGCCGCAGGGGCCCCGCCCAGCGGTTCTCCCCGCCTGCGGACGCGACGGCTCCCCGCGGGCGCGGACCGGGCCGGCGGCGCGCCGCGGCCGTACGGCGGCTCAGTCGTCGAAGTACAGGTGCCGATGCAGCGAGCAGCGCTCGTTGAACCGCGCGCCGCACCGGGGGCACGCGGGCGCGCCCAGGTACTCCGAGACGGCCAGCTCGGACCGGCACACCCCGCACAGGATCGCCTTCTCCGCGAGGCTTCCCGCGGGCCAGGTCCGCGCGCGGTGCCCCGCCGCGGCCTCGTGGCACGCGTGGCACGGGTAGAACTCGCCGCAGCAGGCGAAGCGGATGGCGACGACGTCGACGTCCCGGTGGTAGTGGACGCACCGGGTCTGCTCGTCGATGGTGGGGCCCAGCACGCGGGGCGCGGTCGGGCCGGAGCTCGCGGCCGGGCCGGGGCGCGATGCGGCGCGCTCGAGCATCTGCTCCGTCCGCGCGTACTTCGCCACCAGTCGCTCCCGCACCTCGGGGTCAAGCCGCGCGAGGCGCGAGGGGTCGGTGTTGTCCCGCAGGTCCGCCCGCTTGACGATCGCGGCGAGCGCGTCGTCGCTCACCCGGGCGCAGTAGCGCTCCGGGGCCTCCCCCGGGCGCTTGGTCATCGCGTCCACCGCGGCGCAGATCCTCTCGGGGAAGTCCCCGCGCAGCTCGGCGAGGCTCACCCCGGTGTCCTCCACGACGTCGTGGAGCCAGCCCACGACCTGCGCATCCGTGCGCTCCGCTCCCTCCCGCGCCAGCTCCGCCGCGTAGCCGGCGACCCGGCGCGGGTGGTCGATGTACTCGGCGCCGGCCTGGTCCCGCTGGCCGGCGTGCGCGCGGCGGGCGAGCGCCTCCGCTCGCCGGATCGGCTCCTCGTCCATGGGCTCCCCTCCCTGGGCGGACCATCGGCGACGCGACTCCCCCGCCGTCCGCCGGGCGGGGCTCTCGGAAGATCACTCTACGGGGGGCCGGCAGCGCCTCGCCCCGTCTCCAGCGGTCGGCGCCGCGGGCGCCCTCCCTCAGCCCCCGAGCCCCCCGAACAGGAGCGAGACCATCATCGCGATGATCACCGAGTTGAAGGTGAAGGCGATGATGACGTTGGTCGCCCCCAGCCGCCAGGCCCGGCGGGAGGAGAAGCTCGCGGAGACCGTGGCGGCCATCGTCGACATGAACACGGCGAGCACCACGAAGTCGCTGAGCCTCGTCCTCTCGGCGTAGGGGATGACGATGTGGCGCTCGGAGGACAGCAGCGCCAACCGCAGGTAGGCCTGCGCGAAGGAGAAGACCATCAGCACCCACGAGGTCGCGACCGTCAGCAGCGCCAGCGCGACGTAGACGGGCTCCGCCCGGAACTGCTCCCGCTGCGCGATCACCAGCGTCACCGCCACCGCGACGACCGCCGCCGTGACGGTCGTGTTCGCCGTGTCGAAGCCGCCGCCCAGCCGCCGGAGCCATCTGCCGCGGGTCCTCTGCTCCCGCCGGGAGTGACGCTCGAGCTCGTCGCCGCCGAGGCGGCTGTAAGCCCACAGGCTCCAGAGGACGTAGGTGCCCCCGTAGACCGGCCACGAGATGATGTAGGTGACCACGACCGCGTCCCAGGAGTCGGTGATGCGGAAGTCCGTGAGGCCGGCCAGCGCGACCGCGGCGACCGCCGTCACGGCCAGCGAGATGATGCCGGACATCCAGGATCGGAACGCGTCGGTCCGCATCTCGGCTCGTCTCACGGTGCGCACCCGCCCTTCCCGGACCCTCTGCCCCGGCCCTGGCCCACTCGGCTCCTCGGCCTCGGCCACTCGACGCCGGCCGCCTCAAGCCCTCAAGCCCTCAAGCCCTCAAGCCCTCAAGCCCTCAAGCCCAGCGTACCTACCCGGCACCGCGATCCGGGGCGCGACGAGCGGATTCAGGCCGCCCCGCGGTCCGGCGGGCCCCGGTGGGTCCGCTCGCGCCGGAGCCGGTCAAGCCGGCGTCGTCGGCGCGAGCTGTCCCGCAGGATCGAGGTCATGCCGACGAGCCAGACGACGAGGACGACGAAGCAGATGATCACGGAGGTTACGAGTCGCATGAGGTCCTTCAGGGTGAGGGCGCTGACACTGCGATCTTCATCGCCGCAACCGTTACCCACCAGTCTGCTGTACGGGTAACGTTTCGGTGGCGTCGCGGGCCCGGGCGACGACGCCGGCTCCGGCCCCTCGCCCGGCACGCGCCCGGCACCGCCGCGGACCCGCCCCGCACCGCCGGGACCCGCCCGGCGCCTCCCGCCCGACCGGCCGCCGCCGGCGTCGTCCTCGCAGGAGACAAGCTGGTACATCGTCTGGGACAATGGGAGGATGCACATCGTCCTCGGCCCTTCCCCGGAGCCGCGACGCCCCGACGAGGACGCGACGCAGCCGCTCTGGCGCGCCGTGTCGCTCGACGCCGGCCGCGAGGTCTCCGCCCGGGACTTCCCCCGCCCGCACCTGGCCGACGTCGTCCGCTCCGTCCTGGAGGACGCCGAGCGCCCCGACCGGATCCGCTGGGTCTGGGCCGACACCCGGGAGGTCTACCCCGAGCTGCTGGACGCCGGCATCGAGCTCGCCCGCGGCTGGGACCTGGGCCTCTGCCAGCGGATCCTGCGCGGGGCCGCGAGCCTGCCGGGCTCCGGCGTGGAGTACGAGCCGGCCGCCGGGATCGAGCCCGCCGCGGAGGAGCCCCCAGGTCGCGTGCCCCGCCCCGGGCCGACCCCGGTCAGGCCTCGCTCTTCGCCGCCCCCGCCGCGGCCCCCGCGCCCGCCGGACCCGACGTCGCGGCCCTGGTCCGCGAGCTCGAGGCGCAGCTGCGCGCCGTCGCCGGCAGCCCCCGCTCCCACCGCCTGAACCTCCTCCTCGCCGCCGAGTCCCAGGGTGGCCTGATCGCCGCGGAGATGCACCACGAAGGCCTGCCCTGGAACCGCGGCATCCACGAGCAGCTCCTGGAGCAGATGCTCGGCCCCCGCCCCGAGGAGGGCCGCCGGCCGGCCCGGATGCAGAGCCTCGCGGAGCACGTCGGCCGCGTCCTGGGCTCCGAGCGGCTCAACCCCGACTCCCCGCAGGACCTGCTGCGCGCCCTGAACTCGGCGGGCGTGCGCGTGGGCACGACCCGCAAGTGGGACCTCATGGCCTGGGCCGCGCAGGGCGGCGCCCAGACCGAGGAGCGCCGCGAGCTGATCCGCCCGGTCCTGGAGTACAAGCAGCTCTACCGGCTGTGGACCGCCAACGGGTGGCACTGGCTGGACGAGTGGATCCGGGAGGACAGGTTCCACGCCGCGTACGTGGTGGGCGGCGTCGTGACCGGCCGGTGGGCCGCGCACGGCGGCGGGGCCATGCAGATCCCCAAGACGGTGCGCGACGCCGTGCGCGCCGAGCCCGGCCACGTCCTCACCGTCGCGGACGCCTCCCAGGTCGAGCCGCGCATCCTCGCGGCCATGTCCGGGGACCGGGCGCTCGCCGTCGCGGGGCGCGGGCACGACCTGTACCTCGGGATCGCCGAGATCGGCCAGCGGACCGGCTCGGCCCTGAAGGACCGGCAGGCCGCCAAGATCGCGCTGCTGGGGGCCATGTACGGTGCGACGTCGGGGGACGCCGCGGCCATGATGCCGCACCTGCGCCGCCTGTTCCCCACCGCGATCGAGCTCGTCGAGAGGGCGGCCGCGGCGGGCGAGCGCGGCGGGCAGGTCTCCACCTGGCTCGGTCGCACCTCTCCCGTCCCCGACGAGGCGTGGTTCGCCTCCGTCCGCGACGTCGGGACGGCGCAGGCCGAGTCGAGGTCGCGCACGCTCTCCCGGTCCCACGGCCGGTTCACCCGCAACTTCGTGGTGCAGGGCACCGCCGCCGAGTGGGCCCTGTGCTGGATGGGCGAGATCCGGCGCCGCCTGCGCTCGGGCGGCGCGGACGGCGCCGGGATGCGGACGCGCATGGTCTTCTTCGTCCACGACGAGGTGGTGCTCTACGGCCCCGAGGAGGAGGCGGAGGCGGTGCACGGGATCGTCGCCGACGCCGCGGAGGCCGCCGGGCGGCTGCTGTTCGGCGACGCGCCCGTCGACTTCCCGCTCACGGTGGCCGCGGTCGGCTCCTACGCCGAGGCGAAGTGACCGGCGGCGCCGAGGGCCCGGAGCGGGGCGGCGTCGAGGACGACGTCGGGGCGAGGGCCGGACCGGCGTCGAGGTCGGCGTCGAGGTCGGCGCCCAGACCGGCCTCTAGAGCGGCGCCGGGATCCGCCGGGAGGTGTCCCACGGGACCGCCCAGCCGGTCTCGGTCAGGATGCGGTCCAGCAGCACCCCGGTGAACCCCCAGATCGTGACGTCGCCGCGCTCGGAGGCCACCGTGAAGGCCGGGGACCGGTAGGTGCGCCCGCCGCGCGAGACCGTCGCGTAGTGCCGCCGCTCAGGGTCCACCAGGTCCAGCACCGGCACCCGGAAGACCAGCGAGGACTCCGCGTGGTCGACGGCCTCGACCGGGCTCGGGCTGGCCCACCAGCCGATGACCGGGGTGACCCTGAAGTTGCTGACCGGCAGCGGCACCGGCGCCAGCGTCCCGAGGACCTCGACGCCGTCCCGGTCCAGCCCGGTCTCCTCGACCGCCTCGCGGAGGGCCGCCTCCACGTGGGGGTCGGGGGCGGCGTCGTCCCCCGGGTCCAGCTTGCCGCCCGGGAAGGCGGGCTGGCCCGCGTGGTGGCGCAGCGAGCCGGCGCGCACCACGATCAGCACGTCCAGCTCCGCGCCGATCCGCTCGGCCGTGCCCGCGAGGGCCGGGGAGCGGGTGCGGGCGGCGTCGTCGTCGAGCGCGCCGAAGAGGATCAGCACCGCCGCCTCGCGCACCGTCGCCGGGTCCATCCCGCCGATGCGCCACGGCTCCCGGTCCTCCATGACGACGCCGTCCCCGCGCCGCGCGAGCCGGGCGAGCGCGTCCCGGGCCCGGAAGACGGCGCCGGGGGCCGCGCCGGGGCGCGGATCAGGCGCCAAGGCCGTACCCCTCCGCCCGGAGCTGCCGCCGCGTCGCGCCCTCGAGGAAGCGCCGGTGCAGGTCCTCGCGCCCGGGGGCGAACTCGTTCCGCTGCAGCCGGGCCGCCGCGGCCTCGTCCGTCTCCCCCGCGCCGTAGGAGGGGCACAGGTCCGCCACGGGGCACACCCCGCAGGCCGGGACGCGCGCGTGGCAGATACGCCGCCCGTGGTAGATCAGGTGGTGGGACAGGTCGGTCCAGTCCCGGGGCTCGAAGAGGGCCGCGACGTCGGCCTCGACCTTCACGGGATCCGTCTGCTCGGTGAACCCGAAGCGGCGCGCGAGCCGGCCGAAGTGCGTGTCCACGGTGATCCCGGGCCGGCCGAACGCGTTGCCCAGCACCACGAAGGCGGTCTTGCGCCCGACGCCGGCCAGGCCCGTCAGCGCGTCCAGGTCGCCGGGCACCTCGCCGTCGTGCTCGTCGACCAGCTGGTTGGCGAGCGCGATGATCGAGCGGGTCTTGGCCCGGTAGAAGCCGAGCGGGCGGACGATCTCCTCGACGGCCTCGTGCCGCGCGGCCGCGAGCGCCTCGGCGTCGGCGTAGGCGGCGAAGAGCGTGGGGGTCACCGAGTTGACCTTCACGTCGGTGGTCTGCGCCGAGAGCACGGTCGCGACCAGCAGCTGGTAGGGGCTCTGGAAGTCGAGCTCGGCGACGGCGTACGGGTAGGTCTCCCCCAGGATGCGGTCGATCCGGCGGGCCCGGCGGATCAGCCCGAGCCGCGTCTCGGCGGCCCCGGTCCGACGACGCCGCGCGGCCCCCGCGCGCGCCTTCCCCTCGGGGACGTGGCGGATCTCCAGGCTCACGCCCGTGGTGCTCTCCGGCTGCGATGCGCTCATGGTCACCCAGCGTACCCGTGGGACGGCGCCGGGCACCGGCCGGGCGCCCCCGCGCGGGCCCGTTTTCACGGGCCGTGAAACACGGTGCGCCCCGGTGAGCCGCGTCACGCCCCTCGGTTAGAGTGGTGCGGGTGAGACATGGGGCACACCCGACCCCGGGCCCCCGGCCCGCCGGCGGGCCCCGGCATCGAGAGGAAAGGGAATCATGAGCGACACCCACCGGACGTTCCCGCCCAGCGAGGAGTTCGCCGCCCAGGCCAACGCCACGGCCGCGCTCTACGACGAGGCGGCCGAGAAGGGCCCCGAGTTCTGGGCCGAGCAGTCCCGCGCGCTGCTGGACTGGGACACCGAGTTCACCGAGACCCTCGACTGGTCCAACCCGCCCTTCGCGAAGTGGTTCCAGGACGGCACCCTCAACGCGGCCTACAACGCCGTGGACCGCCACGTCGAGGCCGGCCACGGCGACCGGGTAGCGCTGCACTTCGAGGGCGAGCCCGGCGACCGCGCCGAGTACACCTACGCCGACCTGCAGGCCGCGGTGTGCCGCGCCGCCAACACCTTCGAGCACCTCGGCGTGCAGAAGGGCGACCGGGTCGCGGTGTACCTGCCCATGATCCCCGAGGCCGTCGTCACCATGCTGGCGTGCGCCCGCATCGGGGCGATCCACTCCGTGGTCTTCGGAGGCTTCTCCGCCGAGGCCCTGCGCTCCCGGATCGACGACGGCCGGGCCAAGCTCGTGGTGACGGCCGACGGCTCCTACCGGCGCGGCCAGCCGACCACCCTCAAGCCCGCCGTGGACCGCGCGCTGGGCGACGGGGAGTCGAGCGTCGAGCACGTCCTGGTGGTCCGGCGCAACGGCGAGGACGTGGACTGGACCAACGGCCGGGACCTCTGGTGGCACGAGACGGTCGGGCAGGCCTCGAGCCAGCACGAGCCCGTCCCCCACGGCGCCGAGGACCCGCTGTTCATCCTCTACACCTCCGGCACCACCGGCAAGCCCAAGGGCATCCTGCACACCACGGGCGGGTACCTCACCCAGGCGGCCTTCACGCACCGCAACGTCTTCGACCTCAAGCCGGAGACGGACGTCTACTGGTGCACCGCCGACGTCGGCTGGGTCACCGGGCACACCTACATCGTCTACGGCCCGCTGCTCAACGGCGCGACCCAGGTGATCTACGAGGGCACCCCGGACTCCCCGCACCGCGGCCGGTTCTGGGAGATCGTGGACCGCTACGGCGTCAGCATCCTCTACACCTCCCCCACCGCGATCCGCACGATGATGAAGTGGGGCGAGGAGATCCCGAACGGGTACGACCTGGGCTCGCTGCGCCTGCTCGGCACCGTGGGCGAGGCCATCAACCCCGAGGCGTGGACCTGGTACCACCGGGTCATCGGCCACGGCCGCTGCCCGATCGTGGATACCTGGTGGCAGACCGAGACCGGCGCGATCATGATCTCCCCGCTGCCCGGCGTGACCGAGGCCAAGCCGGGGTCGGCGCAGCGGCCGCTGCCCGGCATCTCGGCCGGCGTCGTGGACGAGATGGGCGGGGAGCTCGACGCGGACCAGCAGGGCCTGCTGGTCCTGACGAAGCCCTGGCCCTCGATGCTGCGCACCATCTGGGGCGACGACCAGCGGTTCGTGGACACCTACTGGTCCCGGTTCGACGGCGGCGTCTACTTCGCCGGCGACGGCGCCAAGCGCGACGCCGACGGCGACATCTGGGTGCTCGGCCGCGTGGACGACGTCATGAACGTCTCCGGGCACCGGCTCTCGACGCCGGAGATCGAGTCCGCGCTGGTCTCCCACCCGGCCGTCGCGGAGGCCGCCGTGGTCGGCGCCGCGGACGAGACCACGGGCCAGGCCGTCTTCGCCTTCGTGATCCTCTCCGACGCGGCCGCCGAGGAGGGCCGGGACGCGGAGGAGCTGAGCCAGGAGATCCGGGCCCACGTGGGCGAGGAGATCTCGCCGATCGCCAAGCCCAAGAAGGTGCTGATCGTGCCCGAGCTGCCCAAGACCCGCTCGGGGAAGATCATGCGGCGCCTGCTCAAGGACGTGGCCGAGGAGCGCCCGGTGGGCGACGTCTCGACCCTGGCCGACCAGACGGTCATGGAGCAGATCACCCGGTCGCTGCAGCGCTGAGGACGCGCCGCGCGGCACCGATGCGGGGTGCCGCGCGGCACAATGGGGGGATGAGCAAACCGATCTTCGTCCTCAACGGCCCCAACCTGAACCTGCTCGGCACCCGCAGGCCCGAGGTGTACGGGCGCACCACCCTGGCCGACGTCGAGCGCTCGGTCCGCGAGCACGCCGAGCGCCTGGGCCTGGGCATCGAGTTCATGCAGTCGAACCACGAGGGCGCCCTGGTCGACGAGATCCAGCGGGCCCGCGAGGAGGCGGCGGGGATCGTCATCAACCCGGCCGCCTACACGCACACCTCGGTGGCCCTGCACGACGCGCTCGAGGCCGCGGAGCTGCCCGTCGTCGAGGTCCACCTCTCCAACGTGCACCGCCGCGAGGAGTTCCGGCACCGCTCGTTCGTCTCGCCGCAGGCGGAGGTCGTGATCGCCGGGGCCGGGCCGCAGGGGTACCTCATGGCGCTGGACTACCTCGCGAGGCGCTGAACCGTCGCGCTGAACCGCGGCGTCCGGACGGGGCGCCCGCCCTCCGGACCGGGCGCTCCGCCCTCCGTCCGGATCCGGTGGGCCCGGCCGGATCCCGCGGGCGCCGCCGGCCGGTCAGCCCCTCGTGCAGGCCCCGGTGTTGACCGGCACGGTGAGCGAGCCGAGCTGCTGCAGGACCGGGTCCAGCTCGGTGAGGGACAGCGCGTAGCCCGTCTGCCCGCCCGAGGCCTTGGCGAAGATCACGCCGATCACCCGCCCGTCCTGGTCCAGCAGCGGGCCACCGGAGTTGCCCTGCTGCACGTCGGCCGCGAGCTGGTACACCTCGCGGGGGATGCTGGCCTGGCCCTCCCGCGAGACGGTCGAGGTGTACCCCAGCCCCTGCACCGTGGCGGAGGAGGACTTGAAGGGGCCGCCGAGCGGGTACCCCATGAAGGTCGTGAGCTCGCCGTCCGCGGCGTAGCCCCCGGTCTCCAGCGGCGCGACGGGCAGGTCCGGGGCGGAGATCACGGCCAGGTCGGTGTCCGGGTCGAAGTACACGACCTCGCCCCGGTAGGCCCGCCCGCCGGGGGTCTCGACGAGCGGCTCGTCCACCCCGGCGACGACGTGGGCGTTGGTCACGACGAGGCCGTCCGCCGCCGCGAAGCCCGAGCCGGACTGGTTCTGGCGGCAGGCCTCGGCCGTGCCGTTGATGCGCAGGACGGAGTCCGAGGCGGCGGTGAGCGCGTCGTTCTGGACGGACTCGGAGGGGGCCTGCTGCTCGGGGAACAACCGGTCGGCCACCTCGGGGATGCCCGACTGCGCGAGCACCGCGGCCCGGGCCTGCGCGATGGCCTGCTGCACCCTCGCGGGCGTCCAGGATTCGAGCGTGGAAATCACTTGGGAATTATTAATTGCCATGGTGATCGATGCAACTCCGAGTTGTCCCGCCGAGAAACTCAGGATAATGATCACCAATGCGCAGGTAAGCACGTTCAACAATGCGCCGGCGATCCGCTCGATCAGGCCGAGCCCCGTCCGGTCCGAGATTCTGCGGAACGGCCGGGCGATCATCGCCCCGAGCACCTGCCCTACGGCGATCAGGACCACGATGCTGAGCACGGCCACGAGGATGCGCCACCAGCCGCTGGCCGCCTCGACCAGCAGGGGCGCGAGGTAGAAGGCCGCGACGGCGCCCGCCGCGAAGCCCAGCACCGACCCCAGGGTCATGAAGAAGCCCCGCACGTACCCCCCGATGAGGTAGAGCGCGAGGACGACGAGCAGGATCCAGTCGAGCACGGTGAGGTTCTGGAGCATCGCGGCCTATCTGGTGGGCGCCCGGTGGGGGCGCGTGGCCCGGCTCAGGGGCGGCTGTGCGCCCCGGGAGCGGGCGGTCGTCGTCGGTGAGTGCCCCAGTCTAGGCGGGTTTCCTGACAGCCAGCTTGTGCCGCGCTGAGCGACGAACGGCGCGGATGCGGCCGATTCCGGCGCGCATGTGGCATATCCAACCTTTAACTTATACAGTGGTATCGAAATGAAGGTTGCCGGACCCGATTCGAGGGCGAACGAACCAATCGCTGTGCGCGAATCCCGTCGATTCGACAACTCAACCCACGCCTGCATGAGGAGAATTATGGATATTGAGGTTCTGCGCCGAGCACCCCTCTTCGCTTCCCTGGACGACGAGGCCTTCGCGGCCCTGACCGAGGAGCTCACCGAGGTCGACCTGTCCCGTGGCGCGTCGCTGTTCTACGAGGGCGACCCCGGGGACCAGCTCTACTTCGTCGTCTCGGGCAAGATCAAGCTCGGTCGCACCGCCTCCGACGGGCGCGAGAACCTCGTGGCCATCATGGGCCCGGGCGAGATCTTCGGCGAGATGGCCCTGTTCGACCCGGGCCCCCGCTCGACGTCGGCCACCGCCGTCTCCGAGGCCCGCCTCGCCGGGGTCAAGCACTCCAGCCTGAAGAAGGCCATGGAGCGCAGCCCCTCGATCTCCGCCCAGGTGCTCCAGGCCCTGGCCCGGCGCCTGCGCCGGTCCAACGAGAACCTCGCGGACCTGGTCTTCTCCGATGTGCCGGGCCGCGTGGCCAAGGCCCTGCTGGACCTCGCGGACCGCTTCGGGCGCCCGGCGACCGACGGCATCCTGGTCGCCCACGAGCTCACCCAGGAGGAGCTGGCCCAGCTCGTCGGCGCCTCCCGCGAGACCGTGAACAAGGCCCTGGCCGAGTTCGTCCAGCGCGGGTGGATCCGCCTGGAGGCCCGCGCCGTCGTGATCATGGACCTGCAGCGCCTGCGCCAGCGCAGCCGCTGATCCGTCCGCCGCGATCAGTACGCGGAAGGGGCCGGGGATGACTCCCCGGCCCCTTCCGCGCGTTCAGGCGCCCTTCTCTCGCGCCCCGCAGGAGTCGCGGGGCGGCGTGAACTCGAGGAACAGCCCGCCCTCGGCGCGCACCAGCTCCGCCTTCTTCACACCCACGGGGCGCTTGCGGGTCAGGAACGCCACGGTGGTCTCGCAGCGGCTCAGGGACTCGAGGATGCACATGACCCCGGGGGTCATGAGGTCCACGGCCCGCTCCCCGCGCGTCTCCGGCGTGCCGATCTCCTCGCCGAGCGCCGTCGAGTCGGCCTCGCGCAGCAGCGCGCGCACCCCGACCCAGCGCCCCCAGATCCCCTTGGAGTCGAGCAGCCGCGGCCGCTGCCCCACGGGCACGGCCGCCGCGAAGTAGTGGGTGTCGAAGCGCCGGTGGCTGAAGTCGGGGGACTGCCAGCGGCCCAGCGGCTTCAGCAGGTCCGTGCGCAGCTTGAGCCCGCCCCGGCGCAGGTGGTCGGCGAAGCTGAGCTCCTGGCCGGCCACCGCCTCGCGGCTGGCCATGGTCTCGCTGGCCTCGCTGTGCTCCACGGTGGCCAGCTGGTCGGGTCCGGCCAGCAGGATGCCGATCTCCTCGAAGCTCTCGCGGATCGCGGCGACCACCGCGCCGCGGGCACGGTTCAGGTCCTCCCCGCCGAACTTCCGCGCCCACTGCTCGGGCGTGGGCCCGTACCATCCGATCGGGTCGCCGTCCCGGGGCTCGACGACGCCGCCTGGGAACCCGACCTTCCCCAGCGGCGAGGACGGGGTCGGCCGGTAGGTCAGGAACGTCTCGAGGCCGTCCTCGCCCTCCCGGGTGAAGACGACCGAGGCCGCGGTGCGGAGGGGGCAGCTGGGGACCAGCTCCCCCTCCTCGAGCCAGGCCCGCGCGGCCGCCGCCTCGTGGGGCGGCAGCGCGAACCGGCGCGGGGCTCCCGAGCAGGCCGGGCGCCCCGCGTCGCCGCTCGCGGGGCCCGCGGGGGGCCCTACGGCGAGGTCATGCGTATTCAACGATCAGTTCCACTTCCACGGGCACGTCCAGCGGCAGGACGGCGACGCCGACCGCCGAGCGGGAGTGCACCCCCGCCTCCCCGAACGCCTGCCGGTACAGCTCCGAGGCGCCGTTGAGCACGAGCGCCTGGTCGGTGAAGCCCGGGTCCGAGCTGACGAACCCGGTGACCTTGACCACTCGTCGGACCCGGTCCAGGTCGCCGATGGCGGACTTGACCGCCGCGAGGGTGTTCAGCGCGCAGGTGCACGCCTGGCGCTGCGCCTCCTCGAGGCTCACGGCCCCGGGCTCGCCGGTCGCCGACACCTTGCCGGTGACCTCGACCTTCCCGTCCCGAACGGGGATCTGGCCCGAGGTGTACACGTAGTTCCCCGAGGTGACCGCGGGGACGTACGCGGCCACGGGGGTCGCGACGTCGGGGACCGTCAGCCCGGCCTCCGCGAGGCGCGCCTCGACCTGCGACGCGGCCACCTCAGGCATCCTTCCGGCGCTTGAAGTAGGCGATCGGGTTGGCCTGCGTCGGCGCGACCATGTTGCCCGAGGGCGCCTCCCCCGCCGGGGCCGAGCCGGGCAGGACGGTCACCAGCTCCCAGCCGTCGTGACCCCAGTTGTCGAGGATCTGCTTGGTCGCGTGGATCATCAGCGGCACGGTTGCGTATTCCCATTTCTCCATGTGCCCCAGCCTATCCGCGGGCCCGGGCGCGCGCTATTCCCCGCCGGCCTCCCTGAGACGGGGACCGGGCGCCCGCGTCATACGGGCCGGTGTACGGGCCCGTCGGCAGGGCGCTCTCAGGATTGGCTTGTATCCTGGTGCGCATGGCTTCATCGACCACACCCCCTCGGAAGCGCGGACGGCGCACTCTGAGCGACCTCACCCAGTTCATCGCCCTGAGCATCGTGGCGGGGTTCGTGACCGCGGGTCTGCTGATCCCGCCGACCGCGGCCGTGGGGCTGACCGCCAACGCCTCGATCAACTGGTTCAAGGGCCTGCCCGACGACCTCTCGGAGGGCCCCCTCTCCCAGCCGTCGGTGGTCCTGGCCAGCGACGGCGAGCAGATCGCCACGTTCTACTCGGAGAACCGGGACGAGGTCCCGCTGGACCAGATCTCCCAGAACATGATCGACGCGCAGCTGTCCATCGAGGACGACGACTTCTACGAGCACGGCGGCGTCGACGCCATGGGCATCGGCCGCGCCATCCTCAACAACATCGTCAACCCCAACAGCCGTCAGGGCGCCTCGACGATCACGCAGCAGTACGTCAACAACCTGCTGATCGACTCCGCGACCCAGAGCGGCGGCGACCCGTACGAGACCATGGGCGCCAACAAGGGCCTGATGGACAAGGTCAAGGAGATGAAGCTCGCCATCTCGATGGAGCAGAACAAGTCGAAGGACGAGATCCTCAACGGCTACCTGAACATCGTGAACTACGGCGGCAGCAACTACGGCGTGCAGGCCGCCGCCCAGCACTACTGGGGCGTGGACGCCTCGCAGCTGAACATCCAGCAGTCGGCCCTGCTCGCCGGCATGGTCCAGTCCCCCGCCTACTACGACCCGGTCGCCAACCCCGAGGCGGCCACCGAGCGCCGCAACACCGTGCTCTACACGATGCTGCAGAACGACCGCATCACCCAGGCTGAGTACGACGCCGCCGTCGCCTCCGGCCTGGACCTGGACGTCCACGACATCCGCTCCGGCTGCTCCGCGGCCGAGGAGGCCCCCTACTTCTGCGACTACATCCAGAACCTGGTGCTGCAGGACGACTCCTTCGGCGACACCCCGGAGGACCGTCAGGTCCAGCTCACCCGCGGCGGCCTGACGATCCAGACGACCCTGGACATGAAGGCCCAGCGGGCCGCGCAGGAGCAGGTCGAGCGGACCCAGCCCCTCGAGTCCAACACCGATCGGGTGAACACCTCGCTCGTCTCGGTCGAGCCGGGCACCGGCAACATCCTCTCGATGGCCCAGAACTCCAACTACGCGGGCGAGGAGGGCACCAGCAACACGCTGTACAACTACAACGTGGAGAGCGCGCTCGGCGGCACCGCGGGCTTCGCTCCCGGCTCGACCTTCAAGCCCTTCACCCTCGCCGAGTGGATCAAGGAGGGCAACGGCGTCAACGCCCGGGTGGACGCGCGGCGGCTGAGCTACCCCGCGGGCACCGAATGGAACGCCTCCTGCGTGGACGGCGGCAAGGTCGTCAACCCGGGTGCCAACGGCGCCTGGTCCTTCCAGAACGCGACCCCGGGCTACCAGCGGCAGATGACCGTCAACGAGGGCATCTACAACTCGATCAACTCGGCGCTGTACGCCACGGCCGAGTACGTGGACCTGTGCGGCATCGGCGACACCGCCGAGGCCCTCGGCGTGACCGAGCCGTCCCAGGACAACGTCGGCCAGCGCCAGCGGATCGCGACCGAGCAGTCGCTCGCCTCCCTGATCGGCACCTCGCAGGTCACCCCGATCTCCATGGCCAACGCCTTCGCGACCTTCGCCTCGGACGGCATGTACTGCCAGCCGCGCGCGATCGAGAGCGTGACCGACCGGCGTGGCCAGGCGATCGAGATGCCCGCGAGCCAGTGCAACCGGGCCCTGGACGAGGACGTCGCCCGCGGCGTCAACTTCGTCCTCAAGGAGGTCCTGAAGCGCGGCTCCGGCTATGAGCGCGACATCGACCTCGACGACGCCTCGGCGGCCAAGACCGGCACCACCGACAACTCGACGCAGACCTGGATGGTGGGCTACACCCGCGGCATCTCCACCGCGTCGTGGGTCGGCAACGCCGACGAGCAGGGCCGTTCGCTGAACAACCTGAACATCGGCGGGCAGTCCCGCGACTACGTCGACGGCTCGTCCTTCGCCGGCACGCAGTGGCAGCGCTACATGAACACCGTCAAGGGCGACCACAACACCGACAAGTTCACCGACCCCTCGGAGAAGGTCCGCGGGGACGACATCGAGTCGGACAAGGCCTAGCCGCCCATGGCCGGTGATCCTCGACCGGCCGCCCCCTCCGGGGGGCGGCCGAGCGCCCGCGCGCTGATCGGCGGCGGGCTGGCCGTCCTCGGGGCGGGGGCCGCGGCGTCGGCCGCCGCGCTGGCCTACGGGCACCTCGTGGAGCTCAACCGCTTCCACGTCCGGCGGGAGACCCTGCCCGTGCTGCCCCCGGGCTCCCCCGACGTGCGCGTCCTGCACCTGTCGGACCTCCACATGATCCCGGGCCAGCGGCGCAAGGTCGACTTCGTGCGCGGGCTCGCGGCGCTGGAGCCGGACGCGGTGATCAACACCGGGGACAACTTCAGCCACCTCGAGTCCCTCCCCTGGCTCCTCGAGGCCCTGGACCCGCTGCTGGACCTCCCGGGCGCCTACGTGCCCGGGTCGAACTGCTACTTCGCGCCGAAGCCGAAGAACCCCGCGCGGTACCTGTGGCTGCACACGGGCGGGGAACGGCGTCGGGAGGATCCCGCGGCGGTCCTGCCCTTCCGGGAGATGCACGCGGCCTTCGACTCCCGCGGCTGGCGGGGGCTGGTCAACACGACGGGGGAGCTCACGGTCCGGGGGGTGCGGCTCGACCTCTCCGGGGTCGACGATCCCCATCTCGGCTACGACCGCCACCCCGGCTTCGCCCCGGCCGCGGACCGGGCGGCGGGGTCGGCCGCGGACCAGCCGTCCGGGACGCCCGCGGGCCGGGACGCCCGCACGTCGGCGGACCGGGCGGGCGCGCCCCCGTCGGTCCGGGTCGGCGTCGCCCACGCGCCGTACCTGCGCACGCTGCGGCGCTTCGCCGAGGACGGCGCCGAGGTCGTCTTCGCCGGTCACACGCACGGCGGCCAGATCTGCCTGCCCGGCGGGCGGGCGCTGGTCTCCAACTGCGATCTCCCGCCCTCCCGCGCCAAGGGCGTCTCCCACGACGAGGGCGTCCCGGTCCAGATCTCGGCCGGCCTGGGGACCTCCCGCTTTGCCCCCGTGCGGCTGTTCTGCCCGCCCGAGGCGGTGCTGGTGACGCTGACCGCTCGGCCCTCAGACGAATCCGCGCCCTCGCGGTCCCACCCCTCCCGCTGACGGAGTAGCCTGGACGGGTGCGTTCATCCCGTCCGGGCAGGACGACCCCTGCCGACCGTCTGATGTCGGAGTACATGGCGCCGATCCGCGCCAAGCTCCTCGGGGGGATGGCGTGCGCCCTCGCCGGGGCCGTCATGGCCCTCGCGATCCCGCAGGCGCTGCGCCACCTCGTCGACGACGTCCTGGGGCCCGACGCCGGGGCGGGCGCGGTCTGGCTGAGCGCGGGCGTCATCGCGGGCCTGGGGCTGCTGCAGGTCTTCTTCCAGTGGCTGCGCCGCTTCCTGATCCTCGTGCCGTCGACGCACATGGAGCTGCAGATGCGCATGGCGCTGTTCGACAAGCTGCTGCGCCTGCCCAGCTCGTTCCACGACCAGTGGCCCTCCGGCCAGCTGCTTCAGCGCTCGATGTCCGACCTCTCGCTGACCCGCCGGTGGATCTCCTTCGGCCTGGCGCAGACGGTCACGACCGTGGCGACGATCGCGCTCGGCGTCGTGCTGATGTTCACCAGCTCCTGGCTGCTGTCCCTGATCTACCTGCTCGCGGTGCTGCCCGTGGTGTGGGTCGTGGCGCGCACCGTGCCGCGCGCCCGGACGCTCACCCGCCGGACGCAGCAGCAGGCCGGCGACCTCGCAACCGGCGTCGAGGAGGGCGTGCGCGGGATCCGGGTGCTCAAGGCCCTGGGACGCGGCCGGCACTCGCTGGAGCGGTTCGGCGAGCGGGCCGAGGGGCTGCGGCGGTCCGAGGTCGACCGGGCACGCACGCTCGCGGCCCTCTCGGCGCGGACCTGGCTGCTGCCGGAGATCGCCATGGCCGTGTGCCTCGGGCTGGCAGGCTACCTGGTCGCCCGGGGGACGATCAGCACGGGCGCCGTTGTGGCCTTCTTCGCGACCGCCGTCATCGTGACCACGCGCGTGCGCGACGCCTCGGGCATCCTCACGATGTACCTGGGCGCGCGCGTCGCGCGGGACCGGCACTACCAGGTGCTGCAGGCCGAGGGCGCGGAGGAGGTGCCGCTGACCGACGCGGCGCGGGGCGAGCGCGCCGGGACCGGTGGCACCGAGACCGCCGGCGCGGCGCGGCTGGAGCTGCGCGGCGTCGGGTTCGCCGTGCCCGCCGAGGGCTCCTACGCCGCGATCGACCGCGGGGAGCAGACCGGCGAGGACCTGCCCGCGGGCGCCGGGTCCGCCCCCGGCACGAGCATCCTGCGGGACGTCGACCTGACGGTCGAGCCGGGTCGGACCCTCGCCCTGGTGGGCGGCACCGGGTCCGGCAAGTCGATACTGCTCTCGCTCGTCCCCCGGCTGCGCGAGGCCACCTCGGGCACCGTCCTGGTCGACGGGCGGGACGCGGCCGCGATGAGCCTCGACGAACTGCGCGCCGAGATCTCCGTGGCCTTCGAGGAGCCCACCCTCTTCTCCGCCTCAGTGCGCGAGAACGTGCTCATGGGCCTCCCCGACCCCGCCCACGACGACGCGCGGGACCCCTACGCGCCGATCCGCCGCGAGCGCGCCCTCGCCAAGGCGCTGGAGACCGCGGCCGCGGAGTTCGCGCTGGCGCTCCCCGACGGCGTCGAGACCCGCATCGGCGAGGAGGGCCTGAGCCTCTCGGGCGGGCAGCGGCAGCGGATCGCCCTGGCCCGCGCGATCGCGCCCCACCCCCGGCTGCTCCTGCTCGACGACCCGCTCTCCGCGCTCGACACCCAGACCGAGGCGGCGGTGGTGGGGAACCTGCGCCGCACGCTGCGGGACACCACCACGATCATCACCGCGCACCGGGCCTCCACGGTGGCGCTGGCGGACCGGGTCGCGCTGCTGCAGGAGGGCCGGGTCGTGGCGGCGGGGACCCACGCCGAGCTCATGCGCCTGCCGGAGTACCGGCACCTCATGGCCACGGGGGCCGCGGCGGAGGAGATCTCCCCCGCGTCCCCGGGATCCGCGGAGGGTGCTCCGCCGGCGGCCCCCGGGGCCGAAACCCCGGTGCGCGACGCCGGAGGCGAGTCCCCGTCAGGTGAGGCCGGGGCCGGGTCCCCGGTGCGCGACGCCGGACCTCACGACGCCGCGGGCCCCGCCAGCGAGGCGCCCGCCTCCGAGCCCTCCCGCCCCGGACCGCGCTCGCCGCGCAGGTCGCGCCGCGAGAACGCGCGCCGAGGAGGCACCGATGACTAGCCACATGATGCCGGGCCGCGGCGTCAGCAACGAGGACGCGATCCGCCTCGACCCGGCCGCCCGGCGCGCCGTCCGCAAGCGCACCTTCCGCCTGCTGCGCTCGATGCTGCGCCCGGTGATCTGGCCCTCGCTCGGCACCCTGCTGCTCGTGGTCCTGGCCCAGGTGCTCGGCGCGCTCGGCCCCGCCCTGACCGGCTGGGGCATCGACCGCGGCTTCCCGGCCATGGCCGCCGGCGACCCCGCCCCGCTGCTGTGGATCGCCGGCTTCTTCGTGGTCTCCTCGGCCGTCTCGGCCCTGTGCGTCTACCTCAACGAGACGATCACCGCCAAGATCTCCCAGGCGGTCCTGCTGCGCCTGCGCCGCCGCACCTACGCCCACGTCCAGCGCCTGAGCCTGCAGTTCCACGAGACCTACACCTCGGGCCGCGTCATCTCCCGCCTGACCTCCGACCTCGAGGCCATGCGGCAGTTCCTCGACTCCGGCCTCTCCCAGATCGCCTCGGCCCTGGTCTCGATGGTCGCGATGAGCGTGCTGGTGGTCGCCCTGGACTGGCGCACGGGCCTGATCCTGCTGGTGGCGATGGTCCCCATGGTCGCGATGACGCTCTGGTTCCGCAGCGCCTCGGAGGTGCAGTACCGGGCCCAGCGGGTCTCCTCCGCGCGGCTGGTCGGGCGGTTCATGGAGACGGTGACCGGCATGCGCGCGGTCTCGGCGTTCAGGAACCAGCCCCGGGCCCGCCGCTCCTACCTGGGCAGCGCGGACGAGTACCGGGTCGAGAACCTCAAGGTCGTGCGGATCTTCGGCATCTACATGCCGGGGGTCATGCTGCTGTCCAACCTCACGGTGGCCGCCGTGCTGCTCTTCGGCGGGTTCAACGTCCTGAGCGGGACGCTCGCCGTCGGGACCCTCCTCTCGCTGGTGCTGTACACCCAGCGGATCTTCGGCCCGGTCATGGAGCTGTCCAACTTCTACAACACGCTGCAGTCGGCCGCCGCCGCGCTGGAGAAGGTCTCCGGCCTGCTGGAGGAGGAGCCCGACGTCGCCGACCCCGAGCGCCCCCGCTCCCCCGGCGGCGTCCCGGGCGCCCGCGGCCGGATCGAGTTCGACGACGTCGCGTTCGGCTACGGCGCCGACGTCGACCGCCCGGCCCTGCACCCCCTCAGCCTGGACATCCCGCCGGGCCAGAAGGTCGCGCTGGTGGGCCGGACCGGCGCCGGGAAGTCGACCATCGCGAAGCTGCTGGCGCGCTTCTACGACGTCGGGACCGGCGCCATCCGCCTCGACGGCGTGGACCTGCGCGAGCTGACCGACGCGGACCTGCGCCGCGAGGTCACCATGATCACCCAGGAGGCGTTCCTGTTCTCGGGGACGGTCGCGGAGAACATCGCGCTCGGCCGCCCGGAGGCGAGCCGCGCCGAGGTCGAGGAGGCCGCGCGCCGGCTGGGGGCCGACGAGTTCATCCGGAGCCTGCCCGAGGGCTACGAGACGGACCTGCAGAAGCGCGGCGGCCGGGTCTCCTCGGGCCAGCGTCAGCTGATCTCCTTCGCCCGGGCCTTCCTGGCGGACCCGTCCGTGCTGATCCTGGACGAGGCCACCGCGTCCCTCGACCTCCCCTCGGAGCGCCGGGTCCAGCGCGGCCTGGAGGAGCTGCTGAGGGGGCGCACCGCCCTCGTCATCGCCCACCGCCTCTCCACCGTGCTCGACGCCGACCGGGTGCTGGTGATCGACGAGGGCCGGGTCGTGGAGGACGGCAGCCCGGCCGAGCTGATCGCGGCCGGCGGGCGGTTCGCGCAGCTGCACCGGACGTGGGAGGAGTCGCAGGGCTGAGCCCGCGGTGCGCTCAGTTTGCCGCGGCCCGCCGGGTCCGTTATCCTTGAGAAGTTGCTTGGCGCGATCAGCGGACAGGTCAACATCGGGATGTGGCGCAGCTTGGTAGCGCGCGTCGTTCGGGACGACGAGGTCGCAGGTTCAAATCCTGTCATCCCGACCCACCGGAAGGCCCCGGATCGCTCACGCGGTCCGGGGCCTTCGTCGTTCCACCGGCCCCTCCGCCCCCGCCGAGACGCCCCGTCGGGGCCTCCGCGCCCATCCTGCGCAAGCCTGTTCCCTCCCTTGACCTTCCGCCCCGCTTTATTCCCGGCTTTTCCGACGGCGAACCCCGCTGGCACCGGCTCACATATAAGCGTAGGTATATACGAGACCCCAGTTTCGTCAGGCATCAGGAGGAACCCATGCCCATCACCGTCAAGGCGCTCCAGAAGACGGGCCCGGACCAGCCGTTCCGGGTCGCGCAGATCGAGCGGCGCGACCCGCGCGCGGACGACGTCGTCATCGACATCAAGGCCGCGGGCATCTGCCACAGCGACATCCACACCATCCGCAACGAGTGGGGCGAGGCGCACTTCCCGCTGACCGTGGGCCACGAGATCGCCGGCATCGTGGAGGCCGTGGGCTCCGACGTCACCGACTTCAAGGTCGGGGACCGGGTCGGCGTCGGCTGCATGGTCAACTCCTGCGGCGAGTGCGAGCAGTGCCGGGCCGGGCAGGAGCAGAACTGCCTACGCGGCAACATCGGCACGTACAACGTCGAGGACGTGGACGGCAGCATCACCCAGGGCGGCTACTCGGAGAAGGTCGTGGTGAACCAGGGCTTCGTCCTGCGCATCCCCGAGGCCCTCGACTTCGACGTCGCCGCTCCCCTGCTCTGCGCCGGCATCACCACCTACGCGCCGCTGGCCACCTGGAAGGTCTCCGAGGGCCAGAAGGTCGCCGTGCTGGGCCTGGGCGGGCTCGGCCACATGGGCGTGCAGATCGCGGCCGCCAAGGGCGCCGAGGTCACCGTGCTCTCCCGCTCGCTCAAGAAGGAGGAAGTGGCCAAGGAGCTCGGCGCGAGCCGCGTGCTGGCCACCGCCGAGGACGGCTTCTTCGAGGAGCACCGCGGCGAGTTCGACCTGATCCTCAACACCATCAGCGCGGACATCCCGGTCGACTCCTACCTCGGGCTGCTGAAGCCCCACGGCGTGATGACCGTGGTCGGGCTGCCGCCGGCCGCCCAGCCGCTGCACTTCGGCTCGCTCATCCTGGGCGGCAAGGTGCTCGCCGGCTCCAACATCGGCGGGATCGCCGAGACCCAGGAGATGCTCGACTTCTGCGCCGAGCACGGCCTGGGCGCCAAGATCGAGAAGGTCGGCGTGCACGAGGTGGACGAGGCCTACGAGCGGGTGGTCGCGGGCGAGGTGCACTTCCGCTGCGTCATCGACACCTCGACGTTCGACGACGCCGAGGTCGAGGCCTGACCCGGCCATGACCGCCATCCCCTGAGGAGCCCCGCCCCGGCAGCAGTCGGGGCGGGGCTCCTCGCCCATCTCCAGGAGGAACCATGAGCGAGCAGCAGAGCGGCGACCCGCGGGACGCGCGGTCGCGAGGCACCGGGGCGAGCCGGAACGGATCGCACGACGGCGAGGCGCGGGCCGCGGAGGCCTACGACGTCGTCGTGATCGGCGGCGGCCCGGTCGGCGAGAACGCCGCCGACTACGCCATCCGCGGCACCGACCGCACCGCCGCCCTGGTCGAGGCCGAGCTCTACGGCGGGGAGTGCTCCTACTGGGCCTGCATGCCCTCCAAGGCGCTGCTGCACCCGCTCGACGTCGTGGCCGAGGCCGAGCACCTGGGCGGGATCGAGCGCCCGGTCCGGGTCTCGCCCCGGGAGCTCATGGCCCGCCGCGACGAGTGGGTCTCCCGGTACGACGACGCCGGCCAGGAGCACTGGGTGCGCTCGGCCGGGATCACCCCGGTGCGCGGGCGGGGGCGGCTGGCCGGGCCCCGCGTCGTCGAGGTCGAGGGCCCGGACGGCTCGGTGCGGCGGCTCGAGGCCCGCGAGGCCGTGATCGTGGCGACCGGCTCGAGCCCGGCCGTCCCGGAGCCGTACCGCGGGATCGCCGCGTGGGGCTCCCGGGACGCGACCGGGGTGCGCGAGGTCCCGGAGCGCCTCGCCCTGGTCGGGGGCGGCGTGGTGGCCTGCGAGTCGGCCCGCTGGCTGAGCGCGCTGGGCTCCCGGGTGACGATGATCGTGCGCGGCGACGCGCTGCTGGGCTCGGCGGAGCCCTTCGCCGGGGAGGCCGTGGCGGAGTCCCTGCGCGAGCAGGGCGTCACGATCCTGTTCGGCGCGCAGGCCCGCGGCGCCGAGCGGGAGGGAGCGGATCCCGACGCCGGCGTGGGCGTCCCCCACGGCGGCCCGGTGACTCTGGAGCTGACCGGGTCCGATGGCGACTCGTCGCTCACCGTGGACGAGGTGCTCGTGGCGACCGGCCGCCGGCCGGCCCTGGACGATCTGGGCCTGGACGCCGTCGGGCTGGATGCCCGGGACCTGCGGGGCTGGACGCACCCCGGCGGTGACTCGCCGCTGCCGGAGTGGCTGTACCTGGTGGGCGACGCGAGCGGCGAGGCGCCGCTGACCCACTGGGGCAAGTACCGCGCCCGTCAGGTGGGGCTCGCGGTCGCGGCGGCCGCGGCCGGGACCAGCGCGCGGACCGGGCGCTCGCCGAAGAACTCGTGCAGGTCCGCCGCGACCCGGTCGGGCGCCTCGGCGGGCAGCAGGTGGGCCGTGTCGAGGTAGACGATCGACTCCGCGTCCCGCACCCCGGCGGCGACGGCGGCGAGGGTCTCGGGCGGGGTCGCCTCGTCGTACTCCCCGGCGACGGTCAGGACCGGCACGGCGATCTCGCCCAGCCGGTCGCGCAGGTCGAAGGCGGCCAGCGCGCGGCAGACCAGGCCGTAGCTGTGCCGGTCCGCCGACTGCAGCGCGTGCAGCAGGTCGGTGGCCACCTCGCCGCGCCGCTCCATGAACCCCGGCGCGAACCAGCGCTGGGCGGATCCCGTGACCTGGGTCGGCGTGCCCGCGGCCTCCACGAGCTCGGCG